>CAIVGL010000129.1 GCA_903905505.1 uncultured Bacteroidia bacterium | reverse complement strand
TTTTCACCACATAGACACATAGGCCACATTAGAAGGCACATTAAAAACTAGTGTGTCTACTGTGTTTTTTCCTATTGTGTCCTATTGTGTTTCCATTCTTTTTCTTTTCACCACATAGGCACATAGGCCACATTAGAAGGCACATTAAAAACTAGTGTGTCTACTGTGTTTTTTCCTATTGTGTCCTATTGTGTTTCCATTCTTTTTCTTTTCACCACATAGGCACATAGGCCACATTAGAAGGCACATTAAAAACTCCTATATCTAGTGTGTTTGTTTTTATATTGTGCTCTTTGATTCAAAAACGCGCGTTTTGAACCTTCCAAAACAAACCTACCAGACCAATTAAAGTCCGAAATTAATCCTTAAATCTTTAAACACATGATAAAAATCGTATATTTAAATTTACAACAATCTCATTACCAACACATAAAAAATAATTTATAAATATTTGATATTTTTAGTACTATGTCTTGCATAGTACCATCTTAAAGATATATATTTGCATTACACACTTCATAGTGAATTAGCTTTGTCAAACGCGCCTAATAAAAGCATCAGATGAATCTTGAAAACACAAAAGCTCAAATGCGAAAAGGGATATTAGAATATTGTATTCTATTAAACCTTTCAAAAAAATCGGCCTATGCCTCCGACATCATTGCTGAAATGAAGCTTGCACAGATGATCGTCGTCGAAGGAACCTTATACCCGCTGTTAACCAGACTGAAAAACGATGGTTATCTTAGTTATCGATGGGAGGAATCTCTACAAGGGCCTCCCCGGAAGTACTACGAACTAACCCCTTCAGGAGCCCAGTTTTTAGCCGAACTTAACCTGGCATGGGGAGAATTAGTTGAAGCCATCACCCAAATTAAAAATAACAACCAACAGTAAAACAATCCGACCATGAAAAAGACTTTTACAATCAACATCAGTGGTACTGTTTTTCATATTGACGATGATGCTTATGACAAACTCAGCACCTACATTGCTCAGATCAACAAGCATTTTGGTCATGATACAGATGCACAAGAGATCATTGAGGATATTGAATCTAGAATAGCTGAACTTTTCCAAGAACGGTTAAAAAATGGGAAAGAGGTAGTTACTCTTGATCAGGTTAACGAGATTATCGCGATAATGGGTATGCCTGATTCATTTGATGACAGCATAGAAGAGGAAAAGGTGGTAGATAGCCCCTCCTCAAACACGAAATCGTCAAAAGGGAGAAGGCTCTACCGCGATCCTGAAAATAAAATCTTGGGTGGTGTATGCGGTGGACTCTCAGCCTATTTCGGCATTGACCCTGTGGTCATTCGATTAATCTTTGTTGCACTTGTCTTTTTAGGTGCAGGTTCAAGCATCCTGATCTACTTTATCTTATGGATCATAGTCCCCAAAGCAACTAATTCAGCACAAAGACTTGAGATGAAAGGTGAGCCGGTAAACATCAATAACATCTCTAAAAATATCAAGGAAGAGTTCCAAGAGGTTAAAGAGATGGCGAATAAGATAAAATCAGAGAAGCCTTATTTAAGAGAAAAAGCCGAGTCTCTAGGAAACATATTTCTCTCTATGATTAAAATCGCACTTCGTGTATTTGCCATAATCTTTGGCATTATCCTGGTTTTAGTTGGAATACTAGCGGTTATCGTATTGATAACTTCGATGTTTATAACGGATGAATTTCTAGGAATAACGCCGTTTGGAGGTGACATACCGTCATACCTCAATTTATTTGTGAGCAGTACAACCCTATTTTGGTTTTGGGTGGGAGCTGGTTTAGCAATTGGAATTCCCTTACTTGCGTTGGCCTATCTGGGAATTAAGATTTTATTTAAAATCCGTACTGACACCCGAAGACTGCGATTATCGGCACTAGGATTGTGGATTGTAGGGATTATACTAGTGTTTACCATGACCGTAAAAGCTGTTGGAGACTATAAAGCCTCCTCTTCCATCACCAAACAAGAACCTATTACAACGAAGTCAGACACCCTATATTTAAAACTTGGTAATAATGAATTAGGTGAAGCGATAGAAACCCACATCAATTTTGGCAAACTTAAGATTGCCAAGTTAAATGGGAAGAATTTTCTGATCGACGAGCCAACCTTAGACATTGTAAAAAGTGACAATGCCGACTACAGCTTGGTCGTAAAGACAAAAGCAAGAGGCAAAAATTTAGAGGCAGCACAACATAATGCTAGCGAAATAACTTATAAGTTAGATGTTCAAGATTCGCTTATCACTTTTCAATCCAACTTTCTTCTTTTAGATAAAGCGGCTTACCACAATCAAGATGTGAACTACACGTTAAAAGTGCCCGTAAATAAAACGATCTATCTAAGTCAGGAAATGACCAAGATCATACACGATATCAAGAATACTTCAGACATGTGGGATGGTGATATGGGAGACAAATATTGGACAATGAAGCAAGAAGGATTGGAGCTTACACAACGAAAACAGCTCATTAACAATCAGAATACAGCAACTAAATAAAGAGAAGTTAGAAAATAGAGATAGGAATCAGGACTAAGCTTAGCTTACCTGGTTCCTATTTACGTACTCGGTCCATCTCGCGCTCGGCATCTTTCGATTTTAAACTCTGACGCTTATCGTAATTGGCTTTACCTCGTGACAAGGCTATCTCAATTTTTGCTAGCCCCTTATCATTTAAGAAGATCCGCAAAGGAACGATTGTGAGTCCCGACTCTTTTAGTTTCCGCTCCAGCTTATTCAATTCCCGTTTACTAAGCAATAATTTACGCTCACGACGAACTTCATGATTATTGCAAGTACCAAAGTCGTATTCCGAGATACTGAGGTTTTTGATGTACAGCTCCCCTGAAATAAAGTGGCAGTAGGCGTCATTCATGCTTACCTTACTTAATCGAATAGATTTTATTTCCGTTCCAAGCAAGACAATACCAGCCACAAGCTTATCGATAAACTCATAATCGAAGCTTGCACGTTTGTTCTTGATATTAACTTGTTGTTGAAGCGACATCTTAACCGTTAAAAAATTAGCACTTGCAAATTTAGCAAAACACCTCGAGCTTTATTGAATTTGATTATTTAATAGCCCCTAAGAAAGCGGATAAAACAAAATTAACAGGAAAATAGATGGCGAGGATTAAGATCACAGAAGCCATTCGAAAGATTGGGCGATCATTTGATGGGATTCCTGGAACCAGTTGAGCGCCATAAAACATCAAATAAGCCCCATAGAGCGACAATAACTTGGCAAGAAGTAGATCTGGCATAAAACTACAAGCAATTGCCGATAGCATGATTGGGACAAATGAAAAGAAGACCAATTTCGAAGCTAAATTAACATCTGGGTAGCCCACGTAAAATCTGATCAAGGCATCGAGAGCTGTTATTGAGGCACCGAAGGAGATGGCAAAGATTAAAAAGGACCGCACTGCAGCAACACCAAAAAACTGAGAGGTCCAAGAAGCCACGTCTCTATTTAGATAATCTCCAACCATTGAAGCCACAACAACAATCAATACCAGTGGAAACACATAGTTAAAAATCAGCTGACCAACCGTTAGCTGTTCTTCGTTAATCCGATACCATTCCTTCTTAGGAGAACGAATCAGTCCAAAGCAGCGCGAATATAAATTCTGAAGAAATCCTACTAAATCCATCTTAATCTATTGAAAGATCAAAAATAAGCTAATTTGGTAAATAAACGATAGCAAATTGGCTCCAGTAAACATTCCATCAAACAAATAAAAAAGTGATGAATATATGAATCTCCACCAATACTTATTCTAGACTATTTTAAGAACAAAAGATGTTACAATAGTGATATAAAGCTAAGATTGTCTAATTTTACCAGCGACACAAATAGCATTTTGCCATGAGCATACTGATTAAAAACGAAGAGCAAATTGATGGCATCCGCAAGAGTTCAAAACTCGCTGGCGACCTGCTTATTTACATTGCAGATTTTGTCAAAGAAGGGGTAACCACTGGCTATTTAGATGAGCTTATTCACAACTACACCATTGAGCATGGGGCAATCCCTGCAACCTTAAACTACAGTGGATTTCCAAAATCATGCTGTATCTCACCAAACGAAGTGATCTGTCATGGTATTCCATCACCTGATGTAATTTTAAAGAATGGAGACATCGTAAACATTGATGTGACGACTATTCTGAATGGCTATTTCGGCGATACCAGTAAGATGTTTACCATTGGACAAGTCTCTGAAACCGCACAAAAGTTAGTTGATGCAACGAAACATTGCCTTAACCTCGGCATTCAGCAAGTCCGCCCTGGGAATAACATTGGGAATATCGGATATGCGATTTCGCGTTATGCCACTGCACAAGGATTCAGTGTGGTATACGAATTTTGTGGACATGGTGTAGGTGTTGAATTTCATGAAGACCCACAAATAGACCATGCAGCGCGCAAGAATAGTGGTCCAGTGATGAAGCCAGGAATGATTTTCACCATTGAGCCAATGATTAATGAAGGGAGGCCTCGTGTAAAGGTTGATGAGATCGATGGCTGGACAGCTCGCACGATCGATCAGAAACTCTCAGCTCAGTTTGAGCATACCATCTTAGTCACAGCTACAGGCTTCGAAGTACTAACAGACGTATCGAACGAATATTAGAGTCTGGAAAAATCCCGAGATCTATTTTTTGAGTTGTTGAGCTTTAAACTCAGCCAATCCACTTGTCAAAAAATCAATAAAATGATCTGGATTTAGGTCGCGCGCAGTCGGCTTAACTAAGAGCTGTTCCTTATGATCTAAGAGCACGTAGTAGGGCTGAGCATTGACGCCAAATTTAGCAATCTGAAAATCTGCAAACTTCTTCCCTATTGTTTTTTTAACTTTATGATCGTACGATGAGGTTACCCATTCGCTTTGAGGCAAGGCTGTTTTATCATCGACATACAAA
>CAIVGL010000128.1 GCA_903905505.1 uncultured Bacteroidia bacterium | reverse complement strand
AGCCTTACTCAACGTTAAAGGAGGCAAGATTCGAATCACATGAGATCCAGTGACACCGGTGAAAATTTTCTGTTCAAAAAGCAACTGTTTCCGTAACGATGCGATTGGGAAATCGAATTCCATCCCGATCATTAACCCTTTTCCCCTCAGCTCTTTAATCTGAGAGACCTTAGCTAGTCGTTCAAATAAATACCCTCCCACCTCAAAAGCGTTTTCAACGAGGTGTTCGTTTTTCAAGATATCAAGGACAGCTATTCCGGCAGCACAAGCTAAATAATTACCACCAAACGTTGTGCCTAGCATTCCCGACCACGGTTTTAGATCGGGAGCGATTAATATGCCTCCGATTGGAAAGCCGTTGCCCATCCCTTTGGCGACAGAAATAATATCAGGTTTTATCTCGGCATATTGGTGAGCAAAGAACTTGCCACTTCTCCCATATCCCGATTGTATCTCATCTAAAATAAATACGGCTCCATATCTCTTGCATAGCTGCGATGCCGATTGCAAGAATTTCGCATCTGGAACAACACAACCCCCAACACCTTGAATACCCTCAATGATCACTGCAGCCACATCACCTATTTTCAAGGCAGACTCAAGTTGAGCTACGTCATTAAGAGGCAAAAGTGTTCGAACCACGGTATCGTTAAGTGGCGAAATTATTTTAGGGTTATCAGTAACAGCTACCGCAGCAGAAGTCCGACCATGAAATGCATTTTCAAATGCTATAATTCTCCCCTTGCCCGTGTGAAAAGAGGCCAATTTCAGCGCATTTTCATTCGCTTCAGCACCTGAATTACATAAAAACAACGAGTAGTCAGGATACCCCGACAAGTCACCTAATTTCTGAGCCAACTCCTCT
Source organism: uncultured Bacteroidia bacterium (assembly GCA_903905505.1). Taxonomy (GTDB): domain Bacteria; phylum Bacteroidota; class Bacteroidia; order Bacteroidales; family Prolixibacteraceae; genus JAAFHB01. The sequence continues at coordinate 1,758 of CAIVGL010000128.1, read as the reverse complement.
TGCATTGGATTCTGCACGGAATTGGAATAAAAGCCGATCTGATGAAGCTGATCTGCAATTTTTGCTACATAATCGGGATGCGAATGGCCAATCGAAATAACAGCATGTCCCCCATATAAATCGAGGTACTCCACACCATTCTCATCGGTTATATAGCATCCATTGGCCGACACCGGATTAATATCAAAAAGCGGATAGACATCAAATAGTTTCATGGTATATTATTTATCATCAATACCTTTTATAAAGGTATGAATTATAGAAATTCTGTTTATTAAAATCCAATTGCTTTAAGACTCAACCCACACCGTTCGTCAAAACCAAACATGAGGTTCATGTTTTGAACAGCCTGGCCGGAAGCACCTTTAAGCAAATTATCAATGCACGAAAGAATCATCAATTTATCACCATGTTTCTCTAAGTAAACCAAACCCTTGTTGGTATTCACAACCTGCTTTAGATCCGGGTTCTCGGTGGCAATATTTACAAATGGATGAGTCGCGTAAAAAGTAGTATAAAGCTTCATGGCTTCAGCTAACGACCCTTCAAATTTGGTATAGGCCATCACAAAAATTCCTCGGGTATGATTTCCACGAACAGGAATGAAATTCAAAGCCTTATTAAAGTTGGGCTGAGCCTGCAACAGACTCTCTCCGATCTCGCCCAGATGCTGGTGTTCAAATGCTTTATAAACAGATAAATTATTATCTCTCCAGCTAAAGTGAGAGGTTTTTGTAGGCGCCTGACCAGCTCCCGTTGAACCTGTAATCGCATTCACATGAATCTCATCGATCAATAACCCTGAGGAAGCCAATGGAAGAAGAGCCAACTGGATCGCTGTAGCGAAACAGCCTGGATTAGCAACTCTCTTAGCTTTAACTATTTGTGATCGATTCAGCTCTGGTAAGCCATAGACGAAATCGTTTCCTGCCCGTTTTAACCTAAAATCATGACTTAGGTCTATAATTTTTAGGTTCTCAGGAATGGTAGCATTATTTAAATACTCGATTGATTTTCCGTGACCAGAGCACAAAAACAACACCTCAATCTTAGATAGATCAACATCTGAAAATACAAGATCAGTATCTCCAAGAAGGTCGGTGTGAACCGATGAGATTAGCGCACCATTGTTACTTCCACTTTGGATATACTTTAGTTCAGCAAATGGATGAACCAATAAAATTCGAATAAGCTCACCAGCTGTATAGCCGGCGCCGCCAATAATCCCAACGCTGATTTTCATAAGTTCAGTTCTTATTTTTTATTTACTGCGTGATAGATCTTTAACTGGTTCCCCAAAATTTTGGTAAACCCTTTGGCATCGTCAGCCGTCCATCCCTTGTTCATCTCGCCATATTGACCAAACTCTGATTTCATCAAATCGTGATCCGACTCGATTCCAATCAATTGAAAATGGTATGGGCGTAAAGCGATACTTACTTTTCCAGTTACATTATCCTGCGTATTTTCAAGGAATTTCTCGATATCGCGCATCACAGGCTCGAGGTACATCGCTTCATGCAAAAACATGCCGTACCAGTTACCTAACTGCTCTTTCCAATATTGTTGCCATTTGGTCAGGGTATGTTTCTCTAGCATCTGATGAGCTTTGATGATTAACATTGGCGCTGCAGCCTCGAAGCCCACACGACCTTTAATCCCAATTATAGTGTCACCAATATGCATATCGCGACCGATTGCCCAAGCAGAGCCCAATTTTTCAACTTCATTAATTGCATCAACGCTATTTTTAAATTT
>CAIVGL010000127.1 GCA_903905505.1 uncultured Bacteroidia bacterium | reverse complement strand
TTTTTTCAATCTGCAATGGCAAGACAATTCAGCTGCTAGAATCTTAGACAACGAATTGTCTAATACGATCAAAAATCAGAAAACCAAACCGCAGATCAGGTCTCAGCTTCTCTTTTATGATTATCTCAGCGAAAAAAATGCAACTCAGCCTTGAGAAAAATAGTTTTAAAAGTTTAATCTACTCTTTTGGAATTGGGGATCTTAAATTCTGGGAAGCCACAGCCGATTTAGATGATCAACTATTTCAAAAACTACTTGATCTTACCTCTTCGAACGAGGCTCTTTTGGCGTGGCGATCGGCTTGGATCCTGGACCTCCTGTTAGAACGCAACCCCGAATGGATTAAGAGTAGGTTACCGCTCATTATAATCCCCCTGCTAAGTGTGGGAAACAGCTCTTTGCAGCGTCATCTGACTCGGATCTTAACACGCCATGAAATCCCGGAAGTATTTTTAGCCAAATTGATTGACCGGTGCTTGGTGCTGCTAGAAACCTCTAAGGCTGTGGCTGTGCGCGTGAATAGCTTGCAATTGCTCTATAATATGTCGCTACAGGTGCCTGAATTTAAATCCGAATTATTGCTTGTGGTAGAAAATTATAGGCTTAAGGAAGAATCTGCAGGTTTAGTCAATCGATTAGAAAATATAAATCGAAAACTATTGATTCATAAATAAGCTAAAGAAGGCACTCGACACGATTCCCCAAATGGCAATTGATAAAATCATGAGTGGAATAAAGTGCTTGTTATGTTTAAAATATTTACTGCCTAATAAGGCGCCAAGGGGGATCGAAAGGACAATTGGGGATAAAATAACAACGCCCCAAACGCCAAATTTCTGGCGTAAAAGCACAATGGTTTTATTTCGTTTTGTGAATTTCCTAGCCTGCTCGATCCGTGTCCTACGCACGACTCTCCAGTTTTCAAACCTCACTTTAAATAGAATTGGGGTGAAATTATAGACTAAAGGCCAAAGTAATTTTAGTTCTTTAAATAGAAATGAAAAAAAATAGTAGTAAAATAAGAAGCCTAAAATCCCACCCGCCTCAATAGCAAATAGGGTTTCCCAGGTATTTAGGTTTAGACCATACGCATAAGGCGTTGCCCAGAAGTATTTTACACTGGCAACTAAGAAAACACTTATTATTTTTAGCAAATAGGTCATACGGTCAAATTTAATAAGAATTTAAGGGAATAGGCAATTAAATCAGTAAATTAATCGTTGTATTTATCCGTGCAAGGCTCTTTTTAATAGCCATTTAGCGGAATTAATTTTACATTTGATAAACAATATTGCGTTTTCTTTGTTCGGGTGTATATGGAATTGCTAAATCCGCATATGACTTTATTTTATGATTTAATCGCCTGCCTTGTGGTCGCTGGAAGTCTATGGACGAAGCCAAGCCTCAAGACCTGGCCTTATTATCTAATTTTATTTGGTGGATTTCTTATCGGTGGACTAATCGGGCAATGCCTTTTTTTAACTATTTCCTCAATAATTGCCTTGCTGATTGGGATATATCGCTATCGAATTCAGATCGAGAAAAACAGAACCATTGAAGTAATCCTTGTGCCTGATCGCGATGATCATCTCCTTAATTATTTCCTTGGTTTTTATAAAAAAGATATCTCCGCCTATTTCCCCTCTTTTGATTTTAATATTGAAGATGAATTTTTGGTCGCCTTGCTATTTTCAGATATGGAGTCAATAGGCTTGATCATTGCAGAAATTAGGGACCCGCAAACTTTGAAAATCTGCTTAGACTATATCGTTCCAAAACATCGAAATTCAGAACTCGCGAAGACATTCTATCTATGTGAACTAAGATGTATCGATTTTTTGGGCTATCGTCAGATCTACATTGAACCGCAAAGTAAAGCTCATAATGAGTACTTAGAACGAATTGGTTTTAAGCTTATTGATGGTAAATATGTAACCTATAAAACATCAAAATAACCACTTGCTTCTCCTGCTGTATCTAAAATTATTTGCAATCTTAAAATAATTAGATACCTTCATCAAGCTAATCGGAGAGTCTGAATAGATCCATTTCTCCATTGCTGATTCTTAAGAATTGATCATTATGTCGAAGGAATTTATCAGTTGCTTGTTACATGTTGTAATCGGAACTTCCCGGCAAAGAAACTTCCTTACTGCGGAGATTCGGAGCCAACTTTCGGGTTACCTCACCGCGGTTGCAAAGTCAAAGGGGATGAGTTTTATTGCCTTAGGTGGAGCAGAGAATCACGTTCATATCGTGATTGCTTTGCCTGTAAAATTGTCTATTGAATCGGCTGTGACGACTTTAAAACAAAGTTCTACCATATGGCTTAGACAGCAATCTGTTTCGCTCAGGTCATTTGGTTGGGCGAATGGATTTGCGGCATATACCATTGGTCGTTCACAACTTGACAGCACGTTACTCTACATTCAGAATCAAGAGCAACACCATTGGAAACACTCTTTTCAAGAAGAGTATATGGAGTTTTTAGATTTTCACCATTTACCGTATAAAGAGAATTCACTTTTTGAAGAGGAGTGAATTGATCTGACAAATAATCAATTAACGTAAAATTAAAAAATATACAAATGAAGATTTTTAAGGTATTAAGTTTGATGATGGCCCTTTTCGTAACAACACTACATGCGGAATCCAAGGGGAATGGTAGGATCTTAGGAACATGGAACTTTTCGGCTCCAACAGCTCCTCAGCCTTATGATTCAGGAACCCTTACCCTTAAAGAGGTGGACAAGAAATTAGTTGGTGAATTTTCAATCGAAGGGCACGCGTTATCGATCTATAAAGTACAATTCGAAGGTGATATTCTATCGTTGAGTTTTCTCGTTGAGAATACCACCGTCTTTTTGAAACTGACCTTAAAAGATGGATTAATGGAAGGGACGACACAAACGTCTGAAGGGCCAATAACGGTGAAACTAAAGCCTGCAAAACCGGCCTAACTCTCTTTGCTTGCGACTGTATCAGGTTTATCTATTGGTGTACTGCTTCTGGTAGTATTTTTCGTAGGCTCCTGAGGAGACATTCTCCAGCCAATCGGCATGCTTTAAATACCAATCTACCGTTTTTTCAATCCCCTCTTCAAATTGAAGAGATGGCGACCAGCCAAGTTCGTTTTGTATTTTGGTTGAATCGATGGCATAACGTAGATCATGACCGGCGCGATCAGTCACAAAGGTGATTAGTTTCTCGCTTTCGCCTGAGGCTCTGCCAAGCTTCTGATCCATAGTCTTGCAAAGTTGAATAATTAGCGAAATATTGGTCCACTCATTGTGCCCTCCAATATTATAAGTCTCTCCATCTTTCCCTTGATGGTATACTAAATCAATTGCAATGGCATGGTCCTCAACATAAAGCCAGTCGCGGATATTCTCCCCTTTCCCATAGATGGGGATGGGTTTATTGTGGGTGATATTATGAATGGCTAATGGGATTAGCTTCTCTGGAAACTGATTTGGACCGTAGTTATTTGAACAATTGGTGATCACTATCGGCAATTTATAGGTGTCGTGATAGGCTCTTACCAAATGATCGGAGCTCGCTTTAGAGGCAGAATACGGGCTATGTGGATCATACGATGTTGTTTCATAGAAGAGCCCAGTCTTGCCTAAGGAACCATACACTTCATCGGTTGAAATATGATAGAATCGGCGACCTTCAAAGTTCTCTTTCCAGGCCTGGCGTGCGCTGTTTAAAAGGTTAACAGTCCCTACGATGTTCGTCATGATAAATGACATTGGATCGGAAATCGAGCGGTCGACATGTGATTCCGCAGCCAGATGAACGACTCCATCAAACTGGTATTTATCGAAAAGATTATTCACAAATGCACCGTCGTTAATATCCCCCTTTACAAACGTGTAATTTGGTTTGGTGTCGATATCTTTAAGGTTCTCAAGATTTCCGGCGTAAGTTAGCGCATCCAGATTAACGATGTTGTATTCTGGATATTTGTTCACAAATAAACGAACGACATGTGATCCGATAAATCCGGCACCTCCTGTGATTAGTATGGTTTTCATAGGTAAAAGGTCTAGTTAATGTGTTGTTTACTGGATATGACGAATCTTCTTTTCCCAATTCCAAGCTGAAAGGAGGGTGTCGTGCAAGGAGACTTCTGCTTTCCAGCCTAAAACAGTGTTGGCATTGGTGGTGTCGGCATAGATCTGCTCGATATCTCCAGGTCGACGTGCTACGATAGTATAATTTACTTTTACCCCAGTTGCTTTTTCAAATGTCTGGACAACCTCCAGGACTGAGGCCCCTTTGCCTGTTCCGATATTGAAAAATTCGTATCGACTTGTTGTTTTCTGGTCTAGTAACCGGTCGATGGCAACTACATGGGCTTTGGCAAGATCGACAACATTGATGTAATCACGAATGCAACTGCCATCAGGCGTCTGATAATCATTGCCAAAAACACTCAATTGTTTACGAACTCCAGCAGCTGTTTGTGTAATAAATGGGACTAGATTATTGGGAACCCCTTGCGGAAGTTCACCGATTAAAGCAGAACTATGCGCTCCAATGGGATTAAAATAACGCAGCGCAATAGCCGTGATCTCAGGAGTTGCTTTCACTACGTCATTTAGAATCTCTTCACTAATCGCTTTGGTATTTCCATAGGGTGATTCGGCCTCTTTTTTTGGTGTCTGTTCTGTCACGGGAAGCTGGTCGGGCTGACCATAAACGGTACAAGAAGAGGAGAATACCAAATTATTAATTTTATACCTCGACATGCATTCAAGGATGTTCATCAAGCTGATTAGATTATTTTGATAGTAGGCCAGTGGCTTGTTTACCGATTCACCAACCGCTTTGAAAGCTGCAAAATGGATGATGGCCTCAATCTGGCTGTATTTTTGGAAGAAGGCATCTAGGCGTTTCGAATCGAGCAGGTTGAATTGCTCAAACGAAGGCCTTATCCCGCTTATCTTCTCAATCTGATCGACAACTTCGGCCGATGAATTGGAGAGGTCATCAATGACGATCACCTCGAATCCTTTGGATTGCAACTCTACAACAGTGTGTGAACCAATATATCCAGTTCCACCCGTAACTAATACTTGGCGTCCCATATTTTTCTAATTACTTAGTTCCGAAATTACAATTAATTCTTATATTTGATACGTTCAAAAAGCAGGATATGGATATTACATTTTATTTGATCGAATTATTGCGTTTGCATGACTGTGTGATCGTTCCCGAGCTAGGCGGATTTGTCACAAATTACCGTCCGGCAGAGATGGATCTTGCGAATAATCGCTTTAATCCACCAGTAAAAGAGGTAATCTTCACGAGCAAGTTATCGAAAAACGATGGATTGTTGGTTAATTACATCTCCGAAATTGAAGGGGTTGGATATCTTGAGGCTCGTCAGATTGTTGCGGAGTTTGTTGACGAGACCTGGTCTAAGCTTGAAAATGGCGACCGTATCCTATTCCAAAATATTGGCTCCCTGAAGTTTGATCGAAACGAGAAACTTATTTTTGAACCAGAGGTAAAGGGAAATTTCCTTTTAGAAGCATATGGAATGGAAGGTTTCCAGTTCCCACAATTACAATGGAAGGAGCTTACTCCAACGAAACGAATTTTTGCAGATAAGGATGCTTCTCGTCGAGGTTCTCGCGCAGGAAAAGTCAAAGCTTTTGCAATTGGAATCCCTATTGTTTTAGCCCTTATTCTTGTTCCAGTATCTAAAAATGCTTGGAATTCACAACCTACGGTTAATCTTCAAACTTCCAGTACTGCTCCACTTCCAGTGATTGTTCCGCTTGTTAATGCGGTAACTCCTAAGGTAGCTGTGGAGCCAATCGATCAACCTGTAGAGACGAAGGTTGAAGTGGAAACGCCAGTTGTTAAGGAGGCGGTAGTTCCAGTTAAAGTGCTCTCTACTGCAGCTTCCAGGTATCGGATAATTGGAGGGTGTTTTAATATTCGCGAAAATGCCCAAAATTTTTTAGAGCGTCTTCAAAAGGATGGGTATACTTCGGAGCTTAAGGTTATGCCTAACGGTACATTTTTAATTGTCGTGCAGGCATATGCCGATAAGAGTGAGGCATTTACTGCCTTGCAGCATTTACAAGAAGCAGATCCTAAATCTGGATATTGGGTTTCAAGAAACTAAAATCGATTTTATGAGGTATAAAAAGAGGGTCTATTTTCATTGAAAATAGACCCTCTTTTGGTATTGACGTATAAAAATCTATCTATAGCTCGCTAGGCGACTTAGGTACTTTCCGATAATATCGAATTCAAGGTTCACCACTGAGCCAACCGCAAAGGCATGAAAGTTTGTATGCTCATAGGTATAGGGAATGATCGCTACTTGAAAGGAGTCATCTTGAGAATTAACGACGGTCAAACTAACCCCATTTACGGTTGCTGAACCTTTCTCAACAGTCATATATCCTTTTAATGCTTTCTCTCGATCAAACTCATATTTAAACGTAAAATACCAGCTGCCATCTGATTCTTGGATTGCAGAACACACAGCGGTCTGGTCGACATGTCCTTGAACGATGTGTCCATCTAGACGCCCATTGATCATCATGCTCCGTTCGAGGTTAATCTTCTCCCCAACTTTGACGAGTCCAAGGTTTGACTTTAACAACGTCTCTTGGATCGCAGTTACCGTATAGGTCGAATTGGTCTTTTTGACCACGGTCAGACAAACGCCGTTATGCGATACGCTTTGGTCGATTTTTAAATCGCTTACAAAATCGCAGCTTAAGGTTAGGTGAACATTCTCGCGCTCCTTCTCAATCGCCACTATTGTGCCCATTCCTTCAACAATTCCTGAAAACATGATCGTGTGGTTTAAATTTCACTGCGAAGTTAACGCTTTTATAAAGGCAATAAAGAGATCTCAGTTTTTATTATCTTGCAGCTAAAATTTATTCTTTATGGCAACTTCACAGACGACCTACTTAGGGGAACTAAGGACTGAAAATGAGCATCTCCAATCGGGCAAAAGAATTCTTACAGATGCCCCAGTAGACAATCAAGGCAAAGGTGAGGCCTTCTCTCCGACAGATTTAGTGGCAACGGCACTAAGTGCTTGCATGATGACTATTATGGGGATTAAGGCTCGCGACAAGGGTCTTGATTTAACGGGAACGAAGATTGCGACGACCAAAATTATGTCCGCTGAGCCACGAAGAATTGGGGAGATCATTGTTGAATTCACTTTTCCTAAAGGTGAATTTACGGACAAAGACAAGGCTATTCTAGAAGCGGTGACAAAAACTTGTCCGGTGGCATTGAGTTTGCATCCAGATATTAAACAGACCGCAATTTTTAACTGGTGATTTAATCGAATTGATTAGGAATCAGTCGGAAGGCCAGAGTCCCTTGGTTTTCGGCTAACTGATCCCAACTGTCGACCTGAAAGTCGATCCCTACGGTAGAACAGGTGGGCACATCTGCCGTAAAATCGTCTAGCAGAAAGTGTAAATAGTAATAGACTGTTGGATTATGTCCAAAGACGATAACAGTCTGTTTCTCGTCTTCAAGCTCCTGTAACATCGCTAGAAAATTTTCAGCCGATTTACCACTAAAGAGTTTCTTTTCGAAACGGATAGTCGTAGCATCATAGTCTAAAGCTTGAGCATAAATCTTAGCCGTCTGCGTTGTTCGAACTGCAGGGCTGGCAATAAATAGATCGGCCTTAACCCCTAAGCGTTTAAGTTCTGCACTAATCTTAGCCGCATCGTCTTCTCCTCTGTCGGTTAACGTGCGATCATAATCTTGATCGTAGCCGTATGAAATACTTTTAGCATGGCGCACCAGAATGACTCTTTTCATGGATTCGAATGTTTATCGTTTTCGAAATTTAAAGATACTTAAAAAACAAACCCGTTATTCAACTTGTGTTGAATAACGGGTTTGGAATAGGTGAAGTTCCTAGTCTTAGTTTTTCTCGATCTCTTTCCAAACTAAGGCACTTGCACCTACGATGGCAGCAGTCCCTTCTTTAAGTTTAGATGGAAGGATTTTTACTTTATTACGGAAGGTTGGAAGCGCATAACGTTCCAGACTCTCCTTGGTTGGCTTGAAAATATATTCGCCAGCAGCAGCTGCACCACCAAAGAGGAAAATTGCTTCTGGACTTAAGGTGTGGACGATGTCAGCCAATGAGCGACCTAATAATTCGCCTGCATTTTGGAAAACTTCCTTGGCAATTGGATCGCCATTCTCTGCCGCATCATAAACGATCTTAGCCGACATTTCTGAATAAGGAACTTTAGCTAGCTCGCTCTCTGTTGCATTGTATTGAGCAAGCAATTCATAAACGGTTCTTTTAATTCCGGTGGCAGAGCAGTAGGCCTCAAGATGACCATAGCCGCCGCAACCGCATAGTCTGCCATTTGGAACAAGGGTCATATGACCGCACTCCCCGGCAAATCCATCAGCTCCATAAACAAGGTCTCCATTGACAATAATGCCACTTCCAAGACCGGTTCCAAGGGTGATCATCACAAAGTTTTTCATCCCTTTTCCGCCGCCATAGATCATCTCTCCAAGAGCCGCTGCATTGGCATCATTGGTTAGTTTGACATGCTTCAGATGAGGAAAATTTTTCTGTATCAGATCGGTGAATGGGATAACACCTACGAAAGGGAGATTGGCCGCATTTTCAATGGTGCCACTGTAGTAATTCCCGTTAGGTGCTCCAATTCCTATCCCTGCAACCTCAATATCACCATTAATCTGCTTCACAGTTTCAATAGCAGTTTTGATCTCAGTCGTTAGATCAGCGATGTATTTAGTTATTAACTCCTCAGATACTGCAATGGTAAGATTTGGATTTTCTCTTTTTTGCGGTGTTGGAAGCTGAGGTTTTTTCTCGTACAAAACGTTACCCTCTTGGTCAACAACTCCAATGGCCGTATTTGTGCCACCGATATCAATCCCAATTGCTACTTGTTTCATGAATGCTAGTTTATTAATTATATATTAATTAGTCTAGTAGGGTTCATCGACATAAAGCCATGAACTCTACTAGATTTAATGTTTATGCTGAGCGTAATTTACTTCCCTTAACGGCGTAAAAGAAGATGTAAAGATAGCAGATCGCTGGAACAATAAATGCCACTGAATATCCGGAGACATCAGCAATTTTACCCATGATTAAAGGGATAATTGCGCCACCACAGATCAAGGTATTGATAATTCCAGATGCCGTACTAAGTTCTCCTGGATCAAGATCTTTCACCGCTAGGGTAAAGATATTTGGGAACATAATTGAGTTAAACATTCCAATTGAAACAACGGCCCAAAGAGCAATGCTTCCTGAGGTAAATGCGGTTATCAAGGCAAGCGAAGCTGCTAATAAAGCAAAAACTGCTAGAGAACGTCCAGCGTTTCCTTTGCCAAGTTGCATAAAAATAAAGTTTGCCAAGGCCACAACCATAAATGTCCCTCCGATATTCCACGTCCAGTCAGTCACAAATGATCCTGAAATTAGCGCTAATAAAAGCACTGCTGCAACGTATGCATATTTCCGAACACCATCCGTGATATTTGACAATAAGATAGAACCAAAGAAACGGCCGATCATCGCACCACCCCAATAAATTGCCACGTATTTTCCAGCTAAAATTGGATCCATAGCCATTGTCGACTTAAGGTAGTTCAGGATTAGTCCTCCTGTTCCAACTTCCGCACCTACATAAAAGAAGATCCCAAATGCACCAAGGATAACCTGTGGATGTTTCCATACACTCTTTCGTACGGTGTCAGAACTACCTCCAACTTCAGGTAGCTTGGTTAAAAAGATCGCGATTGCTGCAAGTACAACGATGACACCAATGATGATAAATGGCATCTGTACTGTTTCCGCTTTTTGAATATTGGTTAGCATCTCTTTCGCCCCTTTAAAGATAAAGACTGCAATAATCCAAGGAGCAACCATGGTCGCAATAGAATTAAGGGCCTGTACAAGGTTGATCCGTCCACCAGCTGATTCTTCTGAACCTAAGGCTGTAACATAAGGATTTGCAGCTGTCTGTAAGAAAACAACGCCAGATGCCAAGACAAACGTAGCGGCTAAAAATAGAGGGAAAGAGAGCAATTTAGCGGCTGGGAAAAATAGAAAACTTCCGGCAGCCATTAGTAATAAACCTGCAATCAAGGCACTTCGATAACCAATTTTTTTAATGAATAATCCAATTGGTATGGAAATGAAAAAGTACGTAATAAAGAACGAAAAACTTAAAAGTTGAGCATTAAACTCTGTTAAAGTAAAGATATCCTTTACTTGACTACTTAGGGTGATGATAAAGGTCGTCGCAAATCCAAAAATAAAGAAAATGGATCCGATCACAGTCATTCCCAGACCGTAGTTGGCATTTTTTTGTTCCATAATTAGAAAATGTTTGGGTTAAATACAGTTATTTGGTTTTGATTTTGTTAAACTGAACAAATATAGAAATAATTAATTTGCATCACTTATTATTCCTAATTTTGTATACATAATTAAGAACTCTTAACATATGAGCTATTCTCCAGATAATGAGCGATATAATAAGACTACGAACTATCGACGATGCGGTAGAAGTGGGATTGTCTTACCAGAAATCTCATTGGGTTTATGGCATAATTTCGGCGGGGTTGATCAATTAGAGAATGGTCAAGCGATGCTTCGCTATGCCTTTGATCAAGGGATGACCCATTTCGATCTGGCCAATAACTATGGTCCACCACCAGGTTCAGCAGAAGAGAATTTTGGCGTAATTTTTAAAAAAGATTTTTTGCCCTATCGCGACGAATTAATTATATCCACAAAAGCTGGGTACCTTATGTGGCCTGGCCCATATGGAGAATGGGGCTCCCGTAAATATTTACTAGCAAGTTTAGATCAGAGTCTGAAAAGAATGGGGCTCGACTATGTGGATATATTTTATTCGCATCGACCCGATCCCAATACTCCACTCGAAGAAACGATGATGGCCCTCGATCACGCCGTCCGTTCTGGGAAAGCACTATATGCGGGGATATCAAATTATCCTGCAGAATTAACAAAAAAGGCATCTGCCATATTAAAAGATCTTGGTACACCATGTCTGATTCATCAACCTAAATATTCGATGTTTGAACGTTGGGTTGAAAAGGGGTTACTAGAAACTGCTGCCGAAGAGGGAATTGGCGTTATCGCTTTCTCTCCATTGGCTCAAGGCCTATTGACCAATCGGTATCTTGAGGGTATTCCTGAAGATTCAAGAGCGGCTAAATCTTGGGGATATTTGCGTGAAGATCAGGTATTGCCTACTCTCGAAAAGGCAAGAAAACTCAATGTCATCGCTCAAGATCGTGGTCAATCGTTGGCACAAATGGCGATTGCCTGGTTGTTAAAAGATCAACGAGTGACTTCCGTTTTAATCGGGGCTAGCAGTGTTAAACAATTAAGTGACAACCTAGCTGCTACAAAAAATCTTGCGTTCTCAGATTCTGAGTTGACGAATATAGAATCAATCTTGCAGGACTAATCGGGAACTTCGGCCTACTTAATTTTGTGGGTCAAGCACCTTTTGAAAGTAGCGAATTGCACATTCTTGAAGTGTTTTTATTTTAAGATCCTCCAAGATAACGGGTGCAAGGGCATTTTGATGAAATAGAGGCCAGCCATCAGGCCCAGTTCCACTTAACGAGACTAGTCCCATTTCCTGGTATAGGATGCAGCTCCCTAGATTGATTAGATTTAGCTTCTCCTCTTTGGAAAACTCTTGAAACGACAGTCCTCGCTCTCGCATTCCAATGAGAAATAGGACTCCATTTAAATCAACCTCGACTCCAAATCTGGCACTTAAGATCTGACCTAACTCCTTCCAACTCTCTATTTTTAGCATCTGATAAGTTTTTTACAAACATACAAATCTTAGTTGTTTGTTAACAATCAAAAGTTTCCAGTTGTAAATGGGTGGTATAAGGGTCAAAAATTTTACTTTTGTGGGTTGAAATATTTGTAATGCAGATTTGACATTAGGCAATAAAACCGATCATAAACAAGATGAAGAACTTAAGAATTGTTGATATTCTAAAACTAGGGCAGGTAGGTGCCGAGATAACGGTAAAAGGGTGGGTAAGAACTCGTCGTGGAAGCAAGAACGTTAGCTTCATTGCGCTTAACGACGGATCAACGAACCATAACCTGCAGGTTGTGGCTGAAGTTGAGGCTTTTGGCGAAGATTTGCTAAAGCTGATTAATACTGGAGCAGCTATTGGTGTTACTGGGAAACTGGTCGAATCAACAGGATCAGGACAATCGGTTGAACTTCAGGCGGCGTCCATCGAGGTCATTGGGGGTGCCGATCCGGAGAAATATCCGATTCAGCCAAAGCGTCATTCGTTGGAATTTTTGCGCGAGGTGGCTCATCTTAGACCAAGAACAGCCACTTTTAGTGCTATTTTTCGCATCCGCCATGCAATGATTTTTGCCATACACAACTTTTTTAATGATCGAGGATTTTATAATGTCCACACCCCAATTATAACTAGCTCAGATGCTGAAGGGGCTGGTGAGATGTTTCGTATTTCAACTCTTGATGCAAAAAATCCTCCACTTACCGAAGAGGGAGAGGTTGATTTTAGTCAAGATTTCTTTGGTAAAGCTGCCAATCTAACCGTCTCAGGACAATTAGAAGGGGAGCTATTTGCGATGGCACTTTCTCGAATCTATACCTTTGGACCAACTTTTAGGGCTGAAAACTCGAATACCTCTAGGCATTTAGCGGAGTTCTGGATGATAGAACCAGAAGTGGCTTTCTCCGACCTGAATGACAATATGGATCTGGCTGAAGAGTTTTTGAAATACCTTATTAATTATGCGTTAGAGCATTGTATGGATGATCTGCTCTTCTTAAGTAGCCGATTAACAGAGGAAGAGAAGAACAAGCCAGCCGATCAGCGCTCCATGGAGTTGATCGAAAAATTGAGATTTGTTGCGGAGAACGACTTTGTCCGTTTGACCTATACCGATGCCATTGAGATTCTGAAGAATTCGAAACAAAATAAAAAGGGGAAATTTCAATATCCGATCACGGGGTATGGAGCTGATCTTCAGAGTGAGCATGAACGATTTCTGGTGGAGGTAGAGTTTAAAAAACCAGTTATTTTAACCAACTATCCGAAAGAAATTAAAGCTTTTTATATGCGGATGGACGACAATGGCAAGACCGTTTCGGCTATGGATGTTTTATTCCCGCAGATTGGCGAAATTATCGGAGGATCGCAGCGTGAAGAACGCCTCGATGTATTGGAAAGCCGTATGGAAGAGATGCATATTCCGAAAGAAGATTTGGAATGGTACCTCGATACACGCCGCTTTGGAGGATGCCCGCATGCTGGGTTTGGACTTGGCTTCGAGCGGTTGCTTCTTTTTGTCACCGGAATGACAAACATCCGCGACGTTATTCCATTTGCACGTACACCTAAGAATTGCGAATTCTAGAAATGGGAAAGGCGATTCCATCTAACATTGAATTTTAATCTTTTTGAAATCATGATTAGGGCCGAATTTTCAATCTTTTTTAAGCGATGATTTTAATTAATCACTAACTTTAAGTATTGTAAAAGGTTATTCCTATTATGCAGAGATTAAGTCTTCAACAGAAATTACTTCAAAAACTCTCGCCGCAGCAGATCCAAGTTATTAAGCTGCTCGAGTTACCTAGCTTAATGCTTGAACAACGCATTAAGAAGGAACTTGATGAAAACCCCGTTCTGGAAATTGGGAATGAAGAGTTTGGGTCTTCTGAAGATGAGCCGTTTAATGATCTAAAGTCCAATGAAGATCACGACAATGAGGAGTTCTCTGTGAGTGACTATTTAAATGAAGAAGATTATCCTTCCTATCGTTACAATACCCAAAACTATTCTGCCGAAGATAAGGTTGTTGATATTCCATTTTCTGATGGAGCTTCATTTCATGAATACCTTCAAGATCAGGTCCGTCTGGAGACCCTCGATCAGGATGAGCGAATATTAGCCGAGCAAATTATTGGCAATATTGATGAAGATGGCTATCTGCGGCGTGATGTTTATGCGATTGTTGATGATCTTGAATTTTCACAAAATATTAAGACGACAGAAGCTGAGCTTTTAAAGGTTTTATTTCACATTCAACAACTTGACCCTCCTGGAGTGGGTGCACGTGATTTGCAAGAATGTCTAACCATTCAGCTGCTTCGAAAGGAGGATCATCGCCCGGAGGTTCGATTGGCAATACAGATCATCACGACCGCTTTTGAGGAGTTTACGCGGAAGCATTATGACAAGATCACCAAGAAATTTGGGGTCGACGATGACCTCTTGCGACTTGCAATTGACGAAATTGTAAAGCTAAATCCTAAGCCAGGAAGCTCGTTCAGTAATTCAATTAGTCAGGGTAACCAGGCAATTATACCCGATTTTATCCTGGAGGTTGTCGATGATGAGTTGCAATTGGCACTCAATCAACGAAATGTTCCTGAGTTAAATGTAAGCAAGCATTATTTAAATATGCTCCGTTCATACGAAGATAACCGGAAGGGATCATCTCGCGACGTTAAAGAGGCTGTCCTTTTTGTGAAGCAAAAAATTGATTCTGCAAAATGGTTTATTGATGCCATCAAACAGCGTCAAGAGACACTAATGCTTGTTATGACTGAGATATTAATGTATCAGAAGGCTTATTTTCAAGAGGGCGATGAGACCAAATTGCGCCCTATGATTTTAAAAGATATTGCCGATCGCACGAATCTCGACATTTCGACCATCTCCCGAGTCTCAAATAGCAAATATATTCAGACTCATTTTGGGATCTATTCGTTAAAATATTTCTTTTCAGAGTCCATGTACAAGGATAACGGAGAAGAGGTTTCGACGCGTGAAATCAAATCTATTCTGCAGGAATGTATTGATAATGAGGATAAGCGAAAGCCTCTTAATGATGACAGGCTCACTCAGATTTTAAATGACAAAGGGTATGAGATCGCCCGCAGAACGATTGCCAAATACCGGGAGCAATTAGATATTCCTGTTGCGCGAATGCGAAAGGAGCTTTAATAAAGTTCAAAATTTCAAGGGCAGAACCTAAATCATAGGTGCCTGCTAGGTTTTGCCAATTGACTCCTGACTGAAGCTCCTAGATTACAAATTTATACCCGATTCCTTTGAGAGTTCGAATCTGATCATTTCCAATCTTCTCGCGTAATTTCCGAATATGAACGTCAATGGTTCGGTCTCCAACAATGACATTATTCCCCCAAACTGATTTGTAAATCTCATCGCGGGTAAACACTTTATCTGGTTTTGAGACGAGTAAGGAGAGCAATTCAAACTCTTTTCGAGGCAAGGTAAGTTCTTTCCCTTCGATCGTCAGGATATAGCGCTCTTTATCGATTGAGATATTCCCAATGTTTAAGATTTTAGTGCCATCAGTCACATCATTTGGAAGTCCACCCGATCTTTTAAGAAGTGCTTTCACGCGACTGATTAATACTTTTGGACGGACAGGTTTGGTGATGTAATCATCTGCTCCAGCTTCAAATCCGGCAATCTGAGAATAATCTTCCCCTCGCGCAGTTAAGAAGGCGATTATGGTATTTTTGCAGCTAGGAATTTTCCGGATCTCTTCACAAGCCGCTATTCCATCCATCTCGGGCATCATAACATCGAGAATCACAAGATCAGGCTTTACTTTGCCGGCCATCTCAATGGCCTCGACACCATTGCGGGCGCAATAGACCCGAAAGCCTTCTCGCTGAAGATTATAACTAACAAATTCTAGTATGTCTTCTTCGTCATCTACTAGCAGTATTCTTGGGGTTAAATCTTTCTCCGCCATTGTTTTTGAACTAAATTGAATGTGTGATTTCAGTGAAATAAATGTAGTTAATTTTTTTATTTATTGGCTCTTTCGAGCATAAAAGTAAATGTAGTACCCTGATCTATCTGGCTTTTAACATGAATTGTTTGCTCATGAGCCTCAATGATATGCTTCACAATAGAAAGGCCTAGTCCAGTACCACCTTGTATTCGCGATCGACTTTTGTCTACCCGATAGAATCGTTCAAAAATACGAACAAGGTCCTTTTTCTCAAGTCCAATCCCATCGTCAGCGACTTCTATTAGGACCATATTATCCATATCATAAAAGGCCACATTGATATTGCCACCTTTCTTCCCATATTTAATGGCATTGCCAATTAGGTTGCTGATCACCTCGAAAATTCGTTTTTTGTCAGCTAAAACTAGGAGCGGCTTATGGGCTGAGACCACAAGATTCATGGTCATTTTTCGCTCTTTCGCGTCACGGAGTTCAAATTCGAAAACCTCTTCGGTGAGTTTTATTAAATCAAACGGCTCCTTATAGATTACAAGTTCTCCAGATTCAAGCTTCGTAATTGATTCAAGATCCTCTACCACGCTAATCATCCGGTCGATACTTTTCTCTGTCCGCTCAAGGTATAGTCGATTTATTTTTGGGTCTTCAAGGCCTCCATCTAAGAGCGTTAGGATATAACCTTGGATGTTGAAGATTGGCGTTTTAAGTTCATGGGATACATTGCCAACAAAATCTTTACGATAACGTTCAAGCTCTTTCAATCGATCGATTTCAGCCCTTTTATCCTCGGCCCAGAGTTTGACCTCTTGGTCGACTTCCGCAATAAGATCACGATTCCCATGGATTAGTCTAGCCATGCGTTTCATCTCGACCGGCACCTCTCGAATGGTTTTGTAGATGGGCGTAATCTTATCGTTAATCAAGACCGAAAACATATATAGATTCGTAAAGTAGGAGAACAGCAAAAGCACGGGGATTAGCGTTAGAGTCCAGATGCTCCAATCGAGGCTATAGGAAATAAGCACTAGAAATGCAGCAAAAATGGTAATGATAAATGACGAGCTGATTGATAGTTTTTGCGGCGTGCTGGTCTTAATAGGAATCATAAGTATCGATCTTTGATTTCAACGTGATAAAGGTAAACTTAATTGCTTTTTCCTCAATTCTACGAAGAAATTTCACTAATTAACGTTTATTTAATATAATAATTGCACTTTTGAACACAAGTCAAGAATATATTTGTGGGTTTATAGTTGTTTTTAAATGGAGCGGTTTTATCTTTTTATTGGGTTTTTTATTGGATTTTTAGTCGCAGGTATCTCCTTTGCGTTTATCCGAACACGCAAAGATTTGGCTAAGCCTGAGTCGAATGGAGCGGAGACTGATGTTTTTTCTGAGCCGTTAATACGCGCAGAGAATGTTTTAGGGAAGACAACTGAAGACTCATTAAATGCAATTATCATGATCTCGAAAGCCTATTTTTTAAGCATTTCGGGATTTCATTCAGGAAGCGAGAGACAGTTAGATGAGCTGGAAACAGAGATCGAAGAATTGAACCAGCGAACACGACGCTTAAAAGCAAATACCTACCGCATCATTCAGCAGCTTCAGCATGACTCTATCGAAACTGGGCATTATTATGTGCAGATTGTCGACTACTTGCGAGAAATGGCACATTCGATAAAATATGTGGTTCGCCCTTTGCGCCAACATCTGATAAATAAGTATCGTCCTTTTGCAGATGACCAGAATAGCGAATTAATTGAATTTAGTAATCAGGTTACTGATTTTTTAAATTTTGCGCTACACATCATTAAAGAGTCTCGTTTTGAGCAGATCGATGAGCTGATTCTAAAACGAAAGGAGATCTTAGAGCAGATGGGCGAACAAGAGAAGAAACAGATCCGAAGAATAAAGAAGAAGGAGACGAGCAGCCGTAATTCATTACTCTATTTCGGTTTGATGTCGGAAACTAAACACCTGCTTCTGCAGACTGTTAACTTACTGAAAGCCACACGTGATTTTGTTTCATTTACGAAATCCTAGCCACTCCCTTTTCCCAAGAATGATCAATATTTTCGATGGCTTATTTTAATTTACTTAGAATGAGAAAGAATTATCAGTTCGTTCTTGAATTAAATTGATCGTTTCGTATTAATCTGTAAATTAGCTCGCGCATTAAACTAACTAATTAAACTTTAAGATTATGAATCTGGACAAAATTTTCGGATTTCTTGTGCCAAAAGATCGCAAGTTCTTTCCTCTATTCATTCAAGCTGCAGACAACCTAGTTGTTGCATCTGACTTGCTTGTTAAGCTAATGAAAGAGAATGACTTATCTGAGCGAGATGTATATATCAAGCTGATCAAAGAGGCAGAGCATACTGGAGATTCAATCACTCACCAATTGCTTATTGAATTAAACGGCACGTTTATCACCCCGTTTGACCGTGAAGATATTCATCAACTGATCTCTGCAATGGATGATGTCGTTGATTACATTCATACCGCAGCTATTCGAACTCATTTCTACAAGCTCCCGACATTCCCAGATGAATTTGGAAAGATTGCCGATTATATTCATGCGGCGAATAAGGAGATTCAGCTGGTCCTTCGGAGTGTCAAAAATGCGTCTGATTTTCTCAAATTTGCCAGTTCATGTGCCACCATTAGTACCTACGAAAGTGAAGTGGACTATTTGTATCAAGAATATCTATCCAATTTATTTGAGATTGAGACCAATGCAATAAATCTCATTAAAAAACGAGATATCTTATCCTCGCTGGAAAAAGCAATCGACAAATGTGACGATGTAGCGAATGTATTCTCAACCATAATCGTAAAAATATCTTAATAGGCCATGAGTCTTACCCTATTAATTGTCATTATTGTATTGGCATTTTTATTCGATTTTATCAATGGGTTTCATGATGCGGCTAACTCCATTGCTACGGTCGTTTCAACCAAGGTGCTGACGCCATTACAGGCTGTTATCTGGGCTGCATTCTTCAATTTTGCAGCTTATGCAATCTTTGAACTTCATATTGTCGATACCATTGCCAAAGTGGTGGATACTAATTTTATTAATCTACAGGTAATTCTGGCGGGTATCATTGCCGCCATAATCTGGAACTTGATAACGTGGTATTTGGGAATACCCTCAAGCTCTTCTCACACCTTAGTGGGAGGCTTCTCAGGAGCCGCTATCGCTTATGCTGGATGGGGAGTTGTTCATTCCGATAAAATTATGAAGATTGCTGCCTTTATCTTCCTTGCTCCTTTAATTGGAATGCTATTATCTTATGTATTGTCGATTATATTGCTCTGGATCTTTAAGAGTTTTAATCCTTTCCGACTAAAAAGATGGTTTAAAGTGGGTCAGTTACTTTCGTCTGCTTTGTTTAGCTTAGGACATGGAGGAAACGATGCGCAAAAAGTTATGGGTATTATTTCTGCAGCTCTATTGGTTTATTTTAAGTCTGTAGATCCTATGTTGATTCCACACTGGGCTCAAATAACTTTTGTAGATGGGAAGATTCATGCCATCCCATTGTGGATCGTTTATGGATGTTATACGGCTATCTCAGCAGGAACTTTGATGGGAGGATGGCGAATTATTCGGACAATGGGTGGAAAAATAACCAAGCTTACCCCTTTCGAAGGCGTGGCTGCGGAAAGTGCTGGAGCAATGATGCTTTTTGGTACTGAAGCCTTAGGTATTCCCGTGAGTACAACCCATACAATCACCGGTGCCATTATGGGTGTTGGACTAACAAAAAGGGTCTCTGCCGTTCGCTGGGGAGTTACCGTAAACCTAATTTATGCTTGGATATTGACTATCCCTATCTCCATGGGACTTGCTGCTGTGATCTTCTGGATACTAAGTTTCTTTATATAGGATAACCCAAAAGCCCTAAAGATTTTCTTTAGGGCTTTTGGGTTACTTCAACTCCAAGATTAAGGATGTTTTCCCTGGGACAATAATGTTTTTTAAGTCAATAAAATTAGCCCCCGTCAATACCTCTTTCCCATTTGTAAATCCATGAAGCGATTCTTCAAATCGTTCGGTATTTAGCGTTTTATTCTCCGGATTGGTATTTAGAATCACCATGATAGTCTCTTTATCATTGTATCTGAAATAGACATACATATTATCCATTGGGAAGTAATGCTTGAGTTTTCCCTGATGAATCAAGGTTTTGTCTTTTCTCCAATTGACTAATTTCTTCATAAACTGCTGCACCTCGACTTGATCTTTTGAAAGTCCTTGTCCGGTAAAACCACTGATCGGGTCACCGGGCCATCCTCCCAGAAAATCCTTGCGCATCTTCCCATCACCATCACGTTTAAGTCCGGTCATCAGAAACTCGCTGCCATTGTAAACCTGCGGAACTCCTCTCGTGGTCATTAGAAAGGTCATGGCTGTTTTAAATTTTGACACATCTTCTCCAATGGCTGAAAAAAACCGTTCGGTGTCATGATTCTCAGCAAAAATCACCAAATTATTCGGGTTGGGATAGAGGTAATCTTGGGCTAACGTTTCGTAGAGATGGTTAAAGCCCCATCCATTATTCATCGATTGGACTATTGCATCTTGAAGAGGAAAATCCATCACACTGGTTAAATAGGAGCAATAGCCATTTGAATTGATTTTCCCTTTCTGCCAAAAGGCTACTGAAGCCACTTTGGTGTTCCACTCTTCTCCAACAATATTGAAATTGGGATACTCATCCATCACTTGCCTAGTCCAATCTGCCATCATCTGTTTGTCGGGATAAGGGTAGGTGTCCATTCGAATTCCATCAAGGCCAGCATATTCAATCCACCAAATGGAATTTTGAATCAGGTAGGTCGCAAGATAGGGATTGCGTTGATTAAGATCAGGCATGCTAGGGACAAACCACCCATCGGTAAACTCTTTCGAATCACTCTCCGATCCATATGGATCTTGTACGGTAGCTTTTTTGTGATTTGTAATTTTATAGTTGGGATAACCATTGATCCAATCTTTCATCGGCATATCTTTCATCCACCAATGACTTAGTCCACAATGGTTAAAAATCATATCCATAACCATCTTAATCCCTTTATTTTTAGCGTCAAAGCTAAGCTTCTGGTAGTCTGCATTGGAGCCAAATCGAGAGTCTACCTTGTAAAAATCGGTTGTAGAATAACCATGATAGGAGACACTAGGCATATTATTTTCGAGTACTGGATTGACCCAAATGGCCGTATACCCATTCTCTTTGATATAGTCAAGATGGTCTGAAATTCCTTTTATATCGCCACCATGTCGTCCATCTGGATCGTTCCGATTTCCCTTCTCTAACTGATCGGATTTCGAGTCGTTGGAGGGATCTCCATTGGCAAATCGATCAGGCATCAAGAGATACATCACATCGGAAGAGTTAAATCCTATTCGCTCAGATGAGCCTTTTTCGCGTGACTTTAACTCATAAGGGAAAACGCAAACTGTCTTGCCGTTTTGCTTGAAAATCAGGTCGAAAGTTCCCGGCTTTACGCTAGATGATAAGCGCAAGTCAAGGAAAAGATAATTTGGATTCTCAACGGAGTGACTTGCGACTAATTCAACACCATCATAATGGATGGAAGGTGTCGTCTCAGAGATGCGAGTCCCGTGAACCATTAATTGAAGGGAGGTATTTTTAAAACCTACCCACCAAGATGACGGCTCAACTTTATCAAGTGTAGGCTTTGAAGCCGCTACTAGTTGAAGCGAGAAAATGAGAATCAGAGAGACTGCAAATACTGATTTCAGAAACGATCCTTTAATTTTCATTGGATAGATGTTTTAGTGGAACTTTAATTTCTTTACTTGCACCGATTCTGGCTTCTTGATCATATAACGTAATCAAGATCTCTTGATCTGAAAGATTCTCAATGCATACTTCACGCTTGTTTACGTTGATCTTCAAGGTCGCACCCCGAAAGTTAACTCTAAATGCGTATGATTCCCATTTGGCAGGAATAAAAGGGGCAAATGAAACTTTATCGGATTGAACTCGCATCCCTCCAAAGCCTTTCACAAAAGCCATCCAGGTGCCGCCCATTGAGGTGATATGACAGCCATCGGCTGTATCGTTATTGTAATCGTCAAGATCGAGACGCGCCGTCCTTAAGTAGAGCTCATACGCTTTTTGTTCATACCCAATAGCGCTCGCTAAAATGGTATGAATACATGGAGACAAGGACGACTCATGAACAGTGTAAGGTTCATAGAAGTCGAAATGACGTTGAATAGTTTTTTTATCATAGTGATCTTCAAAAAGGAATAGGCTCTGAAGAGTATCTGCTTGTTTAATATAGGGAGAACGCAAGATTCGATCCCACGACCAGTTTTGATTTAGCGGTCTTTCTTTAGGTGGAATTTCAGAAGTTGGCTTTAAGGCTTTGTCCAAAAACCCATCCTGCTGAAGGTAAATATCAAGTTTCTCATCATAGGGAAGATGGATATGCTCAATGATTTTCTTCCACTCAGTGGTCTCTTTCTGTTCATTAAAATGCCATTTTTTTGTCAGGTCAGCCATTATGCCAGCATGGTTTTTCTTTAAATAGGAGATGGCCTCCAGGGTATAAGCAAGGGTCCATTGCGCAATACGATTCGTATGGAAGTTATTGTTTACGTTGTTCTCATACTCATTAGGCCCTGTCACCCCTAGCAAAACATATTGTTGTTTTTGCTCCGACCAATTGACCCGTTGAGCCCAAAATCGCGAGATCGCTAAGAGCACTTCAAATCCTTTAGGCGCTAAATAATCCCAATCACCGGTGTAGCGGATATAGTCGAAAATGGCATAGGCAATAGCACCATTTCGATGAATCTCTTCGAAGGTAATTTCCCATTCGTTATGGCACTCTTCGCCATTCATCGTAACCATGGGATAGAGCGCAGCTCCCTCGCCAAAGCCTAATAAAGCTCCGTTTTCAATCGCTTTTTCGAGGTGTTTGTGTCTGTATTTAAGTAAGTTTCGTGAGACCTCCACTGGTGCAGTAGCCAAGAAGAAGGGCAAACAAAAGGCTTCAGTGTCCCAATATGTTGAGCCGCCATATTTTTCGCCGGTGAATCCTTTGGGTCCAATGTTGAGACGTTCATCTTCGCCAGTATACGTTTGATGAAGTTGGAATATATTAAAACGTATCCCTTGCTGAGCGGCTAGATCACCTTCGATAACGATATCACTGGTTTTCCATTTGGCAAGCCATGCTTGACTATGCTCTAGCTCAAGTTGATCAAATCCTTTATGAAAAGCTGCAGCGAGGTGCTTCTTTGCTGTTTTTAAAAGTTTATCCTTCGCGAAATTTTCTGAGGAGATGCTAACGCCAAACTTTTCGATGGTTATAGATTCTCCACTTTTAATAGTTAATGGGATAATATTGGCAATAAATTTTGGACGATTCTCAATGTCAGCAGTGAATGGAACGGGCTGGCCATTTTTAAACAGGTTGATTTTCATTCCACTGCAGACGTGAAATAGTGTTTTTCGTACCTCTGCCACGATATATCCTTCTCCCGATTTTATCTCCGCATCTACTTCATCCCAGAATTTCTCGTCGTAGTTGGCGTCTTCATTGCTAATATCAAAGTCGATATAGGGACTAAGTGTTAGCTTGTCGGAGAAGTTTAAGGCTGTCAGGGTATATCGAATGGCTCCAATTTCAGAATTAGCGATGCTAAGAAATCGTCGAGTCGAAACTTTAATTTGCTTGCCAGAAGGTAGCTCTGCCACGAAATCACGTGTTAGATGACCCTCTTGCATATCGAGCTCTCTCTTAAAAGAGATAATTTTTGCCGTATTTAAATCGAGCGTTTCAGTTCCAATGCGCACGTCGATGCCGATCCAATTGGCCGCATTTAGCACTTTGGCAAAATACTGAGGATAGCCATTTTTCCACCATCCCACACGTGTTTTGTCCGGATAATAAACGCCCGCAACATAATTGCCAGGGAGTGTTTGCCCGGAGAACCGTTCTTCAAAGTTCGCTCGATGACCTATGCGGCCATTGCCCAAACTCATCAGACTCTCTGTTATTTTATTGTATTCAGGATGAAAATCTTCTTCAATGATTTTCCATCCGTTATGTTTGATATATTCTTTCATTTTAATTTTTTTAGAGTATAGATTTGCTTTCTCAGCGCACTATAAATACCATGATCTTAAACGATCATAATTAAATTCTTGAAAACCTGGAATGACAAAGTCTGCCCCTTTTAGGTTCTCCTTTTCGCCAATTCCAATGCAGTGCATTCCTGCATTAATAGCTGCTTCAATGCCTGCTTGGGCATCTTCAAAAACCAGACATTTTGCTGGTTCGATACCTAATTGAGTCGCTCCTTTAAGGAATACTTCAGGATCAGGCTTTGCTTTACTAACCATATTTCCGTCTATAATGGCGTTGAAATAGGGGGTGAGTGTTGTCCGCTCCAAAATAAATGGGGCATTCTTGCTGGCCGATCCTAACGCAATGAGAATATTGTTTTTGCGTAAATCTTTTAAAAAGGCAGTTACACCGGGGAGAATCTCATCAGGAGTCATCCCCTCTATTAATTTTAGGTATATCTCATTCTTTTCTTTGGCCAATTTATTTTTCTCATTCTCATCGAGATTTACTTGACCTATTTGAAGAAGGATTTCTAAAGATTCTAGCCTCCCAACCCCTTTTAGACGCTCGTTGTCATCTTTAGAAAAAACAAAGCCTAACTCTTCGGCGATCTTTCTCCAAGCGATATAATGGTATCTCGCCGTGTCGACGATTACTCCATCCAAATCAAAGATGCAAGCTTCGATCATGGTTTATTTCGGTTTAGAAGTTGGTGTATGTTCTTGAATAAATAGCACCGATACGGCTGCCAATACCATGGCTAACCCAGCAATTAATAACATTAGAATCGTTTTTTCGCCGACCATTGTCAACAGAGCACCACCTAATAAACCTGCTGCAATTTGCGGTATAGTGATGCTTGCATTGAAAATACCCATGTAAACTCCCATTTTGTTAGCCGGCAAGGTTGCCGAGAGAATCGCATACGGCATGGCTAAAATGGCAGCCCAGGCAATTCCGACACCAATCATCGGAATGATCAACCCATATTTATCTTTGATAAAATTTAAGGAGATTAGTCCGAGACCACCTGCTAGGAGTGAACACATATAGGTTGCTTTTCGACCAAATCGATTCGCTATTTTAGCCATTACAAGGGAGAAAAGTGCTCCAAACAGACTGTAGCCAGCAAATATGACTCCCACCCAGTTGCCAGCTTCATTATAAGCGGCGGAGGTGGAATCTCCAGCTACCGTATTCCATACGTTTTGTGCTATTCCAGGCGTGGTGTATACCCACATCATAAATAGCGCAAACCAGGAGAAGAATTGAACAATAGAAAGTCGCCACATGGTTGATGGTATTTCTGCAAGCAGACTTAAAAAGGAGCTTTTTTGTGTCTCTTTTTCGACATTCGCATTGTACTTCTCGTACTGTTCTGGCGGGTACTCTTTGGTCCTAAAACTTGTCCATAAAACCGACAATAATAGGGCGCTTCCTCCTAGGTAAAACGACCAAATAACCGTTGGGGCTACTTTTTCGCCCACTGCTGGAATATTGGAAACCCCTATCCAGGTTAAGATAAATGGGAGCAAGGAGCCCACTACGGCCCCTGCATTGATCAAAAAACTTTGGATGGAATACCCCTGGTTTCGTTGCTCTTCTGAAACCATATCTCCCACTAAGGCTCTAAATGGTTGCATGGTGATGTTAAAAGAGGTATCCATAAACAACAACATAAAAGCACCAAAAAAGAGCGGAGGTAATAGGTAGGTAAAGAATTCAGAGTTTGGCATGAAAAACATCGCCATTGCTGAAATTATAGCTCCAAAAAGGATAAACGGAATCCGACGACCAAGTCGAGTCCAGGTTTTATCGCTGAAAAGACCAATGATAGGCTGCACAATTAGCCCGGCTAGAGGCGCCGCAAGCCAGAAATAGCTCAGATCATGAACATCTGCGCCTAGCGCGGATAATATTCTACTGGT
Organism: uncultured Bacteroidia bacterium; assembly: GCA_903905505.1. GTDB lineage: Bacteria > Bacteroidota > Bacteroidia > Bacteroidales > Prolixibacteraceae > JAAFHB01. The sequence continues at coordinate 7,905 of CAIVGL010000127.1, read as the reverse complement.
GTTGCCATTTTGTAACGAATAGCCGATCTGGACACCCATAAATCCAAAACTTATGTTCCAGATTGACCAAAACGAGAGTTGCGGTTTCTTATTCATACGATAAATTGCGTTTATTAATTAAAAACATAACCTGACTATCTTGTATGGAAGGGTCATCTTGAGATTCTCTGCATGAGCTTTTGCCTCAAACAAAAAATGGCACGGATAAAACTTTCCGACTAAAGATAAATTTTGTCGGGTTAAGCACCAAGAATAAGGAAAATAGGGAAACTCGTTATTCTGAATAGAAGAACGAATTTAAAAGGGGAAAGATGATTATTATTCGAAGACAAATATAGAGTGGAATTTGCTTAAATGCAATACATTTAGATGTTTATGGTGAAATAAATCAGAAGAATTTTAATAAATCCTTTATGCAAACGTTTGCATAAAGTGCAAAATTTTTCAGATTTTTTTCGTCGATTCTCGAATTACGAGATTTGTATCGACATAAAATGTCTCTCCGGCACCATTTCGTTTGTTTTCGATCCGTTCGAGAAGCGCACTGGCAGCTTTCACCCCCATCTCATAACCGTGTTGATCGACTGAGCTTAGTGTTGGTGTGGTTATATCGGAGAAATTACCTGCAGAAAAGCCCATAATAGCTACCTTCTCAGGAATGGCAATCCCCATTTTTTGTAAGGTCTTCATCGCACCTACTGCCGTTAAGTCATTAACCGTGAAGATACCATCGGGTGGAATGGGTAATTGAATGAGATTACGAGTTGCAATAGCTGCAAGCTCAAAAGAATCGGCTACAATCACATACTCTTCTAAATAGGGTAATCCATGTTTCTGTAAGGCTTCTTTGTAACCGTCTAAGCGGCATTTCCCAATTCCTAAAGTACTCGGTGCGGCTAAGTGGGCGATCCGCCTACATCCTGAATCGATTAAGTGACAGACGGCGTTGTATGCGGCTAATTTATCATCTATGATCACACTGTCGGAATCGAAACCTTCAGGTATCCGATCGAAAAAGACCATCGGAATGCCGCTCTCTTCAATCATTTGTAGATGGTTGAAATCTTTGGTTTGCTTGGAGATCGATATTAATGCTCCTTCCACTCGATTCGAAAGAAGTGCTTGCGCATTGATGATCTCTCGATCGTATTTCTCATTCGATTGGCAGATCATAACATTATAACCCGCATCATAGGCCACATCTTCGATCCCACTAATAACCGACGAGAAAAAATAGTGAACCAGCTCAGGGATAATAACCCCAATGGTGTTCGTCTTGCTGTTTTTAAGGGAGAGCGCAACGGCATTCGGCTTGTAGTGAAGCCTCTTCGCAAGCTCATTGACAGCATCTTTTGTGTCGGTGCTGATGTCGGGATGGTCTTTTAACGCACGAGATACCGTTGAGGCAGAAATGCCAAGCGCTTTAGCGATATCTTTAATGGTTACCGGACTACTCATTCATTTAGGTCGTTAGCGAATACGTCTTTTATAACTTCACTAAATTACATAATATTTATGGATTTACAATTATTTAAGGGTGTTTAACAATTACTTGGCTATTCATTCACGAATAAATGCGAAAATAAAAAACATGTTGTAAAACATATTTGGTGCAAACGTCACCGCAAACGTTTGCATAAGAATAATTCCGGATCGGCCATATTTATATGTTAATTCAGTGTTAAAATAGTGTTAATTTGCAGTGCCACTATAAGGAAAGGGAAAGATTTATTGAGGCAAGATATTATTATTCAAGTGTTTATATGCTTTAAAGATCGTGAGGTCTAGCATTGAATTTGAACTGTAATTATGAACCAAAAATTTGAATCACATGAAATTTAAACTTTTAAAATTGAAAGCAATTTGGTTTCTGCTTTTGACTCTACTGACGATGTCGGTGGTGGCTCAGGAGAGATCAATTTCCGGTAAAGTTGCCGATGCTACCACAAATGAAAGCCTTATTGGTGTGACTGTATTGGTCGAAGGGACCTATACAGGAACAGCTACCGATGTTGATGGGAACTTTACCTTAAAGGTTGCTCCTGGTGCAAAGCTGGTTTTTTCTTTTGTCGGATACCAGAGTCAGACGGTTGCCGTTGACTCACAAACATCATTAGCTATCGCGTTGAAAGTTCAACCGAAGGGGCTTGATGAAGTTGTAGTTATTGGATACGGATCTGTGAAAAAATCAGATGCAACCGGATCTATTAGTACGGTAAGCTCAAAAGACTTTAATAAAGGTGCGATCACTTCGGCTCAAGACCTTATCGTAGGGAAGAGCGCTGGTGTGGTAATCACCTCCTCAGGTGGTGCTCCAGGTAGCGGATCTTCGATTCGTATCCGCGGTGGATCATCTTTAAACGCTTCGAATGACCCTCTAATCATTATCGATGGCGTACCAATTGATAATAGCAATGTAGCGGGAAGTTCAAACTTCTTATCGTTTGTTAATCCAAATGACATTGAGACTTTCACGATCTTAAAAGATGCTTCTTCAACCGCCATCTATGGTTCTAGAGCTTCGAATGGTGTGATCTTAATTACAACGAAGAGTGGCACTTTAAACACTCCGTTGAAGATTAGCTACAATGGGAACTCTTCTATCGGTCAAGCGATCAAATTTGTAGACGTCTACTCAGGCGATCAAGTTCGAGCAATTGCTGCCGATCATATTCCATTATATGGTGTAAATAACTTATCGACATTAGGAACTGCGAATACAAACTGGCAGCGCGAAATTTTCCGTCAAGCCGTTTCCTCAGATCATAATCTAAGTTTAACAGGAGCAACCAAAAATCTTCCATACCGCGTGTCACTAGGATTTACCGATCAGAATGGTATCCTAAGAAACACTGGAATGCAAAGAGCGACTGCTGCGATTAACCTGAATCCAGTACTTCTTAATGGTGCATTGAAATTAAATATCAATGCGAAAGGGATGAACACCGCTCAAAACTTTGGAGATGCTGGTGCAGTTGGTTCTGCAGTAAGCATGGATCCAACACATTCTGTTTTGGATAGCAATCCTATTGCACAGACAAACTCTGCTGGATATTTCCAGTGGGCTAATTACGGTGCGAACTTAGGAACTCCTAACCCAGTCGAGCAATTGGTGATGTCAGATAATCATTCTACCGTTCAGCGTGCGATAGCGAATGTTCAAGCAAATTATAAACTTCCATTCTTGCCTGATCTGCATGCAAACTTAAATGTTGCAACGGATTATACCGATGGAAAAGGTCAGAACAACCGTCCTGCAACTTCGCCTTCGGTACTTACTGCTCCTCTTTATGGTCGCTTAAATGATTATACTGGCAGAAACTATAACAACCTTCTTGACTTCTACTTAAACTATACAAAGGAGTTAGGGTCTAGCAAGATTGATGCAACAGCCGGTTATTCATGGCAACACTTTAAACGTGATGGCAGCAGCTACTCTCGCGGAATCGTGGATAACACGCACCCTTACCAAAAATCAGATAGCTCCTCATTTATTACTGAGAATTATCTTGTTTCTTTCTTTGGTCGTGTGAACTACAGCTTTAAAAATAAGTACTTATTAACGGCCACAATTCGTGATGATGGTTCATCTCGTTTTGCAAAAGGCAACCAGTGGGGTCTATTCCCATCTGCCGCTTTGGCTTGGAAGATTAAAGAAGAGTCGTTCTTGAGAGATATGAATGGACTTTCTGATTTAAAACTTCGTTTGGGTTATGGGGTCACTGGTCAGCAAGATGTAGGTAACGACTATCCTGCTCAGGCACGGTACATCAAATCAGTCGAAGGTTCTTATTATCCAATCGGAGGGGCCTATCTTCCAACGTTACGTCCAAGTGCGTATGATCCTAATATCAAGTGGGAACAGACAGCCACTACAAATGTTGGACTTGATTTTGGATTCCTAAAAGATCGTATCACCGGTTCTGTCGAAGTATACAATCGAGTTACTACGAATCTATTAAATACCGTTACTGTTCCTAGTGGAAGTAACTTCTCAAATACGTTGCTAACCAATGTGGGAAGTTTAGAGAATAGAGGTGCTGAGCTCTCACTGAATTTTGCGCCAATTGCCAAGAAAGATATGTCGTTGATCTTTGGCATGAACTTTACCTACAACGAAAACAAGATCACGAAGCTGTTGATCTCTGACGATCCAACGTATATCGGTATCTTATATGGTAGTGCCTTTACGGGTATGAACCAAGTTACTCGCGTGGGTCAAGGTGCTTACTCTTATTTCGTAAACAAACAGGTTTACGATCCAAGTGGAGCTCCAATAGAAGGTCTTTATGTTGATCTATCGGGTAAAGGTGGAACGGTAAGTGGAAACAATGCAGATAAATATATCTACAAAAATCCAACCCCAGTATTCTTAATGGGCTTCTCTGCTAAATTCAACTACAAGAAGTTCGATATGTCTGCCTCTGCTCGGACAAACATTGGAAACTATGTTTACGATGCTATCGGCGCTGGATCATCTTACGATCAGATGTCTCAAATTGGATATTGGAAAAATATGCCAACCATCCTTAGCGATACGAAGTTCGTGGCGCGTCAATTTACGAGCGATTACTTTGTTCAGAATGCTTCATTCTTTAAACTGGACAATGTTAGTGCTGGATATAATTTTGATGATGTGTATGATCATTTTAAAGTAAGACTTAGTCTGACTGTTCAAAATGCTTTGTGCATCACCAAATACAAAGGAATTGATCCTGAAGTTCCAGGTGGTATAGATAATAACTTCTATCCTAGACCTCGTACGTTCATGCTTGGTGTAAGCATAACTTATTAATATTCTAAATACTCGATAGATATGAATAAAAAGATAATAATCGGAATCGTACTTTCAGCATTCATGATTAGTTCATGTGTGAAAGATCTAAATGTAATTCCAAAAGATAAGAATACGATCTTAGCGGGCAACCTAAATGATAGTACCATCTACATGAAGGAGGCTCTTGGAAAAATCTATGCCAGTTTTATCATCTCTGGCCAGGGAAGCTCAGGTGGCGACGATATCGCTGCATCTGATGGTAACTTCTTTACCACAACCAGAGCACTCTGGAACTGCCAAGAGATTACTACCGACGAAGCTATGTGTGCTTGGGGTGATGTCGGTATTGCCGACTTAAACACTCAAACATGGAGCCCTCAAAATCCATTCTTGACCGCTCTTTATCAGCGTTTAAGTTTAAGTGTGACGTATGCAAATGAGTTTATTCGCAATACAAAGGCAAGTACCGATCCAACGATCATGAGGTATAATGCTGAAGCTCGCTACTTAAGAGCCTTAGCGTATGCTTGGGATATGGACCTTTTCGGAAATCCTCCTTTTACAACCGATGCTGATGGAGTGGGAAAATTCTTTCCGAAACAGCTAGATCCAGATTCAAAAATCGGACGAGCTAAATTGTTTAACTACATCGTTTCTGAGCTTCATGCTATTGAAAATAAACTTGGAGCGCCTAAGTCTTCTTACCCTCAGGCTGACCAGGGAGCATGTTGGATGTTGTTGGCTCGTGTATATTTAAATGCACAAGTATATACTGGGACTGCGAAATATGACAGCTGTAAAATTTATTGCGATAAAGTAATTGGCAGTGGAGCCTATCAATTGGCGACGAACTACAGACAAAACTTTAGTGCCGACAATGATGGTGTTCACAATCCAGAGATGATCTTTGCTTGGGCTCAAGATGGTATTCATACCCAAGGTTATGTGGGTACAACATTTATTATTGAGTCATGTAGTGATGGAACCTATATCAATGCTCCTGACCTTGGTTTGACTTCCAATACCAACTGGAATGGGAATAGAGCTAGGAAAGATTTCATGAATGTCTTAGTGGATACGATTGCAACCTATGGTAATGTTCAAATTCCTGCGGCAGATGTTCTTTTCTCACAGAGCAAAGACAAACGTGTATACTTAAGAATGAAGCAAAGCCTCAATATTCCAAGTGCCTCTTCAAGTGGCAATTTTGGTGTTGGAGTTTATAAGTTCACTGCGAAGAATGCCAACGGCTCGCAAGCTGCTAACTATAACCCTGCTTTTGCCTGCACCGATTTCCCAGTCTTCCGTTATGCTGATGCATTATTAATGCGTGCTGAATCGTTGCATAAATTAAACAATGATGCGAGTGCAGTTCAAGATGTAAATCTTGTTCGTGCTCGTGCCTATGGTGATGCAACTGGGAATATTACTGCGAGCCAGCTGACCGATCAGTTCCTCCTTAATGAACGTGCTCGTGAGTTTTATTACGAAGCACAACGTCGTACTGACTTAGTACGTTTCGGACAGTTTACGGATGGGACTTACAAATGGCAGTGGAAGGGTGGCACTTTTGCTGGAACTAAAGTGGATAGTCATCTTAATCTGTTCCCAATTCCGGGTGATGAGGTTTCTGCGAACCCGAACATCAAACAAAATCCAGGTTATAATTAATCTCTAATCTTTAAGACAATGAATAAAAATATACTTAAATATATCGCTTCTATTGCGTTGTTTGGACTTTTGTTTTCATGTAAGAAAGACGAAACAAAGGTAATTATGAGCACTGTGAATGTGCCCATGATTCAAACAATGCCGAACTTGACCCTTACACGGGCTACCGGAACACAGACACTTACTTTTGTCGGTACTCCAGTTGATCCAGGTTTTCAAGCTTCCGCTACTTATTTCCTTGAAGCATGTGTGAAAGGAAATAACTTTGCTGATCCTATCTCCATCTATAATGGTGTATCGGATGCATCGATGCAGATTACTGTAAGTGATTTAAACGGAATCTTACTTAAGAAATTAGCTGCAGATCAAGTCTCCGCAGTTGACTTTAGAGTGAGAGCTGTCTTGACACTAAGTGCAGGTACTGGTTATACACCAATGGTCTATAACTCGGCGATATCTACGGTTAATGTCACCACCTATGGTCTTCCTCGCCTCGATTTAATTGGATCTGGAATGACTCAGAAAATTGAATCGGCTCTTGGAAATGGCAGCTATACCGGTTATGTAAAACTTGATGCAACGAAGCCTTTCACCTTGAAAGATCCTGATGCAGGAACAGTTTATGGAAACACGGGTGGCGCTTTAGCAACTAATGGTGCTTCATTTACAGCCGCTGCAAGTGGTTGGTATAAAGTGTCAGCCAATGTTACTGCTCATACCTATACCATAGATCCATATATGATTGGACTTGTTGGAGATGCAACACCAAATGGTTGGAATTCTCCTGATCAAAAGTTAGATTATAATGCGGCAACAGGTACTTGGTCTATTACTCTTGGCTTAATTGACGGTACATTTAAATTTAGAAAGAACGATGGCTGGGCATGGAACCTAGGTTACAATAGTGATAGCAGCTCTTTGGTATTCAACGGCAGCAATGTGCCTGCCACTGCGGGTAACTACACCATTACCTTGACCATTACAAACGATGCGTTACAAACTGGAACCTTCAAGGTCGTTAAAAACTAATTTGTATGAAAGATCTTAAAAAAAATAGAACTATGAAAAGATTGTCCCTTTATCAAATATTGGGCATTCTGGTCACAACTGCCATCCTGTTTGGTGCTTGTACAAAAGAAAATGCGGGAGTTAAATTGCCTGCTCGGGTTATTACCTCTCAGTTCCTAAACGTTAAATCAGACTCTGTGACAGTTGTTGGCTTTGTGGTTGCACAAGGTGATGGCTTTAGTGAAAAAGGGGTTTGCTACGGCACTTCAGTAGCGCCTACGATTGCTAATTCAAAAGTTGTTTTTAGCGGTCCAACGACCGGTGCTACCTATAACATCAAAATTGGTGGATTGCTATATGCGACTACGTATTATGCACGTGCTTATGCCACTGGACCCGATGGAACAGTATATGGCGAGCAGGTTACCTTTAATACTCTCCCTGTTGTG
>CAIVGL010000126.1 GCA_903905505.1 uncultured Bacteroidia bacterium | reverse complement strand
GAAAGATTATAGTCAAGCCCTTTTATTCCATCTGCCTTTAGTTCAGCAGGCGTTTTGTCACCATATAGGTATTGGGTATTTGCTTTTGGATTAAGTTCTAAAACACGTTTTAAGATCGCATATTCAAAACTTATATAGACCACCTTATCTTGCGCTTTCAAAGCTTGAATTAATGAGACTACTCTTTGAGCTATTACCAGACTGCGTTCTCGACTAATTTCGGAAGGTTTAATTTCACAAACTAATTTAGTTTTGTTTTTTGGCGTTAATCCAGCCAAAACATAGGATCGTAGGGTAGGAAGTTTTTCTCCATTTGAAAGAGAGAAAGCTGAAAGTTGAGCATATTTTGATTTCTCAATCTCCAGATTATGAAATGAGGCATCATGATTAATGACTAAAGAGTCATCAGCAGTCATTCGAACATCAAATTCAGACCCAACAATTCCAAGTGCAATAGCTTGCTTAAGCGATGCGATAGAGTTCTCTGGGAGATTATTTGTTTTCCAGGCTCCGCGATGAGCGACAACAATACGTTTTGAATATTCTTGTTGCTCAGCGTTTAAGGCTAGAGAAAAACAAAAAAGAATAGATGTGAGAACGAAAAAATATCTGATGTGCTTATTAAGCATACAATTTTTTTAGTGTAAATTAAATTCTAGTAAGCCTTTACAAATGCAAATTGTTATTGAAAGACCCTTACATAATCGACAAACATTTGTTGCGGAAACGTAGTGGAAGCATCTGGCGGACCAGGCCAATCCCCTCCAGTGGCAACATTAAAAATAAAAAACTGATCGGCATTAAATGGATTCGACACCGCACCCAAATCAGCACTTGTTACTGTAGCAGTTAAATGATCGTCGACATAACATTTAACCATATCCTTAACCCAGACGATACTGAAGACATGAAATTGCTGTGAGAAATTACCTCCAGAAAGAGTGTAGTCAGCGCCTTTTGATGCATGATTTCCTGCACCATCTTTCCAATGTAAGGTTGCCTTAACATTTGAGGGAGCAGAACCAACCAATTCCATGATATCTATTTCGCCACAAGCGGGCCAAGAGACAGATGTGATATTACTTCCCAGCATCCACAAGGCAGGCCACATCCCTTTAGCTACTGGCAATTTTGCTCTGATATCAATTCTTCCATATTTGAAACTCTTTTTATTTTGAGTTGTCAACCTAGCAGATGAGTAGTTAAAACCTTGGATGGCCTCTTTTCGGGCTTCAATAATTAGGTTCCCATTTGACAGGAATGAATTTTTTGTACTATTGGTGTAATATTCCAATTCGTGGTTGCCCCATCCATTAGCTCCATTTCCAATTTCCTGATTCCAAACTGCAGCGTCTAGATTTGTCCCGGAAAATTCATCACTCCAAACCAGCGTATAACCGGAATAAGACAATGGTGTTGTATAGCCGGTATTATCAGTCGGCAAATAGGTCCCATCGTTCTGAATTGTGGCGGTAGCCTTTCCTGTTGCTACTAATGTCGCATTGACCGGAGCGCTTAATTCAAGCGAAAAGGTCAGCTCAGCTTGTCGTAAACTATCGGCCGTAACATTCACGTCGATGAATGCAAAGCTTTTATTCGCAGCAATAGTTAAAGTTCCCGAGGAGGCAAGATAGTCCTTTCCAGCAATTGCGCTACCATCTTTGGTGGTGTAATTCACCTTTATATCCTTCGGATTAACTGGTGATACATTCACATAAAAACGGAATGATGCCACTGTCTTACTATTCCTAGGTTGTATCACATCTACGATTGTTAAGGTAGAGGACACCAGAGGAGGCACAGGAGCTGAATTATTAGATTTACTGCAACAATAAAAAAGAAATAAGAATAAAGGAAAAAGAAAAATCCTGAAATTATTCATATTACAAAGTCCAACAGATTAAAAAATAACCAACCAATCTCTTAAGCTGATCGGCTATTTGTTGATTTATTAAAAGGCAAAATAGGTTCTCTAGGAAGAAAATTCCAACCGCCGTTTCGTCTGTTTTTATCGAAAAACAAATTGCACACTACGTAGTGAAATAAATTCCAATTTAATTGAAGTATATTTTTAAACAGCCCAAAATAGAGTCTATTGAGGGCTGTTTAAAAATTACCTATTGTACCCCTCTAAATGAAATATTTGTAAAAGACACACCGTCATTTAATTCCATAGCGCCAGCTTGAATTTCAAGCCAAATAGTTCCGCTAGTGGCAAAAGTGACGACACCTCCACTTTTAAGTCCAGAGTCTGGGTTATTAATGATGGAGAACAATCCTGACAAAGGAGCTCCTTGGGTTGACCAATCGCCCCAAATTCCGATTTCTCCTACTAAAATATTACCCGTGTATTCAGTCATCTGTACCGGCTGAGAAGTACAAGCATAAATCTTGAACCAACCATTGGTGACTCCATTGGTTTTAAACGCAAGATCAACCTTGTATTTCTGACCAGCAACCACTTGAATTGGCTGGTAGATTGCAACTTGACCCCAGGTCCAAGGAGTATTATCAATAGTTGCCCAACCGTTAGCGAATACAATAGAAGCATCCATATTATTGATTCGCTGAATAGTCCATTGAGCGATATCGGCTGCGTTAGCTAGCTTACCACCTTTAACTAGGTTTCCAGATTTTGGATCAGCAACAGCTTGTGAATGGATCACTGAAGAGGTTGCCATTCCTCCATTGGTTACAAGCGTTAAGGTTATGGTATAGGTATCCACATCAGGATAGAAAACAATAACCTCGTTACCTGATACTTTAGCACCATTTCCTAAGTCCCAATAGGCGATACCAGTTGTGGTCGATTTATTCCTCAGAATCCAGTGATTGGCATCAGCACCCGCGACTTTTTCAATAACAACTTGAGTAGTTGTCGGAGCTATATCTAAACTATAAGTTGATTCCTTACAGCTATAGTTAAGTGAAACGCTTAATAAGCTAAGCAGTACCACCCATATATTTATTGATTTTAACATCCTATTTTTCATATATAAACTTTTTAATCAGTTATTTTATTGAAAATTAATTGTACCCTGGATTCTGAACCAGTTTGGTACCTTGTAATTCGCGGAAAGGAATTGGAAAGATTTCATGCTTACCAGCGACGAAACCTCTACTAGCCAATTTTGCACTAGCATCACCCCATCGTACAAGATCGAAGAAGCGATATCCTTCTCCTGCAAGTTCTAATCTTCGTTCTGCTTTGATTGCAGCAAGTGAAACAGGAACAGAAGTTAAGCCCGCTCTTAATCGAACAGCATCAAGTAACGCTTGTGCTCTAGCACCCGTAGCTCCTAATGCTTCAGCTTCTAACAAATAGGTGTCAGCCAAACGGATAGCATAGGTATCTTGTTTGTAGTTTAGCACTGCATCACCCGATCCAGTTGAAACATCAGTTTGTTTTGGCATAAACTTATTTAGGAAATAGCCGGTATTCTGATCGCCTCCAATATAATCGGCCTGACTTGCAGTTTTCAAAGCTTTCAGATCAAGTACGGTAGCGGCAAAACGTGGATCAGTTTTAATCGCATCATAGAAATCCTGAGTGAAGACATTAAAACTCCATCCCGAAGGTAGATCTGGAGCTCCAGCCCCTAATTTCACGTAGTTACGTGGACCTACCATCACATTCACAGAATTTCCTTCGTCGCTTCCACTACCCCAGTTACCCCAACCAGAGCTTCCTACACTACTATGACAAACTTCAAGAATAGACTCAGTATTAAATTTATTCGAGACCACCCAAAGAGAGGCAAAGGTTGATACGAGATGATAGCCATATTGACTAGTTCCACCTGGAGTACCATTTACTTCAGCGAGTTGAGCTGCTGCTAATGAGCCTTTCTTATCGTATAGATAAACTTTTCCAAGCAAGGCCTGAGCAGCACCTTTAGTCAATCGACCAGCTTCAGTTGCAACCGGCACAGTAGCAGGAAGATTAACAATGGCTTCAGTTAAATCCTTTTCAATCTGTGTATAGACCGCTGTTGGAGTAGCCTGAACGACTTGATACATATCAGTTGCAGATATAGGATCAAGTATCAGCGGGATATTTTTAAACATGATCTCCAAATTGAAATAATAATAGGCACGCAAAGCTTTTGCTTCTGCGGCAAATCTTGTTTTCAACGCGGCATCCATATTCACCTTGTCAATTTTTGAAAGCAAGGTGTTCGCTTTAAAAATCCCCTGATAATAATCGTTCCAGAAGCTCCCTGGCATAATAAGAGCAGTCATGGTAAAATTACTGAACCCATGTATTCCGGCACCATCAGTTGGTCCACCACCGCCAGCATAATTATCATCAGAACCAGCATTCATCATGGTGATCATATTTTCGAAACCACCTGAATTCTTATGTACCATATCGTAGACTCCAACAAGAGCTGCATAAGCCTGGTCTTTATCTGCATAGTAATTCCCTGAAAGGAACTGTCCTTTGGGTTGGATATCCACAAACCCTTTTTCGCAGGAGACCAATGAAATCATTAGTGCTGCTGCTATAGATAAGTAACTACTTACTTTTTCTTTCATATCTCTCTATTTTTTAAAATTGTAATTGAACGCCAAGCATCAAAGAACGAGCCTGAGGATAAACACCTTTATCTATTCCAAACACGCCACCGCCAATTTCAGGATCGTATCCTGTATATTTTGTGATGGTCAGTAAATTCTCAGCACTTAAATAAAATCGCAATTTCGACAAGCCGATTTTACTGTAAACACTACTTGGCAAGGAGTAGCCAAGTTGAACAACTTTAAGACGGAGGTAATCGCCATTTTCTAGATAGAAATCAGACATTTTACCAAAGTTGCCATTTGTATCGTTGCTTGTCAAACGGGGATATGTATTGGAGGTGCCATCGCCAGTCCAGCGGCTCATTGCCACGGCTTGCCAGTTTGAATTACCAATATCTAAACGACGTAAACCTTGGAATATTTTACTTCCTGCGGCACCCTGTGCGAACATCATAAAGTCAAATCCTTTATAATCAAAATTCAAGGTCAAGCCATAGGTGTATTTAGGGATATTGCTTCCAAGGAAGGTTTTGTCCTTATCGGTAATAACTCCATCCTTATCGGTATCAACCCATTTCCAGTCACCTGGTTTTGCCGTTGGCTGAATAAGTCCACCTGTTGAATTCGTGTTAGCAGCAATATCGGCAGTATTTTGAAAAATACCGTTTGTCTTAAATCCGTAGAAAGAGTTGTAAGATTGTCCAACCTGAGTTCTGGTTACAGGACCCATCGATTGAAAGGCTGCATCACCGTTAATAAAGTTAGCATCAGAAGCAACATAAGTCACCTTATTCTTTAGATAAGCAATATTTCCATTTGCAGAGAAGTTAACCTCACCAAGTTTTTTACGATAACCCAATTCCAATTCGAGACCACTATTCTCCATATCGGCAATGTTACCCACTGGAGAAGAAGATACTCCTACATAACCAGGGATTACAATTGGCCTTAAGATACCTGAAGTCTTTTTGTTAAAGTAGTCAACAGTTACGGTCAAGTCATTAAATAGACGCGCATCGAAACCAATGTTTGCTTGAGAGGTTTGCTCCCAGCGTAGACCAGGATTATCAAGTGATGAAGGGGCATAACCAGGAGTAATCGAACCTGTATTACCTAATGCATAATTAAATCCACCACCTACAGTTGCTAAATAACCGAAATCACTGATCGCATCGTTACCGACAACTCCATAACCACCTCTGATTTTCAGGGTATTGATGATCTCATTGGTTTTCCAGAAATCTTCTTTTGAAACGACCCAACCCAATGAGAAGGATGGGAATACACCGTATTTATGATTCGCTCCAAATCTTGAAGAACCATCACGACGATAGATACCAGTAAATAGATATTTCTCTTGGTAGTTGTAATTCACACGTGTAAAAAGAGAGGTAACACGATGTTCAACCATATCATACGCTCCACCTACACGATTTTTAGAATCTGGAATATTGAAACTAAAAGAAGCATCCTTGTAACTCTTAATTGGCAAATCATAAAGAGAAACACCAGTGTAACCTCCGATATTGTCCACATAAGCTCCCTGACCCAACAAGATGTTGAAATCGTGATCACTAATCTTTTTCGAATAACTAATTGTATTCTCAAGATTGTAATTAAGAACATTACTATTTGACTTGTATATATTATTCTTAAGAACCGAATTTGTAGCACTTAGGTACGAAACAGGCGTAAATCCTTGATCTCCCCAATAAGCCATCTTAGCTCCTAAAGAAGATTTAACCACGATATCTTTGGTAATATTAGCTTGCAAATAGGTATTACCCACAAAATTGTCAGACCATCCGAAAGATCCTAAGCGGGTTTGAATATATGCAAGTGGATTGGTCATCTCTTGACCAACAATACTAGAGATTCCATAAGGATCGCCCTTCGCATCACGAACAACAGGATTATTACTATATGGCGAAGAATTTGCAACAGCTGAATCCGTGATCACCAATTTTGTTACCGGATCTAGATTTATTGCAGACGATAGAGGTCCACCAAATTCACTGTTGGTATTTCCAACACCTAATTTTTTCTGATGGGTATAACCAATGGTTTGACCGAATGTGAAAATCTTAGATAGTTTATGTGTTGAATTTAAACGGAAATTCTTTTGCTTGAAATTAGAGATATCAGAAGCTACAATACCTTGCTGATCTTGAATCCCGAATGAGAGGTAGAACGTTGACTTGTCATTTCCACCACTCATACTCAATTCATGATTCGAACGATGAGCATTGTTATTGAAAATAGCTTTCTGCCAGTTGGTACCCACTCCTAAAGAGGCCACATTAGGGAAGATAATATCTCCACCACTAGTAAATGAACGCTCATTTAAAAGTGTACCATATTGAGTGGCATTTAATAAGTCAAGCGTTTTAGCAGGACTAGAAGTTCCATAGAAACCATTGTAATTAACGGTCAATTTACCTACAGAACCCTTTTTAGTGGTAACCAGAATAACCCCAGTAGCAGCACGTGTACCATAAATAGCAGCAGATGCAGCATCTTTAAGTACTTCAATCGATTCAATGTCTGATTGATTTAGGTAATTAATACCACCTGCATCAACAACGATACCATCAACAACCCATAACGGATTATTTCCACCACCAAAGGTTGTGATACCTCTGACACGAATGGTGTATCCGGTGCCAGGTTCACCAGAGTTTGCCGCAACGGTAACCCCAGCCACTCTTCCTTGCAACGCACGTTCTGGTGTACCAGGAGAAAGTTTTTCAAGGTCCTTTGCTTTAACACTAGAGATTGCACCAGTCACCACACTTTTCTTTTGTGTGCCATAACCAACGACAACAACCTCATCGATACTTGATACGGTAGATACTAATGCTACATCAACCGAAGCGCGACCGTTAACAGCCACCTCTTGCGAAGTTAATCCGACAAAAGAAAATACCAACGTTGCATTCTGAGGGACACTTAAAGCATAAGACCCATCAACAGTTGTAATGGTGCCCGTTGTTGTGCCTTTAACCACAACACTGACTCCCGGAATAGGCTGTTTGTCTTCAGCAGAAGAAACAACCCCCTTTACTTGTATACCCTGTCCATAACCGAACAAGGAGCACACAAGAACTAGAAGAACTAAAATTGTTTTTTTCATAAATGAATAGAATTTTGAAAATAGTTAATGAAAACTTAGTTTCTAATTTACGCCACAATAGCTAGATTAGTTAATGTTAAGATGGCGATAAATTAACATTGATTTAAATTTTATGACGCAAATTAAAGTATTTATAAGCAGTTATAAGATAAAATCTATACAACATTAATACATCAGACCTAATTTTATATTACATCAAAAATACATCAATAAATAATCAACAAATTGATATTTAGTAATTTAGGTGATATATATCTTATACAACAATACACGATATACTAAAAACGAATACTACAAATTGGAAATGTTAACTAAAGATCAATAATCAGGCTTGTGAGATTGGTATCTCGATCAATGTTAAGTTTTTTACGAACCCGATAACGACAAATTTCGACTCCACGAATAGAGATATTCATTAAAGGTGCAATCTCTTTGGTTGAGATATTCATCCGCAAATAGGCACATAGCCGCAACTCCTTCGGAGTTAAAGATGGGAAACGGGCTTTAAGTCGATAGAGAAAATCTTCGTGTACCTCATCAAAAGCCGTCTCGAAAACTTCCCATTGCTTATTATGATCCACATCTTTACTGATTTTCGAAACCAATGAGGAGATCTTACTTTTTAAATAATCGTCACCAGAGCCCTCTTTGATCTTCTCTAAATCCTCCTTAATCTTCGACAAAAACTTATTCTTATGGATTAAATCCATCGTCTGATTCGCTAATTCCTTGTCGCGATGAATCATCTCATTTTTCAACTTCTCATTCTTCAATTCAATGATCTTACGTTCCGACAGAGCAACCTGTTGGATAAAATCGTTCTCTTTCTGTCGATAATCCCGTAAATGTCGCAAACGCTCCTTTCGGCGTGACACATCTATACGCTTTACAAACAACCAGGCTAATAGGACAGAAAACAATAAAATTAAAACCACATAAAATCCAATGGCTAGCGGAGATCTATACCAAGGTGGACTAACCACGAAAAGCAATTCATCGCTACGACTCTCAACGCCTAATGAATTCCGAGCTTTGACATTAAATCCATAGTTTCCTTCAGGTAATAATGCAAACTCAACAGATGCAGAACTACTCCAAGTGGACCATTCGTTATTCAATCCAGATAATTTAAAACTATACTCCACACTGCCTGGATTGTCATAAACAGGGGAAGAATAATAGAATTTAAACGCATTCTTTTTATAATTAAAGGTAAACTTCCTATTTGTTTGCCCCTTATTAGAATGGATTACATGGCCATAATAAAAAGCACTATCAATATTTAAGGCTACAGCTTTCGTAATGTAGGTCGTAAATTCAGGATTATAACTAAAATGTGCCGCAGGTGAATAATGGGCAAATCCATCCTCATTACCAAAAAATAGATGCTCATTTGAGAATGGATAAATCGACTGAAACCCGCTTATGAACTTACTATTCAACAACACAAACGGAGCAGATATATGCTTTAGTGAACCATCTTCTTGCATCCGAAATACACCAGCACGGTGAATGGCATTATACCAAGCAACATACCAGATATTACCATTGTCATCTTCCTTGAGGTAGGTAAAATCATAAACCGGAGCTAAAAGTTGGTTCATCGAAGGTGATTTCTCAAAACGATCATTCTGGAAATCGTAATGGTATATACCAGCACCTGTGGTAAACACGATCTGTCCTTTAAGTTTAAAGACATTCAGATTGTAATTTGTGGGAAGACCATCTTTCGTTGTATAGTAGCGATACGACTGAACTTGTTCAAGAGTGGAACCAAAGCTTATCTTATAAATCCCTTTAAACCCATGACTCATCCAAATATTCCCCTCATTATCCTCCTCAAAAACTCGAAATGACTCGTCAAAACCCTTGATCTGACCCATATATTTCCAAGTCCCATTCTCCTTCTTAAAGTAGATCATCCCCCCATAAGTGCCCCCAATTAAATAATTAGGAAAACGTTTTAAGATGTGATATTTCCAACCACCAGGAATCTTGCTAATTAACGTTGCACTCTCGCCATTTATCTCAAATGAGCCATTGTTATGCCCACAAATCAATACCCCATCATGAACCCCAAGATACCACACTTGACCAGAAGTGTTAGGAATCATGGTTAGCTTACTTTGTTGTCCCTTTCCATTCCAATCCCGCACAAATAGCCCTTGATTGGTCCCTAAATATAGCTTGCCCTTATGAATCAAAGAGGTATACCCTGCACCAATCCCCTCCGAATGTTTTAAAAAAGTTATCGGAGAATTGATATTAACATAATCAATGCCATTATCTAATCCAAGCCATAAGTCACCAGAACGATCAGCCATTATCTCAAGAACGGTGTTGTTCTGCAACCCCTTATCCCGATTGATATGCTGAATGATTGCACCACTGCTATCTAGAATAATAACTCCATCTTGAATGGTTCCAATGGCGTAATATTGATTCTGTATGAGTGACGCACAAAAAATTTGATTGTTCTTAAAGTAAGCATTTACAGGAACCTTCCACTCTGCTAATTGCTTTCCATCGTAAACAAAAACCCCTTTTTTTAATGTGCAAATCAGCATTTGATCGGTGGAAGCAACTGGAATTACTGCGGAGATCTCCTCTCCTATTAAAGCCTGACAGCCAGACAACGGAACAAGACGATTATTTACAAGTTCGAATAATCCATTATCAAAATCGTTGAAGAGGAGCTTTTCCTTCACCTTAAATGAGTTCTGGAAACGTGAAGGTGCCTTAATAACAGTACATACCGTATCATTCGAAAAAATAAAAGCACTTGCATACGACTGAAACATCATCTTCCCTTCAAAAGAGGTAATATTCCAAATATCATTGAATTTTTGATTTGGTACTGGAACGTATTTTCTCAACGATTGAAATTCCAATTTTCCGTTAGGTGCATAAACCATCCGCCCAAAATCATCATACGCCCCGACATAGATATTTCCAGTCTCAGTGATATAAACAGATCTCATAATGGAAGAGTTTGGCATGCGATACAATTGCCAGGCCACACCATCAAAGGTCAGTAAACCTTCGTTGTTGGCAAAATACATGAACCCTTTTTGATCTTGGGCAATACCCCAATTTTGAGTCCCTGCCTTATAATCTCTTTTTGGATAATTCCGAATAAATGGAACTCCAATATTTTTTATCTGAGAAAAAGCAAGATTCAAGAAGAAAACAAAAAAACAGATGACAAGAAAGACTCTCTTTGTCATAAAATAGGATTAGTTAAGTTTAAATTTCCGTTAATCAACAAGACAATAAACTACTACAAACATACAAAATAATCTTTGATGTTATAGACTATGAATGAATTAGCAAATTTTTCAATACGACAAAGCCCTGGAGATTCATCAAATCCCCAGGGCCTTATACCTGATTAAACGTTTAGACAAGAAACCTATTTCACAGGGGTATGTTTTAAAATTTCAATTAAAAAATCCCAGAATTTAACGACCGAAGGGACATTCACCCGTTCATCAGGCGAATGTGGAGAACGCATGGTAGGACCAAAAGAGATCATATCCCAATTGGGATAAACGCCACCAAGTATACCACACTCTAAGCCAGCATGTATACCAAGAACATCAGGAATGCGTCCAAATTTTGTTTGATAGATCGATTTCATCTCAGCTAAAATCTGCGAGTCCATATTCGGTTTCCAGCCAGGATAGTCACCTGAAAAAGAGACCATAGCGCCGCCTAATGCAAAAACACTATCCACCATCTCGATAAGATCTTGCTTGGCCGAATCAACAGAACTACGTAAAAGACATTTAACCACCACTACTCCATCGGTAGATTTCACTGTCGAGAGATTCGTTGAAGTTTCAACCATTCCAGCCATGCCATCACTCATCCGTATAACCCCATTCGGGCAAGCACAAATACTATCAATTAAATCATCCTGAATACGTTCTTCAATCAGAGAGCTAGGCGTATCAACCTCAACAAATGTGAAACTTAGAGTAGGTTCTACTGCACCTAACTCTAATTTAAAGATCGATTCATAGTGCAACACTGCCTCCTGAAGCAAGTTTAAATTCTCAACAGGAACAACAACTACCGCAGAAGCTTCACGCGGTATAGCATTACGCATACCACCACCACTTACCTCTGCCAATCGAATGTCTAACTCACGCGTGGCATATTTTAAAAATCGAAAGATCATCTTATTTGCATTCCCTCTTCCGAGGTTAATATCCAATCCTGAATGACCCCCTTTAAGGCCAGAAACAACCAATTTAAGAGCCTTTACACCTTCTGGAACAACTATCAGATCGTATTCGAATTCAATATCCGCATTGACACCACCAGCGCAACCAACATAAAGTTCCCCCTCCTCTTCCGAATCCATATTCAGCAGAATATCTCCTTTCAACCAATTGGGCTTTAATCCAAAAGCCCCCGTCATGCCAGTCTCTTCATCACAGGTAAACAAGGCTTCCAAAGGACCATGCACCAGATTGTTTGAAGCTAATACAGCCATGGCGCACGCCACTCCTAAACCATTATCCGCGCCCAGCGTGGTTCCGCGAGCACGTACCCATTCACCATCAATCCAAGCGTCGATAGGATCGTTCTCAAAGTCATGCTCAGTCCCATTATTTTTCTGAGGAACCATATCTAAATGACCTTGGAAAATAATCCCCTTTCGATTTTCCATTCCAGGGGTAGCAGGCTTCCGAATAACGATGTTACCAACACCATCCTTTTCTGTCTCAAGGCCAAGACCTTTTCCAAACTCCATCATGAAAGCTTGAATTTTCTCCTCTTTCTTGGAGGGCCGAGGAACTTGTGTAAGCTTGTAAAAGTTCTCCCAAACTATTTTAGGTTCTAGACTCAATATTTCCTTGCTCATATCTTTCTGATTTAAGTGATTATAATCCAACTATTAATTTTCGATATTAGGCTTCTCTAGCCCATACCCCATTTTCCGATCCTCCGCTTTCAATAAATAGGAGAATACGATAGCAAGTGCTCCGAAACAGCTAAATATCAACATGGGAATCGTGTAATCATATTGCGTAACAAGTTGACTTTTTCCATCGACCAATTTAGTAACCGTGCCAGTAATGCAATATTTATCCAATACCACGCCAATAAGTAATGGAACACCCATAATACCCCAGTTCTGAACCCAGAAAGTAATTGAATAGGCGGTACCCAATTTACTATGAGGAATAATCTTTGCAATCGAGGGCCACATGGCTGAAGGAACCATCGAGAAGGCAATTCCTAACACCATGACCAACCCAATAGCGATTGGAAAGCTGTTAAGTGAAGGGATTGAGAACAACAAATGAACACAAACGAGCAATATCGAGCCAATGATCATGATTGAGGCGCCTTTCCCTTTTTTATCAAACATACTGCCAAAAACAGGGGTGAGAATTAAAGCACTAAAAGGCAATAAGGCAGGTATATACCCAGCGAAAGAATCAGAAATTCCAAACTTCTGAACAATCATATTGGTGGCGTATTTAATAAAAGGGAAAACAGCTGAATAAAACAGCACACAGAGGATGGTGATGTACCAAAAGGCTCTATTTTTACCTATTTCGACGATATCTGCGAACTTAAATTCCTCCTCAGCCATAACACCTGCATCGGCATCTTCCTGGTCTAATTTACGATCCATAAACGTAAATAGCACAAAAACTAGCAACCCGATTCCCAACAAGAAAAGGGAAACGATGACCGGCATGCTGATATCGCCCGTCATACGAATCAAAGGGATTGGGGTAAACATGGCCAAAGCAGTTCCAATTCGTCCTGTAGAGGTGTTTAATCCTATTGCCAAGGCCATTTCTTTGCCTCGAAACCAGCGAACCACAGCTTTATTGGCCGCAATACCAAACATCTCGCACCCCACACCAAAGATTGCAAATCCCAATCCAGCTATGACAGCGGATTTTGTGGTTGGTCCAATTATTTGCCACGATCCGAGTGACAGTTCAAACATTCCATGAAAATGGCCAGATATAGCGAGATACTTAACAAAACCACCAATAAGCATAATGGCAATAGCAAGAATTCCAGTAAATCGAACGCCAAGTTTATCGAGGATCATTCCACTAAAAACAAGCATCAATAAAAAGACATTAAACCAGCCATATCCACTAGTAAACAATCCATAGTCTGATGCCGACCAAGACAAATTAGCTTGCAATCTCTCTTGCAATGGAGCCATGGCGTCTGTAAGGTAATACATACACATCATGGTAAACGACACCAGTCCAAGCATCAACCAACGTGCGGATTTCGAATCGCGAAGGGATTTTTTCAGTTCCTGCATTTTAATGGGTTTAGTATAAGTACAATAACATTTGATTAATTAGAAAATCACCAAAATGGCCATACAGATAGAAAGTTCGGCTAGGCAACAACAAACCAAGACTTATTCAATTCAGGAATAAGAGTCTCAAATAGATTAAGCTTTGGCTTTCACGAAAGATAAGCCACAAAAATTGATAAAATGATCAATTACCTACGCGTCGGATTGCACCAGTAGCAGGGTGTAATTCGATTGAATAATCACCACTAAACAATCCATCTGGAAATGCCGAAACAACTCCAAACTGAGCCATTGATAATCGTGCCTGCGCCAATACATCGCTTCCACTTATCAATCGAGCTACCACGGCTCCAGGAGTTCTATAAAACAATCCGTTCGCAGAGGTTTCACCGGCCACTGGTATAGATTTTGATTCGATGCTTCGCGTTAAATCTGCACTTGAATCCAATTCAAGCATAATTGGCTTACCTGCAATATTACTTTCTGCCATCACACCAGAATTTGACGAAAATCGGAATGCAACCAAGGGTTTATTTGCTTTTGCATCTGGAACAACCTCAAAAACATAGGTATGAGAGGCTTTAAAAGTTTTACCAATAAACAAAGCTTCATATTCACTAGAAACTTTATTCAATTCTTGAACTACCAACTCATATGCTTTGCCATCAGGAGGAAGATGAGCATAGTCAGGGTCTAAAATAAGTGACCTTTGCTTACGAAGTCTTAAAATATCCGATGCAGCTTCAGCAGCTTTCTCCTCAAACGATTTCACCTTGCTACTAGACTGTCTTGTAGAATCTTTATCTTCAAAATATGAATTCATCGATAATTCAGGCCATATCTCTTTGGGCAAGACAACTGAAGGGGTAAAAACTGTGGTGGCCACTTTTGCTGGCTCAGCTTTTACTTGAGTATTGATACCTAGCAAAACGCCTTCATCAGACAAGCTTAGCATCGATGAAACTGCTCCATTTGCTCTATGAACCTCTGATGGATCAGGGGTACCAAAAGTTTCAATTCTTAAATTTGTGATCCGCCACGTTTCGCCGTCAGCTGATGGAGCGTTTTTTATCCCAATATATTTTTGAGCAAACTCAAAATAGGGACCGTGGAAAAATTTCTCTTGAGTAACCTCTGCAAAGATCCGTATTCCAGTTCGAGGAAGTGAGTATAAAACGCCCCCCTGAAAAGCGCCAAGTTCTGTTGCACCCTTCTTCTTATCATCCTTAGCAAGCAAAGGGAAACTTGTCCATATAAACAAAACAACAAGAGACAACCTTAAGAAATAGTTCATTTTTAGCATTTTTAGTTTAAACCGTATTTTTTTCTTAGATCAAAAGTGATTATTTTTTTTGGCTTCCCCAAAAATCTAGTCATTTTTAAGTGTCGTAAAGGCCTTTCCTAGATTTTCAATTAGATCACCAGCTACCAACGATTCTTCTGACCCATTTTCAAGTGCAAGATCACCCGAGAGTCCATGCAGATAAACCCCTAACAGACAAGCCTCTTTCGAAGTATAGCCCTGCGTAACGAGTCCTAACAAAATACCCGTCAAAACATCACCACTTCCTGCCGTTGCCATTCCTGGATTTCCAGTACTATTAAACCAGCACTGACCATCAGGCAAGAGCATTGCAGTATGAGCACCTTTAAGAATGACATAAACTTGGTACTTCTTCGCAAAATCAACAGCCAATCTCAACCGTTCAAAGGCCGATAAAGATTTTCCAACCAGTCTCTCCAACTCCTTTGGATGGGGAGTTAAAATCGTGTTTTTAGGCAATAAAGGAAGTAGTTCGCGATTCTCGGAAAGAATATTTAAGGCATCGGCATCGAGCACCAATGGCACATCACAAGACGACAAAAGCTTCTTTAACGCATTTGCTGTTTCTTTTGAGGTACCTATCCCTGGGCCAATGCCAATGGCCTTGATAGCATCAGAAACGGGTATATTTGTTACTGTAAATTCGCCATTGTCGGCACGAACCATCGCCTCAGGGACAGAAGCATGCATAATTTCATTTCCACAAGAAGGTACGTGAGCAGTCAGCAAGCCAACGCCCGAACGAAGAGAAGCTCTAGCGGCTAAGATTGCGGCACCCATCTTTCCTTTGCTCCCAGCAACCAATAACGCATGACCAAAAGTCCCTTTATGTGAAAATTTTGGGCGATCATGAATAATGGACGAAATATAATTGCGATCAGAATAGTTCCAGGTCGTCTCAGAAAGCTCTTTAGCTTTTGAATCGATGCCTATAGAGAGAATCTCCCAGCGACCTACATAGGGAGCACTAGCTTCAAAAAAGAAGCTCAACTTAGGAAATTCAAAGGTCAAAGTATATGTGGAAGTGATAATAGATTCTGATAAAACAAACCCATCAGGCTCGCTCATTAAGCCAGAAGGAATATCGATAGAAACAATCGGAATATTCGATTGATTGAGATGTTTAACCAATTCGGATGGATAACCAGATAAAGGCCGGGATAAACCAGACCCAAACAAACCATCAATTATCAACTGGTATTTAGCCAAATCTAGCAAAGGGACGTTTCCCTTCCAATCTAATGCCACCACTTCAGTAAGATCAGCTAGTCGATTAAGATTGATTTTAAAACAATCCGAATATTTTTGCTCCGAACTCGGTATAAATACGGTGACGTTAAAACCTTTAAAAATCAACAATCGAGCGACAGCTAATGCATCACCACCATTGTTGCCAGGACCTGCAAAGACAGCAACCTCCAAAGGTTGGTAATGATTAACGATCCAATCGGCAACACAACCTGAAGCGCGTTCCATTAAGTCAATAGATTTAATACCCTCACTTTGAATGGTATAATCATCCAAAAACGCAACTTGTTCTGCCTTAAAGATTCTCATTTTGCTAAGATTGACGGTATTCAAAGCTACGAAGAAATTGGATGGAAGTCAATAGCGATTTAAAGAAGGAAGGAAATAAGCTAAAAGGCAGTATTTGAAATCTTGCGAACTAAAAGTCAGAAGAAAACTTTACTATATTTGTTGCAATTAGACCTATTCAATCACTTCAAACTATTCTCTTATGCTTAAAGGACATCCCAAAGGACTCTTAGTAGCCTTTTTTGCCAATATGGGTGAACGCTTCGGTTTCTATACCATGATGGCCATTTTAGTTTTATTTCTTCAGGTTAAATTTGGACTAACCGAACAGGAAGCAGGCGGACATTACAGCTCTTTTTACTTTGGCATTTATGCACTTGCCTTATTTGGTGGAATGTTAGCTGATGCCACAAAAAAATATAAGTTGGTAATTTTTGGAGGGTTATTCATCATGTTCTCAGGCTATGTTTTAATGGCTATTCCGGGAGTATCCTTAAATCTAACGCTTGCAAGTCTATTTATTATCGCTTTTGGCAACGGCCTCTTCAAAGGAAACCTCCAAGCTGTTGTGGGTCAACTTTACGATGATCCAAAATATGAAAAACTTCGAGACTCCGCCTTTATGGTTTTCTATATGGGAATTAATGTAGGAGCATTTTTTGCCCCCTTTGCTGCCACTGGAGCGAGAAACTGGTTTTTAAAAACGAATGGATTTTTGCACGATGGCAGTCTGCCAGCGCTCTGCCACCAATACATCAATGGTACGCTTGGCGATGTGGCTAAATTTCAAGAATTAGCCAACAAGGTAAGCCTTACTGGTCCTATCACTGACCTATCTAAATTTGCCAACAGCTATATCAATGTTTTCTCTACTGGGTACAACTATGCTTTTGGGATAGCTGCAGGGGCTATGCTCCTTTCAATGCTGGTTTATGTAATTTTCAATAAGCACTTACCAAACAAAGAAGTTTCGAAAACAGAGAAGAAGGCACAGGTCGAAAAGAAACCATGGGCATTCGCCTTAGCCTTAGCGGTAGGAGTTATCCTTTTCTCGATCATTAACTTTGGATTAGGAGTTCGAGATATTGCTTTAGCAGTAGGTTTATTTGGAATATTTGTGGCCTGGATCATCACCGTATCAACAAAAGAAGAGAAACCTAGAATTATCGCCCTAATATTGGTGTTTACTGTCGTTATCTTCTTCTGGATGTCATTCCATCAAAACGGATTAACACTCACCTTCTTCGCCCGCGATTATATAACCAAAGAGGTTAGCGCATTTACTTACCTGTTCTTTGATTTATGGTCATTATTGGCTGTTATCACAACTATTGCAGGTCTGTTTATCGTGATTGGGAAAGACAAAAAATCAAGGACTAGAATATTAGGATCGGCGCTTACCGTTATCGGAGGTGGTTTATCGTACTATTTCATTAGTCACAACAATGCACAGAACGCTATTGCGCCTGAGGTGTTCCAATCCTTCAATCCGCTCTTTATTGTGGCACTTACAACTTTAGTCATGGCCATCTTTGCACTATTAAACAAGGCAGGGATTGAGCCCTCAACGCCAAAGAAAATTGGGTTTGGGATGATTATAGCGGCACTTGGATTTTTAGTTGTACTGATTGCTTCGCTAAATTTAGTTTCACCCCACGAATTAAATGGTGCTCCAGTACCTGACTCATCACGAGTATCGCCATATTGGCTGATCAACAGTTATCTGATCTTAACCTTTGCCGAGCTGTTCTTAAGTCCTATGGGATTATCTTTTGTCTCAAAGGTTGCACCCGCTCGCTTCCAAGGATTGATGCAAGGAGGATGGCTATTGGCTGCTGCAGTAGGAAACAAACTCCTTATTGTTGGTAGCTTCTTCTGGGGTAAGATTGATTTATGGCAACTTTGGGCCATCTTTATCATCTGCTGCCTAATCTCTGCCGCCTTTATGTTCTCGATGATTAAGCGATTAGAGAAAGTGACGAATTAGGATAAAAAAAAGATGGACTTCGAAGACTAGAATATTGTCTTCAAAGTCCATCTTAAAAAGGAACGACTTAATTATTTGTATTTGCAGCAACCAGGAAGTGCGCCATATACTTTATCATCAGATTTCGCTTTCGCGTTATCATGACCTACAGCAGCAACGCTTTTACCAATCTTATCAAGATTAGCTTTTGAAGAATCATAAGTTACAGCAAGTGATTGACTATCTGCACTCCACTCAGCTTTGGCAACTCCATCAATTTTTGCAGCCTTTTCAATTCTAGACTTGCAATTACCACATTTACCTGAAACCTTAAGTGTTTCTGTTTTAGCAGCACCAGCTTGAGTAGTTCCTGGAGTATTTGCATTTGAAGTGAAGCCAAAAGCGATTACGATTAAAGCTACAACGATAATTTTAAATGTTTTCATAACGATTTGATTTTAATATTTTTTAAAAATGAAATTTT
The DNA here is from genome assembly GCA_903905505.1 of uncultured Bacteroidia bacterium. GTDB lineage: Bacteria > Bacteroidota > Bacteroidia > Bacteroidales > Prolixibacteraceae > JAAFHB01. The sequence goes on along the minus strand of CAIVGL010000126.1, from coordinate 87,270 downwards.
ACAATAATAATAGGGCACACTGATGTTCAGCATGCTAAAAAAAGAGGTAAAATCTCAAAATCAAATACGGAAAACACAAATAGTCGGTAAGCTCACAGCACTAACACAATAGAGCCCTGGCGGACTATTATTGGAACAAGTAAGGCTTACAGAATGCTTAAAATGACTCTCAAGAGAAGCTTGAAAGCCATAATCCTTTACCAACAACGGTTTGATTTTCGCTGTTAAGGTATAAGAAGGGGCATAATTAGAGTCGACAAGGAAAGCAGAAACTTTGTCTTTGCAGCATGACGTAGCACCAACCTTAACCGGTGCTGAGCAAGGTGTTAAACCATCCTCCATACCACAAGTCGCCAGCTCTCCAGAAACAGAGACTTTAGCAACCGACATCTCACCTCCGCAATAATGGCTAGCCACAGTAATGTGCAACCCAGAAAGGAGGATAAGAAGTGCAAAGATTATGGATAAGAGTTTCTTCATAAACGGATTATACGACTAATTCATAAAATCATACAACAAAGATCATAAAAATATTAGACAAAACAGATCAATAGCACTAAAAAATAACATTTCACCAAATAACTAGAGTTAATCCCTTTAAATACGATAACATCTAACGGTTGGAAAAATTTCATCTTTGCAGTTTTACCTTAAGATATCCTTTATCTTTGTGACCCTATGAACGAAACAATGACAAAAGCTGATGCATTAGCCGTACTGCATTCCGATGTTGACGGAATTCCCTTTGAGGCCTTGGAAGTTTTATGCTCGATGCCCTACGACGAAGATTTAGAGAATAAAATAATATTCCATCTTGACAATGCTTACAATGAGCGCATTCTGGCACTAAACAAGAGTTTACCTAACCTTCCATTGTGGTATGCCATCTTAGCCGAAGTCCATTCGACGCAGAAAGTGATCCCTTCGGTGATCAATCTTTTTACCACTCCCGACTCACCCGACTGGGATCTATTAGACGAGCAAGGGTTATATCTCGTCGGAATGCTTTCTGAAAGGTATCCCGAACTGGTTGTGAATTTCTTAGATGCGATCGAGAAACAGGTAGCTAAACGGAGCAATGCACCTTATCTGTTCTTATACGATTCGATCTACTTTGCCAATGACGAGGTGCATGGCGCTCAAGTTTCAAGATTATTAAGTCATCCTGATACAGGTTGGAAACCATTATTGGCCGTTCATGCCGCTGAGGCCAAGCTTAACTCCTGCAAAAGTGAAGTGAGTGAATTACATGAATCTTTTCAATCCTATACCGAGAAAGGGACGAATGAGAATCTCATCCGTGAAGAGCTTAACTACGCGCTGGAATTATTTGAAGTGAAAGAGAGTAAGCCCAACTGCTTCTATCATCAACGAGGTAATTGGGAAGCTCATTATAAAAAGGTGGTAGAATTGTTTGAGGAAGAAAATCCTATGCTTGCCAATTTATTCAATAATGTGGGTCGTAATGATGCGTGCCCTTGCGGATCTGGCAAGAAATACAAAAGCTGCTGTCTACAAAGCTAAATCAGCAGTGTTTAGTATCGTCGCAAACTCCCCATTCAGACTTGCCAAGGCCGTATCGTGCATCGTTTGAGCTGAAAAATGTTTGTCATCTGAACCTTTACGGTCAAAAGTTGCAGTAGCATCACGAACAACAAAAACTTCATAGCCATAATTGCCAGCCATCCGAGCAGTTGTAGAGATGCAATGATCGGTAGTCAAACCAACGAGTACAATTTTGTTAACCTGCAAATCGTCTAGCTGCCGCTTGAGATCGGTGTTGATAAAGGCACTATTGACATTTTTCTTAATTATCGTTTCACCCGCTATTGGAGCGGTAATCTCTTTGAAATCATTTCCTGGATGACCTTCGACTAAGATGGAATTTGGATTTAAAGAGCAATGTTTGATGTGAAAGATAGAGAAGTCATTTTCTCTCCAGAGTGCCAATAAGCGAGCAGCATTGACCTCCGCCTCGGGGTTATTCCGATGATCGCCCCAGTAGTCTATCTGATCGAATCCCTTTTGGATATCAATTAAGATTAAAGCAGTCTGTTTCGTTAGAATGGTTGTCATTTTAGAGATCTCTTACCTTGCAAAGTAAGTTAAATTTCAAATCGAAACTAACGAATTCGTTCGTTCTGATTAACCCATGGCGCCACAACTCGATGCAACACCTCTTCACCCTGCATGAGAGCCAAAAAGATTCCATAATTCGTAATTGGAATACCAAGACGATCCAGATCTCTTAGTCTAGCAGCCATGCGCTGATTTGAGATCATGCATCCACCACAATGAACGACAAGTTTAACGCGACTAAAATCGAAATTATCAAACATCTCACGACCAAACGCATGTTTGACAGCAACACCTGGATATAATTTTTCAATTAGTTTAGGAATCTGAACCGTTCCTATATCTTCTTTTATTCGAGAGTGATTACATGCTTCCGCAATTAAAACTTCATCGCCAGGCCTAACAGTTTTTAAAGCCTCAATCCCTTTTACAAAGCCCTCAAGTCGCGCAAGACTTGTGTAATTAATCATCATGATGGAGAAAGTGGTTACCAGAATATCATCTGGCGCCCAAACTGATATGATATCAATAGCTTGAGAATCGGTGATGATTGCTTTAGGTTTCTTCTTGAAACTTGCCAAGAAAACATCCCACCTAACCTTTTCAAACCGATCTCCACCCCTTGCCTTTTCAAGATCCATACGGTACGAAACGGGATAGGCCCATTTCCGAGTGATACACGCTTCAGCCATAGCTTGTGGCCTAAGGTAACGCTCTACCGGAGTCTCTTCATCCATCGGGATATTTAAAATATAAAACTCTTCACGCTCCACAAAAGGCAACAAATCGACAGCTAGATTTCGGGGGATATAATTTTGAATTAGAAATGGGAGCAAAAGATTTCTGGCTTGAGGGTCAATCGCTCGCAAAACGATTGCTGGGAAATGACCCAATTGACCAACTTTTAATTTAATCTCCTCAATTTGTGTCTTGTCGCCGTCATCGAATAGGTTAAAAACCAGAACTATCTGCTTATCGGTTTCGTAAGCTTGATTGACGAGCCTCAATTCAGCATCGAGTGCTGTTTTAGAAGGATCTATAACGAGCAAGACCAGGTCGCATTCCTTCAGTGCCGCGTGGATCTTATTCCGTTTTTTGTCACCGAGAGCACTCTGCTCATCGAAGCCTGCGGTATCTATTAGCTTCACTGGACCTAAGCCATGCAATTCGATCATAGCTATTTTACTATCGGCTGTTGTCCCGGGCGCTGAGTCAACAATAGAGGTTTCTTGCTGCGTTAACAAGTTCATCAATGAACTCTTCCCCGAATTCATCTTGCCAAATATCCCAATAACATCGCGTTCGATCATCTTGCAGTTAATACGCCTAAATTACAAAAACCAGAACAATTAAAGAAAGAAACAGCCTAAAAACCGAGCACAAATCAGGCAGCCAGCCGAAAAGGATAGATTGTCAGATAATTCTTCTTATTTTTGTAACATAAATCTTTCGTTATGAATAGAGTTGCCATATTTCCAGGCTCATTCGATCCATTTACACGTGGTCATGAATCAATCATTCGGCGAGCATTACCAATGTTTGACCAGATTATCGTGATGATTGGGTACAATTCGAATAAACAACCCTATTATCCACTAGAAAAAAGGGAAGAATGGATCAACCGTGTTTTTAAAAATGACCCTGAGATAACGGTAGCTAAATTTGAAGGATTAACCATTGATTTTTGCAAACTAGTCAATGCCCAATATATCTTAAGAGGCCTAAGAACATCGGCAGACTTTGAATATGAGCGCGCCATCGCACAAATAAATAAAGATATGCGTCCCGAGATTGAGACCGTATTTCTATTAACCACACCCGAAACGACCGCTATTTCGTCTACCATTGTTCGTGATATCTTATTACATAAAGGTGATGCAAGTCAATTTCTACCTGCTTGCATTGACATTTCAGAGTTTTACGAAGATTGAGTACATATTTCGCTATAGCCATGCGTTTTCTTCTTTTCACGTTCGTTATTTGTATTGAGCTAGCCACAGCTATAGCGCAACCGACAAAAATTAGTGGCACCGCCCTAGATTACGCCAAAAGGAAGATCACCTTTTATTCGATTTCAGATCCAATCCTAAATCAAAAACAAGTACTCGCCACCACCACCATTGGCAACGATGGTAAATTTGCATTCGAAATAACCCTAAAAAAAACCGTTGAGATCAGATGTGATCTAGAAAAACACTGCGGCACCATGATTTTAGAGCCCGGAGAAAAATACACGATCCAACTTCCACCCTATACACCTAGATCAAACGAAGAAGCGAAAAGCATCTATTTTAAACCCACCTTATTTTGGTTTGGGATACTCAACAAAGACCCTAAAGATTTAAATTTTTCGGTGCGAGCTTTTCTCTCTGATTACAACACCGAATTCAGTAAAAATTCAGCGCAAATCTACCAACTCAAATCTAAAGCAACCGCAGATCAGATCATCAGTCGCCTAGACCAGAAATATGAATCAATTCAGAATTCTTATTTTAAAAACGTAAAAAAGTATTCTTATTTTGAATTAGAAAATTCGGTAAATCAAGATAATACAGACTTTCTTGTTTCGAAATATTTTCAGTCTAAGAACCTAGACATTGAACATCCAACCTTTCAAAAAGCCTTTGAGACTATCTTTACTGACTGTCTACGGAAGCAGTCGCAGAACCAAAAAAATAGCTCTATTATACCCTTCATAAACGGTGGTCAATTCGATAAACTGGTTGCTTTTTACAAGACTAAAGGTTACGCTCAGGAAGTTGCAGAATTAGCTATTCTCAAAGGACTTTACGATGGCTATTACACGGGGAGTTTTAATAAGACGGGGCTTCTCAAAGGGATTGATCAGGCTAGGCACAGTGCGATAGGATCCGTTGCAAAATCAGTTGCCGAGCAGATTTATATCAAACTCACCAAACTAGCTATCGGAGCCAAAGCACCAACATTTAAGCTTCCCAACATACAGAATAAGCCGACCAGCCTAGAGCAGTTTAAAGGTAAATTTGTCTACCTGGCATTTTTCAACAGCAAGAGTCACGACTGTCAAATGGAACTCGACTCTATTATTTCGATACACCGAAAGTTAAATCCAGCGCTAACCGTATTGGCGATCTCGTTGGATGAAAATTTTGATACTTCAATAAACCTCTGGAAGGGAAAGGGGTATAAATGGGAATTACTAAATGGAGCCAAACAAGAACAAGTTAAACTCGATTACAATGCCACCTTAACCCCAGCCTTTTTTCTTATTTCGCCAGACCAAACGCTTCTTCTCGCTCAAGCACCCTCTCCATCACATGGATTTGAACCCGTATTTTTAAAGATCCTCCGTGATTCGCATTTTAAATTTATTCAGCCGGCATCTCAAAAAACAATCCCATCGACAAAATAATGGCAGTCAGAGACTAAGGCTTTTAAGTTCCAAATCCCACATCTGAAATTTCACTTTTCAATCTTGAATTATCAAAATCTCGATTAGATGAAACTGAAAATTCTTCTTACTTTTGCATCAACAATAAAAACTACTATTATGGAAAATTCACAAGTCGAGGTTGCCAGACGTTTACTAGCAATAAATACCATTAAGATACAACCTGACATCCCGTTTACGTGGGCATCAGGATGGAAATCTCCCATTTATTGTGACAACCGCAAGGTGTTATCTTTTCCAGAAACACGGACTTTTATCTGTAGTGAATTTGTTAAATTAGTTCGTGAAAAATACCCTCATGCTGAAGCTGTAGCTGGAGTTGCTACCGGTGCAATTGCTCATGGTGCGTTAGTGGCAGAAGCATTAGGATTGCCGTTTATTTATGTCCGGTCGAAACCCAAAGGACACGGATTAGAAAATCTTATTGAAGGTGATATTCAACCAGGGACAAAAGTTGTGATTATCGAAGACTTAATCTCAACAGGTGGTAGTTCGATAAGTGCGGCAGACGCCATTCGTAATTTTGGCGCAGAGGTTTTGGGGATGCTCGCTATTTTCACCTACAACTTCCCACTGGCCGCTCAGAACTTCAAAGATGCCGATATCGAATTAACAACCTTGAGTAATTACAATGTCTTACTTAAGCTTGCGCATGACACCGGCGAGATTAGTGATGCTCAACTCGAAAGTCTGAACAACTGGAGAAAAAGTCCTGACACCTGGGGCAGATAGCAATCCGGCATCGCACATCAACCGTTTTTTGGTATAGAAAATCTATACCAAATGAAATTTCTAGGCTCAGATGACATCGCATGTTGAGCTTAACCTTTGAAAAAAGCTAAATGGGTATTGAAAAATATGACAGCGAGGTCAAAATCATCGCATGCTCGCAAGAATCTGTCTACAACCACCTCGCCAACCTGAAAAATCTCGAGCCTTTGTTCGATACAAATCGTTTTGAAGAGCTGAAAAAACAATACCCCAATACGCCAGATGTTAAGCTCGATAATTTCAGTGCGACTGAAGATGAATGCAGCTTCTCGATTAGCCCACTTGGACAAGTTGGAGTTCAAATCATTGAACGTGAACCATCAAAACTCATCAAGCTAGCTGGCAGCAAGGCCTTACCTTTTGAAGTACACTGTTGGATTCAGCTCTTGCCATTAGCGGAACGTACCTGCAAAATAAAAATCACGCTTCATGCCGATTTAAATCCGATGATTAAAATGATTATCGGCAAACATTTAAAATCCGGAGTGGATCAAATTGCCGAGTCGCTGACCCGAATAAACTATCCAGAAGAGCCGTTGTCGATTCCATGAGAACAGTCGCTCCACCTCAATCATCAACTCTAAAATTACTTAAAGACGACCTCTTTAAATTGGTATTTCATGATCTCACCTGATCGTTTCTCAATCTCCAATTGTCCTATTTTATCAACACCTAAGATTCGACCTTCAAAATCACCCTCCTGATCAGAATAATCACTCCAAAGACCGAACCGATAGAGATTCGTTAAATAATCGTTATCGATGGAACCAAAATCTTTCTGAATAAGCTGCTGATAACGATCATCTAAACAAGCGCACAACTGATTCAGTGTCTCTTCCAACGAATAGGTTTTGTCCGTATACTGACTTAGTGATACTGGATTTGGAGCATTGCTAGTAAAGATTTGCTGATTGATGTTTAATCCAATGCCGACAATTGCAGAGCTTATTTTGGATTCTCGAATCGAATTTTCAATCAAAATACCAGCCACCTTTTTATCACCTAGATAAATATCATTCGGCCATTTTACCGATGCTTTAACATCGAGGAGAAGCAGAAAATCAAGAACGCCCAGCGAGATAACCTTTGAAAGCCCAAACTGCTTACTAATCTCTAAAAACTCAGGATAGAGCACGACGCTAAAAGTGAGGTTCTTGCCTGGCTCGCTCTCCCATGCATTCTGACCTTGTCCCCTACCGACATTCTGACTATTCGCAACGACCACAAAACCTTCAGGCAGACTTTTTGTCAGCAATTGAGCTGCGGCATAATTATTGGTTGAATCGATAGAAGAAATCTGCTGAATGGTTGATCCAATTATTCTTTTCATGCTGGGTTACTAAGTTAAGAAGGTCAAAGTAAAATATATTATTTAATAAGATAACCTCCTGAATCTTTTATTTATCAATCGAACAATTAAATTATCTTTGTACTATAAAATATTTACATGGTAAAAACTGCCATTAGCATTGGTTCTTTAGATTTAGTTCAAGCTATTGTCGAGGGGATCAAACGAAAAAAAGGTCTTGACATTATTGATATTGATCTTCAAGAAATTAACAACTCCGAGTGCGATCATTATATCATTTGCCATGGCACGTCAAACACACATGTTGATGCCATTGCCCATTCGGTTGAGGAAACTGTAGAAGAGTTGAAAAATGAACCAGTTTGGCGTCATGATGGTTATACTCAAGCAGAATGGATTTTACTAGACTATTCTAATATTATGGTTCATGTTTTTCAAGAGCCAATCCGAAAGTTATACGATCTTGAGAATTTGTGGGCTGACGGAAAAATTAATACAATTGAAGCTGATATTTAATACAACTATGGCAAAAAAAAATACACCGACGAACAATGTAGGAAACAACAAACCTACTGATCCGAAAAAACCATCCGCAATGGGGCAAAAACCTGCACCTCGCTTTAATCCTATGTATGTTTATGGGATATTGTTGATTGCAATCTTTGCTATTCAATATTTCACCTCAGGTGGGACACCAGTAGAAACAAGCTGGCAGGAGGTAAAAAACACGATGCTTAAGAATGGTGACGTGGAAAAGATTGTGGTCGTTAATAAATCACAATCTGATATCTTCCTCAAAGAGGCTTCGTACGAGAAATACAAAAATAAGTTCACGCAGGGCTTGAGTGCTCCAGCCAAAATAGGACCTCATTTTTTCTTTACCATTGGCTCGATCGATGTTTTTGAGAAAAATCTCGAAAGTGCTCAAGCAGAATTTGGCGAAAATGCGAAGGTCACCTTAACCTACGAGATCCGTCATGACTATTTCAGTGAGATTTTAAGTTGGTTATTTTTTCCACTATTGCTATTAGGCATTTGGTTCTGGGTCTTCCGTAGAATGAGCAAAGGAGGCGGTTCAGGTGGAAATATTTTCAATGTTGGGAAATCACAAGCTAAGATCTTCGATAAAGAGTCAAGAGTTAGCACCACATTTAAAGAAGTTGCTGGATTAGCAGAGGCTAAGCAAGAGATCGAAGAGATTGTTGAGTTCTTGAAAAATCCAGAAAGATATACCAAGTTGGGTGGCAAGATACCTAAAGGCGCCTTGCTTGTTGGCCCTCCAGGAACTGGAAAAACATTACTTGCGAAAGCAGTAGCAGGCGAAGCTGACGTACCATTTTTCTCAATGTCAGGATCTGACTTTGTGGAGATGTTTGTTGGAGTAGGTGCTTCACGTGTTCGTGACCTATTCAAGCAAGCGAAAGAAAAATCACCGTGTATTGTGTTTATCGATGAGATCGATGCAATAGGACGTGCTCGTGGAAGAAACCCGAATATGGGATCTAACGATGAGCGTGAAAACACCTTAAATCAGCTACTAACCGAGATGGATGGATTCGATACCAATTCGGGAGTTATCATCCTTGGTGCGACCAATAGAGCCGACATCCTCGACAGAGCCTTAATGCGTGCTGGCCGTTTCGATCGTCAGATTCATGTTGAATTACCAGACGTGGTCGATCGTAAAGAGATCTTCATGGTGCATCTGCGTCCATTGACCTTATCAGATGATGTAAATGTGGGCTTTATGGCCAAACAGACTCCTGGTTTCTCAGGTGCAGACATCGCCAATGTATGCAACGAAGCGGCCCTAATTGCAGCTCGGAAGAAAAAGACAAAGGTTGAAAAACAAGACTTCCTAGATGCCGTTGACCGAATTGTTGGTGGACTAGAGAAAAAGAATAAAATCATTACAGCAGAGGAGAAAGCCATCATAGCTTATCACGAAGCTGGACATGCCACAGTGAGCTGGCTTCTTGAACATGCACATCCACTAGTAAAAGTAACCATTGTGCCTCGAGGTAAAGCCTTAGGTGCTGCTTGGTATCTACCTGAAGAGCGTCAGATCACCACTAAAGATCAGATGCTCGACGAGGTATGCGCAACCTTAGGAGGAAGAGCGGCAGAAGAGCTAATATTCAATAAAATATCTTCTGGCGCGCAAAACGATCTGGAGAAAGTTACCAAGACCGCCTATTCAATGGTTTGTGTTTATGGCATGAGCGAAAAAGTTGGGAATGTCAGTTACTACGATTCATCAGGCCAAAGCGACTATAGTTTTAGTAAACCTTACAGCGAAAAAACAGCTGAACTAATTGATGCTGAGATCAAAGAGCTTATCTCAGTAGCTTTTGTTCGCGCAAAAGAGATCTTAAGCAAAAACAAAAAAGGTCATAAAGAGTTGGCTGAATTGCTTCTTGAACGAGAAGTAATTTTCACCGAAGACTTAGAAAAGATATTCGGTGTTCGTCCATGGGGAAAGAAGAAGGAAGATGAAGAAGAGCCTGTTGAAACGGTTAAACCTTCCCGCAAAAAAACTCCAAAAGTGGACGCAGAGATAGCTCCTGAAGCCTAAAACGTAAACCATGGAAAGCGGCTGGGTTAAGATCTTTAGTTCGGGCGATCAATATCTTGTTTCGATTGCTAAAGACTTACTTTCAAACAGTGAGATCGACTCAGTTGTGCTAAACCATAAAGATTCAGCCTATGTTTACATGGGCGAAGTGGAGCTTTATGTAAACGAAACAGATGTCGAAAACGCAAAAGAGATTCTAAATCAACTAAACTGATCTTGAAAGAGTTACACCTACGCACGATCTGGGGATTCCTATTTGTTGTGGTCTTGACAGGGGCCATCTTACTTGGTGCAATTACTTTTGGATTGCTTTTCCTGCTGCTTTCACTCTTAGCCTTGCACGAATTTTACACCCTTTGCAAAACGGCTGGCTATTCACCCCAGTTCATCCCAGGAATGCTTACTGGTGCTTTAGTTTTCGTTGCCGCTTATTTCAATGCTCAAAAAGCCCTCGACTCAAAATATTTCTTGCTTATTGGAGCACTCATCTTTGCCTTTTCAGTGTATGAGCTATACCGCAAAAAAAGTAATCCCTTAATCAATATTGCTCTAACAGGATTTGGAATTCTGTATGTCTCGATTCCATTTGCACTCTTAAACTTCCTGGCTTTCCAGCCTGTCGACGGAGCACTGAAATATACCTTCGAGCTAGTGATCACCCTATTTTTATTTGTCTGGTCAAACGATTCTGGAGCTTATGTATTCGGAGTTAGCCTAGGAAAACATCGATTATTTGAGCGCATATCACCGAAGAAATCATGGGAAGGATTTTTTGGAGGTATCCTAACAACGATCCTTGCAGCATGGCTGCTTTCACATCTCTCCACGACCTATAAATTTAGCTTCTTGGCTGTGATGGGACTACTGGTTTCAGTCTCAAGCACCCTGGGTGATCTTGTGGAGTCTATGATTAAACGTGAGATCGGAGTTAAAGATTCGGGTAATTTTATGCCAGGACACGGTGGTGTACTCGATCGTTTTGACAGCATCTTACTTGCCTCCCCTATAATTTATTTTGCGATTCAGTTTTTTGTCTGAGTATAATTTTCTTAGATTTGTACATCTATAATTTATCTTATGAGAATACACAAAGAGGGATTTCTGGTCATTGCAGTAGCGTTTATCATCTGGCTAACGCTTAATATTTTAGTTGGACTATCTGAAGAGCTTTACTTCAGATGCTTTACCTTTCTATTAACCACCTATGCCTTGATTTTCGTGATGCGATTTTTTCGCTACCCTAACCGAGTAGTTACGGAGAATCCCGCACATATTATCTCCCCTTGCGACGGACAGATTGTGGTTATTGAAGAGGCTTTTGAACCAGAATACTTCAACGATAAACGGCTTCAGATATCGGTGTTTATGTCGGTCTATAACGTACATATCAACTGGATTCCTGTGCCAGGAGTTGTAAAATATTTCAAACATCACAGTGGTAAATTCTTGGCAGCTTACTTGCCTAAATCGTCTACTGAAAACGAACGGGCGACAACCGTTATTCAGATGGCTGATGGCACTGAAGTGCTAGTCCGTCAGATTGCTGGAGCTGTAGCCAAGAGAATTATCTCCTATCCAAAAGAAAATACAACGGTAAGTCAGAAAGATGAACTTGGGTTTATTCGTTTTGGCTCACGTGTCGACCTATTTCTCCCTTTAGGCACAAAGGTTAATGTTGAATTATGCCAGATCGTTACCGGCAGTCAAACCATCTTAGCTGAATTGTAATCTATTCGCTAAAACATGGTCAAAAAACACATCCCTAATTTTATTACCTGTCTCAATATCTGTGCAGGAAGTATCGCTGTTATCTTAGCAGTTAAGGGAGACTTACCTCATGCTGTTTTATTTATTTTTCTCGCGGCAATCTTTGATTTTCTCGATGGGATGGCTGCTCGATTATTACACGCCTACTCGCCCATCGGCAAAGAGCTTGACTCCCTAGCCGACATGATCTCTTTCGGTCTTGCACCAGGCGTGATCATGATGACACTACTCGAATATTCAATCTTTGGATTGCATGTTAAAGTTGAAAATCTAGCAACTCTTTCCCTAGCAGAACTTTTAACCTTGTCTGTAGCCTTATTGATCCCTGTTGCGTCAGGACTTCGACTTGCTAAGTTCAATATCGACACAAGGCAAACCGACTCATTTATAGGGCTTCCAACGCCAGCTAACGCCCTATTTATCTCAGCATTAGCCTTGATCATCGAGAACGGCAGATATCAGATGATCGATACCCTTCTGAGCCAACCAATAACTTTAATTATCCTGACCGTTGCGATGTCGTATTTACTTGTTTCGGAGGTTCACCTATTTTCGCTTAAACTAAAAACGCTGAACTGGAAAGAAAACCAGATTCAGTATATTTTTCTGATCCTTTCAGCAGGATTCATTCTATTCTTTTGTCAATATGGAATAGCAGCGTCGATCATTTTGTATCTATTGATTTCAATATTCTTCCAGCCGAAAAAGTAATTGGCATTCTGTTTTTTTGACAAAATAAAAAAGTATACTTTTGCGTAGTCTAAAAATAAAATCAAACAATAGTGGATATTTTTGAAAAATTTAAAACTGACAAAGGCAATCTTGGCCAATATCAGAAAGAGGCTCATGGTTATTTCTCATTCCCAAAATTAGAAGGTGACATCGGATCTCGAATGAAATTTCGTGGTAAAGAGGTCTTAAACTGGAGTCTTAACAATTACTGCGGTCTTGCCAATCACCCGGAAGTTCGTGAAGCGGATGCCTTAGCCGCAGCCCAATACGGACTAGCTTATCCAATGGGTGCTCGAATGATGTCTGGACAGACTAGTATGCATGAAGAGTTAGAGAAGCAACTTGCTAGTTTCACCAATAAGCCAGATGCTTTCTTGCTAAACTTTGGGTATCAAGGGATGATTTCAATTATTGATGCCGTCTGCGGTCGACACGACATTATTGTCTATGATGCTGAGGCTCATGCCTGTATTTTAGATGGAGTACGCTTACACATGGGAAAACGGTTCGTTTTCCTACACAACGATATGGATAGCCTTCGCAAACAATTGTCACATGCTGCAGCTTTAGCAGAAAAGACAGGTGGAGGTATTTTAGTGATTACCGAAGGAGTCTTCGGAATGGCTGGCGATCTTGGTAAATTAGACGAGGTTGTGGCCTTGAAAAAAGAGTTCGACTTCCGCTTACTTGTCGACGATGCGCACGGGTTTGGTACCATGGGTGCTACCGGAGCAGGCGCAGGTGAGCATTTTGGAGTACAAGATCAGATCGATATGTATTTTGGAACCTTCGCTAAAGCGATGGCTGGCATTGGAGCATTTATCGCAAGTAGCGAAGAGGTATGCGACTATCTAAGGTACAACATGCGTTCTCAGACATTCGCGAAATCATTACCTATGGCGATGGTTATTGGCCTACTAAAACGACTAGAGCTAATCCGCACACAGCCAGAGCTTAGAGAGCAATTATGGACTGTTGTGAATGCGCTTCAAGCAGGCTTAAAAGCTCAAAACTTCGATTTAGGCGTTACCAACTCACCCGTTACCCCGGTCTACCTATCGGGAAGTGTCCCTGAAGGGACCAATGTGGTGATGGACCTGCGTGAGAATTACAATATTTTCTGCTCCATCGTGGTGTATCCTGTGATACCAAAGGGACAACTACTGCTTCGTTTGATTCCTACAGCCATTCATACCCTTGAAGATGTAGAGTATACCATTCAAGCGTTCTCAGCTGTTCGTGCAAACCTCGAAGCCGGTAAATATGCGAATTCAAAATTTGCTCAGATCCAATAAGATTCAAGATAAGACACAAAAAAAAGCCTCTTCACATGGAAGAGGCTTTTTTTTATGTCTTAAACTCGATCTGGAGATCCTGAGTTCTTAGTGTTTTTCTGAAAGATAACGTTCAGCATCGATGGCAGCCTTGCAGCCAGAACCAGCAGCCGTAACGGCCTGACGGTAGATATGATCCATAACATCGCCACAGGCAAATACACCGTCGACATTTGTTTTAGAAGAGTCACCAATGGTTTTAATATAACCGATCTCATCGGTATTGAGGTAGTCTTTAAAGATGGCGGAGTTTGGCTTATGACCAATCGCTAAGAAAAATCCATCTACACTGATGCTCACCTCTGCTTCATCGGCTTCACCTTTGTTCTTGATTAGGTTCACCCCCTCTACCACACCATTTCCAAATAAACCTTTGGTCTGATGTTTCCACAGAATCTCGATGTTAGGGGTTTTAATCGCTCGATCTTGCATCACCTTAGAGGCGCGAAGCTCATCGCGACGGACGATCAGATATACTTTACGACATAATCCAGCCAAGTAAATTGCCTCTTCGCAAGCGGTGTCACCACCTCCCACGACAGCCACATCTTTATTACGATAGAAGAATCCATCGCAGGTGGCGCAGGCAGAAACGCCCGAACCGGCATATTTTGTCTCGTCGGGAATACCAAGATAAAGCGCCGTTGCACCCGTTGCGATAATCACGGTCTCGGCCTCAATGATTTTCTTTTCGTCGATTGTTACCCTGTGAATAGATCCAGAAAAATCAGATGCTGTCGCAATACCCCAGCGGATATCGGTACCAAAGCGAGCCGCTTGTTTTTTGAGATCTTCCATCATTTCAGGTCCGGTGATCCCTTCTGGATAGCCCGGGAAGTTTTCCACTTCAGTGGTGGTAGTCAATTGACCGCCAGGCTGTAGTCCTTCGTACATCACAGGTGATAGGTTCGCACGAGCTGCGTAGATAGCTGCTGTAAATCCAGCGGGCCCAGACCCAATAATCAAACATTTAACACGCTCTACATCAGACGCTAAAACATCTTTTGCTGGTTGATTTTCAGTTATATTCATCGGTTTAAACAATTCCATTTACTTATTTTTTATGATCTGTTTCAAAGTTAAGGCAAATTTCAGAAGCAATAATAAGTAAACGTTAAATAACACCTAAAAGTTTTAAACATATAGTTAGTTACGACAGATTACAGCCAAAGTCATAACCCCGTAGGGGTGACATTATGGTAACTAAAAAAGCTAGCATGATATCTAAAACCCGTAGGGGTGAAACTATGATAACCGTCCGTCCGTCGGTGGACGGACGGACGGACACCAAAGAAACACCAAGATAAAAAATAAAAAAAAGAGGATTGGCTCAGGATGCAATTGAATTCTTAACCCTGAAAGGTTTTTATCTTAATAGCCATGAGTGATATCTCATGGCTAATTAGTAAAAGTGAAATCCGTCAGCCCCGAAGGGGTTGAACCCTTTCAGGGCTCCAGATTACCATAGACCGCATGTTTTATAATAATACCACCCCGATGGGGTTGCTGATGATGACAGACCTCATGTTTTATGATTACAACACCCCTAAGGGGTTGCTATAGATTCTATTCAAGGCTTATTTCGGCCATTCAGGGATTAAGAAAAAGATTGTATTTTTACAGCCATGTTGTTCTCAACGTAAATTTCGGGGTGTAGCGCAGCCTGGTAGCGTACTCGTCTGGGGGGCGAGGGGTCGCAAGTTCAAATCTTGTCACCCCGACAGATACCATAAGTCGCTGTAAATAATATATTTACAGCGACTTATTTTCTCGAAAAACGAATAAGGTTGCTGAATTTAATTTTTGCCATGCCATTCGTTCGCTGATAATTTTTTGATAGGTTTGTAAGACCTAAACCTAAGCTCAGAAAATAATTTCAAACTTACCAACCTGCTAAGATAACTATGAACACACTAAATCGCAGATCATTTGTAAAACAGTCGAGTCTGGTTGCAGGCACAACACTAGCCGCTACGATGCTAGCTGGCAGTGTGAGCTGCAAATCGGCATCTGACCATGTGCGCGTTGGACTTATCGGGTGCAAAAACATGGGCTTTAGCGATCTAAAAGCCTTTCTAGGTGAGGAAAATGTAAGCTGCCTAGCGCTCTGCGATATCGACAAAACAATCCTTGAAGACCGGGCTACTGAGGTGGAGAAATTAACCGGAAAAAAACCAATCCTTTACGCTGACTTTAGAAAACTGTTGGAGAATAAGGAGATCGATGCTGTGATTATTGGCACACCCGATCATTGGCATGCCATGATCCTTTTAATGGCCTTAGCGGCAGGAAAACATGTGTACGTTGAGAAACCAATGGGTCATAGCATCGAGGAGTGCATGACGATGGTTCAAGCAGCTGAGAAATATCCTAAACAGGTTATTCAAGTTGGGATGTGGCAACGAAGCTGTCAACATTGGCTCGATGCCTCTGAATATGTCAGATCAGGGAAGCTTGGCGAGGTAAACCTTGTTCGCGCCTGGATCTACAAAGGGATGGGAACACCAGTGCCGGCTCAGCAAAATTCGCAAGCACCTGACACCATCGATTATAACATGTGGTTAGGTCCAGCACCATTGCGACCATTCAATAAAAATAGGTTCCATTACGATTTCAGATGGTTCTGGGATTACGCCGGTGGTGCCATGACCGACTGGGGCGTTCATCTGCTCGACTTTGCGATGCACGGCATGAATGTCGGATTTCCAGACTCTGTTTCACCTGGGGGAGGATGCTACCTCAACAAAGGCGTTATCGAGACTCCCGATATCCAACAAGCCATTTACAGCTATCCCAAACACACCATGATCTGGGAATGCGGATTAATACCACGCATGGGCCCTTATGGAATGGGACATGGCGTATCGTTTACCGGTACCAAAGGAACACTGATCGTTTCGAGAAATGGATGGCAGGTAACCGCCGAAGTGAGCAACAAAGACAAAAAGAAATACATCGACGATGTGCCAAGTCAACCTGCCATTGGCGGACTTAAAGAGCACGTGCAAAACTTCCTAAACGGTATCCGAAAAGGGGAAAAACAACGCGCTTCGGTGCAAATTGGTGCTCACACAGCTATGGTATGCGAAATGGGCAATATAGCCTACCGCACGGGCAAACTTATCCACTGGGATAGCAAGACTATGAGCTTCGCCGAAGAAGATGCTCAGAAACTAACCAAGCTAAGCTACCGCGATCCGTGGAAACTTCAAATATTTTAGTCTGTATTTAAACTACTTAACCACAAAGAGATAACTTCCAGCTGGAAGAATTAGCTGATAAACTGAAGGGGCGAGTTTCTGAAAATGAAATAAGCCCTTTTCTTTTAGCTCTACCCCATTTTGGAAAACTTTAGCTCCTTTAAGAACGACCTTAGCAGTGCTACTCGGAGGTACCGTAACTTGATATTCGGTTTTTCCTTTTGATTTTTTCCAAGCGGAACGAATCTCTCCGTAAGGACCAATATGAGTCGCCTCGAAAGATACTAATCCCTTCACAAAATCGGGTTTTAAGATGATATTTTTAAATCCAGGCTGTGTCTCGTCGGGGTAGATACCACCTAACGACTTATAAAACCAAGCCCCAATCTCACCGAACATAATATGATTCAAGGAGATATCTGATTTGGCATCAATAGGCCAATTTTCATACAGTGTTGTGGCTCCGTTTACAATCCACCAACCCCAAGAAGGGAAAGTCTTTTGAAGGGCTAACTCATAGGCTAGATCAGCATATCCATTTGAACTTAAGGCATTCAAAATGGTTTTGGTGCCAAGCAAGCCCACATCGAGATGCTTCCCATCGGCAATCACACGTTTCGCTAAGTTTTCAGCCACCTTACTGCGCAATTCATCTGGTACGACACCCCAATGAAGCGGTGCACTTAACTCAGTTTGAAGTCCGCTTCCATAGATCCCGGTCTGCAGATTTAGATATTTCGCGTTAATGGCATTTTTGATCTTCTCGGCCAACACCTCATATTTCAAATGATCGGCTTTTCTGCCAAGTACCAAGGCTGCTTTTGATAAGATTTTAGCATCCGTAAAATAAAATAGCGAAGAGGTTAATTCTTTTGGTGCTTTTGATTTCACCGGAATCCAATCGCCTAAGCCCCAATCGGTCAGGCCAGATGGACTAATTTGGGTGATATGATCGACATAGCGGGTGATGTTTGGATAGCAATCTGACAAGAGCTTAGAGTCGCCATAAAAAAGATAGATGTTCCAAGGAATTATGGCAATGGTACTTGTCCAGTCTGGTCCATTAGCCCAGGTATAACCCCACCCACTAGTTGGGATAATTGCAGGCAAGACCCCATTGGGTTGCTGCTCATCGCGATGATCGGCTAACCATTTCTCGTAAACGGTAATCCCATCAAAATTGTAAAGTCCCACTTCAATAGCGGTATGTGCATCGCCAGTCCAACCATTCTTTTCACGATGTGGACAATCGGTAGGATAGCCAAACAAGTTGGATAAATAACTACTATTTGTTGCTTTCCAGATCTTATTTAGAACACTATCTGAGGAGGTAATATGTCCAACTGGAGGGACATCACTATGCATAAAATAGCCCGTCAGACTCTCTTTAGTAAGCTCAACAGGCTTATCGCTTGTCACTTCAACATACTGAAAACCTTTGTAGTTAAAGGTTGGTTTAAAAGTCTCCTCCCCTTCCCCTTTTAAGATATAGATATCGGTCGAAAATGGGTCCAGATCGTTGGTCGGACGGTAGTGTGCATCGATATTCGACATATCAACTAACTTATTGACGCCCAGTCGCTCCCCATGTTTAAGTCGGATCACTGTACCCTTTTCGCCGCGCACTTTCAACTGAGTTACACCAGAAATATTGCGACCTAAATCAAAAATATAATGGGTATTGCTGATCGTTGTTAATTTAGCCGTTTTGATCACTTCCACGTCCCGTATTGGCTGCAAAGATTGAGAAACTACATTCATGGAAGGGACATGAACAGGAATCGCATTTTTCCATGAAGCGTCATTAAATGCACTTAATTTCCAGCCGTCTTGTTGCAGACGATTATCGATATGTTCACCGGTATAAATACTATTAAAAATGATTGAGCTAAGTGATGTTTTCCAGTCCACTCCTGATACAATGGTCTCTTCAGAACCATCGGTATAAGTCACCTTAACATCCATACAAAAGCGAGGGCGAGCCCGCCATGGAGCCTGGTCGAAATACCAAACGGCAGTAGATTGATGATTATACCATCCATTGCCCAATAGGACGCCTAACGCATTCGTTCCTGAAGTCAATAATTTAGTAATGTCGTGTGTGACATAAAGCGTACGACGGTCGAAACGGGTATACATGGGGTCGAGACGATGGTTTCCAACCTTTTCGCCATTTACATAAAGTTCAAATAGACCACCAGCAGCCACATAAGCGCGTGCAGAGAGAACTTGTTTAGTCACATTGAATGTTTTGCGAAAGATCGGTGCTGCTTTTAGTGTAATATCACGGGTGTCGGTGATCCAAGCACCCTTCCAATTTTGCATCTCCATCATACCGGTCTCAAAGCTTGCCACCGCTATTTTAGAAGAGGGCTGACCTTTGGCATCCCAAGTTTTTAGCGTCCAGAAGTATTTGGTGAAGGGATTTAATACTGGCCCTTGGTAGTTAATCAACATCTTTGCGGAATTAACTTTACCGGTATACCAGATGTCTCCAATTTCGTGAATTACCTTCGTGGAATCGGTACCCACGATAATCTGGTAAGCCGATTGAGAGGCATCAGCGCTGCGATCATCGACATACCACGACAAGCGAGGATGTGTGACGTCGATACCAATCGGGTTGAATAAATATTCGCATCTCAAATTTGTGGGAATAGATTCGGCATGGAGTTTTTGAACCGGCAAGGCTAAGCCAAGGCACAGGAGAATAAAGCAAATTTGAGTTTTCATACGATACTAGTAAGAGGTTATAAGTCTGTCAATTCAGTCACTCTAAATATTTTTAGGACTGCGTTTAGTTTGTTCAAAAATAACTTAAATCCTAAGAACTAAAAGCAAAATAATTACATTCGAGTCAACAGACTAAAAATCAATCAATAGAATCACTAAAGTATCCGAATTTTGCAAATTCAGACTTTTAGAATAGAATAAGAACTCATCATTTAAGTGAGAAAAAACAATTAGTAAGATAGATCGATAAAATCACCGATAATCCTATTTAGAAACACTTTAAATAAGCACAATCACAAGATTAAAGTACTGATTTAAAACAATTTACACAGAAATAATATTTGTCATTTTTAAAAGTACTTTTCCCTGGAAACATGGGCTCTGAGAATTGTAAATATAATGCTAAATTCGCGTAGTAATTGAACTTGTGATATGCACGCCTCTACGTCTCTAAATAGCTGTGATTCCTGTGATGGATGCCAATATAACTGCTGCCTTGCTGGTAATTGTGGTGCAGCTAATGTTTTCGTTGGTCTTAGTCCAGAAGATCTAAGATCGATTATGGAAACTAAGCGCCAGATTAAATTTCGGGCTGGAGAGACGATCACCAAGCAAAACACTCCTCTAACACATATTATCTGCATCAAAAGTGGTTTAGCAAAGGTTGTTTCTGAAGGTCCAAAGGGGAAAAATCTCATTGTTGATTTAATTAAAGACAACAACATATTCACAGGTGGTGGCACGGTCATTGATGACTGGCATCACTTTACCGTTGTGGCGCTTACCGATATAGAGTGTTGTTTTATTGAGACATCAAAGATCTTTAATTATCTGAATGTCAATAGTTCTTTTGCGATTGATTTAATGAAGCTTTACAATGGACAGCACATCAAGATGCACCAGACCTTAATCAATCTTATTCACAAGTATATGCCAGGTAGAGTAGCCGACACGTTACTTTATTTGAAAAACAATGTTTACGACACCAATCCGTATCAATTTGTTTTAACCAAGCAAGAACTCGCCGAAATGTCGGGCATGACCAAGGAGAGTTTTATCCGAAATTTAAAAGATTTCGAAGATTCTGGAATTATCAACCACTCCCGAAATTCCATTCACATCCTTAAAGAAGAGGAGCTTATGGAGATTAGTCGAAACGGCTAATTGACATATATCAATCATTTATTGATCTATCCCCCCTTATTTCTTAGCATTAATCCATGTTCGTGAGTGAACATGTCAATCGTTTTTTATCCGAATAAATTTGCTGTCTTGGTACTTTTACTCCCGTAATCAGTACTTAATAACGATTGATTTCGCAAGAGGTTATTCTTAACAAAAAACAGCATATATCATGAATCTTCTAAATTCAAACATTTAACTTGAACCTTCGAGCTTTTAGCTAACTGGTTTTCGGAAAAAATTTCTATTAATCACAACCCTTTCATTCACAAATCTATGAAACTCAAGAGACATTACCCGATCTTATTTTTTGTTTTTGTTCTTCTAATTGCAATAACATCCTGTGTTAAAGAAGGCCCGATGGGATTAACAGGGGCAGCTGGGAAAGATGGCACAAACGGAGTAGACGCCAATGAAACCTGCAAGATGTGTCACAATCCTACAAAAGTGGATTTAATCTCTACTCAATTTCAACTTTCAAAACACAAATATGGTGAAGCTGCCTTTGAAGAAGCCGGCAACACAAGTTGTGCTCCATGTCACTCGCAAGAAGGATTTAAATATGTGGTAAGCAGTAAAGTTCCAAGTAGCTTTACTTTAAATTCAACGACGAACAAATATGTCAATAATTATACTAGTATTTCATCCGCAGCATATGGTGAGCTGACATGTGCCACTTGCCATAGTTCAGTGCACAATACGTATACCTCTTCTGATCTCCCATCCCTCACAACCGTGGCTCCTGTCTCAATGACCATGTGGGGAGGAAAAAAAGAGATTAATCTCGCAGCAGATGGAGGTAATAGTAACTTATGTGTTAAATGTCATCAGCCACGTCCATTCAGCAATGCCCTAACAGGAAATGTCCTTGACTACAATCTTTTAGCAACGACAACTGGTGTTGTTTACGACGGAAACCCAGTGGGTTCAACAAACATCATCAAGCCTAGCTACAGAACACACACCCATTACGGAACTGTTGGAGCAATTTATGCAGGTACTGGCGGGGTTGAATTTGTAGGCACACTGCCTTATACTAGCTCGAAGCATACCACTGCAGCGTCTTGCATCGATTGTCATATGGGTGCAAAAGGAGGACAAAGTGATTTAGTTGGGAAAGCTGGCGGACACACATTCGTTGCGAAAGGAAATCTTACAACCTGTAACACAACTGGATGCCACTCTACTGCGATAACCTCTACTAGCACTACCTTATGGATAAACCCAAGAGCTGAAATCAAAACACTTTTAAACACGTTGGCTTCAAAACTCGTCATTGGAGGTGTTGAGATCTTAAATAGAAATCCAGATGCAACTGCAAATTTATGGGCAGGCACAACGACAAACAATTACGATGGATATTTGAATATTTACGATCCAATCACCAATCCTACAGGACAAACATACAATGCAAGTAGCTTCAGGTATGTTGGTAATCCTCCTTCAACATGGTCTGCGGCACAAATAGCGTACAATGCCACCTTACCAATTGTAACGTTGTCTTATACACAAATGGGTGCCTTAATTAACTTCCAACTTTGTCTTAGAGAGTATAGCTTAGGAATACACAATTTTGCTTACAGCAAAGCTTTACTAACCAATTCTATTGCCAAATTATAAAATAAGGTATTCGCGTAAAGAGCTAAAAAAAGACTTCTTTTTTTAAAATTGAAGTCTTTTTTTAATCCTAACATTAAAAATGTAAGTTATGAAAAGACGTTTAAAATTCCTTATTCCTATTTTGCTTGTCATGGCCAGTTGCAAATACGACTTTATCCTACCCGTACCAGAAACTCCGGTTGCATCGGGCGTAAGTTTTGCGACTCAAGTAGTGCCGATATTTACCACAGGTAACAAATGCACTTCTTGCCATAAAACAGGAGGTCAATCACCTGATTACACGGCGGCAAAAGCATATAACTCTATCGTTCCTAGCTTAATTAATGCTAGCGCACCAAACCAAAGTGCCATTTACACTATCGCAGGACCGTCAACATCAACACACAATTGGAAAAAGTTTTCTGCCAGTGAGGCCGCTATTATCTTGCAATGGATAACTGAAGGTGCAAAAAACAACTAGTAGAAATTTAATATTCTCGATCATGAAAAAATATATCCTATTTATTACCCTGTTCTCCCTGGTTGGAACGTTCGTCTATGCTCAGGACGGGACCACTGATTCAACTGTTGTTGTCGTCGAAAAAGACAAACCTGTTCGATCACCATTCGAAAGTGGCTATCTCATTGATGCCCAAACGACAGTTATCCAGCCAGCGCATACCCTTGAAGCTGTTATTCAACATAAGTTTGGAACCATTCAAAATGGTCGCTCCGATTTATGGGGTGTATTCGCACCGGGCGCCAGCATTCGATTAGCATTAGACTATGTATTGGTGAAGAATTTTCAAATTGGTGCTGGCATCAACAACAAAAAAATGACCAGCGACCTCAATCTCAAATGGACCATCCTGCAACAGACCAGAAAGAACACAATTCCATTAGCCCTAGCCTTCTATGGGAATGTTGGTGTTGATGGCCGAAATATCAGTGAGTTTGAGTCAGGAAATGTGCAGGTAGCGCATGAATTGGGACAGGTTAATTTATTTAAGTTCCCTGATCGCTTAAGCTATTTTTCGGAACTTATTGTAGGGCGCAAATTCTCGGAGAAAATTTCCCTGCAAACGGCCATAAGCTTTACACACTTCAATGTCATTGGATTGCCCTATGACCATGATAAAGTGGCCTTACATCTGAATGGACGTTTCAAAGTATCGCCTCAAGGGTCTATAATCTTCAATTACGATTATCCACTAAAGATTAAAGATATTTCAGAACAATGGACTTTTGTTGATCATGCAAAGCCAAATCTCGCCTTTGGATATGAAGTCTCTACTAGCACTCACTCTTTTCAGATGTATATGGCTACAGCCACGGGCTTGCTAGCCCAAGAAAACATCATGAGCAACCAAAATGATTTAACCAAGCAACAGTTTGTTATTGGCTTTAACATTACGCGTCTCTGGGGATTTTAAAATTAGCTAACAATTACTTTTCCAATATTTTGACTTCGATTTTTTAACCTTAAAAAAGACAACAAAATGAAACGGATTTTACGTAATTCTTTCGCCATTCTTTCCATAGGCTTAACTGTAGTTCTACTCCTTGCGATGATTCCACAGGATCAAAAAGCAGGTGCGGCTTGGGTGGTTCCTGCGAAGTACAAAGCGATGAAAAACACGCAAAAAGCTGATCCTGCCGCTTTGAGTACAGGCAAAATGCTTTATATGAAACATTGCAAATCTTGTCATGGTGGTGCTGGATTAGGCGATGGTCCAAAAGCCAACAGCATGAAAACCAAAGTAAATAGCTTTAAAGAGTCCAAATTCCAGGGTCAAACAGATGGAGAGATCTACTTCGAATCGTTTGTTGGTCGTGATGAGATGCCAAATTTCGAGAAAAAAATCGCAGACGACGAAGAGCGCTGGGCTATTGTCAGTTTTATTCGGACCTTAAAATAATCTTCGTTAGTCTTGAAGGCTAACATCCTACTTTAATATTTCACAACAAAATGCGAATCTCGTATCTTTTGTTCCTGTTTGCTTTAACCCTAAACTGTTTAACGCTGCAGGCTGAGGAGAAAAATGAAATCCCAGATGTGAATGGCTGTCTTAAGTGCCATTCACATCAAACCATCACGTTTACCAACACGCTGACCAAGCATGAGGATAAGCGATTAATGAATCCATTATATATCCTCGACAAGGATCATTTTGCAAAGGGTGTCCATGCGAAGTTTAAGTGTATCGATTGTCATTCATCGGAATACGACCATTATCCGCACAAAGCCGAATTAAAGCTTGAGCCCTTAAACTCTTGCTTAGACTGTCATGGTGGTGATGCAAAATATGCCTCCTATAAGTTCGAGAAGATCGATGAGGAGTTTCAAAAAAGCATCCATTTTAAGAAAATTGGAGAAAGCTTCACCTGTTCAAAATGCCACAATCAACACTACTACCAAGCTAAATCAAGAAATAGCTCCATCGTAAGTGATATTGTACTCTTCAGCAATGAGATGTGTATGTCGTGCCATAGTAACAACAATAAATTTCAGTTATTATCGGATAAATTAAAACCAGCCTTAGCTCAGATTCATGAGTGGCTACCGAACCAAGAACTTCACTTTAAAAATGTTCGTTGCATTGAATGTCACACGCAAGTTGTTGACTCATTAGCTGTCTCTCACAATATTCTACCCAAAGAAAAAGCGTTGAAAAATTGTGAAGAGTGCCATTCAAAAAACTCTATGCTGGAGGCTTCGTTATACAAATACAAAAACCTACAATCACGAAATCAGAAAGGGAAGCTAAATACGATAATTTCTAATAAATCGTATGTGATTGGCGCCTATCAGAACATTTGGCTACAACGAGCTAGCTTTATTATATTGGCCCTAATCCTTGTAGGAATTGGCGCACATGTGACTGCACGAATACTGAAGAAATTAATATGAAAGAGTCTGAAAACAGGATCTACTTCTATCCGATCTGGATTCGAATCTGGCACAGTTTAAATGCCATTGGGATTATGATCTTGATCTACACCGGACTTAATATGTATTATTCGAACCGAGGGTTCAGGCTAATGGATTTCCAGCTCGCTATCAATTTACATAATATCACTGGGATTATGGTGGGATTAAGTTACCTTATCTTCACCATTGGCAACCTGAGAACGACGAATCACAAACACTATAAAGTAAAACGGACAGGAATGTTCGAAAAGATTAAGATACAAAGTCAATATTATATGATTGGGATGTTTAAAAACCAACACCCACCTTATCCCTTATCTGAAAAGAGGAAATTCAATCCATTACAAAAACTGATCTACTCCATTATCATGTATATTTTTATGCCCGGACTCATCATAACGGGGATTGGGTTACTGCTCCCTGAATTGATTATTGAGAATGTTTATCAGTTAAGTGGAATATTTTTAACCGCCATACTTCATGCATCACTTGGCTTTCTAGTGACAATGTTTTTGATCATTCACCTGTATGTTGCTTCCATCGGCAAGCACCCACTAGCAAACTTCAAAAGCATTCTCAACGGCTACCACAATACGAACGCCCACTAAACACAGAAAGTTAGACCCAATTATCTTCCTGTCAATTATTAAGCGAAACTCTAATCGGTTATTTAGAACCAATAAAAATCAATTAATATCCTACTTTATATCAATCTAAGCCGCTTGTTATATCAACCATTGCATGGGCATTCGAAAGGATATCCTTTCTACTTTTGAGTAGTCATTCAGAGGTAATGAATTGGTTGCATCTATTGAATTTAAATCGATTTTTACGATGTATTTGATCAAGGCCGTACTAATTTGAATGACAATTGTTTAATCTAAAAAAATCTCGTATGAAAAATCTTAGTATTCTCTTGAAAAGTTTGAGTTTAATGGTTTGTCTAGTCGCCCTTTCCTCATTTGTATCAGCCCAAGATCAAAAACCTTGTGCGGCCTGGGAGATCCCAGCCAAGTACAAAGCAATGAAAAACACCCTTAAAGGGGATGCCGCATCCGTTAATGTTGGCAAAAATCTTTATGCTAAACATTGCAAATCATGCCATGGTGGTGCAGGATTAGGTGATGGTCCAAAAGCATCGAGCATGAAAACAAAGATTGGATCATTTAAAGATGCCAAATTTCAAGCTCAAGTTGATGGCGCCTTGTACTACCAAATTTTTGTTGGTCGAGATGAGATGCCAAATTTCGAGAAAAAACTGGCTGAAGAGGATGACAGATGGGCTCTGGTAAATTTTGTCCGCTCATTAAAATAAACAATACAAATTAGGCACTGAAAATTCAGTGCCTAATTATTTTTAGTCTAGTACAATTTTCCGGTAGTAAACTAAAGCAACCTTTGATCAAACTTCCGCTTTGGTTTCTACACCACTTTACCTTCTCATACTACGGTTATGAATTTGCCAAAATCAACAAAGAACCTAATTACCATTGCTGGGGTAATTATCGCACTCTCTAGTCTTGCACTGATACTATTACTATTTATAGTTTCGAACTTTATCTTCACCGAAAATAATTTCCTAGGTATATTTATATACATGGTGTTACCCGCTCTTTTAATGTTTGGGCTCTTCCTTATTCCGATCGGAATGGCTAGAGCAAAAAAACAAGAGAGGGAAAGCGGCACGACCGATAATCAATATCCATCATGGGATTTCAATAAGCCATCTACACGAAATGCTGCTGCCATATTTCTTGTTGGCACAATTCTATTGGCCATTCTTTCCTCTATAGGAAGCTTTCAAGCCTTTCACATCACCGAATCGAATGAATTTTGCGGTAAATTATGCCATGTGGTTATGAAGCCAGAATATACGGCCTATCAAAACTCACCCCACTCGAGAGTGAGCTGTGTAGAATGTCATGTTGGCTCAGGTGCAGGATGGTATGTTCGAAGTAAGATGACGGGCCTTTATCAGGTATATGCTGTTATTATGAATAAAATACCGCATCCTATTACCACGCCAATTAGCAATTTACGTCCTGCCATGGAGACGTGCGAAAACTGCCATTGGCCTCAAAAATTTTATGATCGGAAGCAAAAAAATAAAATCTCTTACCTAGCCGACGAGACAACATCGGCTTGGAATCTCCACTTGCAAATGAAGACCAGCGCAAGCAATAGTGCGCAAGGGATAGCTCAAGGCATCCACTGGCATATCAACCCAGATGTAAAAATAGAATACAAGACTATAGCTGCAAATCGGGAGAAAATACCATGGGTAAGATATACGAATCTTAAGAGTGGTGAGGTAACCATATTTGAAGATACAAAGGAAAAAACTACACCATCTCAATTGGATTCCATGGAGATGCGTAAAATGGATTGCATCGATTGTCACAATAGGCCTTCTCATAACTACAAGAATCCTCAAGACTTTATTGATGAGCTAATCACTGAGGGGAAAATTCCCCGCAGCCTGCCAGATGTGAAGATTGTGGCGATGAATATTTTAAATCAAGATTACGCTACAACTGATAGCGCTATGATTGAGATTGACAAACAAGTAAAGGAATATTATACCACGATGTACCCAAAACTTGTCGAAGTCAACAAAAAAGAGATCGACCAGATAATTGCTGGAATTAAAGAAGGATATAGTCAAAATATTTTTCCTGAAATGGGCGTTAAATGGTCGGCTCATCCCAATCATTTAGGTCATCTTGAATCAGTAGGTTGCGACCGTTGTCATAATGATTTGCACATCTCAACTGGAGGCAAGAAGATCTCACGCGATTGTAATCTATGTCATAATATTGTCGCTCAAGGAGCCGACTCCACCATGGAGATAGCAAGTTCCTTCAAACCGCTAGAATTCAAACATCCCGTTGATATTGGGGATAAATGGAAGACAAAATTATGTTCTGAATGCCACTCTAAATTGTATTAAGATTTAGCTAAGGCGCATTCATACCTATTTAATAGGTTAAAAGACGATGTTGTACCCCTGGTGCGGCATCGTCTTTATATTATGTCTTTTTCCATCCGTCAGCTGACGGAGGGACATAATTCATAATTCCTAATTCATTTCTTATTAACAAAAAGCTATCTTTGGCCTACTAGAGTCATTTCAATCAAACTTAACGAATCCTCAAACCAACATGAAAAAGTCATTACTTATCCTTCTGCTCTTCTTCGCGTTCAGCCAGTCTCAAGCGAGCGACAAATCAAAAGTAGTCGCACCGCCTCAACCGGTCTACCCGCTTCCTACTGACAGACAGCTAGCATGGCATGAGATGGAGCAGTACGCCTTTATACACTTCACAACCAACACCTTTACAGGCAAAGAGTGGGGCTTTGGTGACGAGAGTCCGGAGGTCTTTAATCCAACAGCAATGGATGTCAACCAGTGGGTTAAAGTGATAAAAGAATCAGGTTTAAAAGCTGTCGTATTGACCTGCAAACATCACGATGGATTTTGTTTATGGCCGAGTAAATACACCGAACACTCGGTAAAAAACAGCAAATGGAAACATGGACAAGGTAATGTGGTCAAAGAAGTGGCTGAAGCTTGTCGGAAATATGGTCTTAAATTTGGCGTATACCTCTCGCCATGGGATCGCAATCACAAAGATTACGGGACTCAAGCCTACATTGAATATTATAGAAATCAGTTAAAAGAGCTATTTGCTCTTTATAGTCCGATCTTTGAAATGTGGTTCGATGGAGCCAATGGAGGTGATGGATATTATGGTGGTTCGAGAGAAAAGCGCCATATTAACGGTGCAACCTATTACGATTGGCCAAAGACAACAAGCATGGTGCGTGACATAGAGCCGAATATAATTTTCTTTAGTGACGCAGGTCCAGACATCAGGTGGTGTGGCAATGAACGCGGATATGCAGGAGAGACTAACTGGGGAAATATCACCAAAGACTCTATTTTTGCGGGCAAAAATGGTATTCAACAATTATTAAATAGTGGTTCAGCTGATGGAACAAGTTATGTTCCGGCCGAAGTAGATGTATCTATTCGTCCAGGATGGTTCTACCATGCAGCAGAAGATTCTAAGGTAAAAACACCGGAAAAACTTTTTGAGATCTACCTATCATCTGTAGGAAGAGGATCGAATCTAATTCTAAATATTCCACCTGATCAAAGAGGCCTTTTGCATGACAATGATGTTAAATCGTTACTTGGATGGAAAAAATTAATCGATGAGGCATTCCAAAACAATCTTGCAAAGGGTGCCAAAATTACGGCAGACAGCTATCGTGGAGAATCAAAAGAATATGCACCGTTAAATACTCTAGATGGCAAGAAAGAGACATACTGGGCTACCGATGACAACAAAGTTGCCGGGGAACTAACAATTGACCTAAAGGGAAAACACATCGTTAAATATGTGTTAATGCAAGAGTTTATCAAACTTGGTCAACGTGTAAAAGCCTTTAAAATATCGGTCTTAAAAGACAATAAATGGGTGGTAATAGCCAATGGAACGACTATTGGATACAAGAAGATTGTGAAACTAGAACCAACAGAGACCACTCAAGTTAGAATCTCAATAACAGATTCAAAAGCAGCGCCATTGCTATCAAACATAGAAATTTACTAACCATAAACTATTTAAATATTTTGAAATTAATAGATTAGCCATCTTTAAAATGGTTTATAAATCTATTTTAGATCTAATCTAAACTGCAGATTTAAGTGATAAATTTGCTCGAAATAAAATTTAATTAGAACACATTATGGCAGAAGAGAAGAAAGAAAAATGGACCACCTACATGGCCATTTCAACAGTACTTATCGTGGTATGCGCCACATTATCGACCTTTAAAGGTGGCGGTTATAGCACACGTTCATTAATGAATCAGACGTTGGCGTCAGATCAATGGGCCTTTTTTCAATCTAAGAGCTTGAAAAGTTACATCTTCGAGATGCAAAAAGACAACCTAGAATTACAAAATCAGCAAAACGGGAAGCTCCAAGCCTCGGCAGAGATTATGGCTAAATATCAGGAAAAGATTGATATGTATACGAAGAAAATCAAGCAATATGAAGTAGAAAAAGAAGAGATTACCAAGAAAGCAAGAGCTTATGAAGCTGAGCGAGATATGTGCAAATTACACGGATCTGGGTTTGGCATCGCGGTGATTTTCCTTCAGATTTCTATCCTTTTATCGTCTATTTCAGCCTTAGCAAAGAAGAAATACGTCTGGTTTTTAAGTCTAGCGGTAGGTTTAATTGGCATTTTCTATTTTGCTGATGGATTTTTTCTCTTCATCAAGTGATCAATCATTTAATAAATGACAGTTCGGAAACAGTGAACTAAGACACTATTAGACAATTCAAATTACCAACATAAGAATCTAAAATACAAATAATTAAGATCGAAATCTTTGGAGACAATATTAGTTCGAACCGAATAAGGTCAAGGCTCAAAGCCGTTTATGACAAAAGAAAAACATGACTTTTATCATAAAAACAAAGAAAAGATTTAGTCAAAATGAATAAAAGTGATAAAAAACTTTGAAAGTCATCATTTTGAGTTATATTTGTCGAGATTAAAAATAAATAAAATGCAATCAGGTAAAGTAAAATTTTTCAATGAATCTAAAGGTTTTGGGTTCATCAAAGACAATGACTCTGAAAAAGAGTATTTCGTACATGTAACTGGTCTTATCGACAAAGTTAGAGAGAATGATGATGTTACCTTCGATGTAACCGAAGGCAGAAAAGGATTGAATGCGGTAAATGTAAAACTAGCATAGTCTTTACAAAACTAAATCAAGCAATTAAAAAAGAGAGCCTTACACAAATTGTAAGGCTCTCTTTTTGCGCTATTCTTAACGATCAAAACAGCCAACTATGGATTCTAAATTCTTTACTAGTATTCGGGTATCGAAAGGGGTTTTGCTTTTCGAGGCAGCCTCAATCTGGATGTTTGCAGGAATTATGCTCCTAACGAGAGGAAAAATAATGGTTGAAAGTGCACAAGGATTCTCTGTGGCTAATATTTTCTTGTGCTTGGGGAGTGGAGTACTCTTCTACCTCTATCTATTTTCAAAAATATCAGCCAAACATATTCATAGAATTAAGAGTCTATCTGGAGACCGACACTTCCCTTATCAGTTTTTCAATTTCAAAAGCTACCTTATGATGGTCGGGATGATTACCATGGGGGTAACACTGCGCAAAACGCTTATTATCCCAATAGAATACCTATCTCTTATCTATTGCACCATGGGGATTCCACTATTCGTATCTTCTATTCGATTCTTTTCTCATTTCTTTTATTTCAGATTGTCATCCCATAAAATCTAGTCCAATAATATCGCTAGCTTATGCTTACCAAAGAGGAGAGGAAAAACCACAGCACCCAATTTTGGACGCAATTTGATGACTATTGCGAATCTCTTCCTGAACTAAAAGGGCTTAAGAAAAAATGGATCCTTCACGACACTAAAATCAGTCATATTGACCTCAAATTTGATTTAAGTAAAAACTCTGCCATTGTAGCCATTGAGATAAACCATAAATCGGAATTTCGCCGTCTTCAAGCTTTCGAACAACTGGAGCGATACCGATCACTTTTAAATGAAGGATTTTCAACCGATCTAAACTGGGATTTTTGCTATCTAAACACCAACGATCAGGAAGTATGCCGCGTCTACATTGAAAAACCTGATGTAGACATTTGCAACACAAGTGACTGGAAGGATATTCACCATTTCCTAGCAACCAATATGCTAATCGCACAAAATAACTTCTTAGAGATACAGGAGAGCTTAAAAGAGGAGCTTAGTGCATTATCAAGAGATAGTTAGACTATTCAAAACTCGTGAATAATTGCTTTCTACTTTGATTTTGAAAAAAAGATTATGCCCTATCGCGAAAGATTTAAGAAATGTGTCGAACTTAATCAAAATAGTGTATTTTTGAATAGACAACATGTATAATTTCATTTTAAGACTCAAACAAAAAGCCATGCTTCCAAAATTTCTTTTAGCAGACAATTCCCAGGTACTACCTGACAAAATTTTTGTCGTACATAACGAACAACCTCGATTTATTGTAGGGTGTGATGTAGAAGGTTTTACCATAGACCAAGAGATCTATTGGATCGACGAAGAGCCAACAAGTGATGAACTAAAGAAGGAACTACTTGAGATGGCCGAAGAGTTTATGGATCTTGAATTAGAGTACGAGGAAGAGTTATACTTACTTGAAAACGAAGAAGACCAAGACGACAAATAAGTTATCCTAAATTTTCAATCCATGGAAACTCAAGCTCCAAAACGATTAATCAGATCGCGTAACGACAAACTATTAGCAGGTATCTGCGGAGGTTTAGCGAACTACTTAGATATGGACCCTACAATTATTCGGTTAATATATGTGTTAGCTACACTTTTTACCGCTGTGTTCCCTGGAGTCTTGATCTATTTAATCATGTGGATCATCGTTCCGAAAGAGAAAAACTAAATTGGGCTCTCCCAAATTCAAACTAATCTACCTGCTGCTTTGAATAAGTTCAAAGCGACAAAAGCTACTAAATCTTAAATAATCTCAACCAAGATCAACTTCATGAAAAGAAGAACTTTCATTCAGAATTCTGCTGCCCTATCGGCTTTTGCTGGAATTTCAACCACTGCATTTGGTGCAAGTCAAACCGATGCCAAACCATCAAATGCTGCAAAATTCAAACTTAAATACGGACCTGGTTTCGGAAGTTTTCCTGAACTTGCTGGAAAGGATCCTATCGAGGTCATTAAATGGTGTTCAGACCAAGGTTTTAGAGCCATGTTTGACTTAGGCCTACCTAAATATTCCCTTGAGAAACAAGAGAAAGTAATGGCTGAATTAGCACGTCAAAATATGGATATGGGACCATTCCTTATATACGCTGACTTCAGCAAGGAATCGATGGTCTTAAGGGATCCAGAGACTCGTGAGATGCTAAGAAATAAAGTAATCGATGCGGTAGAATTATTTAAGCGAACAGGGGTAAAGTGGGGTCTAATTGTACCTGGAAGATACAATCAGCATATGGATTGGGAATACCAAACAGCCAACGTAATTGACAACATGCGTGAGCTTAGTGAGATCGCTGAAAAAGCTGGGATGACGATAGTTCTTGAACCTTTAAATAAGCAAGATCATCCTGGACTATTCTTAACTGGGATGCCACAAACGTATGCGATTTGTAGAGCAGTCAATAGTCCAGCGTGTAAAATCAACGATGACCTATACCACCAACAGATTACTGAAGGCAATATTATTACCAACATGGAAACATCCTGGTCGGAGATTGCAGCTTTCCATCTTGGAGACAATCCAGGTCGTAAAGAACCAGGCACTGGGGAGATGAATTACCGTAACATCTTTAAGTATATACACAACAAAGGTTACGATGGTGTGTTGTGCATGGAGCACGGGCGAAGTATCACTGGCAAAGAAGGCGAACTCGCTCTGCTAGAGGCCTATCGAATAGCTGATAATTTTTAATTTTTACAATAATACCTAACAAAAAACAGATGAAAAATAGAATTTTCCTAGCACTACTAATCGTCTTTTCAACTAGCATCACGAGTAAAGGACAAAAAGATTACAAACCAACACCAGAAAACCTAGCCTCACGTCAATGGTTCCAAGACTCCAAGTTTGGACTTTTCATTCACTGGGGGGTCTATTCAACCTTAGCCAGTGGTGAATGGGTGATGAACCAGCAAAAAATAGATAAAGCAACTTACGAACAGCTACCCGCATTCTTTAATCCAATTGGATTTAACGCTGCCGACTGGGTGAAGATGGTTAAAGATGCTGGAATGAAATACATCACCATCACCAGTAAGCATCATGATGGATTTGCCATGTGGGCAACCAAACAAACAACATGGAATATCGTCGACAGAACACCTTACGGTAAAGATATACTCCGTGAACTGGCCTTTGAATGCCATAAACAAGGAGTCAAACTTTTCTTTTATCATTCGCATTTAGATTGGTACCAAGAGAATTACTATCCACGAGGAGGCACAGGAGGTAGTTCAAAGCGCCCAAAAAGTGGCGATTGGTATAAATACTTAGATTTCATGGACGCCCAGCTAACTGAGCTATTAACCAATTATGGTGAGATTGCCGGAATTTGGTTCGATGGATGGTGGGATAAAAAAGATGCAGATTGGAGGTTGGATAAAACCTATAGTCTGATTCACAAGCTTCAGCCAGCCGCTCTAGTAGGTAATAACCATCACCAAGCACCAAAGCCAGGTGAAGATTTTCAAATGTTTGAAAAAGACTTACCAGGAAAGAATACGACTGGATTTAGTGAAGAGTCAATAGTAGGTGCTCTGCCACTTGAGACCTGCGAAACCATGAATGGTGCTTGGGGCTTTAATATCCATGATAAAAATTTCAAATCAACCACACAGCTTGTGCAATATTTGGTAAAAGCAGCTGGATTAAACGCCAATTTCTTACTCAACGTTGGTCCGATGCCAAGTGGTAAAATTCAGCCTGAATTCATCAAAACTCTTGGCGAGATGGGCGTATGGATGAAAAAATATGGTGAAACCGTGTATGGAACACGAGGAGGCCCTATCGATGCTCATCCATGGGGAGTTACCACTGCCAAAGGAAATAAAATTTACGTCCATTTAATGGGTGAATCAGACGAGAATATTCTACTGAATGACTTTGGAAAGAAGATCAAGAAAGCTTACCTCTTCGACGATCAATCTAAAGTTATTTTCAAACAAAACGAATTTGGGATTACCATCAAAGTTCCAAATGACAAACGGAAACCAATTGACACAATAGTTGTTATTGAAATCTAATTTAACTTGCTAGTTAAAACAAAAAAGGGTGGATTCAATTTGATTGAGTCCACCCTTTTTTACTTCACTTGAAGTTGTTCTTGAATGATTTTCTCAAACTGAAGTTTCGTCTCTTCGGCAGATTTAGCAACACCACTAGTCATCGTTGGATTTCCCTGCTGCGGAACCCATAAAAAAGCAGGGATGCCACTAATGCCAAAAACCGTTGACAGTTCGCGCTCCTGATCGGTATTAACTTTATAAACCATCAGCTTACCCTTGTATTTCAATGCAAGCTCCTCTAAAATTGGAGATGCTGTTCTGCAAGGGCCACACCAATCGGCATAAAAATCAATAATGCAAGGCAACTTCCCCGCAAATTTCCACTCCTTAGGATTTTTCTCATAATCCATTACCAACTCTTTAAATTGGGCCTTATCGATCTTCATAACTTCACCATCCTTGGCCAGAACATCAACCGAAAAAAGGGTCAATAACATGAACAATAACAAAAGAATACGCTGAGTTTTCATACGATTAATAGGTTTAATGATTAGGCGATCTAAAAATTGCAAGATCTTTCCGATATATTATTAAAAAAGGTAATTTCAACCTGAAAAATTCAATGGCTAAATTAAGGAATCTTAATTACATTTAATTTAGTAGTTCAATCTATTTTTCTTTATCTTGAAACATTGCTAAAAACCAATTAAAGATGGCGAAACGAAAAATTAAAAAGATTGACCTTCATAAATTTGTATCGAAAACAGCTCAGAAAGGAACTATTCCTGGAACCATAGAATATATTGGCAAAGAGAGGGCTGAAAACGTTACTATTGAGGTGATCGAATATGATGAATCGACCTTTACAAAGGTTACGAAAGCGAAAACAGTCTCTGAATTACCGGGTTACCTTGAACATCCGGGTATAAAATGGATCCAGGTGACAGGTGTACACAACTCTGAAATCCTGCAAGAGATTGGACAACAATTTAATATCATATCACTTGATCTTGAAGATATTGCCAATACAACACAGCGCCCAAGAATAGAAGAACGTGAAAACTACATCTTATTGGTATTTAAGATACTTCAATTGAATCCCGAAAATCAAGAGGTAACCATCGAACAAGTTAGTTTAATTCTAGGAACCAACTTTGTCATCTCTTTTCATGAAACGACACCGAACGATTTTGAGACTTTAAAGAGTCGAATTCTATCTAGCAAGGGGCGAATTCGAAAGATGAAAAGCGACTATCTAGCTTTTGCCATCATCGATATCATCATCGACCACTACTTTACACTTATTGAAGGGATAGGCGACAACATCGAAGAGATTGAAGAACAGCTCATCGCTGGGCCAGGTCAAGAGGTACAAGAGGCCATTTATAAAACGAAAAGGCGTTTAGGCTATGTCAAAAAAACCATCTGGCCTGCTCGCGAAGTTCTAAATCAGGTCTACAACTCCGATCATCAGTTGCTCAATGACGAGACGAGAATGTATTTTAGAAACAACTACGATCACACCATTCAAATCATTGAAACACTAGAGAGCCTAAGGGATCTTACTTCAGGAATGATGGATCTTTATCTCTCAACGGTAAGCAATAAGATGAATGAGATCATGAAGGTCCTAACAATATTTTCAGCTATATTTATTCCCCTAACATTCTTTGCAGGTGTTTATGGCATGAACTTCAAATACTTACCCGAACTCGAGATGCGGTATGGCTACTTTATTTTCTGGGGCATCATGATTATAATCACAGCATTTATGCTGCTGTTTTTCAGACGAAAAAAATGGCTTTAGACAACAAACAATAGATCAATAGAAACAAACGACTATCTTTAGACTATAAAACAACCCACAAATCATGAGTCAACCAATCGTTACCGCAATTGCATCATTTGGAATGTCTGGCACCGTTTTTCAAGGACCATCGCTAAAGATTTTTCCAGAGAAATACAAAATACACAAGATATTAGAACGGACTAAGAATAGCTCTAGCCAACGATATCCAGAAGCGACCATCGTCCGCTCGTACGATGAGATACTAAATGATCCCGCTGTTGAGCTAGTCCTAGT
Source organism: uncultured Bacteroidia bacterium (assembly GCA_903905505.1). Taxonomy (GTDB): domain Bacteria; phylum Bacteroidota; class Bacteroidia; order Bacteroidales; family Prolixibacteraceae; genus JAAFHB01. The sequence continues at coordinate 49,719 of CAIVGL010000126.1, read as the reverse complement.
CAATACTCCAGATTTCTTGCATTTCGAGATGGCAAAACAGGCCATTGAAGCGGGAAAGCATGTGGTGGTAGAGAAGCCATTCACTAAAACAAGCGAAGAAGCTAGAGAGCTTATCGCCTTAGCAAAGAAAAAAGGGGTTCTCCTTACGGTCTATCAAAGCAAGCGATTAGACAATGGCTTCTTGACCTTACAAAAGATTCTTGAAGATAAAATGCTCGGCCGAGTGGTAGAATATGAAGCGCATTACGATCGTTATCGGAACTACATCCAAGAAGGATCATGGAAAGAAGATGGCGATGAGCGCACCGGCGTACTATTTAATTTAGGATCCCATATTGTCGATCAGACCTTAGTGCTATTCGGCATTCCAAAGGCAGTAACTGCTCACCTTAACGTCTTGCGCACTGGAGGTCGAACAACAGATAATTTTGATATTCGGTTGCATTACGATAAGTTCAGTGCCATCCTACGCTGCTCTTATTTGGTGCGCGAAATGGGTCCTCAGTATATTGTCCATGGCACGGAAGGATCATTTGTGAAGATGGCTACTGATCCACAAGAAGAGATGCTGAAGTTACATCACCTCCCTAACGAGCCTTTCTGGGGTGAAGATAAACCAGAAGACTGGGGAACACTTAACACCACGGTCAATGGTCTCCATTTCCATGGAAAAATCGAGACGCTTCCAGGTGACTTAGCCGGTTTTTATGCGAAACTGCATGGAACGATTCGGGAAGGAAAAGAGCTCTTTGTTAAGCCAGAGGAGGCCTTAACCGTAATCCGAATACTCGAGGCTTGCTTAGAGAGCAATCGTCTGAAAAAGACCCTCCCATTCGCAGCAGAATAAGGTTTTAGAATACTAAAGACAATAAAAAAAATCCGGAAAGCTTTTTCCGGATTTTTTTATTCGAATAGAATTGGAATTCCTTACTCTCCCAGTTTTTTATAGCGAATACGATGTGGCGTACTATCGCCAAGTCGTTTCTTCTTATTCTCTTCATATTCCGAATAGCTTCCTTCGAAATAATAGACTTGTGAATTTCCCTCAAAAGCTAGGATATGCGTTGCGACGCGATCTAAAAACCAGCGATCATGAGAGATAACTACGGCACAACCGGCAAAGCTATCAAGACCCTCTTCGAGCGCTCTTAACGTATTAACATCAATATCATTGGTTGGCTCATCGAGGAGGAGCACATTTGCTTCTGACTTCAGTGTTAAAGCGAGGTGAAGTCTATTTTTCTCCCCGCCAGACAAAACGCCGCACTTTTTCTCTTGATCAGCACCACTGAAATTAAATCGTGAAACATAAGCACGTGCATTGGTCATACGACCACCCACCATCACCTCATCGGTTCCGCCAGAAAGCACCTGATAGACAGTTTTATCATTGACAATGGCTTCGTGACCTTGATCGGCATATCCAATTTTCACAGTCTCGCCAACAGAAAAACTACCTGAATCAATTTTTTCAAGTCCGAGGATCATCCGGAACAACGTCGTTTTACCTGCACCATTGGGACCGATAACACCTACGATGCCATTTGGTGGAAGGACAAAGTCGAGGCCTTCAAACAACAAACGATCACCATATGCCTTTGAAACACCATGTGCTTCGATGACCTTATCACCCAAGCGAGGTCCATTCGGGATAAACAACTCTAGTTTATCCTCTTTCTGCTTCACATCTTCATTTAATAGCTTTTCATAAGCACCCAGTCGAGCTTTTGATTTGGCTTGACGTGCCTTTGGACTCATTTTCACCCATTCTAATTCTCGCTCAAGTGTTTTACGTCGTTTAGAAACCCCTTTTTCTTCCATTTCCAGACGTTTAGACTTCTGCTCAAGCCAGCTTGAATAGTTCCCCTTCCAGGGTATCCCTTCTCCCCTATCGAGTTCTAGAATCCAGCCAGCCACATTATCCAAGAAATATCGATCATGGGTAATACAGATAACTGTTCCTTTATATTGTTGTAAATGAAGCTCTAACCACTCAACAGATTCTGCATCAAGGTGATTCGTTGGCTCATCAAGCAATAGAATATCGGGTTGTTTAAGCAACAGGCGACAAAGAGCTACTCGGCGCCTCTCTCCTCCTGATAGCACTTTAACCGAGGTATCACCATCTGGACAACGGAGGGCATCCATCGCGCGTTCTAACCTATTATTCAGATTCCACGCATCAGTCGCATCAATTTTCTCTTGCAATACAGCTTGACGGTCCATCATCTTATCCATAACATCTGGATTCTCATAAACCTCAGGCAGACCAAATTTTTGATTGATCTCTTCGTATTCCTCCAAAATATCGACAATATCTTGCGCCCCTTCTTGAACAATGCCCATCACGGTCTTGGTATCATCTAATTCGGGTTCTTGCGACAAATGACCCACGGTATATCCGGCTGAGAAAGCCAACTCACCGTTAAAATCTTTCTCTAGACCTGCGATAATTCTCAGAAGCGTCGACTTACCAGAGCCATTTAAACCAATAATTCCAATCTTAGCTCCCAAATAAAATGAGAGTGAGATATCTTTAATAACTGTCTTCTGTGGTGGATAAGTCTTGCTTACCTTATACATTGAGAATATAACTTGCCTATCTTCTGCCATGATTTTACTTTTTTATTTGAGGTTCAAAATTCGTATTTTTAATCAGATTTGACAATTTATTTTTCGGTTATTCCTATTTATCGTGAAACTAGTAGATAAAATAGTCTTTATCACCTGTCTTACGACGAAAAACTGCAGATTCACAGAAATAAACTAAGTTTGTCAAAGGGTACTTAAACTTGAATACTATGAAAAAAATTCTTTCCATCGCAGTTGTATCGATCTTGCTTTTCTTTGCGCTATCCATTTACTGGAAATATAGCTTTACCTACAGTGATGGCTACAGGGCTGGATTGCTGCAGAAGTTTTCACGGAAAGGAAATCTATTCAAGACCTATGAGGGCGAGATGATCCTAAGCAGTGTTCAAAGTAACGCGAATGTTGTCATTGCATCAGAGAAATTTTTATTCTCGGTTACAGACCAAAAAGTAGCGCAAGAAATTGAGAAAGCGCAAGGGCAATCCATTGTAGTGCATTACATAGAGAAAAATGGCACCCTACCTTGGAAAGGTGAGAGTCATTATTTCGTCGACAGCATTAAGGTCTCTCCATCTTCAAATCATGGCTTTCGGTAATTTTCTCCTAAAGCACAGCTAACCATTTCGTCTACAGCTGATAACTTAGCGTATATTTTCCACTTTCGAGGCTTACTAAATTAGACTCTTGAGAACCTAGAGTTATGGACTTCTCATTTAAGATATATGATTTCGTTCCGGCCTTTAAGACAACCTTCGCCAGACATCCCACTGGCACCTCAACCTCTATCTTCAATGTTTTGTTTTCAAGTGTCCAGTTAACAGCAAGCTTTCCATTCGGTGTTTCTTTGGTCGATTTTGCCCAAGTAACTCCAGTCGGAATTTGAGGATCAATAAATACCTGAGTATATCCTGGATAATTATCATCTGGTTGAATGCCACCTACCGCTTGGTAAAACCACGATCCGATACCGTTGTAGCAATTATGAATCCGAGATCTTTGTCCAGACCAGTGTTCCCATATTGTGGTAGCACCTTGATCGATCATATATAGGAATCCCGGATAATCGCGCTTTTTCAACATGTTGTAATACAGATCGACCGTTCTATTTTTAACAGCCCACTCCGTAAAAATAGGAATCCCGACAAGACCTGTCGCAATATGACCACCGCGCTTCACCACAATCTCGTTTTGAAGTGACTGAGTCACCTTTGAGATCAAAGAGTCCGGAACTAAGTTTGTTAGGAGCGGGTAGCTATTGTCTATTTGAGACCCACTGGCATAGCTATATTTCGAGGGATTAAAATAGGCTTGATGTATTTGTTTTTTGAGTTTCTCATTTTGCATAGCGTACCTTTGGGCATCATCCTTCTTGCCTAACAAGAGCGCTATCTTCTCCATTTTATCCAAACTTTGACTAACCACACAGTTATCGACTAAGTTAATCGATCCCTTATCTCTCTGATCCACCCCTTCAGGAACAGCCCAATCACCTAGGTACCATCCTCTATAGTCTGTCTCTGGCCAAGGTTGAAGTAAGCCATCTGGTGAATATTTCGCAACATACCCTAACCACTGCTGCATGATTGGATAATATTTCTCCAAAACTCGAGCATCCCCATAGTTGAGGTAAGTCTTGTAAGAAGCGGTGATAATAAATGCACACCAATAGGGACCACCGCCAGCAGGATAAGGACACGGAGCCGTATGAGGCATTCCACCATCTTCGCGCACACAATCGCCCCAAGCTTGAAGCCAATTCGAATAAAGAGGGCCTAAGTCAAACATAGTCTGAGCCGTTAATGTGGAGGCATTGCCATCTCCACCATAGCCTAACCGTTCGAGCTGAGGACAATCGACTAAATAACCTCCAATACTAAGGCATTTCAGGGTATAGAAAAGCATGTCGTGGATTGTATTTAGATCCTTGTCTGAGCTAGCGAAAGTGGCTGCTGGCCTATAGTCGGTGTGCACCAGAAAGGCCTTAATACTCTCCTTTGTAGGGGCCGTAATCAGGTTGCTAATTTTAATATATCGGAATCCATGGTAATTGAACTTACTTTTAAAGATCTCGTTCCCTGAACCCTTCGCCACATAAGCATCTTCTTGGCGTTGAGAAGCAAATTTTCCATCTGTATCTAGATGATCGGTATATTGAAGAATAACTTCTTGACCGGCTGTTAAGCCAGCAAACTTAACCTCTGCAATACCTGTAAGGGTAGTCCCCATATCGACAAGCCAAGTTTTACGACCAAACGACTTAACAGATGAAACACCAACCTCACCCTGAATTTTATTAACCTCAACGGTCTGAGGTGTAACTAGATGGTTAGGAATGCGCGTAATATAGACTGGGCTCCAAGTTTCCTTCTGTAAAGTAGGACCAGTTAAATCGGAAAGAGTCGTATTTGCATTAATTTTCTCACCACCAAAGTGTCCAGCCTTACCTGTTTCGATCGCTGAATACCCACTAACTCTCCCCTTCCAGGTGGAATCGGTAGCACAAATGGTATTCCATTTGCCATCAACTAATTCTTCTAGCCTAGCTTTTACTAAGGGTCCTTTATACTCAACGCCAGGCAAATTAGCGGTATACCATCCCCGTCCAAGCCAAATCACGAGGTCGTTATCTCCCTCTTTTAAGTAAGAAGAGACATCGTAAGTTAAACTCAAAGATCTTTTATTAAACTGTGAAACGGCAGGTGCCAGAAGAGCATTTCCAACTTTTACCCCATTGATATATACCTCGTGATAACCCAATGAATTAACATATATAAATCGTTTATTGGCCTTTCCAGACAACTTAAAACGGGTGGTTAATAATGGACTTTCTGGATTACCTGCAGATATAGGTAGGCCAATATAATCGGCTTTCCAGTCTACCCCAGCGAGTAAACCAACACTAAAACTCCCTGTCGAACTCCAGGAAGAAGCCTGGTCATTCTGATCCCATACACGAACTTTCCAATAGACTAACGACCTAGAATCTAATTTTTTTCCACCCCAGACAACTATACCTTTAGTAGGAGAACTCATTTTTCCTGAACTCCATAAATTAGCGGACTGTTCAGATAGCAGAGAGCTATCGGTGGAAGCAATAATCTGATAGGCTTTTTGACGAGTGCCATTCTGACTTGAAGCTATTTTCCAGCTTAAACCTGGCGCTGTGGTTGCAATACCGAATGGATTTGTTAATCCCTCACAATGCATGTCATACAGAGATAATTTCTCTTGATCGGACGAAAAGGCAGAAAAGCCAATTAAAAGAAAGAATTGAAGGCAAAAAATTAATTTAAACATATCCATTTAGTTTAGATGGTTACAAAAGAGCTTATGACAGGAAATCAATCCCATAAAAAAACAGACAATTCTATTAAGATAAAAAACAATCTACTAAATGATAACAACTAATAAACAGCCATTTAGAAGAAGATTTAGAACCGCATGATCGAGGTTAGGCAATCGCTTAATTAGGAGGTTAATGATACAAATTAAATCCCAAGGTTCAAAAAGGTGAAACAGCTATTAATTAGCGATACCTTTCAATTTTTAAATCACAAACCGAACTAGAACAATAGGGCATGGAAGTTGTTAATGAGAATATAGTTAACTTAAAAACTTAGTATAAACAGTATGAGCACAGCGAAATTATTCACAAAATATAAACTTGGCGACCTAGAATTAAAAAATAGAATCGTTATGGCTCCGATGACACGTTGTCGTGCAATAGGGAATATTCCTAACGATTTAATTGCAACTTATTACGAACAAAGAGCAGGTGCAGGACTAATCATCACAGAAGGAGCCTCACCCTCTCCGAATGGTCTTGGCTATTGCCGAATTCCTGGTCTATTCAATGATGCGCAAGCTGAAGGTTGGAAAAAAACTACAGAGGCCATTCATGCAAAAGGAAGTGCAATATTTGTACAATTGATGCATTCAGGTCGAATTAGCAGCTCGCATAACTTACCTGCAGGGGCGATTACCCTTGCACCATCAGCGATAAAAGCTACCGGTCAGATGTGGACTGACACAAATGGAATGGTTGATTTCGATGAGCCCAAAGAAATGACTTCCACAGAGATACAAACAGCGATTACAGAATATGAGCAATCAGCTATTTTAGCGGTCAAAGCTGGCTTTGATGGAGTAGAGCTACATGCTGCAAACGGTTATTTATTGGAGCAATTTATCTCGCCAATTAGCAATCAACGAAGTGATGAATATGGCGGAAGCGTAAAAAACAGATGCCGTTTTGTCCTTGAAGTTGTCGACCGAGTGATCAAAGCTACAGGTGCAAACAGAACGAGTATTCGACTTTCACCCTTTGGTGTGGCAAGTGATATGCCTCATTATCCAGAGATCGAAGAGACTTATTCCTATCTTGCGGAACAACTTAATGATAGAGGTATCATCTATATCCATTTAGTTGATCATAGTGCAATGGGGGCTCCAGCAGTTCCATTCAGCATAAAAAATACGATCCATACCAAATTCAAAAACACCCTAATCCTTACCGGTGGATATAACCTGCAAAATGCGGAACAAGATCTTCAAAGTAACAACACCGATCTAGTTGGTTTCGGCAGACAGTTTATCAACAATCCGGATTTAGTAGAACGACTTGAAAACAATTGGCCTTTATCTGAGACCTTAGATTTCGATACATTCTACTCGGCTGGAAAAGAAGGATTTACCGATTACCCTACCTATTCAAACTAAGTTAGGATCTATCCCTTTTTTGACTAAAATGTCGTGAGGTCTTTGCAGATCTTTGTTATCCTTCTACGGATGATGGATTTATGCAATAGCCTCACGGCATTTTTACATTCGTTGAATTCCCAAACACACTTCAACCTTTCAAATTAAAAAGTTAAATTTGACAAAAATTAACTTTATGATTAAATCAATGACCGGTTATGGGAAAGCAGAATGCGAGCTAGCCCAAAAAAAAGTAACCATTGAAATTAAATCGCTCAACAGCAAACAACTAGAACTAAACACTAGAATGCCAAGTGTTTATAGAGAAAAAGAACTTGAGATTAGGCGAGAACTATCCGATAAACTAATTCGGGGTAAAGTTGATTTCAGTCTGTTTATTGAATCGTTGGGAGTCGAGAGTAACAGTGCCATAAATGGAGCACTCGTAAAAAGTTATTTCAGTCAACTTTCGGAGATCAGCACCGAACTAGGTGTTCCGATCAACGAGCACACCTTGCAGATAATCATGCAATTGCCTGAAGTTATAAAGATGACACGTGATGAGCTAAACGAGGATGAATGGAAAATCATCCAACGTGGCATTGGCAAGGCAGCAGTCGCCTTAGAAGATTTCAGAGTTCAAGAAGGAGACTCACTTGCAAAAGATCTCATATTCAATATAAACACCATTACTTCCCTTTTGGAGCAAGTGGCACCTTATGAACTTGAACGGGTAACTAAAATCAAAGAACGGATCACTGAAGGGCTTAAAGAGTTGTCTTCCCCAGATGGGATAGACCATACTAGACTTGAACAAGAGATGATCTTTTATTTAGAAAAACTAGACGTCAACGAAGAGAAAGTCAGACTTAAACATCATTGTGACTATTTCCTTGAAACCATGGAGCTCAATGAACCTGTCGGAAAAAAACTCGGATTTATTGCTCAAGAGATTGGTCGTGAAATTAATACGTTAGGCTCAAAATCCAATCATACGGAGATGCAAAAATTAGTTATCGGCATGAAAGATTCCTTAGAGCGAATCAAAGAACAATTACTCAACGCCTTATAATAACCTTATCCGATTACGCTAAAAAGATATCAGCTATGAGTGAGGGCAAAATGGTTATTTTCTCTGCTCCTTCAGGGGCTGGCAAGACAACAATTGTAAAGCATTTGTTATCGTTAGGCCTGAACTTCGCGTTCTCCATCTCTGCCACTACTCGTAAACCCAGAGGCCTTGAAATAGATGGAAAAGATTATTATTTCTTAACTCCTGAAGCATTTCAAAACAAAATCAATAATGATGAATTTCTTGAATGGGAAGAGGTCTACCCGGGATGTTTTTATGGGACATTAAAATCAGAAGTAGAACGAATACTTCAATCTGGCGGACATATCCTTTTTGATATCGATGTTGTAGGTGGAAGTAATATCAAAAAACAATACGGTGACAAAGCTCTGGCTGTTTTTATCCAGGCGCCTTCTATTGAGGAATTAAGAAACAGATTACTAAATAGGTCTACGGATCATCCTGAAATCATTCAAGAACGCATTGCCAAGGCCGAATTTGAGATGAGTTTTGTGAATCTTTTTGACGTTGTAATCATTAACAACAAACTTGAAGATGCACTTTTGGAAGCTGAAACAAACGTGAATCGATTTTTAAAAGGGACAAACCAATAGCCTATCAGTCAAAAGTTTAAGATCATGTCTGTGATAAATAAACTTTAGCTTGCCGAAAAAAAAATAGAATTCTATCCTGATTTTGATGAAAATAGCTATTTACGCTGGGTCTTTTAATCCGATACACAATGGTCATCTCGCCATTGCAAAGGAGGTTTTGCATCAGGGTGCAGCTGAGCAGATTTGGTTTTTAGTCTCGCCTCAAAATCCATTAAAAGTCAATAGTCAACTATTACCTGAGCAAGATCGGTTAGAGATGGTTAGACTAGCGATCGAGGGAGAACCGAATTTGATTGCAAGTGATTATGAATTTTATCTCCCTAGGCCCTCCTATACCATTCTAACCCTCGATGGGCTGAAGAAAGATTTTCCTGAGCATCATTTTGTGTTATTAATCGGAGGAGATAACCTCTCCATTTTCCATAAATGGGTTGAACATCAACGAATTATTTCAGATTTTGGATTGATCATCTATCCACGACCAGGATATGAATCTGCCGATCTCTTAAAATTTGAAAATACAACCTACTTAGCCGCTAAGCTATTAGATATTTCCGCTACTGAATTAAGAGAGAAAGCTAGAAAAGGTGAATCGATCGACTCTTTAACGCCGACTAAGGTAGCCGACTACTTAAGGCATCTGCTTTAGTTTAAATGGTAGGTCTCAATACCACTTAAACGTTTTTATCCCAATCACAAATGTGGTAACACCGACCGAGGCTAGTATCACTGCTTCGCGCCAAACGTCGATTAAGGTGCCTCCTTCATTGAAAATCACTCTAAAGCTATCGGCAATCATTGTAAGTGGAAGATATTGAATCACGGAGATCGTCCAATCGGGGAAGTTATGATAACTAAAAAACACCCCTGAGACAACCATCATGGGGGTGACAATCGCATTAATCATTCCGTTGCCGACTTCAGAGCTTGCAGTGCGCGAAGAGATTAAGATGGCGATTCCTGAAAATGCGATATTGCCCGCCATAAACAAGATAATCAAGGCAGTTACACTTCCCTGTATCGTCACATCAAAATAGATCCAAGCAAAAATAAATAGCAGTACTGCCTCAGCCAGGTTCATAAAAAAGCGAGCTGTTATTAAGGCAATTAAAAGATTTGTCTTTCGCATGGGCGTAGCTACCATTCTTCGCAAAAGTTTTTTTGATCGGCGATCAATTATGGTATAGCTAATGCCCCAACAACAGGCCATCATAATTCCCATTCCCAATAGTCCCGGTATTAAAAAATCGACATATCGAGTCCCTTTAAGTGTTAATGGCTGAATAGACTCTTGCATTTTAGCATACGATTGAGTACCGTTTTGCTCAAAATCGGAAGCTAATTGATAGGCAGCCTTCGCCTCCTGACTAGAAGGATCGAAGGAGTATGTAGACCCTTTGTTTGAATCGGCAACAATCACAGATACCTTCCCCTTTTTAAGCAGACGGTAAGCATTTAAAGATGAGGTTTCGAAATAACTTAGCTGAGCATCACCTAATTTTACATTCTTCAGCGTCACCAAATAACTGCTATCCTGTTTGATACCATTCTCTGACAGCGCAGCAGACAGCTTACTCTTGCTGCCATCAAGGGTCTGTTCGGTCCGAACAACTGCTAATTTAGCATGAACACCTGTTTTCTGCGTAAAAGCAATACCCAGTCCCCAAGCCATCAAGATTGGGAAAACAACACCCCAAAAGATGACTGCTGGCTCACGAATAATCTCAGCAAAATGAGCGACGATTAGACGATAAAGCTGATGATTTGTTATTTTATTCATACAGATGTCGGCCCGTTAGAGATATAAATAGTTCGTCAAGCGACCGGTAGCCACTACCAAGAGCTAATATTTCAGCCAGTGTTCCCTGAGCCAAGATCGTACCTTGATCCATGATAATGATCCGATCACATAAATATTCGGCTTCCTCCATATAATGCGAGGTAAGTATCAGAGAGGTATTTTGCGATTTCTTCAGACCTAACAAGATATTCCAGATCTCACGACGAGCATTTGGATCGAGTCCAGTTGTTGGCTCATCAAGCAATAAGATTTGCGGTTTATTCAATAGTGCGACCCCTAAAGCTAAGCGCTGACGTTGACCTCCAGAGAGATTATCTACAAAAGCTTTTTTCTTATCCTCCAAACCAATTAAAGCAAAAACCTCATCAACCCGATGGGCATCAAGCTTATAGAAACTTGCAAAAAGGCGCATGGTCTCATAGGCTGTAAGCTTATCCATAAACCGAGTCTCTTGCAAGGAAAGTCCAATTAGTTGATGCAGTTCATGTTGATTGTTTTTCCATTGCAATCCAGAGATAAATATCTCCCCTTCATCGGGATTCTGAATCCCTTCAACCATCTCAACCAAGGTAGTTTTACCAGCCCCATTCGGGCCAAGCAAGGCCACAAACTCACCAGGCTTAATGGAAAGACTAACGCCCTTTACTGCGTGAACATCCTTAAATGATTTCTTTACGTTACGTACTTCTACAATAAATGGCGCATCAATCATTTGTTCGATGAGATTAGATTTTCACGATGGTAAAATTATCCAAATATTTAAAAGAATGATTTTAAAAATTAAATTTATTTTGGTGTTATTAGATTAAAAATTCAGCTCTTATCTTCCCCATTTTTTCTTATTTTTGTGTGCCACCTAATCAATTATGTTGAACAGGAGAGATGCCAGAGTGGTCGAATGGGACGGTCTCGAAAATCGTTGTACTGGTAACGGTACCGGGGGTTCGAATCCCTCTCTCTCCGCAAAATTCCACTGCTTAGTTTGTCTGACAAGATGAATCAATAGGCTTAATACAGAATAAAGACTGTCCAGAAATTTGAATCACGAAGTTGAAAGGGCAGATTTCACATTTAACATTATCAAATTTAAAGATCTAAAAATTTAGGAATGAAATTAATTACCGCTATCGGCATCGGAGTTCTCGTATTTTTCGCTACAAATCAAACAGACGGACAAACAAGTAGTCTGAAAGAGAGCAAAACACCAAAGTTAGTGGTCGGAATTGTAGTCGACCAAATGCGTTACGATTACCTTTCGAAATACTATGCCAAATTTTCCGAAAATGGGTTTAAGAAGTTAATGAACCAAGGCTTCAATTGTAAAAATGCAAATTACAACTATTCACCAACCTATACCGGGCCTGGTCATGCTTCAATATACACAGGCACTACGCCAGCCTATCATGGTATTATTGGCAATGACTGGTATGTTAGAGAAACTGGCAAGACAACTTATGTTACCGATGATGCCACAGAAAAAACAGTTGGTAGTTCTGCTGGTGGCGCTGGTAAAATGTCGCCACGCAATCTCTTAAGCTCAACAATTGGGGATGAGCTTAAACTATATTCAAATCTTAAATCAAAGGTCGTTGCAGTGTCCTTAAAAGATAGGGCGTCTATCTTGCCTGGTGGACACCTATCAGATGGCTCGTATTGGTTTGATTCTGGATCAGGTAATTTTATCACCTCTACATTCTACAAAAAAGAGTTGCCAACTTGGGTGACTATTTTCAACGAGAGAAAATTAGCACATACTTACCTATCAAAACCTTGGAATACATTGTTGCCAATCGATCAATATACCGAGAGTGCCGCTGATGACAATCCCTATGAAGGTCTTTATGGAAAAGAGAAAAAACCTGTATTCCCGCATGATCTGCCTTCAATTTACAATCAAAAAGATTTTGGCATCATTCGCTCAACACCTTTTGGTAATTCAATAATCAAAGATATCGCGATAGCAGCTTTACAAGGCGAGAATCTTGGTAAAGGACCATATACCGACTTATTGGCCGTAAGCTTCTCTGCAACCGATTATGTGGGGCATAAAATGGGACCTCAATCAGTTGAAGTCGAAGATACTTACATTAGGCTAGACCGAGATATCGCTGAACTTTTAACCCTTCTTGAAAAGAATTACGGGAAAGAGAACATACTCGTGTTTCTTACAGCAGACCATGCAGCGGCCTATGTTCCTGCGGAATTAACTGATAACAAAATGAATGCTGGTTATTTTAACGGTCTTGCATTTTCAGACTCTGTAAAAGGCTACCTCAACAAATCGTATGGTGATACAAGTGTAGTCTCTTTTATGGTTAACAACCAAATTTATCTGAATCGGAAACGGATTCAACAAAAAAACCTAGACATTAAATCAATCACTGCCAACCTTGCGAACTATGTTTTACAATTTAATGGCGTGGCAAATGTTTACACCGCTGAGCAATTAAATGGTGCCGTTTTAAAAAACAAATCGGCTGAATTAATTCAAAATGGATTTTACCGCAAAAGATCGGGTGATCTAGCTATATTACTTGAGCCAGCTTGGCTTGAAGAACTGTCAACCACTGGCACAACTCATGGAAGCACCTACACTTACGACACTCATATTCCATTGCTCTGGTATGGGGCACAGATCAAACCCGGCTATACTTCCGCAGCTATTGACATTACTGATATTGCACCCACAATTGCTGCATTATTAAATATCATGGCACCTAATGCAAGCATTGGAAAACCCATCGTAAGCATCACAAAATAGTCCCAACAAGAAATAATCAAGGGAGAAATTAGCTTCCAAGAGTGATCAAATTTAATGACCCCGAACTGCTTACATGAATCTTTCTCCTGAAACGTATGCTGATGTGATCCTGCCTCTTCCCTTGGCAGGATCTTTCACGTATACCATACCAAAGGAACTCGAAGGTCAGATCCAACCTGGGATGCGCGTGATTGTGCAGTTTGGAGCAAAGAAATTCTACTCGGCTTTGGTGCATAAGATTCATGACCAGAAGCCAATCAACTACCAAACGAAGCCAATCGAATATAGCATAGATTCAAGTGCAATAATTGCCAATTCAAGCTTTGCCTTTTGGGAATGGATTGCAGGATACTATCACTGCACGTTGGGAGAAGTTCTAAAGGCAGCCCTCCCATCTGGCTTGAAATTAGAGAGCGAAACTCGGATTAATTTCAATGCTGAGTTCCTGGAACAAGAAGAGAATAAGCTGACTCCAAAAGAGCAACTTTTATTTGAACTGATTCGCGAAAAACATAGTCTTTCGATTGCAGACTTAAATAATTCGTTGCTTAAAAAAGGGGCCTTAGTGCTCGTCAAAGAGTTATTACAAAAAGGTGCAGTCTCCATTGAAGAGGAGATGAAAGAGAGTTATCGACTCAAGACACAAACCTATATCACGCTCCACGAAAATTTAAATACCGATACAAAGGTCAGCAACGCCCTAGATTCCATCAAGAAGATCTCACTGCAACATCAGTTACTCATTGGATTCCTTGCGCTGGCTGAGGATCAAAAATCAGAACCTCGCGAAGAGATTACGAAAAAAGAGTTACTCCGTCATACTGGGCTATCAGTGGCAGTTTTCAATGGGTTGATCAAAAAAAATATCTTAAAGACGATTGAAAAAGCAACAGATCGCCTAGCATCCTTTGATGGAGAACTAAAAGCCATCTCACAATTAAGTCAGGCGCAAACGGAGGCTTACGATGCAATAAAACTTTCGTTTGAGCAGAAGCCCGTGACATTACTTCATGGGGTTACCTCGAGCGGAAAGACGGAGATCTATATTAAGCTCATTCAAGAATGTCTTGAACAAGGAAAGCAAGTGTTGTACTTACTTCCAGAGATTGGATTATCGACCCAGATCATTGGCCGTTTAACTCGAGTCTTTGGAGATAAAGCAGGTATTTATCACTCAAAATTTAGTGATTCTGAGCGAGTAGAGATCTGGAATAAGGTGCTCAATTTTGGCAAGATCAAAGAAGACAGCCGAACCGAAAACGACTACCAACTCATTGTTGGAACACGATCATCCTTGTTTCTGCCGTTCACCAATTTAGGCTTAATTGTCATTGATGAAGAGCATGAAAATAGCTTCAAGCAATATGATCCAGCCCCTCGCTATCATGCTCGTGATGCAGCCGTGATTCTTGGACATCTGCAGAATGCACCTGTACTATTAGGTACGGCAACCCCTGCGGTGGAGACCTACTTTAATGCTCAATCCGGAAAGTTTGGACTAGTCACATTGAGTGAGCGACATCAAAAAATTGAGATGCCGGAGATCTTAACGGCTGATTTCAAAGACGCTTATCGGAGGAAGCAAATGAATTCACATCTGACCCCTTTATTGTTTTCAGAAATGACCGAGGCTTTAGAGCGCAAGGAGCAAATCATATTATTTCAAAACAGAAGAGGATTTTCACCATTTGTAGAATGCCGACTTTGTGCTTGGATTCCCAAATGTGCCCATTGCGACGTGAGCTTAACCTATCACAAGCACAATAATTCATTGGTCTGTCACTATTGTGGCTATTCGATAAATCACCCTGGGACCTGTTCAAGTTGCGGTGGCAAAGAGTTAACAAACAAAGGCTTTGGGACCGAAAAAGTTGAGGAAGATCTTCAGCAAATCTTTCCAGATGCGAAGATTGATCGCATGGATCTTGATACAACCCGTTCGAAATATGGATTTGAAAAGATCATAAAGCGATTCGAAAACAAAGAGATCGATATTCTCATTGGAACACAGATGGTTACCAAGGGTTTGGACTTTGAAAATGTTAGTATCGTGGGGATTCTTAACGCCGACAATCTCTTAAACCAGCCTGACTTTAGGGCTTACGAACGTAGCTATCAATTAATGGCTCAGGTAGGTGGTCGAGCAGGCAGAAAAAATAAACGTGGGAAGGTGATCATCCAGACCTCAGAGCCTACACATCCGATTATTCTAAATGTCGCAAACAATGATTACGAGGCGATGTACCGCGGACAAATTGCAGAGAGAAAACATTTCAAATACCCACCCTTTTATCGGATGATCGGCATTACACTCAAACATAGAGATAAAAGGGAACTAGATCGCATCACCGACGAACTTTCAAACAAACTTCGCGAACGATTTGGCACAAGAATACTCGGACCAGAATATCCTCTGATTAACAGGATTAAACTCCAGTATATAAAACAGATTTGGATAAAAATAGAGCGTGAAATCTCTGTGGTGAATGCAAAAAGGCAGATGCAGGAGATTCTAGACCAAGTGAAATTACGCGATGGAAACAAGGCCATTCAAATCGCTATTGATGTTGATCCAATTTGACGAGACTGCTTGGAATTCGCATGAATTCCGGAGTACTCACAAGAGCTATCAGTCTACTTATCAACACAATACTAATATATTTCGAATTAACATATAATTAATTTCGTTTTTTTAACATCGGATTAGAGCCAATTGAGATGGGATGGGAGCTAATTCAGGTTAAAATGCTAAATTTGAACCGATCTTTAAAAATTAGAATCAATGGCAAAAGTAATAGCGATAGCAAACCAAAAAGGCGGCGTAGGAAAAACGACAACAGCAATTAACTTAGCTGCTAGCCTTGCTGTTCTGGAATATCGGGTATTACTCATCGATGCTGATCCACAAGCGAATGCCACATCCGGTGTAGGTTTTGATGTTCGCAACGTCAAAACAAGTATTTATGAATGTGTGGTCGATGATGTCGATCCAAGATCGATCATTTTGAATACCAAAACGCCAAATTTTGATCTTTTGCCTTCTCATATCGACCTAGTCGGCGCAGAAATTGAGATGTTAAATCTTCCTAATCGGGAGAAGGTACTCAAACAAGTCATTGACAAAGTAACGGCTGATTATGATTTCATTTTGATCGATTGCTCTCCATCGCTTGGGTTAATAACAGTCAATGCTTTAACCGCAGCTGATTCAGTTGTAATTCCGGTGCAATGTGAATATTTTGCCCTTGAAGGACTAGGAAAACTACTGAACACAATAAAAATAATCCAAAGCCGATTAAATCCAGAGTTACAGATTGAAGGATTTCTACTCACCATGTTTGATTCGAGATTAAACTTATCGAATCAAGTTTACGAAGAGGTTAAGAAGCACTTCCAAGAGATGGTTTTTGAAACTGTAATTACTCGAAATATCCGACTTTCTGAAGCACCGAGCTATGGTCTACCTGCGGTGGAATATGATATCACTTCAAAAGGAGCACAGTCGTATCTTAACTTTGCACGTGAGTTATTGCAAAATAACAACATGACCAAGATCGACCAGACTGAAAAACTAGAACTGTAATTTAAAAGATATTGAATTATGATAAAAAGAAACGCACTTGGAAGAGGCTTAGGCGCCCTAATTGAAGGCAGTGATATGACTGTTGGTGCTCCAGTTTCAAATGAGATAGCTATCCATGAAATTGTAGCGAATCCATTTCAACCGCGTATCCATTTTGATGAAGAGGCTCTTTTTGATCTCTCTAACTCGATTAAAGAGCTGGGCATTATACAGCCCATCACCCTACGTAAGCTTGCTGACCATAAATATCAGATCATAGCGGGCGAAAGGCGTTTTAGAGCCTCAAAGCTTGCAGGACTAACAACTATTCCAGCTTTCATAAGAGAGGCGGGCGATGAGACCATGTTAGAAATGGCTCTCGTTGAAAATATTCAACGTGAAGATCTTGACGCCATTGAGATTGCGTTGAGCTACCAGAGACTTATTGATGAGTGCAACTTAACGCAAGAGACCTTAAGTGAGAAGGTTGGAAAAAAACGTTCAACGGTCTCAAACTATTTGAGATTACTCAAGCTACCAGCGACAGTACAAAAAGCGATCAGAGAGCAGGAGATAACGATGGGACATGCACGCGCCTTGGTTAACATCCCTGAACCTGAGACACAGATCATGATCTACAGACAGGTTGTCAAGTACGATTTTTCGGTAAGAAAAACTGAAGACATTGTCAGAAAGATTAACTTAGAAGATGGTGAAGATCAAGCATCCACAAAAAAGTCAGAGCCATTTCCAAATGAGTATCGAGAGCTTAAAAATCACCTAACCAATTATTTCAAGACGAATGTGGTCTTTAAGATTAATGATCTTGGGAAAGGTAAAATTGAGATCCCATTTGGAGATCCTAAAGACCTTGAGCGGATAATTGGAATATTTGACAAGCTAAATCTCTGAAATAAACAGTGCATATAAGCATGCTGAGAACTATTCTTGCAGGACTATTTATTTTAGTCATTCTCACAGCGGGTAATCTGGCGTCGACTGCCCAACCGTTGAAAATATCGAATGACAGTCTTAAGGTGACAGCTCCGGTTCAAAAGGTGCACAGATCCTCAAAGAAAGCCTCAATCTATGCCGCACTTTTCCCTGGTCTAGGACAGATATACAATAAGAAATATTGGAAATTACCCGTCGTATATGGTGGCTATGCAGGCCTAATCTATGTCTTAGGATGGAACAACAACAATTACTCTGATTACTCACAAGGCTATCGCATAATTGCTCAGTATACTAGCGCTGCAGAATTCAAGCCTGATGAGCGACTATTTTTAACCAATTTGATTAAAAATCCATCCATCCGATTAGATAATCCATCCACATTTACCTATATTTCCGATCAATTAAAAAGCGGGAAAGATTTCTTTCGTCGCAACAGGGACCTTACGATAATCTGCATTGCTATGATGCACGTATTAAGTATTATTGATGCCAGTGTCGATGCGAATCTATTTGATTTTGATATCAACAATGACATTAGCATGAGGATTGAACCGATGCCAATTAACGTAGGGACCCAAAACACAGGAATGGGACTTAATGTAGCCATTCGCTTTTAACATTTCCAAATCATGAAACAGATCTATCAACTCATAGTTGCACTAATATTCTTGACTATAAGCATAAATGGCTATAGTCAATCTGTGGAGACGCAAGTCAAGCCTGAATCTGACGCCCAATCTCCACAACTATCCGATTCGATTAAAATTAATCCTTCCGGACTTAATTTTAATGACAATATTGATACGATTCTCTCGGACAAGCTTGACTCCATGATGCATACTTGGTATGTCGAAAACTCTTTCCCTGTAGATAGTTTAAATGCAGCATATGCAGCTGATTCAACCCTAGAAGCATTGCCAGATTCGATTTATGTGCAACGGTTACAGAGTCTCGATTCATATATACCCCTGCCATACAATGACATGGTTAAGAAATTGATTAATTTCTATTTTAATCGTAGAAAAGGGATGGTTTCGATCATGATGGGATTATCAAACTACTACTTCCCTCTTTTTGAAGAAACGTTAGCCAAATATGATCTTCCGGCAGAACTAAAATACCTGCCAATCATTGAATCGGCTCTAAATCCAAAGATTGTCTCTAAAGCAGGAGCATCTGGTCTTTGGCAGTTTATGTATGGGACAGGAAAGATGTATGGATTGGAAGTTAACTCATACATCGACGAACGGAATGACCCAATTAAGTCAACGGATGCAGCTGCACGATATCTAAGAGATCTGTATGCTATTTATGGAGATTGGCATGTCGTTATTGCAGCCTATAATTGTGGACCAGGAAATATCAACAAAGCGGTAAGGCGTTCGGGAGGAAAACAAAGCTATTGGGAGATCTATGCTCAGCTACCTAAGGAAACAAGAGGCTATATCCCCGTTTTTATTGCGGCCAATTATGTAATGAATTATGCCAAAGAGCATAGGATCGTAGGTGCAAGACCAAATTTTAATTTCTTAACGGATACAATTATCGTTACATCTTATTTGCATTTCGAGCAAATTTCGAACGTTCTGAATATACCAGTTCAAGAAATAAGACAATTAAACCCGCAATACAAGCGAGATATTATTCCGGCAAAAGCAGATAAGGAGTTGGTATTGAAATTGCCTATTGATAAAATATCCCCTTTCATTGATGCACAGAATCAAATATTTGCCCTTGACAGAGACAAATATTTTCCAGACAACCAATTAGTTCCAATAAAAGACGATCGTGGTTATCGATATGCAGATACAGGAGGGAAACGAAAAATTTACTATACCGTGCGCACTGGAGACAAGCCTAATTCTATTGCTGCAAAGTATAATATCACGGCCGGTGATATCGGTGAATGGAATCACCTAAAGCACAATCGAATTAAAGTTGGACAACGATTAATCATTTATGTCGATCCAAAACAACAAAAGACATTAGCGACTAAAGAGTTAGAACCAAAAGAGAAAACTGTCGCAGCTGTAAAAAATGAGGTTGCAAAAGAAACAAGTACGACCTCCAACAATGGATTTACATATTATACGGTGCGCAGTGGCGATAACTTAAATAAGATAGCCAAACAATTTACTGGGGTAACTGATACCGAATTAAAAGCCATTAACAACATTAAAAATGAGAAGAACTTAGTCATCGGACAGAAACTGAAAATACCGACAAAGAGTTAAGTTTCGAATTGACTTTTACAATGGGCCTTGACTTGACTCTGAAATGCCTAAGTTTAGATTGCCTGAGAATATTAAATTTGCCTTCACAGACTTAGGTGTTAAATAGAGATCTGAGACTCTTAATTTGGTTAATCGCCCTTGAAGCTCAAATCCAAATGCTAATGGATAATGAGTAATTAACTTTTTAATCTGAGACTCCATATCTAAAACATTTGATCGAAAAGGGATGGCCAATGAATGGGTTATCGACCGTTCAATTTTTCCGTTAAAAAGCCATTTCGATGAGTTTACCATAAGGTTGTGAGTTTTTAAATCGAACTTCAGATCTTTAATCCGAAGCGTGGTATCTGCAGCATTAAAATAGGGTACACCAGTCAGATATAACATCCCATTTATACTTCCAGCGACCTTCATTTCAACAGCCATCCGTTGATAGGTGCCATAGACTCTGAAATTTTCAAATTTCAATTTTCTAGACCCAAAGACAAAAACGGAATCCTTTAGTTGAGCATTTAGTTCTCTATTAATTGTTGGATAAGGAATATCAGTTAATAAATTTATTTTAAACGTATCGCTCACCAACTTAAGTGGCTGCATATCAGGCAATCTTGAAACTTCGACAGGATCGGGTGGAGTATCCATCGCACAAACAACTTCTGAAGCTATTGCAGCTCCTACTCTAATTTGACCTCCAGAGCCTTGAATCGGCAAGACGGAAATCGAGTTTGGAACAATCGATAACCAAGCATTGTAATTCCCTGGAATCTTAAACGAGGTGGATAACATAGACCACCCTTTCTCTGCGGAAGACCGAAAATTAAAATTAGAGGCAAATAGAGTATCTATTTGGGAGGAAAAGCTTTGTAAGTAAGAAGGGAGAATCAAATTTGCAACAAGGGTTATAGGTACGTCTAGGGTGCCAATTTTAACAGCGGGCTTTTTGGTCCAAGAGAAACCATCTGACGTTGTTTGGGTTTTAATGCTCCAATCTTGACCCAGTGTTAGTTTCGTTTTATACCGAAGTTTTATCTGTCCGGTATATTGCCACGAGTCAACCATAGGAAGATTGTAACCAAAAACTTTAACGCCCTTCTGAAAAGTTACATTAGCAGGCAATTCCCAACTCAATTGATCCTGATCAAAGTTTAGTTTGATCGCTCCATCTCGTATTGCGAAGAGTTTCAAGTTATCGTTACCGTGATCAAGGAAACTGGTATCTTGGTATAAGATGCTTTCAACTTTTTGGTTTACTAACGACTCCAGTTTAGAAGTCTTTACCTCGGCAAATAAATTAATAACTGACATCTGAGGCGTTGAAACAACAAGGGGATAATTCTCCTCAGGCATTAGCGGTTTCAGTATCTGACATTGATAGAGGCCGAATAAACAAATGATCCAAACTAAATTGCGCTTAAGGAAAGGCATGGCGAGAAATTTTCGATCAAACAACATTGAACTTTGGGATAGAAAGATAGCTAACCCAAGTAAAAAGGCTAGAGAATAGCAATTAGCTCTTTGATTATCAGGCTCATCTTTGGCTCTGCCCGTTTAGCAACCTCTTGAACTTCTTCGTGTGATATTTCCACAATATGGCCTGGCACACCACTATCTGTAACAATAGAGATCCCAAAAACTCGAATACCCATATGACGAGCAACAATTACTTCTGGGACCGTTGACATACCGATGGCATCACCACCCAGGATTCGAAACATTTTATATTCTGCAGGTGTCTCAAAAGTAGGACCAGTAACGCCAATATATACCCCCTCTTTAAGATCTAAGTGGTTATTTGCAGCAATCTTGCGTGCATGAGCTTGAAGTTGCAGATCATAAGCCTGACTCATGTCGGGGAAGCGAGGACCTAATTGATCAAGATTTGGCCCCGTTAATGGATTAAATCCAAACATATTAATATGATCGGTAATCATCATTAAATCACCTACTGCAAAATCGGGATTTAATCCACCGCAAGCATTCGATACCAGCAAGGTATTAATCCCTAAGTCATTCATCACCCGAACAGGGAAAGTGACCTTAGTCATGTCGTACCCTTCATAAAAGTGAAATCGCCCTTGCATGGCAAGAATATATTTGCCACCTAACTTTCCAAATATTAGTTTGCCTTGATGACCTTCCACCGTAGACAAGGGGAAGTTTGGAATTTCAGCATAAGGTAGGGTTTTTATAATCTCAATCTCATTAACTAACCCGCCAAGACCGGTGCCTAAAATAACCCCAATCTCAACCTTAATCCCAATTGCTGTTTGAATAAAAGTCGATGTTTCCTTTATTTTTCTTAACATAATCAAAAACTTTTCTATTAAATTCAGACCCCTTATTGTTCAAGAAGCTAATTCCCACAGGGATATAATAAATATTTTGACGGATAGAATCTGGAATAGATGGGGCATCACGAAACCGAACCATATCCTTCTCGGTGGTTACAATAATTTTATTTGGCCGAGTAATAGCTTCGAAATTAGCTTCGATTCGTTCGATATTCTTTACTGAAAACTGATGATGATCAGGGAAAATTAGCTGAGAGATTTCATTTCGACCATCAGTCAGATACTCTTTAAGTGGTTCAGGGTTAGCAATACCTGTAACTAATAATATCGAAGATCCGCCTTTGATTTTCATCTCCACATCTAACACATCTTCAGGAAAAACAGGCATTAAGGAACCATAGGTAATGTTTGTAAAGAAAAGATCCTGGTATGGCCTAATTTCAAGCTCTTTGGTGATAATACGTTCATCAATAGGTTGTAACTCTTTGGGGCATTTGGTTACGATTATAATGGTTGCTCTATATTTGTTGAATGCAGATTCCCGAAGACGACCATGTGGAAGTAAAGAATCTTTGGTAATTAGTCGATTATAATCGGTTAAGAGAATATTGATTCCCGGATTTACATATTGATGTTGAAATGCATCATCTAATAGAATCACATCTGGTTCAGGCTTAAACTGTAGCATTTTAGTAATACCTCTAACACGGTTTGAGTCCACAGCAACAAGCAAATCATCAAACTTAAGCTTGATTTGTAAGGGTTCATCCCCAACTTGACGCACTTTAGAAGTTGCTTCAACCACTTGAAAACCTCGAGACTTGCGCTTGTAGCCTCGGCTCAGCACCCCAACTTTAAAATTGGTTTTTAACAATTGGGCAATATATTCGGTATGGGGAGTCTTTCCTGTCCCCCCCGCGGTGATATTTCCAATAGAGATCACTGGACGATCAAATTCCTTAGAAGAGAGTATTTTAAGGTTAAATAGCTCGTTTCTAAAACTTACTAGCATCCCATAAAATAGAGACAATAATTTCAACAAGAGATACTTCATCCAAGTAGATTAATTAATTTCTAAGTTATAGGGCATTCTAGTATAGATCCCATTGGCATGAGCTTCTCGTGAGAATTGTTCCCAAAGATGAAACGAATCACCAAGTTTACTTTGTATAACGCTGTTCTGAATTCTAGTCGAGAAACTTTTCATAAGTTCTTCGAACGTATCTTTTTGTTTTGGCAACTCTTTGATTCTATATTGCTTAATGTGAGCCTTGCTAGCAGCTAGTTTTAGAGCATCATTAAGTCCACCATACTCATCTACTAAACCATTTAACCGCGCATTCTCGCCACTCCAAACACGCCCTTGCCCAATCGAATCAACGTATCCTGAAGTTTTTTTACGGCCAGTCGCCACATGGGAGATAAACGTATCATAAGTTGATTCAACATACGATTGCATAAGGTTTCGTTCAAAAGGGGTCATCTTACGAGTCATAGAGGGCATATCAGCATGCTCATTTGTTGAAACATTATCGAAGGTGATCCCAATTTTATCGGTAAGCAAACCACTTAAATTTGGGATAGTTCCAAAAACGCCAATAGAGCCCGTGATGGTCGTTTGACTAGCTAAAATAGCATCTGCCCCACAAGCAATATAATAACCACCAGAAGCGGCATAATCGCCCATAGAAACGATAACCGGTTTACTCTTCTGAGCAAGCATAACCTCACGCCAAATCACTTCAGAACCATAAGCGGAGCCGCCCGGAGAATTAACTCTTAAAACAATAGCCTTTACAGCTGTATCGGTACGCGCCTCCCGAATACCTTTGGAGACCTCTTTCGAATCAATTTGATATGGACCATCAGACCCGCTATCGATCTCCCCAAAGGCATAAACCACGGCAATACGGTCTTTTACTAAACCACCAGTTTCGTAGGTCTTTGGCACCTTATCATATTCTCCAATGGTAACGATTGGAATCTCGTCGTTTTCTCCAAGATGGGTGAGTTTGCGAAAATCAGCCAATACCTGATCCTTATATTTTAAATTATCGAAAAACTTATTTTGTAGCGCTTTATCTGCTTTCTGAAAGGTCATCACGCCATCAGCATACTTATTCAGACTATCAACGGTTATCTTACGTTGTTCTGAAATCCCTTTCAAAACATGATTCCAGATGCTTTTCAGATAAATAGTAGTCTGTTCACGATTAGCCTCACTCATCTTATCAAAGAGATAAGGCTCTACAGCTGATTTAAATTTATTGTTCTTTCCCCTTATAACTTGCATCTCAATGCCAAATTTATCGAATGCTTTTTTGAAAAAAGTATGTTCCGCATTTAGACCTCTAAAATCGAACATTCCCATGGGATTCAACATTAGACTGTCGGATACAGTAGCTAAATAATAGGCTTTTTGAGAGATCATATCCGAATAAGAATAGATAAACTTACCAGATTTCTTAAAATCTTTTAAGGCATTTCGAATCTCCTCAACAGTAGCAAATCCGGCATTTATCTCAGAAAGTTCTAAATAAATACCTCGAATATGCTCATCTGTTTTTGCCTTTTCGATACCACTAAGAATTTGATTTAATCCGACCGTATTCGAAATCTTAATTCCAGGAATTTCGAGATCTTCAAAAGGATTATTTGATTTGCGTTCTACGATGCGACTGTCCAACTTGATAACAAGCAATGTTTGACTCTTGATCGATACCGACTGATCCTTAAAAGAGGTAATAGCAGATATCGTCCCAATCAAAAGAAACACCAGTAAAACAGATGCTACAAGGATAGCAAGAAGTGAAGCAAGGAAGGCTTTCCAGAAAATTTTCATACTAATAGCTATAATGGATTGAAGGTATAATTTAAATAGTTATGAATTATCCTTACTATTGTTGTTCGTATAATATGCAAATCTATAAAAAATGGCTAATGTTTTTATCCTTTTAGGTGGTAATGTGGGAGATAAGTCCAAAATATTTAATCTGACAATAAGCCACATTACCAATAAAATTGGACGAATAAGCCAAATATCGTCTATTTACGCCACAGAATCATGGGGATTTAAAAGTGATCTGTTTTGGAACCAACTCCTTATTGTAGATACTCAACAGGGTCCTTTTGAAGTACTTGAACATACGCAGAGTATAGAAAAAGAGTTAGGCCGAACAAAAAAAGGGGGTAATTACGAGAATCGAACCATCGATTTAGATATCCTCTATTACGATGATCTAATCCTTAGCACACCTGACTTAATCATTCCCCACCCACAAATTGCCAGGCGAAAATTTGCCTTAGCTCCATTAGACGAAATAGCTCCCGATAAAATTGATCCTGTTTTAAGTCTAACGATTCATGAGATGCTTGCACTTTGCGAAGATTCCCTAACCGTTGAAAAGATCAGTAATCAAAGCTAAAAATTCCATTAGCTAGAGAATTCCCTCGTCGGAAAAACTAAAATATCCACTCTGGGTAATAATTAAATGATCGAGCAAGGGGATATCCATAATCGCACCGGCTTCTTTTATTTGTTTTGTAATCTTCCGATCAGCTTCACTCGGCTCGAGGTTTCCAGATGGGTGATTATGCGCAAAGATCAGCGAAACAGCATTTTTCTCAATAGCCATTTTAAGAACCACCCGAACATCGATCACCGTTCCAGTAATACCTCCCTGCCCAAAGCATTTGGTGTATAAGACTTTGTTATTTCGGCTCAAAAAAAGAGCCCAAAACTCTTCATGCAGCAAATCACCAATTAGAGGGCGTAAAAAACTAGCGACATCATTGCTATTTGATATTTTATTCAGCTCAAGGGCCGTTGATTGATCGCGACGACGACCAAGTTCCATCGCAGCAATAATTGCAATTGCTTTGGCATCGCCAATCCCTTTAAAAGATTTTAGATTATCAACATTGAGCTTACCTAGCTCATGTAGATTATATTTCACGAATAAAAGGATCCTCCGAGAGAGCTCAACAGCTGATTCATCACTATTACCAGAGCCTATTAATATGGCCACCAATTCAGCATCTGTCAATGAAGAGATGCCTCTAGCTAGTAGTTTTTCCCGAGGACGATCCTCCAGAGCCCAATCTTTAAGATGTTGTTGTAGATATTGCTCCATTGTGAATTGACAAATTCGAGGTGGTACCTGAATTAAAGTTAGTCAATAAAAAGGAGATTAAGAAAAAAAGCCCACCCTAGGAAGGATGAGCTCATGAAAATATTTTAAAGCTAAAATTACAAGCTATTAACGTGCAATGATAAGCTTGACTTTAAATTTGAAGCTTTGTTTTTGTGAATAACATTCTGCTTTGCAAGCTTATCAAGCATCGTTACTACCTTAGGTAATAGGTCTGCTGCAGCTGCCTTCTCAGTGGTCTCACGCAACAATCTAACTGCATTACGGGCAGTTTTTGAATAATACTTGTTGTGCAGACGACTAACTTCACTCTGCCTTGCTCTTTTAATAGCTGATTTATGGTTTGCCATTTCTTAAAAATTTCTGTGTTCTAAAAATTTGTAGCCCGTAGGAGAATCGAACTCCTATTTCCAGGATGAAAACCTGATGTCCTAACCGGTAGACGAACGGGCCATTTTATTATTTCCCCATTGTTTGGGGTCGTAAAAGTAATATTTTTTTTCTTTAAATGCTCATTACTCCATCTTTTTAAAGTCGAAATAATAAAGCTATTTGCTATTTTATTTTAGCGTTGCAAAGAAAAGAACTATTTATCAGAATGGCAAGATGATTCTAAAAAAAAATACAAGAATAAAATTCAAGTCAACTTCCTAAAGATGAGCAGAATTAAGAATTTCATACAAAAACTACCATAAAGCAAGCCGGATTTTTTATATCTTTACAATCAGTTAAAGTTGGAAATACGAATCCATATGGATGTATGAACAGACTCAAAAAACAGTTTTTTAAAACGCTTCAGAGCACGTTATTCAAATTTCAGAACCTATAAACTGATGAAACAACATCTATTTTCTTCCGCTTGGATCGTAATTACCCTACTACTTTTCGCAGCTTGCGGTGCTTCTCAAGCCGATCTTGCCAAACTGAGATTCCAAAAGGCAACTTCGCTTCTTGAGAAAGGAGATACACTAAATGCGCTAGCCTCACTTGATTCAATTACAAAGCTCTTTCCTACTGCGAAAGGAGAAATCAAACAAGCAAACGATATAAGTTTAAGGATATATCATTCAGAGCTCTTAAAAGCAAAAGAAAACATAATAGTAGCAACTACAACCATTCGCAGGTTACTCCCTGAGTTTAAAGCAGAAAAAGGTGAATTCGAGAAATACATCACCTATATCCCTAACCGACAGGTATTCGACAAAAGCTGGTCGCGCTCATTCATCCAGGTATATCTCAATGAAAAGGGGGACCTAACATTGGCGAGTAATTATTACGGAGAACAATGGATCGATCACACGTTTATTACCTTATCAACTGAATCAACCTCCGTTAATTCAGATCCTGTCGCACTTGACAATTTCAATTGTCATCATAGCGAATTCGGGGGTTCTAAATGGGAAAAAGTAAGCTACAGAGGAAAACAAGCAGAGTTGGTTATTGCTACCATTGCAGCCAACTATGAACACAAGCTTAAAGCAACATTCAAAGGAAAGAGTAGCTATATTATGTGGCTAGAAGATTACGATAAAAAAAGCATTCAATTCGCGTGGGAACTAGCTCAGGCACTTAAATTAAAGCGGAAATCAGAATTAAGCATCGCCACTTTAGAACACAAAATCAAGGCTCGATCTTAAAAAACCTCTAAATACTACTGAGCTTTCAATAGTATCTCTATTATTTTCAGTCCCGCTGCGGTCACTGAAGTTCCAGGTCCAAAAATTGCAACAACACCAGCCTGATATAAAAATTGATAATCTTGGGCAGGTATAACCCCGCCTACAACAACCATAATATCTTCACGGCCCAACTGCTTAAGTGTCGTCATTACTTCCGGAACAAGAGTCTTATGGCCAGCTGCTAAGGAAGAGATACCTAAGACATGAACATCGTTTTCGACAGCCTGCTTAGCCGCCTCGGCAGGGGTTTGGAATAAAGGTCCCATATCGACATCAAAGCCAATATCGGCATATCCAGTAGCCACCACCTTTGCTCCTCTGTCATGCCCGTCCTGCCCCATTTTTGCAATCATGATACGAGGCTGACGCCCCTCCTTCCTGGCAAATTCACGAACTAGCTCCATAGCCCTTTCGTAGTCACTATCATTTTTTGTTACGGATGAATACACGCCTGAAATAGTTCTAATAGTTGCTTTATAACGTCCTGCGATTTTCTCACAAGCAAAAGAGATCTCTCCGAGCGTAGCACGCTCTTGTGCGGCTAAAATAGCCAATTCTAACAAATTACCAGTACCGGTTCGCGCACAATCGGTAATTGCATCGAGTGATTTTAACACTTTAGCTTCATCACGGTCTGCACGAAGCTTCGACAATCGGTCTAGTTGAGCTAAACGAACGGCCGTATTGTCAATATCCAATATATCAATTGGATCCTCTTTCTCTAATCGGAATTTATTTACTCCAATAATCACTTGAGTGCCTGAGTCAATTCGACCTTGTGTTCGGGCAGCAGCCTCTTCAATGCGCATTTTTGGCACACCGGTCTCTATCGCTTTCGACATCCCGCCAAGGCTCTCGACCTCTTCAATAAGGGCCATCCCCTTTTTAACTAATTCATCGGTTAACGACTCAACATAATACGATCCCGCCCAAGGGTCAAGTGAACGGATAACCTCGGTCTCATACTGAAGATACAACTGAGTGTTCCGCGCGATGCGGGCCGAGAAATCTGTAGGTAAAGCAATCGCCTCATCCAGTGCATTGGTATGCAGCGACTGGGTATGACCTAAAACTGCCGCCATTGCTTCAATGCAGGTACGACCAATATTGTTGTAAGGATCTTGCGCCGTCAAAGACCAACCAGAAGTTTGCGAGTGTGCCCGAAGCGCCATCGATTTTGGATTCTTCGGTTCAAACGTCTTAATCAGCTTAGCCCAAATCAATCTTGCTGCACGCATTTTGGCAATCTCCATAAAATGGTTCATCCCTACACCCCAGAAAAAGGAGATTCTGGGAGCAAAAGTATCAATAGGTAATCCGGCCTTAATGCCTGCTCGAACATAATCTAAACCATCAGCCAACGTATAGGCCATTTCGATATCCGCCGTTGCTCCCGCCTCCTGCATATGATAACCCGAAATCGATATGGAGTTAAACTTAGGCATATACTTGGACGTATATTTGAAAATATCGGAGATGATACGCATGGAAAAATCAGGCGGATAGATATACGTATTGCGCACCATAAATTCTTTCAGAATATCGTTCTGAATAGTCCCTTCTAGTTCTTCTAATTTAACCCCTTGCTCTAATGCAGCTACGATATAAAAAGCCATAATTGGCAAAACAGCTCCATTCATGGTCATGGATACCGACATCTGACCTAAAGGAATCTGATCAAACAAAATTTTCATGTCAAGCACCGAATCAATGGCCACACCAGCTTTCCCAACATCACCTACCACGCGAGGATGATCTGAATCGTAACCCCGATGAGTAGCCAGATCGAAGGCCACCGAAAGACCCTTTTGCCCTGCTGCAAGATTTCTTCGATAGAACGCATTGGACTCCTCCGCAGTAGAAAAACCAGCATACTGACGAATGGTCCAAGGTTTAGAGACAAACATTGTAGCATAAGGGCCGCGAAGAAATGGTGCAATTCCTGCCGCATAATCTAGGTGAGTCATCCCATTTAAATCGGATTTTGTATACTTAGCCTTAACCTGTATGAGTTCAGGCGTAGCCCACTCCTCCCCATCCACCAAACCTGGCTCTAATCCCTGAGACTTAGAGGGCTTGACGGTCTTGAGATCGATTGCTCTATAATCAGGCTTCATGTTCGGTGTTATTAATGCCCAGTTTTCGGTTAAACTTAGCCAAGATAGAACCCAAATTACTTTTCTTACTTATATATTGCTTTATGCCCATCTGCTTAAGTTTATCCATACACGCAGGAGCGCCTGCCACGACAAAAATTGATTTATTTTTAAGAATAGAATAAGCAACTGGTGCCAACTCCTCGTATTCAGCATCGGAACTACAAAGCACCACGATAGATGGTTGAGCTTCCAACGCAGCAGTCAAACCGATATCAAGCGAACCGAATTGACCAATATCAACAATCTCATATCCGACCACTCCAAAAAACTCAGCTGAAAATTGTGCCCGAGCAGCACTCTGAATCGGATCACCAACGGGTAAAAGAAACACGGTGGGCCGCTTATTTGATATCGAGAAGTGATCTGTGGCGTAGCGCAGTGATTCCAAAGGCTGAGACCTGCGAACCTGTTTAATTGTCTCAATCTCTGAATCGGGATCAGAAGAATCGACTGCCTTAAAAAGACAATCTTTTAATTCAAGTGATATGTGATCTGACGGATCAGGAAATTTGTTAATTCCCAAAACCTTATCTAACCGAGAGGCCACAGAACCCAACCGCTTAGAACTAATATCCCTAAGCTGTTCCTGTATAAAGCCTTTTTTAAGAGCTGCCAGATATCCATTAAGATCCTGAATCTGGAGAAATAACTCCCATGCCTTCTCAGAAATCTCATTTGTTAATGTTTCAATATAGTAAGACCCTGCAGCAGGGTCGGCCACTTTATCAAAATGAGCTTCATGCTGAAGCAAAAGTTGTTGGTTTCTTGCTATTCGCTCAGAAAATTCATCGGTGGTCGACGACGAGATTCGAAATGGGAGAATCGTTAAAGAGTCGGTGCCACCTAAAACTGCAGACATCGCTTCTGTCTGAGTTCTGAGAATATTTACATGCGGATCGTACACTGTTTTATTCCACAGGGTAGTTTCGGAATGGATGTACAATTCACGCAGCGCACCAAGTGAATCGGGAGCTAAATCAAGTAATTTACCATATGATCCAACAAGCTTTGACCATAACAACCTGGCGCTTCGATGCTTCGCCAGCTCCATAAAGTAGTTACCACCAACACCTAAGTTCAAGCGAATTCGAGGCGATAAATCGGCAAATAAAACCCCTAAGTCTGTTAGTTTATCTAAATATTCAGCCCCGATAGCCAATGAAAAAGCCAACTCCTGAACCGCCGAAGCCCCAGCATTGGTGAAATCGCATCCATTAAGAGCTACAATATGAACATTTGGAAAATCGGCTAACACCTCAAGAAGAAGTTTAACTTGAGTCAAATCGGCCAACTCATTTTCATTAAACTTACCCTTGCGGGCATAAGAGCCAAAAGGATCAATTGTCAACGATCCATTAAGCTTTTGCTTGTCAATCTCCTGAGTTGTTAAAAAAGAGACTAGATCTTTCGCTAGAGCCAGGTGATTTTGGGCTGGAAGAAGATTAATCTCAATCGATTCAAGATCTATATTGCATAATAAATCAGAAATCGAATTTTCGTTACTGATATAATTTTGATGAAATATAAAACCGATTGAAGTAATACCTTTTGAAATAAGAGCAATCGCTTTTTCATTTGCAGAGCTAAAATCATCAACTTGAATATCCTGCCTAATCAACCAAGCGTTCCCCTCAATGGGTTTACTCAGGGCAGAAGGAAATTGACCTGAAAGGTGAGTTGAATGATCTAATGCACTTAAATCCTCTTTGCGATAATAAGGTTTAATTTGGATTCCTTCATCGGTATTCCAGATTAATCTCTTCTCATAATCTGCGCCATTTAGATCTGCACGAATTTGAGCTTCCCATGCCTCTGTAGAAACAGGCAAAAACTCAGAAAACCGATTTTTATCTTTCTCATTCATACCAAAATAACAACCTTTAAGAATGGAACTACAAAGTTAAAAGTTTAAATCTCAAACACGAATTAAAATAGATCTATTTTCCACTGAAATCAATGGGAACGTCTAAAATAGACTCCCTATAAATTATAGTCTTTAAACTATTTTGTTTTGCCAATTTCCCTTTTTAAGGTACCAAATCGAGAGCACTCCGGTTAGCAGACTGTAAATAAATTCGGAAGTCCAGACGATCTCTATCTTCAAGTGAAGGTGGACGGCTATAAGCCAAGCAAAAAATAGGTATACCACTAATGTCACAGCTTCAATTCCCAAGGCAAAATGGGTATTTGCAGTTCCTAAAACACCATTGAAAATGATACTCATGGAAGCAAATAAAAATAGGGCTGCTAGGATAATATAAAACGATGGCATCGTAGCCTCAACAAGCGATAAGTCGTTGGTGAAAATCCCTACAATATCTCGAGAGAACACAATAGCAAACGCCAGGGTAATGGCCATGGCGAAAAGACTAAACTTAACCACCTTAACAATGATAGGGAATACTAAGTAAGGCTTCTGTTCTCCAAGAGCCTTACTTACAAGCGTACTTACGACGGAGCACAAGGCCCATCCTGGAATCATAAAAAGAAGGTATACACTTCGAATAATATTAGAAACTGCCAATGAACGCTCCCCCATTTTTTCAATAAACATAAAAAAGACAAACCAACTGCCTAGGGAAAGAACATATTGAAGCATGACAAAACCTGAAACTGACAAGGTACTTTTCAGGATGGCAAGGTCGGGCTTAACCCATTGAAACAAGGCATAATTCTTAAGTCGCGCATTTCGACGAGTAATGAGAACAAAGAATAGCAATGCACATATTTCGGATATCACTGAAGCAATTGCAGCCCCTTCAATACCTAGCTTTGGGAAGCCAAAATGACCAAAAACCAACAGATAAGCCAAGACTATATTGATCCCAGCCATGATGCCAGCACTAATACTTAAATATTTTGTGAATGCAATTCCCGTATAAAACGATCGGAAAAGCAGGGATGCCGAAGCAAAGAACAGACCTAGAACTCGATAAGCCAGAAAAGTTGTACTTGCAGTAAATATAGCCTCAGAGGCTACAAAAGGCTTTAACAGAGCGGGGATAAAGAAAATCACTCCTAACGTAATCAAGAGAGAGGTTAGGCCTAAGAAATAAAAGCTATTGTCAAATATCCGGCCAATAGCCAGGAAGTTCTTCTCCCCATTTCGCCGTGATATAAGGATTTGCACTCCAGTAGAGAAGCCAAATCCGACCATAAACAACGTTGTATATAAGAGTCCGCCGATAGCAGAAGCACCTAACTCAACCTCTCCCACCCGACCTAAAAAAGCGGTATCTGTAATATTCACAACACCCTGAGCCAACAAACTGATCATAATTGGCCAGGCGATTACCCAGATCTTTCTCGATGAAGGAACGGTCATAATTTACTCTTAACGATGATTTAGAAGCTTAAAGCGTGCAAAAATAACAATTTAGGCTACGAACTCAAGGTTAAAACCAATTGTTCGTAGCCTAAAGGTTTAGACTAACAAAAAGTCCGATCTACTCTTCGAGTGTGCTTAAATCACCTTCTGGCAATCCTAATGCCCTTGCTTTTAGCACTCTTCTCATGATTTTCCCACTTCGAGTCTTTGGCAATAGCTCAGCAAAAGTGACCTCTTCAGGTCGAGCAATTGGACCCAAATGTTCTACCATATGCATGATCATCTGATGTTCTAGATCTTTACTAGCAGTATACCCCATTCGAAGAACCACAACAATATGGATACAGTTTCCCTTTAATTCGTGAGGCAGAGCAATTGCTGCAGCCTCCGCTACGGCAGGATGGCTAGCTATAACGCTCTCAATCTCGGCAGTACCCAAACGATAACCACTAACTTTGATTACATCATCGGTACGACCGATAATTCGGAAATATCCATCTTTATCAATTTTCGCTGAATCACCGGTAAGATACCATCCTTGTTTTTCATATTTCTTCCAGTAAGTATCGACATACCGTTGTGGATCGCGATAAATACCAGCGGTCATTCCTGGCCAAGGGGTTTTTATCACAAGTGTACCTTCTTCTCCTGCTTTAACTTTTGCTCCATCGTCATCAACAACGTCGATTACTGTGCCAAAGAATGGCTTGGTCGCCGAACCCGGCTTTAAAGGGGTAACCGGAAGAGGGGTAATCATAAAACCACCCGTTTCAGTCTGCCACCACGTATCAATTATCGGACATTTCTCACGACCTACAACCTTATGATACCATCTCCATGCTTCAGGGCTAATAGGCTCACCAACCGATCCAAGCAAACGAAGTGAGCTTATATCGTTTCTATTCGGCCACGAGTCACCAAAACGCATTAAACTACGAATCGCTGTCGGGGAGGTATATAAAATATTTATGCCGTATTTCTCCACAATCTTCCACCATCTATCTGGATAAGGGTAGTTCGGAGCCCCTTCATAAAGCATGATTGTAGCGCCATTGAGTAATGGACCATACACGATATAGCTATGACCAGTAATCCATCCTGGATCTGCCGCACACCAATATCGATCTTCTGGTTTAATATCAAACACCATTCGATGAGTCGTTGAAGCATAAACGCTATAACCGCCATGGGTATGGACTAAAGCTTTAGGTTTACCTGTCGACCCAGAAGTATATAGTAGGAATAGATTCTCAGACGAATCCATCTGTTCGGTCTCACATTTATTTGAAGCAATAGGTAGGGCTAACAACTCATGCAACCAGTAATCTCTACCATTCTCCATATATACGTCAACACCAGTTCTTTTGACGGTGATACAAATCTCCATCGTTGGAGAGAGCTCCATTGCTTTATTCACAACGCTCTTCATCTCCACAATTTTACCACGACGGTAGCCCCCATCTGCGGTAATTACGATTCGGCTATTAGCGTCATTAATACGGTCGGCTAAGGCCTCATGACTAAAACCGCCATAGACAACACTATGGACTGCTCCAATTTTGGCACAAGCCAGCATAGCAATAATTTGCTCAGGAATCTGAGGCATATAAATGGTGATCACCTCTCCTCGATGAGCGCCCATACTTTTCAAAACGTTGGCAAATTGGCACACCTCACGATTTAGTGCATGGTATGAGAACGTTCTCACATCTCCAGGCTCACCTTCCCAAATAATAGCTAATTTATTACGGTTTGCATTTTCAAGATGACGATCAATGGCGTTCAGGATAACATTCGTTTTCCCGCCCTTATACCAACTATAAAACGGAGGATTCTTTTTATCCACGACCTGATCCCATTTCTTATACCAAGAAAGTTGTTCAGCCTGTTCAGCCCAAAACTTCTCAGGGTCAGCAATAGAACTCGCATAAAGCTGATCGTATTCTTTAATATTTGCCTGATCAATTACGGCTTGGGAAGGATAATAGACCTTCTCGTCGTTTGTATTTTCCATCACGGATTATTTAGTTGTTAGAACAAGAATTATTTTTCAAAAGTTCAGGACACAAAAATGAACAATAAAATTGAAATTTCGATATCGAATGTCCACGATATGCAACAGATCACCATTTTTTAGTTCGATTTTCTAAAAAACTAAAATGAAATTAGGCTTAAAGATCTTCTCTTTAAGCCTAATTTCATTTATTACTGAATCTAACTAGTTCTCCTCTTCTGAAAATTCCATCAAAAAAGCTTTGATAAATCCATCCAGATCGCCATCCATCACAGCCTGCACATTTGAAGATTCGAAGCCTGTTCGAACATCCTTTACTAGTTTATAGGGCTGCATGGTATAGGAGCGGATTTGTGATCCCCATTCGATCTTTTTCTTTGTGGCTTCAAGCTTGTTCGTCTCATCCAAACGACGCTGAAGTTCGAGTGCATACAATTGCGACTTAAGCAATCGGATGGCATTTTCTTTATTTTGAAGTTGCGAACGCGACTCCGTATTCTCAATAATAATTCCAGATGGAGCATGTTTTAATCGAACACCAGTCTCCACTTTATTCACGTTCTGACCACCTGCACCTCCGGAGCGAAAGGTGTCCCAAGAGATATCACCAGGATTCACATCAATAACAATCGTATCATCAACAAGTGGAGAGACAAAGACCGAAGTAAAGGAGGTTTGTCTTTTGCCTTGAGCATTAAAAGGGGAGATTCGAACTAATCGATGTACCCCATTTTCGCTCTTCAGATAACCATACGCAAACTCCCCATCTATTTCAATGGTAACGCTCTTTACCCCAACATCTTCACCAGGCACGAAGCTTGCTTCTCTAACTTTATAATTATGTTTTTCGGCCCAGCGTAAATACATCCGCATCAGCATATCGGCCCAATCGTTTGATTCCGTTCCTCCAGCACCTGCATTAATCTTCAAGACTGCTCCTAACCGATCTTCCTCCCGACGCAACATATTCTTGGTCTCAAGATCTTCGACTAACCCGCGAGTCGACAGAAATTGTTCTTCTAACTCAGCTTCAGTAATATCTCCAGCTTCACGAAATTCAAATATAACCTGCAAATCTTCAATAGACTGAGCCACATTTTTAAAGCCATCAGTCCATTGTTTGATAGAGCGAATAACCATCATCTGACGTTCCGCATCTTTGGGAACATCCCAGAATGTGGGATCTTGAGTCTTAAGCTCTTCTTCTTCTAATCGGATTAATTTTGTGTCGACGTCAAAGATACCTCCTCAGCGCATCCCGGCGCTCAACAAGCTCTTTAAGCTGTTCCTTTAGGATCATTTTAGTAGTTTTTAATGAGAGTGCAAAGTTAAAAATAATGAGGAAATCTACTAATGGGCAAATCTACGGGGGGCCATAATCACTCTTCGAGATTGTCATTTCCAACCAATTGTCCTGCAATTCGAAATGAAAGCTCCCCTTCAAAACCATGACTCTGGGCAAAGACGGCAAGCTTAGCTTTACGCTCGTAATTTGAAGTTCCTTTCACTGACTTTACTTTGGCCTTTAGTAATTCGTGAAGAATCTGCGCATAATTATCGGCATTTATTTCACCTAATACGGTCTGAATTAATGCATCAGAAATCTGTTTCTGCCGCAGCATATAGGCCAACTTAATCTTCCCCCATTTATTGAATCGGAGCTTATCATTGACATAAAAACGGACGTATCGTTCATCATTCAAAAACCGCTCCTTAACAAGATATTTAATAGCCGTAGAGATCTCAACTTCAGAAAGCTCCCAAAGACGCAGTTTGGCCTTTACGTCAAACTGACAACGTTCCGACTGACTACACATGGCCATTGCCTTAGTTAAGGCTTGCCGATAGTTAACACTTCCCTCCATTTACTCAACCCTATGAGATAACAATGCTCCGACTAGTTCTTTAATTTCTCAATCCGTTTAACGACTAATTTTGAGCTAATCATGGTAATAGGCAATCCAGTACCTGGCACTGTTGAGGCACCGACATAGAAAACGTTTTTAAATACCTCATCAAAATTCTTAGGTCGAAATGCTCCAATTTGAAACATTTTATGCGATAATCCCAGCCCACTACCGCGATGTAAATTAAACTTACTTTCCCAATCGATTGGAGAGTAGCTAGTTTTAGAGATGATCTCAGGAACAATATCTTGACCAATTCGAGCTGAGAAATCCGCAATAATACTATTGACAATCTCCTCTTTATCCTCCCAGCTTTTCTTAAATCTCAGATCCGGCACCGGGCATACAAAAAACAAGCTCTCACACCCCTCAGGCGCACAGTCCGCATTGTTACGCGACAGAACATTAACATAATAGTAAGGTTTTTCAAGTGTCCCAGAGGCCTGAAATATTTTATTGGCATAATCTTTAAAGTTATCACCAAGGTAATAATTATGGTGCTCTACTTGTGGAAGTTTACACTTCAATCCAAGATAGATCGTCAAAGGTCCCATTGTCCATTCCATCTTATCTAACTTAGCTTCCGAGAACTTCGCTCTTTTAAATATCTTACCCCTAAAGGAAGCCGCATCGCTATTCACAACCATAATATCACGATGCCAGCTCTTTCCATTCTGATCGACTAAGGCCTCTAATTTTTTGCCACTTGAAATGCAATTAACGATCTCAGTATTGTAGGTGATCTTGACGTTCTCTTTTTTAAGCTCCCCTAAAATCCCTTCAACAATCTTATACATCCCACCTTCGACGTTGTAATACCCATCGTGTTGAAATTCGGTATACGAGAGTAAGGTATAAACAGCTGGAGTATCAAATGGAGTGCGACCCAAAAAAAATGCCACTAACGAGATAATCTCACGAGCATCGTCTGACGAAAAATAACGACAAACCTGTTGCCAGAAATTACGAAACAACACGGGTAAATGTTTTGGATTTACCTTCATTAGGGTTAATAAATACGAAAAAACAGTGTTGTAATTATCCTTTATAACGATATCTACCGTATCGTCGAATAACGATTTTCCGTTTTTAAGGTATTTACGCATTTTAACCTCAAAGTCAGGCTCTACATCTTTGAATTGCTCCGCTAGCTTGTGGATATCTTTATAGAGTCGGTAAGTCTTTGGACTCCGACTGAAATTAACGGTATAGAGAGGATCAAGCTCCACATATTTAAATGGAAGTTCGATGTTGCAATCTTTTGCAAACTCCTTAAATTCATAAGACATGCTAAAAAAGCTAGGACCCATATCAAAGGTGAAGCCATCCTTTTTTAATTGATTGAGTCGACCGCCAGCCTGGCTATTTTTCTCAATAATCTCGACTTCATATCCTTTTTTTGCCAATCTTAATGCGGTAGCAAGGCCTCCAAGTCCTGCACCTACAACGAGTACACTTTTTCCCATTTTTAGTGTTTTAATTTTTTTATCAAATTCGGATACAACTCTATTTTAACCCAATTAAAGTGAGGCTCAATCGTTAAGATTTCCTCATAACTATTTTTTGCCTTTCCTAAATCACCTGTTGATTCATAACATTGTGCGATGGTTACCAGTAAACTCAAATAATTCCAATCTAAGAGTATCTCGTTCCTATCTCGTTCTAATTTCAATCGAGCTTTGATATAACTCTGAATGGCCTCCGACTTATCGCCGCCCATCAGGCTTGGAGCATGAAAATAAACATTTCCCAATTGAACATATCCAAAATAATCTTGCGAATCAAGTGAAACTGCCTTTTTTGCACATGCTATACTTTTAGATCCATACCAAGGAGCCAACAAGATGTTAAGACCAATATGAAAACCATAAAAAGCTGATCGATAACTACTCAGCTTAGCAGCATACAATTGTTTATTGGTGAATGTGTTTAAATTCTTCTCTGCAAGATCAAGATACTGACTAGCTTGGTCTTTCTGATTCTCCCCAATGCACCAACCAATGTAACCATATTGATAATTAAGCAGTTCTAATTTACTCGAATCATCTTTCACTCCAGTGCTTTGTAAGCTATCAATGATAGCCTTCCAGTCACCCATAGAGCTCGTAATGAAAGCGTTGTAAATATCACTTTTAGTGTTAGCCATACTTTGGCTCAAGGTGAACCAAACAAGTAATAGAGCTATTGAATAGCGCGACCTTTCCATAGAAATCCAGTAAAATACTTCGACTTAAATGCCATTATTAAAATAATCCCAATATTTAATTGCTGTGGAATTAGATAGAGGAGATTAATAAATATATTTTGATTGCTAGCTATTGAAACCAGCACTCTTGTACTAATTAATACAACAAGATAAGCAATGGAAAGTTTGATTCCAAATGAAATTACTACCGAAATAAACCCCCAAGTAGTCATAAACCAGAATAATATTGCAATAACCAATGATCCACCAAAGAATTCAGTTATGTTTTTCGAAAACCCCTTGATTGAATCGCTATATCCATCATACATTCGACATCGAACAGATTCATCTCCTAATAAACAGGCCACTGAAATCTTATTCGTTTTATAATAACGGGCGATAGCAATATCTTCAACCTTATTTCCCTTCTCTTTCTCATGTGGATTAAGCTCCTGATAAACTGATGATTCAAACAACATAAACTGTCCATTTGCAGCAGCCAGGGAGGCATATTTCGACCATCGAACCAAAGGAAGTGGAAGGAGCGTAAGTAGGATATAATTCATAATAGGCACGGTAAGCTTCTCACCAACAGTGTGCATTTCTTGTTTCGGAAAAACGGAGATGAGCCCATGGTTATTCTTTTGCATCCAATCAACAGTTGACCTTATAAATTCAGGTTTAATCCGAACATCCGCATCCAGAAATAAGAAGTGATCACCTCGAGCCTGTTTAGATAAGCTATAGCACGCAAAATTCTTACCCAACCAACCAGCAGGAAGATTATCGCAACGAATAAGATTAATTCGAGAATCCTCTTTTGCAAACCGAGCAACTACCGCAGCAGTCTGATCATCGGAGTCGTCATCCAACACTAAAATCTCCACATGAGCATCTTTAGATTCGACAAGATCACCTAAAAGCCGAGCGATATTATGCTCTTCGTTGCGCGCAGGGATTAAGATTGAGATCAAAGAATCTGAAGAAGGCAGACCAATTGGAATATTGGTTCTAAAGATCGTATTACATAATGCGACACTAAATTGAACTAGAGCAAAACCCAATACCATAAGAGACAAGGTCATCATTGGTCCTGGTGCTTTAAGGCATTAGTCTGAACACATTCATTAAAGAATAAATTATAGGCTTGATTTAACGATTGAGCATCTAATTTATCTCCTGTATACTCTGAAACATGCATATAAATACCGGGCTTACGACTCGAATAATAATCGATAAGGTTAACCATAAATAGGATCTGAACAGGGGTCTTAACATTAGATAAAATCCGTCCAATTCCAGCTTCAAATTGAAATTCATTTTTGTATGAAGTTTCTATCTTTCCCTGAGGAAAGAGAAGAACCATATTCTGCTTTTCAGAGAGTATTTCAACGGTATAATGAATAGATTCGAGAAGGCTACGTGAATTTTTGCGGACTGAAAATCCACCTGTCTGATTAAAAAACGAGAATTTTTTCAATTGCTCCTCCAGCATCATAAAATGGAACTTGCGCTTAAGGACCTTCACATTAAGATACATCGCAAAAAATCCATCCCACCAGCTAAAGTGATTTGCCAATAGAACAACAGAAGAACCTTTATCAACAAAGTTCTCTACTACTTGCACTTGCCCAAAATGCCTTTTTATAATCCACCCAGCATAGAACTTAAAAAAGGGATAGATCAAAAAATGATGGTGAGCTTTTAGGAGCATAAATTCTATTTGATTAGGATTAGAATCGCAACAAAGAAAACAAATTGAGCCACAAATATCGCAGAAGCAACAGGATTATTGGTCTTGATTCTCATTCGTTTTAAAATAGCCTGAAATAGTAAGGCGATGATAAACCAGTCTAAGTAATTCTTCAATGGCACAACACCTTGATCCCATGACCACATTTGCAAAAATGGGGCAACCTGCTCTAAAACAAAGTCATAGACAACCATAAAAACAGATGCCACTATAACCTGCGACCAATTTTCTTTTACAAACATTTGAGCCAAGGAGGCGCTACTATAGACTAGCATAACCCAATTAAGACCAATCAACAACGGTGTATGTAACAATTTAAAGCCCAAGGCCTCACCATAGCTATACGATCCAAAGATTTGGTGTGTATTTACGCCTATGATTTCAAGGACAAGACTAACCAAGAAAATAACACTAAAACAGGTTATCGCTTGTGACGAAGATGAAGAACTATCGTAAAGCATCATCGTTAAAAAACTCAAGACCAAAGCAAAAGGAAACAAGGTAATAAAAAGGGTTTGGGAAGTCGCAATGCCAACAACTCCAACGACATAAAACAAGATGACAATGCCGATTACGCGTAGTTTATTTTGAATTAAAAAGTTGGAAACTTTAGTAATCATAAGTGCTGAATTATCCTTTTAATGAATTTCGATTAAACCAACCGATCAAGCGATGGACGACAATGAGATTAAGCAAGATCAAGCTAAACGCATAACTAATATCTTCAACGGGGACTGTTCCTATTCGAATTCCAAGATTCTGACCATTATTATACCAGACAACAGGTTCGGCGATAAAGCTACCTGTCAAGACCGAATTAACCAAGAAGAATGGAATTAAGATAACACAAAAAGTCAAATAATAACGACGCAACAATTCGAATGCACTTATCCAGGCCCAAATTATTGAGAGTAAAGCTACTGAAAAGTAAATTGCGGTATAGGCTTTATTGAGATTAAAAATTACCAGAGCAAGCAAACTAAAACACAGTACTAGGGAGAGCACCTGAGTTGCCAAACGACTCAATACGGCCTTTGGGAAGAGGTAAACAAGTGTATCATGCAGGAATAAACTTGCGTAAGGGATAACGATAAAAAACAAACACTCCTCTAGTGGAAGGTTAAAGATCATGATACCAGAGTGATATTTCTCATTAAATCCCCAGAACCCAGATTTTGTAAACCAAATATCGCCTATGATATATAGAGATCCAACTAGAATCAAGGAGAGCCCCACCACTTTTAACTTTGGATAGAATTTTAGGTTACGGTCGTAACTAAACAGTAATGGAATAAAGATGGTTAGAATTTCAAGTGCTAGATAAACAGACATAAGATGCTAATTAAATCATTTTCAGCTTATGCACCAAAATTGCCTTCGTCAGCAGCAACGTTTTTCTAAATCCAGAGACTCTTATCCTGCCAGCCAAAACCTCAGCAGCAGGGGAGTTTTTAAGCAAAACAACCAGCCGTTGATAGTAATAATATGCAATTAAAACGGCAAGCTGCGAATTGACAGGCAAGTTCAAAATTCCGATCCGAGCAGCTTTAAAATCTTGCTCAATATCTTTTATTATGGTCAATTTCATCTCCTCATTAAAAGCCCCTTGTCCCATCTCTGGAAAATATTGACGTTCTAGAAATTCGGTATCACTGCGAAGATCACGCAAAAAATTAACTTTCTGGAATGCAGAGCCTAGGCGCATAGCTGAATCTTTTAACGACTCAAACATTTGCCGATCACCATTGGTAAATACCGATAAACACATCAATCCTACCACATCGGCTGAACCGTAAATATAGTGATCGATCTCTGACTTGGTGGTATATTTTGTTTTATGCAGATCAGATCGCATGCTCGAGAGGAAAGCTTGAATCAGATCATCAGAAATAGCATATTTCTTAACGGTCAATTGGAAGGAATGAAGCACCAGATTTAAGCTCACTCCATTTTTAAATGCTTCGTAATAATCCGCTTCAAATTTATCTAATAGAGTCTCCTTATCGTGTAATAAAAAGGTGTCGACAATCTCGTCGGCGAGTCGGACGAAACCATAAATGCTATGTATGGCCATTTGAACTTCCTTATCTAGGAAGCTAACGGCAATCGAAAAGGAAGTACTATAGCTTCGAGTAACTAGCTTACTTACTTTGAACGAAACTTGATCATAAAGTGGGTCTGTTTCCATTTTCTTGAACTAAAAAACACATTTCATTATGTATAAAACAATGAAACAGCTCAATTGTTTTTCAACAAAAAAAATTAATTGAGGTACCTCCTAAATTACGGAATTTAATTCAGAAACAAGAACAGAGGAGAGCGGGATCTAGTGCCTATGGAGTAGTTACCCGAACGATACGCTTTTTCAGCTGTTGTTCGATCACAATTGGAACCTTTTCTTCAATAACATTTGAAGAGTCAAGTCCCAAAGCTTTCACATCATTGATGCTCACTTTACGAATAAAGTTATGCAATGCCATGATAAAACTCTGCTGAAGAGGCAACTGATAATCACTAATGAGTATCCGATCAAGATTTACATAAAGGCAATCAGCTGGAATATTGTGTGATTTTAATGAGTCGTACTGACTAACCATACTGATCTCACCACTTTTCACTAAATCATCTATAACCTCTTTAAAATAGAGGTTTATTTTCCGTTCAATCTTAAAGCCTAATCTAAAGTCGACTTTAATTAAAACCCCAGGAATGACATGATGAATCACATATTCAAACGTATTTGGAGTCTCTAAATTATCGATATGAAGAAACCAGTAGGTATTTGCTCTTTTAGGATGTTTATTGAAAATCGAATACATAATTTTTGATTCGATTTGATCCCGACGATTTGCCTTAGTGATGTAAATTAGATTGGTTGCAATCTTCGGCACAGAGGTATCTGCAC
This sequence comes from uncultured Bacteroidia bacterium, assembly GCA_903905505.1. GTDB lineage: Bacteria > Bacteroidota > Bacteroidia > Bacteroidales > Prolixibacteraceae > JAAFHB01. The sequence goes on along the minus strand of CAIVGL010000126.1, from coordinate 5,056 downwards.
TTAAGGCTCTGAAGATCCCCGGATCCTTATTTAGGTTAACAAAACTGATGTATTTATTTTTAATCTTACGTCCGAAATACCAACCATACATCACGACAAAGAACAATAAAGCCAAGGCAATAGTTAACCATCCACCATTGGCAAACTTATGAAGATTCGCGTATAAGAATGTACCTTCAATAGATAAGAATACGGTTAGAAGTAAGATGATATATGCCATATGAACTTTACGACTTCTCAGATGATAGGCCAACAGCGAGGTTGTCATAATCATGGTAATGGTAATGGAGAGTCCATAAGCGGCTTCCATCTTAGATGATTCACCAAAATAGATCACCACGAAAGTACAGGCAATCCATAGAAACCAGTTAACGAAAGGGACATAAACCTGTCCCTTAATATCGGTAGGATAACTAATTCTAATCTTCGGCCAAATATTCAAAGAAACGGCTTCACTGATTAAGGTATAAGAACCACTAATCAAAGCCTGACTAGCTATAATAGCGGCAGCTGTTGCTATGATTACACCAGGCAACAGAAACCAGGCAGGCATAATGGCAAAAAATGGATTTGCACTATTCATATGATCTAGGTGATTAAGCAGATAAGCACCCTGTCCAAAATAGTTTAACAACAAGGCGATCTTGACAAAAATCCAAGAGATACGAATGTTTTTGATGCCACAATGACCAAGATCGGAATATAATGCTTCAGCACCAGTAGTGGCAAGAAACACCGCACCAAGGAGAATTACTGCATTCGGAAATTCAGTTATAAATCGGATGGCATAGATTGGATTAATTGCGGCAAAAATACTTGGATCCTTTACCAGAAAATTCAGACCTAAGACAGCGAGCATCGTAAACCAGACAAACATGACAGGCCCGAAAACTTTACCCATAAATCCAGTACCAAATTGCTGAAAGAAAAATAAGATCGTCAATATTGAAAGGACTACAGGAACGACAGGTATATGAGGAGATATCAACTTCAACCCTTCAACAGCTGAAGTAACGGTAATAGAAGGAGTAATAACCCCATCAGCAAGAAGTGCACTACCACCAATAAACGTTAGAATGGCAACCCAATTATTTTTCTTTCGGATAAGCGCAAAAAGGGCAAAAATACCACCCTCCCCATGGTTGTCTGCACGGAGAGTAATGATCACATATTTAATAGTTGTCTGTAGGGTAAGAGTCCAAAAGACACACGATAAGGCTCCATATATCAACTCTTTTGAAAACTCGGTTGAACTATTAATAATCGCATTCATGGTGTATAATGGACTTGTTCCAAGATCACCAAAAACGATTCCTAACGTGATAATTAAGCCGGCAAACGATACTTTTTCTATGCCGCTATGATGTTTATCCATGATGTTAACCTAATATTCTATGTGTGTTTTATTAAAAAACAAGGACAAATGTAAGCACCAAATTGAAAAAATATCCAAAATTGGCGTGAATAAAGTCGTCTGCCCTAAAAAAATGAGTCGTATCGGAACACAACTCACTATCATTCAATCACCTATATTCAATACTATTATTGAATATAATATTCAACAAACATCAAGTGTCGAATAATAATTTAACAACTTGTTGTTCTCCTTTGGTCTGTATTGCAACTTAATTAATAATCTCGCAGCCTCCTAGGTAAGGGACTAATACTTTAGGAACAATTATTCCTTCAGGAGTTTGATAATTTTCGAGTATTGCAGCCACGATTCGAGGCAACGCTAATGCACTGCCATTTAAGGTATGTGCTATTTGAGGCTTAGCAGCGCCATCTTCCCGGAAACGAAGCTTTAGGCGAGTGGCTTGAAATGATTCAAAATTTGAAACTGATGAGACTTCTAACCAGCGCTCTTGAGCTGCCGACCACACCTCAAAGTCATAGGTCAATGAAGATGTAAAGCTCATATCACCCCCACACAAGCGCAAAATACGGTACGGCAATCCTAACTTTTCAACTAAAGTCTGAACATAATCGACCATGTCTTGCAGTGATTCGTAGGATTTATCAGGGTGTGCGACCTGTACGATCTCCACTTTATCAAATTGATGTAATCGATTTAAGCCTCTCACATCTTTACCATAGGATCCAGCTTCACGTCTAAAACAGGCCGAATACGCAGTCGTCTTAATTGGCAAATCCTTACCCTCTACGATGACATCGCGGAAGATATTCGTTACTGGAACCTCTGCAGTTGGAATTAGGTATAAATTATCTGTACTATCATGGTACATCTGTCCCTCTTTATCAGGAAGCTGACCCGTTCCAAAACCAGAAGCCTCATTAACAAGATAGGGTGGTTGGACTTCGAGGTATCCCTTCTCACGTGCTTGGTCAAGAAAGAAATTAATTAAGGCTCGTTGAATTCTTGCACCAAAACCCTTGTAAACGGGAAACCCAGCACCAGTTATTTTAACACCAAGCTCAAAATCTATTAGATCGTATTGCGCAGCTAATTCCCAATGAGGCTTAGCACCAGCAGGTAAATTAGGCATCTTTCCACCGGTAGCAACCACTTCATTATCTTCTGCCCCTTTTCCTTTAGGGACTAAAGGCGATGGGAGATTTGGTAGTTGGACTTGCAGCTGAGCCAGTTCGGCATCAATAAGTGCAAATTGTTCTTCAAAAATTCGAATCTGCTCCTTCAGCTCAACAGTTTTTTGTTTTGCAAGCTCAACATCACTCTGTTTACCTTCTTTTATTAACTGTCCGATCTCTTTTGAGATTTTATTCATCTCCGCTTTTTGAATTTCAGAATCGTTCTGAACCTCATTACGTCTTTTATATAGCGCAATAACTTTTTCAACGATCACCTTAGCATCAAATCGCTTAACGGCAAGTTTCTCAATCACTAAATCAGGATTATCCTGTATGAATTTCAAATTTAACATAGCTTTAATCTCAAAATTAATGTTGTAGGAATAGAACTGTCATCTGTCTAATTCCATCAACCATTGTGCAAACAAAAGTACAAATAAAAAATCTCCTGTCTCATTACAACAGTAATAAAACAGGAGATTTAAATTTCAAAATGAATCAGTATTTACTCTACTGATTTAAATGGCAGAACAGAAACGTATGATTTATCATTTCTTTTCTTTTGGAATGTAACAGTACCATCGATCAAAGCAAAAAGCGTATGATCTCTACCGATTCCAACATTTGCACCTGGATGATGAGCTGTTCCACGTTGACGAATAAGAATATTCCCCGCAGTTGCAGCTTGTCCTCCATAAATTTTTACGCCTAGGCGTTTACTTTGAGATTCGCGGCCGTTCTTTGAACTACCGGCTCCTTTTTTATGTGCCATGGATAATCTTTTTTAAAATTTATGCTAAAATTCCAGTAATTTGAATCTGTGTCAGGTATTGACGGTGACCGTTTTTCTTCTTGTACCCCTTACGGCGTTTTTTCTTGAATACGATCACTTTATCACCTTTTAGGTGAGTAAGTACCGAAGCGGTAACTTTAGCACCAGCAATAACAGGAGCACCAATACTTACCTTGCCCTCGTTATCAATCAATAAAACTTTTTCAAACGTCACCTCAGCTCCCTCTAGTTGTGGAAGACGGTGTACATAAATCTTTCTGTCTTTCTCAACCTTGAACTGCTGTCCAGCGATTTCTACAATTGCGTACATACTTACAATTTAATTTATTTGGGTCCTGCAGGCGGGAAACCTACGTCTCCTCTTTTAAAGCCAACTTGAACTGGAGTGCAAAAGTAAACAATCTATACTTGTCTACCAAAAGTATCTTGAAAATATTTTGCATTCAAGTGGTTTGATTGAAACAAGAATGCTAAAAAGCCCTAAAACCCCTTAATTAAAAACTTGACTTTTTTTAATTAAACTACAAATTGAGTTCATTAACTCGCTCGTATTCAAATCAATTTAGTAAATTTGTGACAAGACACCCAACACTACTAATCACCTTAAATTTTACATTTATGAAAAATTTAGCATCCAAAACCATTACCCGCAGAGGATTCATTGGAAGTACAACATTAGCATCAAGTGGGTTTTTAATCGTACCAGCCCATGCCGTTTCAGGACTTGGCCACCTAGCTCCTAGCGATAAATTAAACGTCGCAGGGATTGGCATAGCTGGAATGGGCAAAGGGAACATTGCTAGAGTGGCACAGACAGAAAATATCGTGGCCTTATGCGATATCGACTGGAGAGAACCTGCTAGTAAGGTATTCAAAACCTATCCAAAGGCAAAGCAGTACAAGGATTACAGAGTAATGCTCGACAAGCAAAAAGATATCGATGCCGTAATCATTGCTACGCCTGACCATACGCATGCCATAATAAGCTTAGAAGCAATACGAAGAGGGAAACACACCTTCACCCAAAAACCCTTGACGCATACCGTCCATGAAGCTCGCGTTTTAGCGCAAGCAGCCAAACAATATAAAGTTGCAACCCAAATGGGCAACCAAGGTCAGGCCGGTGAACCAACACGCAGACTACGAGAATTAATCTGGGATGGCGTTATCGGACAGATTCGTGAAGTCCATGTCTGGACCGACAGACCCAACAAAGGATTCACCGACACTTATTGGCCACAAGGGGTACCAAGGCCAACAGAAACACCTGATATTCCAAAAGAATTAGACTGGGACCTATTTGTTGGTCCAGCTCCCATGCGACCCTATAACCCCGCTTACCATCCATTCAAATGGAGAGGCTGGTGGGACTTCGGAACCGGATCGTTAGGCGATATCGGTTGCCATTCTCTAGACCCGGTCTTTCGAGCACTTAAATTAAAATACCCAACAAGCTTACAAGCCGTATCGACAGTTGTCAATCAAGACTCTTACCCATCTGGATCAATGATTAAATATGAATTTCCAGAAAGAGAAAACCTTGCTCCTGTATCCTTAACCTGGTATGATGGTGGATTGCGACCTATGCGCATACCCGAATTGGAAGAAGGGATGCAAATGGGCTCAGGAGGGACCTTATACATCGGCGACAAAGGGAAAATCTTGGACGACAAAATCCTCCCTCGCTCCTTGCGAGAATCGTATACTGTTCCT
>CAIVGL010000125.1 GCA_903905505.1 uncultured Bacteroidia bacterium | reverse complement strand
TAAACTTGGGGCTGGAGTCTTGATCGTTACCGCATCATTAATCCCCTTTAATTGAATCTGAGGAATCAATAATCCTTTATTTGGAGCGTTAACATCAAGCATCGCACTCGAATTGGGGACAGAACCATCGGCATTAATACCCACGTTTTGGGCATTCAGGTGACCGATAAAAAGCGACCAAAACAAAGCCAGCATTAAAACTAACTTCACGCTAAACGAATTGATTTTCATAAACCAAGAATTGTTTAGATTAGAGCGATTAGAACTAAAAAATATCACTGTTCAATAAATTAAATCGTAAAAAATAGAGCGCAAAACCTCAAGAAGATGACAACCAAATACCTAACATCTTTATGGAATCCACTCGATTAAGCTTTTAATAGCTGATTTACAACCATTAAAAAAAATAGACTTAAAATCATCCCAATGATAATTTTAAGTCTAACTACAAGAATTACACAATATTAATAAATATTTTAGAACTTCTATTAAGACTGAATTAAATTAATTATCGTTCACAAAGGAGGAATTTCACTACGACAGATCATAAACTTTCAAAATGGATCGGCCGATTCTGACTTTTCCGTCCACTGATCCTGCCATGTCCGTCCCCCGACGGATCAGCTGACGGACGAGCCCAATAAGACCCACTTCATATTTATATCACATTGCCACTTGAAGCCATTTAATATCGTTTTATTTAATTAGTCTTAATATAAATAGCTAAATATCAGGGGCTAAACAGCCATTTCACGAACCGCCCAAAATTAGATTCATTGAAGCTCCTACTTCAATATTTTAATCCTTGAAATTCAATTTATTACATGTCAAAATTGTCTGAAAAATCTAGGAGAAATAGTCTCTAAGCATAATTCCCCTGGAATTTCAATTTTTTAGCTCCCAAGTGAGTTCAGAAATGGACTAAAATAAGCACTTTAATCAACCGAATTAAAGCTGATAATCGTACATTAAATAGCTAATAATCTGAATTTTGATTTTTGGTTAGCTTTTAAAGGTTTCCCATACTTACCGGTCCATAAAAGTAAAAGCCAGGTTCAATTTCGACCTCCAAAAACACCTGTAACGTGCACGACGCTTGCTATTTATATCCTTTCTAAATTTCCTTTAGCAACCCTTTGCCGCGAATCTCCTCTCAGAACAATCGTAATTTTGCAGCTAAATCATGCAGCAATCAATCTTGCATCTGATTAATTACGCTGTTTAGAAACCTTGCAAACCCAAAAATTTACACAAATGAATATCATGTTTTTATTAATTGGGGTGAGTTTATTCGCAGCTATGACCTTCTTAATCCTATTTATCTGGGCCGTTAAAAGAGGACAATATGACGACACCTATACCCCATCCGTTCGGATCTTATTTGACGACGATCTGATCGAGGAGTCAAACACTCCTGTGAAACCTGGATTTAACCCAAAGACAACTTAATAAAACATAATAAATCAGACAAATATGGAAGTACAACAATTTAATTACGATAATAAAATAGTCAAGTATTTTATTATCGCCACACTAGTCTGGGGAGCTGTAGCTTTATTAGTTGGATTACTGATTGCCTTACAACTTGCATTCCCATCCTTTAACCTTGGACTTGAATACACCACTTATGGTCGTACTCGACCCTTGCACACCAACGCAGTTATATTTGCCTTCATTGGAAATGCGATGTTTGCCGGGATTTATCACTCGATGCAGCGGGTGTTAAAAGCGCGACTGTTTAATGACACCTTAAGTAACGTTCATTTCTGGGGATGGCAAATCATCATTGTCTTAGCAGCCCTAACCTTATTAGGCGGCTTTACAACAGGGAAAGAGTACGCTGAGCTTGAATGGCCAATCGACATCCTAATCGCAATGATCTGGGTCGTATTTGGGGCAAACATGATTGGGACCATCCTTAAAAGAAGAGTTAAACATATTTACGCTTCAGTCTGGTGGTATCTAGCCTCATTCTTGGGTATTGCCGTTTTGCATATCGTGAATAGCATTGAACTTCCAGTCTCACTATTAAAGAGTTATCCCATCTATGCAGGAGCACAAGATGCAGTGGTCCAGTGGTGGTATGGCCACAATGCAGTGGCATTTTTCTTAACAACACCATGGCTTGGATTGATGTATTACTACCTTCCAAAAGCCTCTAATCGACCGATATATTCGTATCAACTTTCGATCGTTCACTTTTGGACGCTGATCTTCTTGTATATGTGGTCGGGACCACACCATTTACTTTATCAAGCCTTGCCTGACTGGGTTCAAGCACTTGGCGTAACCTTCTCAATTATGCTTATCGCTCCGTCGTGGGGTGGTATGATCAACGGGTTATTGACGCTGCGAGGTGCCTGGGATAAAGTTCGCGATCAAGCCGAATTGAAGTTTATGGTGGTTGCACTAACGGCTTACGGAATGGCCACATTTGAAGGGCCTATGATGTCGTTAAAAAGCGTAAATGCCATCAGTCACTTTACCGACTGGACCATTGCGCACACCCACATTGCAGGTATGGGATGGAATGGCGGCATGATCTTCGGAATGCTTTACTGGCTAGTCCCTAAACTATTCAGAACATCCTTATACTCTAAAAAACTAGCAAATATCCACTTCTGGTTAGCCACTTTAGGCATACTTATTTTTGCAATCCCATTGTATTGGGCAGGAATTACACAATATCTCATGTTGCGTCAATACACCGCAAATGGACTCCTTGCCTACCCTAACTTCTTAGAGACAACAACGCAAATCATGCCGATGTATCACGCTCGAATCTTAGGCGGATTACTCTTCTTTGTTGGATTCTTGTTGTTCTTCTATAACATGGTTAAAACGATCCAAGCTGGCAGCTTAGTCGACAATGAACCTACGGAAGCACCGGCACTTGTTGACTCCTCAGCACGCAGAGCGGGAGAAACGATCCATCGTCTAATTGAACGAAAAGGGGTTCTCTTTTCGGTACTTATCGTAATTGCGCTAGTTATTGGAGGCGCCGTAGAGATCATTCCAATGATGAAAATTGAATCGAACATTCCAAAAATAGCCGCTGTGACTCCCTATTCTCCATTGGAGCTAGCTGGACGCGACATTTATATCAGTAACGGCTGTTACAACTGTCATTCTCAGCAAGTACGACCATTACGTTGGGAGACCGACCGGTATGGCGAATATTCTAAGATCGGGGAATTTGTCTATGATCATCCATTCCAATGGGGCTCTCGTCGCACTGGACCAGATCTTGCACGGACAGGGTGGGTTGGTAGCTCGACCTATAAAACAGCGATCTGGCAGTACAACCATTTCACGAAGCCGAAAGAGATTAATCCGCAGACCATCATGCCCGCTTATCCTTGGCTTATAAAAAACACCGTTGATCTAACTGAGATTCCAGTTAAGATCAGAGCAATGCAAACATTAGGTGTCCCTTATGCCAAAGATTACGATAAACAGGCCGTTGCCGACTATCGCAATCAAGCGGATAAAATTGTTGCTGAACTTAAAGCTGCAGGCGTAGAGGTAGCTCCAGATAAAGAGATTGTTGCGATGATCGCATACCTGCACAAACTAGGTCGCGACATTTCAACAGCAACAAAATAACAGTCTAATCTTAGCTGAAGTTATGAATTTTGTAGGTAATGTCTTACGCAATGTCAATGGGATCCAAACTTTTTACACCATTGGATTGCTGATTTTTTTAACGCTTTTTGCGGTTATCCTTTATCGGACCATACGGATGCCTCGAAAAGACTTAGTTGACTTTAAAACTTCAATTTTTGAGGATGATGAACTGAATCAAAAAAACCAGAATTAAGGGTTTGCCCTATTAACAGAAATATAGTAATACTCGAAAAACAGAAGTTATGGCAAAGAAAACGACAATTGAAAAAGGTCCTGAAGGGCTCCATCATGATGATGATTTTGATGGCATAAAAGAGCTGAATAATCCAGCACCTAATTGGATTATCTTAGTCTTTTTAGCGACCATCGGATTCTCATTTATTTATGCTATTCACTATTTTGGATACCCCGATAATGCCAAAGATCAAGCTAGCGAATATGTACAAAGTGTCACTGCTGCCGCTAAAGCCAATGCATCAAAACCATCAGCCGGTGGTACAGCTTCTCAAACTGAAGCGGAGATGTTAACCTCAGGCGCTGCATTATACACCCAAAAAGGGTGTATTGCCTGTCATGGAGTCAAAGGGGAAGGTAACCCTATCGGACCTAATCTAACCGACAACTACTCGATCAATGGCTGCTCATTGGC
>CAIVGL010000124.1 GCA_903905505.1 uncultured Bacteroidia bacterium | reverse complement strand
GGAATAGACGGTTAGACTACTGAGTAGAAATAGGAAGAAAAGAGTTCTAAATTTCAAGCCAAGACTCATCTTTAACGTTCTTAGGGTACTTTAGTTAAGTTAAAGTTAATAAAGATCTAACTAGTAACATAATTGGATTTAAAATAAAAGGTTGGATATGTACGCACATATCCAACCTTCCTAAACACATCATTTGTATGACTGATTAATAGGCGTTTATAATAGCCAGGAAATCTTCCGCTTTAAGTGAAGCACCTCCAATAAGACCACCATCAATATCTGGTTGAGAGAATAAGTCGTTTGCATTACTAGCACTGCATGATCCGCCATAAAGGATAGAGATCTTTTCGGCAACAGCTTTTGAATATTTGGTGGCAATTAATCCACGAATAAATGCTAGCATATCTTGTGCCTGTTGTGTTGAAGCAGTTTTGCCAGTACCAATGGCCCAGATGGGTTCGTAAGCGATTACAACTTTTTCTAACTGCTCTTCGGTAAGATTGAAAATTGTTTCGTCAAGTTGTTGTTTCACGAATTGGTTTTGTGTTTCAGCTTCCCGAATGGCTAATGCTTCACCGCAGCAATAGATTGGTGTAAGACCTTGTTCAAGGGTTAGTGCTAGCTTTTTATTGAGTGATTCACTGGTTTCGTGATAATATTCGCGTCTTTCTGAATGACCAAGAATAACATAAGATGCTCCAGTTGATTTCACCATAGATACAGATACCTCCCCAGTAAAAGCACCTTTTGCTTCGGCAGCGCAGTTTTGTGCTGCACAATGAATGCGAGAATTATCAATAACTTCATTGACACTGTAAAGATGGGTAAATGGCGTTCCTAAAACCACAATAACATCCTTGGCTCCTTTAGACAGAATAAGTTCATTCACACTTTTTGCAAGTTCAACACCTTCTTGAATTGTGGTGTTGCATTTCCAGTTTCCAGCTACTATTTTTTTTCTCATCACTCTATATTTTAATTAGTATTGATTTAATGTTTTTTCGAATATTTAATATGCAAAGATAAAACTTAATGGGATAGTGTGAAAGGTAAGAATCAGCTCGATTAATGATTTAACTTTTTCTTCATCTGCACTTTTGAGATTGATTCAGCCTGCTCATCGGTAGGCAGATCAATTGACGCCCATTTGCCTATAACCGTCCCTTTAGAGAGTAAGATTAGTCCCGGATTCGATCGTATGATTGTCTTTAAGGTGGTTTGATCCGAAAAAAGGATTTCGTAATTCGGATCAAATAAATCCTGATATTTTTTTAATGGATCTCCGGATGTGGAGGTCAGTCCAATGAACCGGAATTGATTCCGTTTTGCCCAATTGGCTAACCTGTTTAGTTCACCTTGATGACTGTGATCTGATTTTTCAAGATCGTAGTTAATCACAATAAAGGTTAGCGTTGTATCTTTAAGATAGAATTCGGTAAGATCTTGCTGAGAACTATTTTGAATGGAGAAGTCATGAATAGGAGGGCGATACCCTTTTTTTAGTAATAGTGGAGTTTCCATTGATTCAAATTTCCAGTTTATCGTGTCGTTCCAAGGATAATCCAGATCTCCGAATTTTTTTACTTCATTGGTTTTTCGATTTTTATAGCGGTAGCTATTCTGATAAACATCAACAGCTGCACCAGTAGGTATTGACATCCCCTCCGAGATATTAATACCTATCTTATAAGGTCTGAAGTCAAGTATTGGTTCATGGCGATAGGACCAAACAACGACCCCGATATAACTCACCAATAGCAGAGTTAATAAAAGGTTTCTGATCTTAAGAGTTAATCTAAAAGCCACATTTGACCAGTTGGCATGGACCCAAAAAGCGAGCGATAGTAAGACAATATTTTTGTAAAAGGTTTGCCAATTGGTGATCACTAAAGCATCACCAAAACAACCACAGTCGGTAACCGGATTTTTAAATGCAATATAAAGAGTAAGAGGGGTAAAGATTAACATGAAGCCAAGCGTTGCCTTGGTCGCATATTTCAAATAGCATCCTGTGATTAGCGCTAACCCAATGGCGAACTCCGCCAGCGGAAGAATTAGCGAGCCTGCTGGAACGATGATCGAGAAGAAATTTAGATGTAGGGCCTCAAGGTAATCTGTTAGCTTATATTGAAGTCCGATTGGATCAATCCCTTTGACAAAACCAGAGAAGAGGAATAGACTCCCGATAGTAAATCGAGATATGCTAAGACCTATGTGCTTTATGTTACTCAAACTCAAGTTTTATAAGTCCAAAAATAGCATAGTTTATCATGTCTAAGTAATTGGCATCTATCCCTTCGGAGATGATGGTAACCCCTAAGTTGTCTTCGATCTGCTTGGTCCGTTTGATTTTCATTAAAATCAGATCGGTATATGAACTAATTCGCATTTGTCTCCATGCTTCACCATAATCGTGATTTTTCTCAGTCATAAGATGCTTTGCTTTGAGCAGGTTTTCCATATATTTCTGCTCCGTTAGCTCTGCAGGTAACTCTTCTTCCGAAGGGCCAAGCTCTAGTTGGATTAAGGCCATGGAGCAATAGTTGATAATCCCAATAAATTCGTCACGTGCACCCTCTTCGATCTTAGAAACACCTTTTTCTTCAATGCTTCTAATCCGTTGTGCTTTGATATATATCTGATCTGTCATCGATTTAGACCTCAAGATTCGCCAAGCTGTGCCATAATCGGTCATCTTCTTGACAAATACATCGCGACATAGGGCGATTACATGATCAAACTGTTCATTTGTTTTATTCATAATTCTAAATTGAACCATAAAAGTATTAAAAATTAGGGAATGGATGTGACATTTATTCTTATTTTTGTAATTAATCTAGCAGAATTTGTTCGGTTTATAGGGTCTAATTGAGATGAATTTTGCCTTTTCGGTTTAAAACATTTCAGAAACATTTCTTATTGAAAAAAATCATTCATGCTATTTGCTCAAAACAATAAAGCTTTTTACAAGAAGAAACCTACTATTGCTCTTAATGGGGAGTTAATTGACCTTAGTTCGCCTGTTGTGATGGGGGTTTTGAATTGTACGCCCGACTCTTTCTACGATGGTGGTGCATATCAATCTGATTTAGCTATTCTAACTAGAGCAGCTCAGATCATTGAGCAAGGAGGTCGATTTATTGATGTTGGGGGAATGTCTACGCGACCTGGAGCTGTCGAGATTTCAGTAGAGGAGGAGTTGAATCGATTAATCCCAGCTGTTAAATTAATTCGAAAAGAGTTTTCTAAGGTGTCCTTGTCTGTCGATACTTATCGCGCGGAGGTTGTGTCAAAGCTTCACACTGAAGTGGGAGATTTCTTAGTGAACGATATCTCAGGAGGGCAATTTGATGAGCAAATGTTTTTAACAGTCGCAGCCCTTAATCTTCCTTATCTATTAATGCATAGTAAAGGTAAAAGTGTAGATATGCAAGATGATCCGCAGTATGTGGATGTTGTGAAGGAGATTATTCTTTATTTATCGCATCAAATACAGAAGTTAAAACAATTTGGTATTTCAGACATCTTGATTGATCCGGGTTTCGGCTTTGGAAAAACAATAGAACACAATTTTGAACTTTTAAATCGATTGGATTCATTTGCAATATTTGAATTGCCTATAGTGGTCGGATTGTCTCGCAAGTCAATGATTTGTAAGCTGTTGGATATCGATCCGAGTGAGAGTCTAAATGGAACAACGGTTCTGAATACTATGGCTTTATCAAATGGGTGTGATATTTTAAGAGTTCATGATGTAAAAGAGGCAATAGAGGCTATTCGATTAGTTGAAAAAACAAAAATACAGTCGCAATGTTAGATCTATTTATTCAGGTTAGACTTCTTGATCTTGTTGATATATTGTTAGTTGCAATAATATTTTTCGAGATTTATCGCTTGGTTAAAGGTACCGTAGCCTTTAATATTTTCATGGGTATTTTTATTGTCTTTGTGGTCTGGCTTATTGTCAAGTCTTTAAAGATGGAGTTGCTAGGGTCGATCCTAGGACAGCTATTTGGTGTTGGAGTTATTGCGATCATTATCGTTTTTCAGCAGGAGGTTCGTCGTTTTTTGCTGATGCTGGGTAGTCGCTATCGAACTAATCGTCGTTTTTCGCTGGAGAATCTGTTTGCCAATGAGTTTAAATTAGCTTCTGAAGCCAGTCTAAGTGCAATCGCTGATGCCTGTCGGTATATGTCTGAAAATAAAATTGGTGCGCTAATCGTGTTGTCTAGAGATAGTGAGTTGCAAGAGTATGCTGAGACTGGCGAAAATATTGATGCGATGATAACTACAGAGCTTATCAAGAGTATATTTTTCAAAAACTCACCACTTCATGATGGTGCTGTCATTGTGAATTTAAATAGGATCAAAGCGGCCAGATGTATTTTGCCTCTTTCTCAAAGGCTTGAGATTAGTCCAAATCATGGGATGCGCCATCGCGCAGCAATTGGGATCTCCGAACAAACAGATGCCTATGTTATTGTTATTAGTGAAGAGAGTGGACAGATTTCCATCTCTAATGATGGCGAGCTTACCGATAATATTGAGCCCAATGATCTTTTAGCAGTACTTGAAACAGGCTATCGTTAAGTGTTGATAGATAACTTAAAAGGGGTTGAAATTGTTTGCACAATTTCAACCCCTTTTATTTTGGAATAATATCGAATTCGGAAGTTTTAGTCTAATACTAAATCTCCCCGTTGAATCTCAATTATTTGTAGGCTTGCGTATGGACGCTTTTCATTGATCGTCCAGATGGATCTGCGTTATTTCTAAATGAGGCATCCCAAGCTAGTGCTTCAGGTGTGCTACAAGCAATAGAAGGCACTGATGGAACGCATGTTGCAGCAGCATCAGATGGGAAGTGCTCTGTAAATATAGTCCTGTAGAAATACTCTTCTTTTGACATTGGAGTATTGATCGGGTAGCGGAATTTTGCATTGGCCATCTCTTCGTCTGAAATTTTATCAGCAGTAAGTGCTTTAAGTGAGTCAATCCAGTTATAGCCAACTCCATCAGAGAACTGCTCTTTTTGACGCCAGACAACACTCTCCGGAAGGAAATCTTCAAAAGCCTTTCGAAGGATCCATTTTTCCATCTTTCCGTTGATGGCCATTTTATCCTGTGGATTTATGTTCATGGCAACATCCATAAACTCTTTGTCTAAGAAGGGTACACGACCTTCTACACCCCAAGCAGCAAGTGATTTATTTGCTCTAAGACAGTCGTATAAGTGCAGTTTACCTAATTTCCGTACCGTTTCTTCATGGAAAGCTTGAGCATTTGGAGCTTTGTGGAAATAGAGGTAGCCTCCAAATAACTCATCCGCACCTTCACCAGACAACACCATTTTAACCCCCATTGATTTAATAACTCTAGCTAGGAGGTACATCGGAGTAGAAGCTCTAACAGTTGTTACATCGTATGTTTCTAAGTGATAGATTACATCACGCAAAGCATCAAGACCTTCTTGAACTGTAAAATGCACTTCGTGGTGAATTGTTCCGATATGGTCAGCAACCTTTTGAGCTGCCACTAAGTCAGGTGAACCCACTAAACCTACAGCAAATGAGTGTAATTGCGGCCACCAAGCCTCTTGGTCATCTGTTCCTTCCACTCTACGACCAGCATATTTCTTCGCAATGGCTGAAATAACTGAAGAGTCAAGTCCACCAGAAAGGAGAACTCCATAAGGGACATCCGACATCAGTTGACGATGCACTGAATCTTCAAGTGCTTTGCGCAAAACATCGATATCAGATTTGTTCTCTTTTACCGCATCAAAATCTTTCCAATCTCTGTTGTACCATTTCTTCATCACCCCTTCTTTACTGTAAAGGTAATGGCCTGGTAAGAACTCTTCAATTTTCTTACAGGTTCCTTCAAGAGCTTTTAGTTCAGATGCAAAATATAAGGTGCCAAATGAATCCCAACCCATATATAATGGAATAACACCAATGTGGTCACGAGCAACTAGATAACAGTCGTTCTCTTCGTCGTATAATACAAATGCAAAAATTCCGTTTAAGTCTTCCAGAAAATTTATCCCCTTTTCACGATAGAGTGCAAGGATGATCTCACAATCAGATTCGGTCAGGAATTCGTAATGATCTTCGAGTGGTTTTCTAAGTTCTCTGTGGTTGTAGATTTCGCCATTGACCCCAAGGACAAGTTTTTTGTCTTTGCTGAAAAGTGGCTGACCTCCAGAAGTGGGATCTACAATGGCTAATCTTTCATGTGCAATAATTGCTTTAGAACCACAGTAAATACCTGACCAGTCTGGTCCGCGATGACGAATTCTTTTTGACATCTGTAGGACTTGAGTCCTTAAATCTTCTGATTTTACTTTTAAATCAAATACACCAACAATACCACACATATGTTTTCTGATTTTAATCGTTTTTCAAATAGCCAATTAAAAGAATAATTGGTCGCCAAAAATACAAAAATCTTTTATAGTATAAAGAGACAAGTCAATAAGATCATGAAATCATTCTTTCTTTTTTAATGCATCTTTAATCTTTTTCCAAATATTTGAATGCCCTTCATCCGCTGGGGGTGGTTTATTATTTTCATTTGGCTGATTGTCAATATGTTTGCCATTATTCGTTTTATTAGGCACTTGATCTTGAGGATTTGGCTTTTTTGTGTTAAAAATACTCCAGAACCCTTGTTTTTTTGACTCTTTGATCGTCTCTTTAAAATGTGGAACATTCAAAAGTGCCAGGGTGGCTTCATCTAAACTCGGGAAAGTCCGCTCTTTTCTCCTGCTAAAGGCTGCATCATGGTATAGTTTATTAAAAAACTTACCTGTGATTGGAAGTGCGGTGTAACCTCCTCTGCCTAATGCGATGTTCTTAAAGTGTATCGAGGGTTCTTCCCCTCCAACCCAGCACCCTGTTACTAGATCAGGGGTATAACACATAAACCACCCATCAGCATAGTTTTGCGTTGTGCCTGTCTTTCCTGCAAATGCCCCTTCAAGCTTATACAGCGAACGTAACTCCGAGGCAGTCCCATCATTTACCACGGCCTCAAGATAATGGGTAATTATTTTGGCGGTCTCAGGAGACATGGCTTGATCCTCGGCTTGGTCAGGACTAAATTTTTCTAGTATTTTACCATTTCCATCTTCAATTTGAATGAGGTAGTTTGGTGTTACTGTCTTGCCTTGATTGTCAAGACAGGCATAGGCTTTTAAGAGCTGTATGAGAGGTATGTCTGCGGCTCCTAATGCTAACGATGGAACTGCTGGTAAATCAGCCTTTATCCCCATTTTATTCGCTAGCGCAATAGCGTTGGCTACTCCGCCTTCAAGTATAACCTGAACCGAAACGGTATTGACAGATTTAGACAATGCTCCTTCAAGAGAATAATACCCTCCATACTCGTTATTGGAATTTCCTGGAGACCAATCTTGATATTCAGAATAGGTTGTTTTTTCATTCGCATAATACTTATCCGCAGGGACTCCTTGCTCTAAAGCTGAGGCATAAATAATGGGTTTAAAGGTCGATCCCACTTGTCTTGGAGCATTAATATGATCAAATTGGAAATGCTTAAAATCATTGCCTCCAATCCAAACTTTAACATCTCCAGTCGCTGGCTCCATGGCCACAAACGAGCTTTGTAGAAGTTTAAGCGTATATCTAACCGAGTCTAAGGGTGAAATTCTAACCTGTTTTTCACCATCCCAGGTGAAAAGTTTCATCGTTGTTGGAATTTTAAATGTCTTGGTAATCTCGTCCAATGATTTCCCCTCTTCTTTTAGTTTGCGATACCGATCCGATCGCTTCATGGCTCGAAGAACAATCGTGCTACCCTTAGGCCAAGGGTCTTTCCCTTCCCAATGTTTTTCAAAGGTGGCTTGCAACTCTTTCATCTTCTCCTGTTGCGCCATCTCCGCATAACGCTGCATTCGAAAGTCGATTGTCGTTATAATTTTAAGTCCATCGGTATATAAATTGTATGGCGTTCCATCCTCTTTTTCATGCTCGCTGCACCATTGCTCAAGCCTAGGGCGAATATACTCTCTAAAATATGCCCCAGATCCTGTGTTGTAAACTAAGTAGTTGTATTTTAATCCTAATGGTTCTGAACTGTGCTTCTTGGCTTGTTCAGGAGTTAGGTATTTGTATTTGGCCATTTGAGAAATCACCGTATTTCGCCTTTGCAGTGATCGCTCAGGATTCATCCTTGGATTATAGGAATTGTTAGCTTTTAGCATCCCTACAAGGGTTGCCGACTGAGCAACGGTAAGTTTGTTTGGTCGAATACTGAAAAATCGCTCCGCAGCTAACTCGATGCCATAGGTGTTCTCTCCAAAAGGGACTGTATTGAGGTAAAGAGTCAAGATCTCCTCTTTGGAATAGAGCTTTTCAAGGCGATAGGCAATGATCGATTCCCGAATTTTAGACACTGGCATGGTCAGCGGACCATAATCTTTTCGACCGAAAATATTTTTAACGATCTGCTGCGATAGGGTAGAACCTCCTCCAGAACTGCGATCAATCAGAAGAAATGTTTTTACGACAACCCTCAGCAATGCCCATTCGTCAACCCCTCGATGCTCATAAAATCGATTGTCTTCAGTGGCAATCAACGCGTGAATTAGACTTGGTGAGATCTCTTTGAATTTAACATTGCTCCTATTCTCCGTATAATATCGACCTAGTAATTTATTATCTTTGGTGTAGACTTCAGTTGCTGCTGGTTCTTTTATTTTGATTAAGGTTTTCGAATCAGGCAATTGACCAAAGGTTCCAATATAGACTAAGGCGAATAAAATAAGAAGCAGAAGAATCCCAAGACCTCCAAGTTTTAACAGCCAGATCAAAACTCTTTTGGTCCACGATTGTTTAGACTTACTAGAAAGGCGACTAAAGAAGCTTTTGGAACTCTTTTTATTAGGCTTTTCGCTTTTCGATGTTGGCATTGGTTGTATCGTTGTATTAGAATCTAAATTATCACTTTAACTATGAAAATTGCGATTGCTGGGAGTACTGGTTTTATTGGAAAACAACTCGTACATTATCTCAAACATAATGGACACGAGGTATTTGCGATCTCGCGCCGTGACTTTGAGGTGCCCGACAATCAACTTTCAAAGCTAATCAATTCTGCTGAGGTAATTATTAATTTGGCAGGTTCATCTGTTTTATGTCGATGGACAAAGTCAAATAAAGAAGAAATATATTCAAGTCGTATATTAACTACTCGAAAGATCGTTTCTGCCTTACAACAAAGTGAAACAAGTGAACAGCCTAAATTGTTGATTAATGCTTCAGCAGTAGGGATTTATGATACCGTTCAGATTCATGATGAGTCATCTGGGGCATTTGATTCTAATTTTTTGGCCTCAGTCTGTAAATCATGGGAGCAGGAGACTCAACAATTAAAAGGTGCAAAGTTTCGTGTATGCACGATTCGAATCGGAATTGTACTTGGTACTACTGGAGGGACATTAAAGAAACTACTTCCCATCTTCCGTTTAGGATTAGGAGGGAAAATAGGTTCGGGCACACAATCTTTCCCATTTATCCATGTGGATGATTTCTGCAGGGGAATCGACCATTTAATTTTAAATCAAGCAAGCTCAGGTATCTATAATTTCGTAGCTCCTTGTTTGATTGATAATCTGACGTTTACAAAGCAATTAGGAGCTGTATTAAGGCGTCCTGCGTTTATTCCAGTACCTGAATTCGCACTGAAACTTATTTATGGTCAAGCTGCTGAGGTGATTACAAAAGGAGCTAAAGTTCAACCTGCTCGATTGTTGGATGAGGGGTTTAAATTTAAGTTTCCAACACTATCTGAAGCACTAACCGATTTGACTAAGTAGGTATTTAATCGTTAATATGGGTTTTGACAAATGGCCAAACACCAGCCTTGTAATAGCGATGCCCTTCTGATCCAATGTATAATTCGCATTTTTCTGATGCCCCAGCTGCAGTGTAGATCTTTTGTAAGTGGTTAAATGCTTTTTTTGAGGCCTCTATTGGAAAAATAGTATCCATTTTACCTTGGACAGCGCAAAAGGGGCGCGGAGCAATTAAACCGGCAATATCTGACATTTCACCAAACTGTAAAATTCCTGGGATATAATTACAATCGCAATGCCAAAGTGTTCCGATGCTTTCTGTGAAAGTGCAAAAATAGGAAGATGGGATAGCAATTTTTATTCGTGTGTCGCAAGCTGCAGCAAAAAGTGTAATGGTTCCACCTCCAGAATTCCCGGTTACAATGATTTTATTTTTATCAATAGGCAAATTTAGAAGAGCCCAGTCTATAATTTTTGAAACATCCCAGACTCGGTCACCAATCGGTGTGCGACCAACTAAGAGATCATGCATAAGCAACGTTCTGCAGGAGTAAGCTAAATCTTTTTTTAAATCTTCAGTACTTCGGGTGTCTCCAAATCCTCGCGTGGTTGGCGCAATTGCTATATAACCCTCTTTTACAGCTTGAATTGCCACGTTTCGTTCTCCTGTTTCGCCGCTTTCTCTTTCAGCTTCATTATGATATATGCCAGCATAGAGTTCCGTATTTTTTCCGTGGCCATGAGGAGTTATGACTAAACCCAACTTGTGATTTTTACTTTTTGGTCGCAGTAAAATAAATGGTATTAGAACGGTTGGCTCAGTCCAAATATGCCAATATTCGCGAACAGCAAATCCTATATCTTCAGATTTTAAGAGTTCTGCCTTAGGTTTAAATCCTGGATTTTGCTTTTCTATTAGTTCTAAGCCAAGTGTTTTTATCAGTTTCGGTCTGAACGCTTTCTGCCATTTTAAAAAGTCTTTGGAATCTTTACCTGTAAATGCATACTCCATTTTAGCCGATTGGTACAGTAGGGAAGAATGTCCCGACTCATCGTATTTTTCAACTAGATTGGAAGGCTTAGAAAGGCTTGTTTGTTTGCTTAATTGGCATTGATTTAAAGGTAGTGCAAAAATTAAGCAAATGGCTAAGCGAGTCATTAAACCCTTTTTGAGATAAAGATCATAGATCTTAGCATTTAAAGGTCTTAACATAGACTTTTTAGTTTATTCAATGGTCGTTTTAATTGGCTAATTGATACTTTAGTCGCTTTAACTCGATTTCTGCAATTTTTGCGGCGTATGAGAGATTAACAAGTTGATATCCTGAATTTTCAAAACTGGCTTGAGCGGCCTTTACATCTAGGATTGTAGCTTGATTGACTTTAAATCGTAGTAGGACAACTTGAATTAACTTAGCCGATAAATCCACTGAATTTTGTTGAGAGCTGATCTGCTCGATAGAGGTCTGATAGGCATTAAACGTTTTTAATGCATCGGCAGTAAGAGCTGTTAACAAACTCTCGAGTTGAATTTTAGCATTGTCAACATTGACTTGAGCCGTTTTTTTCTGTGTTTTATACGTATTGCCATTGTAGATAGGAACTTGCAACGATATACCTGCGTATGGGCCAATAGTTTGATTCATTAGGGTTAGTCCTGCGGAACTTTGATTCCTATTAAAATTTAATCCAGTATTAACCCGTAAGGAGGGATAACGCAAGGAGGATACTTCTTTTACGACCTGCTCGTTGATCTTAATCTGTTGCTCAGTGGAAAGGTATTGAGGATTTTTCTGCAGATAGGATAGGATTGACTCCAATTCAATCGATTTATCCACGACTATGGAATCCTTTAATTGAAAAGTATAGAATTTCTTCATGCTCATTAGCTGAAGGAGCTCGGTCTTTGTCTGATCAACAATTAATTGCTGGGATTTAAGACTCTGAATTATCGTATTTAAATCGATCAAGGCTTGCAAATAATCGGCATCATTGGCCATTCCAACTTTCTTGCGATCTGTTATGATGTCAAGTTTGGTCTGAGAAACATCTTTTGAACGTTCGATGATTTTTAAGTATTCCGATTGCCTGACAATATCAAAATATTTTGCCATTACACCTGCAATACTATTTTGGATTTGAAGATTAAGCTGCAATTCACTTTGCTTTTGGAGGCTTTGAAGCCTTTGTCTGGTTGCAATAACTCTTGAGCCATTAAACAATAATATACCGGCAGTTATATTTGAAGTTAAAGAATTTCCATTTGCAGCACTTTTCTTGATCTCAGCACCACTATTTAACTTCTGTAACACATCCGATGAAGTCTGATTGTCGACTATACTTATATTTACTGCTGGCAAACCTCCAGCCATTCCTGCATTGTTATTTAGCTTGCTTATTTCAACATTATTACTTGCAATTTGAATGTCAAAATTATTCTTTAGCGTTGAATCAATGGCGCTTTTTAAGGTGATCGGATTTTGCGCTAAAGCGAAAAACGGAAGGATAAAAGCAATAAGGGTGGTGCACAGTTTCATTGTTTATCAATTAAATTGATTGTCAATTTCGTCTTGAGTAGCATGATGACCTGAGACATAGGTGTAAATCGCTGGAATGACAAATAGCGTTAGAACCAGAGAGAATATAATACCTCCGACTATTACAATTCCTAGGGCAGCCCTACTAGATGCCGCACCTCCTAAACTTAATGCAATGGGCAATGCTCCGAGTGATGTTGCAAGACTAGTCATTAAGATTGGACGGAGTCGCAAAGTTGAGGCTTCTACCACGGCCTCCAATTTAGATAAGCCAAGTGCTCTCTTTTTATTGGCAAATTCAACGATTAATATGCCGTTTTTGGTTACTAATCCAATGAGTGTGATCATCCCAATTTCGGCAAAAATATTTAGCGTTTGATTGAATATCCACAGGCATAATATGGCTCCAGCAATTGCTAATGGCACTGTGATCATAATGATAAACGGATCTCTAAAGTTTTCAAATTGAGCCGCTAAGACAAGATAGATAAGTAGTAATGCTAAGATGAATGCATAGCCAACATTCGAGGAGCTCTCTGCAAAGTCACGCGATGGACCACTTAACGAAGTTTGGAAACTATCATCCAATAATTTTGCCTTGATCGCTTGCATGGCATTTACCCCATCTCCAATTGTTTTGCCGTCAGCTAAGGATGCTGAAATAGTGGCAGATTTGTAGCGATTAAAATGATACAGCGTAGGAGGATTGGCATTCATCTTCATCTCGAGGACTTCGGATAGAGCAATGTTATTCCCCAGGTTATTCCTCACATAAAGTTTGGTGATATCCGTTGGCTCTAATCTGTCTTGTATTCCAACTTGACTGATGACATCATATTGCCTTCCATTCATAATGAAATAGGCTAATCTTCGACCGCTAAAGGCACTTTGAAGCACAGCCGAGATATCAGTAACCGTAAGCCCCAGGTTTCTAGCTTTTATTCGATCTATTAATATATCAACCTCGGGTTTAATAAACTTAAGATTGACGTCGACATTTTGAAAGGTTTTATCATTTCTCGCCGCATCAAGAAATTGAGGGATGATCGCCTTAAGTTTATCAAAGTCTAAATTCTGAATGACAAATTGAACTGGTAGAGCTCCTTTGGAACTTAAACCAACAGATATAGTTTGTTCTACAACAGGGAAGATTCGAAGATCTTTAAACTGTGTAATTTTTTGGGTGACATCTTTCACAACGTCATTTTGGGTTCGCTCACGCATTGATGCGGGCACTAAGGCGAGTCGGCCAGTACCCGCGTTTACCCCTGGACTGCTAAAACCTGGAATGGCAAGAAATGAAAATGTCCTTTCTGGGAATGAATCGATCAAGAAATTTGAGAATTCATTTCCAGCCTTCGACATATTTTTATAACTCGTTCCTTCGATGCCACTGATTTGAAAACGAATCATCCCTTTGTCCTCAAGCGGAGCAAGCTCACTTTGTAAGGTTCTACCAATAAAATAGGAGATTAGAAGGCAAGCTATAACAATAATCCAAGCTGTTTTTCTAATCCCAATAAAAGCCTTTAAGGTTCGTTTATAACCATTTTCCATTCCGGTAAAGAAAGGTTCTGTCTTTTGATAGAACCAGCCATGCTGAGCATTTGGCTTATTTAAATAAACATTTAATACTGGAGTTATGGTTAAAGAGACAAAAGCCGAAATCAATACGGCACTGGCCACCACAACTGCAAATTCACGAAATAAACTTCCGATAAAACCTTGCAAGAACAATATGGGCAAGAATACAATGGCTAAGGTTAGAGATGTAGAAATTACAGCAAAGAAAATCTCAATACTTCCTTCTAATGCCGCTTTGCGAATAGGCATCCCATTTTCAAACTTCCTAAATATATTTTCCGTTACTACAATTCCATCATCGACCACCAGTCCTGTAGCTAGTATGATCCCAAGTAGCGATAAGATATTAATCGAATACCCGGCCAGATACATTACAAAAAAAGTTGCAATTAAGGATATCGGGATGTCAATAAGCGGTCGTAATGCGATCAGCCAATTTCGGAAGAAGGCAAAGATTACTATGATAACTAGTAAGAATGCAATTAATAAGGTATGCTTAACTTCAGTAAGCGACTTCCGAACATTAATGGTGTTGTCAATTAGGGTCGTAAATTCAATGTCGTTTTTTTGCGACCTCTTGATCTCATCAAGCCGTCGATTAAACTCATCTGAGATATTAATGTAATTGGCTCCAGGTTGAGGCGTAATGGATAAGCCTACTGCATTTACTCCATTGAGCTTCCAGCTTTGCTCATAATGCTCTGGACCAAGCTCAACAGTAGAAACATCGCCTAATCGGATGATTCCGTTGTTGTCTTCTCGTAAAATCAGGTTTCTAAAGTCTTCCTCAGACTTAAGCCTTCCTAAGGCTCTAATAGTTAACTCTGTTTTATTGCCATATATTTTGCCGGATGGAGCTTCAATATTTTCTTTCTTTAAGATAGACTCAATATCTGAAAACGTCACATTATAGGCGTTGAGCTTGTTTGGATCAATCCAGAGCCGCATAGCCTGTCTTTTTTCGCCAATAATATTAACTCCACTAACTTCAGGAATAGTCTGAAACTTATTCTGCAAAACATTTTCAGCATAATCACTAAGCTCCAATAGCCCTTTTGATTTGCTTTGAAGCGCCATTAGAATAATAAATTCGCTATTGGCATCTGCTTTTGTTACAACTGGTGGGGCGTCAATGTCGCTTGGTAAGTCTCGAATAGCCTGACTTACTTTGTCTCTAACATCATTTGCAGCAGTCTCAAGATTGGTATTTAAGTTAAATTCAACATTGATCGTGCTATTTCCTATGGTGCTCGAAGAGGTTATCGTGCGGATGCCGGGGATGCCATTGATAGATTTTTCCAGCGGTTCGGTAATCTGACTTTCAATAATATCAGAATTCGCTCCAGCATAAGGTGTTTTGACTGTGATTACTGGGGGGTCAATAGCTGGATAATCACGTATTCCTAAGAAGTTAAACCCAATAACTCCAAAAAGTATGAGTCCCAGACTCATAACAGTTGCAAGCACTGGTCTTCTTAGTGATAGTTCTGAAATATTCATGCGCTAAACCTTAGTTAATGATTTTTGTAGGAGATTCATTTTTAATTAAGCTCAGCTAAGGTCTTTACATGTTGAACCTTAACTTTAGTATTCGGTCGCACATAAAGCATTCCACTCACCACAACTGAATCGCCAAGTTCTAATCCTTTTGTTATTTCAATGCTGTTCGCATTACGCAAATTAGTTTCTACTGTTTTGAAAACAGTTTTACCTCTCTTAACAACTACAACTTGACTGATATAACCCTCTGAGATAATCGAGTTGCTTGGCACGATAATCGTCTTTCTTGAATTTTCTAGAATCACTTTTACAAATGAACCAGGAGATAACTTACCTGTACCCAATAATGCTCTTACCTTGATGTTGCGAGATACCGTGTTTACCTGAGGATCGATTGCTGAGATGGTAGCTGTTAAAGTGTCCTTCGCTCCATTTCCTTTTACTTTAATAATATTTCCTTTTTGAATTAAACCAAAGTAAGACTCAGGGACTGCAAAGTCAATTTTTACCTTGTCATTTTGTCCTAAAGTGCCGATTAATGTCTGCGGTGTTACATAGGCTCCTGGACTTACCATACGTAATCCCAACTCTCCAGCAAAAGGTGCTCTGATTATAGTCTTATCAATTTGTGCTTCAGTAAAGGCAATATTTGCTTTTATGACATTAAGTTGATTTAATGCCAAATCATAATCAGCCTGATTCACACCATTTATACGTAATAGATCGCTTAATCGTTTTTCTGTCTTGATGGCAAGTTCAAGTTGCGATTTGTATTGAGTCATTTGGGCTTGAAGATCTGCATCGTTGATCTTTGCTAGAATCGTTCCCTTTTTTACAATGCCTCCATCTGGAATATTTAAAAGGGTTAGTCTACCACTTACTTCCGGGTGTAGTTCAATCAGCTCATTCGATAGAACGGCTCCATTAACTTCTAGACTACTTGTAAAATCTTGCAGTTGGGCAAGCGTAATATCTACAAAAACAGCAGGTTTTGCGACGATTGCCGACTCTTTTTTAGGCGCATTACAAGCGGTAATCAAAACCGTTAGGATCAGTAGGATGAAGGAATATAATTGACTCATTATTAAATGATTTTACTTTATCAAAAACGTTTCCAAATTTAACTTAATTTTTAAAATGGAAACCATCATAGGAATGGTTTTACCGCAATACGTTTAATCAATCGCGATTTTTATTTTGATCGTTATTTGGTTGGATTTTAACTTAACGATTAAAATCCAATCATGGGTTAGTGTTAAAGGTATTTGGTGTAGGGATGCAATTTGGATCAATAGAGCCACTAATGGGACTTGAACCCACGACCTGCTCATTACGAATGAGCTGCTCTACCAACTGAGCTAAAGTGGCAATTGAATTGCAAATGTAACGAAATTAAAGACCATAAATTGGTTAGTCGAATGGTTTGTGTTATATATTATGAATAATTAGGTGTGGAGGATTTGATTTTAAAAACATGCTGTTAAACATGTTTTTAAAATTTAGACATTAAATAACTGTTAATTAATTGTTTGGTCTGTGTGTTGTAATAATTCAGACTGATTTAGAGGTGAAAAAAAAGATAGGATTAACATTTTTTAAGAAAATCTTTTACTTTAGCCGATGCTTAAATGAAAAAAGTGATTATTGTTCTTTTACTAAGACTCTAATTTTCTAAACTAAACCCAAACAAAAGAGCTGTCCTTCCTGGATGGCTCTTTTGGATTTTAAATGAGTTGTGCGTCAAGGATCTACAGGATGAATAGGGCAGCTGAATTTGTGGATGTTTCAGCGCTTTTTTATGCGTGATTTTGAATTCAGGTGACTTTAGTTCTATTAATTATATGGATTAATGCACCTAGTCGCTATGAATTAGCTAATTAGCAATTT
Organism: uncultured Bacteroidia bacterium; assembly: GCA_903905505.1. Lineage (GTDB taxonomy): Bacteria > Bacteroidota > Bacteroidia > Bacteroidales > Prolixibacteraceae > JAAFHB01. The sequence continues at coordinate 37,721 of CAIVGL010000124.1, read as the reverse complement.
AGAAATAATGCATCGTTTTCTATTGAAAGTGTTGGTATTCATTGAAAATATTTCTACTTTTGCGCCACTTATAATAATTGATTAATGTTTAATGTAAAACTTTAACAGTATGTTGAACCAGTACGAAACCGTTTTCATTGCTACTCCCGTTTTATCTGAGGCTCAGATAAAGGAAGCGGTAGGAAAGTTCAAGGATCTGATCACTGCTAGTGGTAGCGAACTTATCCATGAAGAACATTGGGGTCTAAAGAAATTAGCCTACCCCATTCAAAAGAAATCGACAGGATTTTATCATCTGCTCGAATTCAAGGCTGATTCTGCATTCATCGGTAAACTTGAAATAGAGTTTCGCCGTGACGAACGTATCATCCGTTTCATAACATTGAAATTGGATAAATACGCCGCTGAGTACAGCGCAAAGAGACAAAAGAAGGTAAATGCTAAAACTCAAAAGGAGAACTAAGTCATGGCCACGAATTCAAGCGAAATTAGATACCTTACTCCGCCATCGGTTGAGGTAAAAAAGAAAAAGTATTGTCGTTTTAAAAAATCAGGTATCCGTTATGTGGATTATAAAGACCCTGAATTTTTGAAAAAATTCCTAAACGAGCAAGGGAAAATCTTGCCACGCCGCCTTACAGGTACTTCATTGAAGTATCAACGTAAAGTATCACAGGCTGTAAAACGCGCTAGAATGATTGCGTTGCTGCCTTATGTAACAGATTTGATGAAATAATAATAGGAGATACAAAAATGGATATCATTCTTCTTCAAGACGTACAAAATCTGGGTAGCAAAGACGATAGCGTTAATGTGAAAGACGGTTACGCACGCAATTTCCTTATTCCACAGAAATTGGCTGTTTTAGCCACCTCTTCTGCGAAAAAGGTATTAGCGGAGAATCAAAAACAACGGGCCCACAAAGAGGCCAAACTGAAAGATGAAGCGCTGGTTTTAGCTGAAAAGCTTAAAGCTATCACTATCTCTATTGGTGCTAAAACAAGTTCAACTGGAAAAATATTTGGTTCGGTTAACAATATTCAATTGGCTGAAGCTTTAAAAGAAAAAGGTTTCGATTTAGATCGTAAACAAATTATCATTAAAGAAGATGCGATTAAAGAGATTGGCAAACATGCTGCTCGTGTAAAATTACACCGTGAAGTTATTGTTGAGCTCGAATTCGAAGTTGTTGCTGAATAAGTAGCGTATTAATCATATACTACACCATTTACATAAAAAAAAGCTGTTCCTTTAATGGATCAGCTTTTTTTATGCTTATTTTTCCCTGCTCGATTACAAACCCATTTCCAGAGATTTTTTACCTTTGATCGTCAATGAGGATAGTCACTTCTAAATACAACCCAACTTGAAACAGAAAATTCAACAATCGTTAATCACTCTTTTTGAGACTTATTTTAAGGAGTCACCTATTTCAATAGAGATCTTGCCCATGTCGGGCTCTTATCGTGAATACATTCGACTTACAAGTAAAAATTATGTCGCCATAGGTACCTGGAATGAGGATGTCAAAGAGAATAATGCCTTTGTGGAGTTCTCAAGACATTTTAAAATCAAAGGGATAAATGTTCCAGAGATCTATGCCTATGACGTAGATCAATGCATCTACCTTCAGGAAGACCTGGGAACCACTACTCTGTATAGTTTTCTAACTGAACTTCGCGAAAAAGAGGGGTTCTGTGATAAAATTGTTGAGGTCTATAAAAAGATCGTCCAGGAGCTTCCTAAGCTGCAGGTGATTGCTGGACAGGATCTTAATTATGATTTCTGCTATCCTCGAAAAGCTTTTGACCGTCAGTCGATGATGTGGGACTTGAATTATTTTAAGTATTATTTCCTTAAACTAGCCAAGATATCTTTTAACGAACAATTGCTGGAAGACGATTTTATCTCGTTTACCGATTATCTGCTTCAGGCAGAAAATCAATTCTTTATGTTTCGTGACTTTCAAAGTCGCAATATCATGTTGGTCGATCAGGAGCCTTGGTTTATTGATTATCAAGGGGGTAGGCAAGGGGCTTTGCAATATGATTTAGCTTCGTTACTCTACGATGCAAAAGCGGATATTCCAGAAATCGTTCGAGAACAACTCATCGATCATTACCTCAACGAACTGGAAAAGATTCATCCTGTAAATCGCGAAGATTTTCGTCAATTTTTCTATGGTTATGTGCTTATTCGGATCATGCAAGCTATGGGTGCCTATGGGTTCCGCGGATTTTATGAAAAAAAGGAGCATTTCTTAAAAAGTATCCCTTACGCGCTTAAGAATCTTACCATTATTTTGTCTAAAGTTCAATTGCCTATAGAGTTAAATGAACTTTTAAAGGTCTTAGCCTCCTTGCCTGAAACGCAAATGCTAAAAGATATTGCTCCAATCCCTGTTGATCTAACCGTTGAGGTGACTAGCTTTTCATATAAGAATGGTTATCCAGTTGATAATTCTGGAAATGGTGGTGGATTTGTTTTTGATTGTCGCTCGATTCACAATCCCGGTAGATACGAACAGTACAAACTTTTAACCGGTAAAGACCAGGCTGTAATTGAATTCTTCCAAGCTGAATCTGATATGAGCGAATTTTTAGAGCCCATCTATGCTACCGTGGAGCGAACGGTACAAAAATATATTGAGCGTGGTTTTACCCATCTATCGGTAAGCTTCGGATGCACTGGTGGGCAACACCGATCTGTTTATGCGGCTGAACGAATGAGCGAATTTCTGCAAACAAAATTTCCAATTCAGGTCGTTGTGCACCACCGCGAACAGGATAAAAAATAAATCTAGGATTTAAAAATCAATTCGAATCTCGCCTAACTAATTATTGACCATGAAAGCACTGATTTTTGCCGCTGGCTTAGGTACTCGACTTTTTCCATTGACTCAAAATAAACCAAAGGCTTTGTGCGAAATTGCAGGTAAGACATTGCTTCAGTATGCGATCGAAAAGGTGAGTCATGCGGGTTATAAGGACTTAATTGTCAATGTTCACCACTTTGGTGACCAGATCATTGATTTTTTAAAATCACATGATAATTTCGGTCTTAATATCGCTATCTCTGATGAAAGAGAGCAACTTTTAGATACAGGTGGAGGAATATTAAAAGCTTCTTGGTTTTTAGAAGGGGAGGAGCCATTTTTAGTCTACAACGTTGATGTGCTGAGTACCATAGACCTAGATCAGTTGCTTCAAGTTCATAAGCAGAATGGAGCCTTAGCTACACTTGCAGTGCGTGAACGAGTGACATCCCGTTATTTGATATTTGATTCACAGATGCAACTTTCAGGATGGCGTAATATCAAAACGAATGAGCAAATAATATCCCGGAATACCAAAGAAGCGAACCTTTATGCATTTAGTGGTATTCAACTTATAGAGCCCAAAATCTTTGGACTAATACAAGAAAAGGGAAGTTTTCCATTGATACCACTTTATTTGCGATTAGCTAGCGAACGGTCGATTTGTGGCTTTCACGATGAGTCTAGCTTATGGATGGATCTTGGAAAACCTGATCAGCTACTTGAGGCAGAGAAATATTTAGAAGAAAATAACTCTGCGTTTTAAACTTCGCTACCACTCTATGGCTGACTTCTGATGCGCAACTAAATAGTTGTTGATGGTGCTAAAATGGTGGTTGTTAAAAAATCCACGATGTGCGGATAAGGGCGATGGATGCACTGAAGTTAGAATAAGATGCTTTTTCGCATCAATAAGTACTTGCTTCTTCTGTGCATAGGCTCCCCACAACACAAAAACTAGATTGTTCTGTTGTTTGCTAAGTGTTTCAATGACTTTATCTGTAAAGGTTTCCCAACCTTTGTTTTGATGTGATCCTGCCTCTTTGGCCCGAACAGTCAAGGTGGCATTCAGTAGTAATACTCCTTGTTCTGCCCATCGAACTAAGTTACCTGATTTGGGCATCGGAAGTCCAAGATCATTTTGAAGCTCCTTGAAAATATTTCTTAATGAAGGGGGTATCGCTACGCCATCTGGAACTGAAAAGCAAAGTCCATGTGCTTGATTTACTTCGTGATATGGGTCTTGGCCCAAGATGACTATTTTGGTTTCGTTGAATGGACATTTATTAAATGCATCGAATACCAAGTTCAAGGGTGGATATATCTCCTGGCTGATATATTCCAATTTTAAATAATCAATTAGATTAATAAAATAGGGATCATAAAACTCTTGATTTAGCTCCTTTTTCCAACCTTTTTCAATTATGATCTCCATACATTCTTCTTAAAGTCAATCTCTGCGCAAGTTAAATTTTCTAGTCTTAGACATATCAAACATATCTATTTTATAACAATGTATCAATTGAATTGTTTCAAATATTCAGTTGCTGACCTGTAAAAGTAATTAAGAACAATATAATTTCGCAATTATTTGTTTCCTCCTTTGTCCGTCCGTCCGTCACCCGACGGATGGACAATGGAGGGGAGTAAGGTTCAGATTGCTCACCAAAAGTCTCCCCTATGAGGAGATTTAGAGGGGTTGAAAGGAGAAATTCAGAATTTAAAAGAGTAAATTATATCTTTCCGATTACTTAGTTATATCTTTTAGTAATTTTATAGGAAACAAATGTTTGATTGAATTATGAATAGAATTGATCTTGTAGAGGAACTTGTTTATCAGTCGGTTAGGAGCAGTGGTCCTGGAGGTCAGAATGTTAATAAGGTTAACTCAAAGGTAGAGCTTCGCTTTAATGTCATGACTTCATTCGCTCTTAGTGAGGAAGAGAGGCTTATTCTGCTTTTGAAATTAAAAAATAAGATTAATAAAACAGGTGAGTTGATCTTGGTAGAACAGACCGATCGCTCTCAGCTTAGGAATAAACAGAAGGTAACAGCTAAGCTATTTTCAATCTTGGAAAAGGCCCTTGTAAAGCCCAAGAAACGATTCTCCACAAAGCCTAGTCGGTCATCAATTGAGCGAAGACTTGAATCAAAAAGAGTTCAATCAAATCTTAAATCATTGCGTAAAGATCCAGGAGAATAATATTGAAACTTCTTTGATCTAAATACTTATTCGGTAGGTATAAAAACTTTCTCTCCCAGAAAATGTGGCTGCTTTGCCGTAATCATATCATACAACATAAGTGTACGAGCTGCAATTTCTCTTAGGTGGACTTTGTAATCTAATGGTTCCTTATCACTCTCTGCATTGAAGGCTATGGCCTCAATGTCTTTTTTGCGAGCGATATATAAGGCTCTTTGGTTATGAAATTGTTGAGAGACGATAGTGAATTTATCTTGGCCAAAAACCTCTTTGCACCGCACTACCGAGTCCAGAGTTCGGAATCCAGCGTAATCCAGTATGATTTTCCTTCCGGGAATTCCTGCGGCAACCAAATCATTAAACATTGTAATGGGCTCGTTGTAATTACGATTTCGATTATCTCCACTAACGATGATATAATCTATTTTGCTACAAAAATAAAGCTGAACTGTGGCATTTATTCGATTGGTATAGAATAGATTACGTCGGCCATTGGAGAGGTATTTGCTAGTCCCTAATACTAAGGCGCAATGGTTGTGGGGTATTGAATCTATTGAACTGTAAGTATATGGATCTGAATAGTTAGCAACATGTTTATTGATGTATAGAATACACCCTACAGCCAGTAGAATTGAGATTAATAAAAAGGCACTAAATAGCTTAAGTTTCTTCAACGGTAATTATGTTGTATATTCATTAAAACTTAGTAGGTCTGACCATTCTTAATTCCGAAAGGAAAATAATTAGGTAACCTGTATCGATTTTCAACTTTACTACAAAAGTTTTTTTACATGAGTAAAGTTACAAATTTTGGTCTTGAAAACTGAATCCCATAGTGATTATTCTAGAGAATTAGTGGTAATAGATTGTCCGTTAGTTTCTTGATTTTAGATTAAAACAATGTTAAAGTATCATCGACCTTCGCTTTATTGGTTGTTATCGCTATGATACTAATACGTTTAGACCTTTTGGTCTGATCGAGATCTGCAACTCCTTTCCCATGGTATACGTCTCTCCATCTAGGTGAACAAGACCTTCAGAGGCTCTTGTGATCTTTATTGAACTCCCTTGAAGGTAGGTCGCATATCGATTTTGATAAAGCTTCCCTGAGAATAATTGCCACGCTATTTGAGGTACCCAGAACAGATTGAAAGGAGCTAGAATGCAGGTGTCTAAAAGGCCATCTCTGACTTTGGCCATAGGGGCTATAAACGCATTATTCCCATATTGAGAGGCGTTTGCCACGGTAATTAGAAAAGCTGGGTATTGGATTGCTTCACCTTCGTCGTTGGAAAGGGTGAACTTTTCTGGTTTAAATCGAAAGAACTCTGAAATGGCAATTCTTACGTAGCTTATTAACCCTCTTTTCTTACTTTGATCAAACCGTGCGCCAATAAGGGCGTCAAAGCCGACTCCGCAAGTGCAGAAGAAAGGGGTGTTGTTAATCGTTCCATAGTCAATAGTTGAAACTTTTAACTTGTTGATCAATTTAATAGCTTTGCTAGATTTCAAGGGGATATTAAGATGTCTAGCCAGTCCATTTCCTGAGCCGACAGGAATAATTGCTAATATAGCATCTGTATTTATTAGTGCTTTTGCTGTTTCGTTAATCGTTCCATCTCCCCCAACCGCAACAAAATAACGGTACCCTTCAGCAAGCTTTTCTGTCACAATCTGAGTAGCTTCACCTTTAAATAAGGTGTGTCTGACCTCAAAATCAAAAATAGATTGATCAATCAAGGCATTAATTAATTTGGGTATTTTTTTCTTCTTTTTTGTCCCTGAATTTGGATTGACTAAGAATATTATTTTCTCCTTCATAACCTGTTTGAAAGTTCGAATTGCTTATTTTTATAATTCAAAGCAAATGTATACATTCTGTAGTGAACTTTACTTCGTGTACTTGTTGTTTTATCTAAGATGTTAAACAGAGCTATGCGTCTGTTATTTTATACGGAAAAGATACACGTATTTTGAGTAAATTCAGCTATTTTGCAACAAAAATAACATCAACATGGACTCAACAAAAATTCCTCTTCTTAAAGCCTTAAGCTTTGAAGATCCTCAAAAATCAATTGCTAAGCTCATAACTTCTGGATCTAAGAAAATCATCAACCAGATAAATTGGAAAGAGTTTTCCCATTTAATTGATGTCCAGTTGAGTCTTGGACACAATGGACAATCTCTATTCCTTTATTATGCCGTTAGTAATGAGCATATTCGTTCGATCTATCGGAAAGATCAAGATCCTGTTTGGCAAGATTCATGCGTTGAATTTTTTGTAAAAGAGGGTGACGGTTATCATAATTTTGAATTTAATGCCCTAGGATATTGCCTTTCTGCTTTTGGACTCGATCGGAATAATCGCAAAAGCTTAGATAAGAATAGCTTGGAGCAGATACTCCGATTTCCATCTTATACTGAAGATACATTACCTTCAGAACAAGTTTTATCTAGCTGGTCGTTAATGGTTGTCATTCCACTTTCGATTATTGGTCTTAAAGCAGGTGATGCCTTTTACGCTAATTTTTATAAGTGTGGGGATAGGACCTTAGTACCGCATTATATCAGCTTATCGGCTATTGGTACCGAAAAGCCAGATTTTCACCAACCTACCTATTTTATCCCTTTTGAATTAGCACTCTAATTGAACATTCAGATTGATAATTTTTGCTTATGAAAGCCTTGAATTTAGTTTGGACTGCCGGAATATGTTCGTTATCAGTACTGTGCTTTGATTTGCACGCCTCTGGTAAATTGATAAATCATGCAGCATCAAAACCTAATATTGTTTTTATTCTTGCCGATGATTTAGGTTATGGTGACCTTAGCTGCTATGGACAGAAGAAATTTAAAACTCCCAATATTGATGCGTTAGCTGCATCGGGTATTCGGTTTACTAATTTTTACTCTGGCTCAACGGTATGCGCACCATCACGATCAACTCTAATGACGGGTTTACATACAGGTCATACTTATATACGGGGTAATAAAGGGATGGCACCTGAGGGGGAAGAGCCTTTACCTGCTGGATTATCAACTGTTTCTAAGCTTTTACATGAATCACACTATGCCACTGGTGCATTTGGTAAATGGGGATTAGGAGGACCTGGATCGACAGGTGTTCCAGAAAAACAGGGCTTTGATGAGTTTTTTGGCTTTAATAGTCAGAGTTTAGCACACAATTACTACCCCGAATACCTATGGCATAATAGCGAGAAAATCTATCTGCAAGGGAATAACAACGGTGGAACAGGGCAATATGCCCCTGATGAATATCATCGGATGGCACTTCAATTTATTGAGCAACATAAATCTGAACCATTTTTCTTGTTTTGTCCCTATACCATTCCTCACGCTGAGTTAAGTGTTCCAGCCGATAGCCTGTTTGAGAAATATGATGGTCAATTTATTGAGGTTCCTTATAAAGGGACCGATTCAGGTGTGAAGTTTCGAAAAGGCGATTATGGATCTCAAATGAAGCCTAGAGCCGTATTCGCAGCTATGGTAAGTCGACTTGATCTATATGTTGGGGAACTTGTGGCTAAATTAAAAAAGCTTGGGCTTTATGAAAATACGTTAATAATTTTCACCTCTGATAATGGTCCTCATGTAGAAGGTGGAGCCACACCTGATTTTTTCAATAGCGCTGGGCCCTTAAAAGGGCACAAACGGTCGTTGTATGAAGGTGGAATTCGAATTCCATTTATTGCCTCTTGGAAAGGCCATACGCCAGTTGGTAAAGTCTCCGATAAACCTTTTGCTTTTTGGGATTTCTATCCTTCAGCAGCTGAATTAGCTGGTATAAAGGTTAAAGAACCTATAGATGGAATATCTTTTGTGCCCGAATTAATAGGTAAAGGGGTGCAGAAGAAGCATGAGTTTTTATATTGGGAATTTCATGAAAAAGGGTCCAAGCAAGCCGTTCGTATGGGCAAATGGAAAGGTATACGGTTTGGAACAGCCGAGCCTCTTGAGCTTTATGATTTAAGTAATGATATTCATGAAGATCATAATTTGGCTAGCTCCAATCCAGAAATAGTAGCCAAGATTGAAAAATATCTTTTAAATGCCCGTTCTGAATCAAAGTTTTGGCATGTTCGTGAACATTGGTCTGTTGGTATTCCAAAAGATTAGCTAGTTCTAAAACCATAAGCTTTTAAATTGACGCGTTAAATAAATACACAATGGATTCAGCGCTAAATGAAAAAATATTAAATTCTTATCAAGCATTGATCTTTCAATGTAAGAAAAGTCTGCCCGAAGGCGATTTCCCGCTCGTGGATCAGGCCTTTAATTATGTCGCTCAGCATTTAGGAAATTTGGTCTGGAATAAAGGGGAGTTTGTTTTAAATCACTCCATTGATGTCGCTAAAATTGCTGTTCTGGAATTAGGCTTGTCTACCGATTCACTTATTGCAGCCTTGCTTCATCATTTATATGGCGTTGATGGCATCGAATTTTCATTCGATGCGGTAAAGCGAAAATTTGGGCCCAATGTATCGGTAATTCTTGAAGGAATGATCAAGATTAATGCGTTAAACACCGGTAATATTGCCTTTCAAAGTGAAAATTTCAGACGGCTATTATTGGCCTTGTCTGGTGACGTTAAGGTTATCTTATTAAAAATTGCTGATCAGCTGCAAGATATGAGAACTTTAGATTCTCAGCCTGACTCAATCAAAGAACGTTTAGCTGTCGATACGTGGCATTTATATGCCCCATTAGCTCATCGATTAGGTCTATATAAAATCAATACGGAGTTGTTGGATTTAGCCCTTAAACATCTTCACCCCAGTGACTACAATTTAATCGCAGAAAAATTAAAGGAAACGGCAGTTGAGCGAGCAACTTTTGTATCCGCTTTTGTCAAGCCAATTGAAAAAAAGCTTCAGTCAAGAGGTTTTAATTTTGAGATGAAAGCTAGAACAAAATCGATTTATTCGATTTGGAATAAAATGCAAAAGCAAAAGGTCGATTTTCATGAGGTTTATGATCTTTTTGCGGTTCGCATCATTCTTACAACAGAACCTGAGCAAGAAAAAGCGGCTTGCTGGCAAGCATTTTCAGTTGTTACAGAAGAATACCTTTCGAATCCTGATCGTTTGCGAGATTGGATTACCTATCCAAAATCAAATGGTTACGAGTCGTTGCATACCACCGTGTTAGGCCCAGATAAGCGATGGGTTGAAGTGCAGATTCGTACCGAGCGAATGGATGATATTGCCGAGAATGGATTGGCTGCGCATTGGCGTTATAAAGGTGGGAAAGGGGGAGAAGAGATCGATAAGTGGCTCAAAAACGTCCGAGAGATATTAGAAAATCCACAGCTAAACCCAGTTGATTTTATCGATGATTTTAAAGTTAATATCTACGAAGATGAGATCTTTGTTTTTACCCCTAAAGGTGATTTGCTTAAGCTAAGATCAGGAGCGACATTGCTTGACTTTGCCTATGAGATCCATTCTAAAGTTGGAGATAAATGTGTTGGTGGTAAGGTCAATGGCAAATTAGTCACCCTTAAATACATTCTTAAGAATGGCGATCAGATTAGTGTTGAGACTTCCAATAATCAAATGCCAAAGCTTGATTGGCTTGATTTTGTGGTTACATCAAAAGCAAAAGGTCGCATAAAGGCAAGTTTGAATGAAGATCACAAGAAAGAGGCTGAAAATGGGAAGGAGATCCTTCAGCGGAAGTTTAAAAACTGGAAAATCGATCTCAATGACACCGTCATTCGGGATATTTTAAAACACTATAAGCTTAAACTTGCGGTTGATTTGTATTATAACATCTCTACTGGAAAGATTGATACCTTAGAGATAAAAGAGGTAATTGCTGGGAAAAATGACGATTCACAGCATGAGAAATTACAGGAGATCCTGGCGCCTCACGAAATTAAAGAGCTGTCATTTGATAATAATGATGATTTTTTAGTGATTGACAATGATCTTAAGAATGTAATCTATAAACTTGCGGTGTGCTGTAATCCGATATTGGGTGATCCAATATTTGGTTTTGTGACCATTTTAGAGGGAATCAAAATTCATCGTGTTTCGTGTCCAAATGCAAAGCATATGTTAGATCGGTTTCCCTATCGAATGATTAATGCCAAATGGAGAAATACAGGTAAGAAAAGCTCCTTTCAGGCATCATTGCATATTTCTGGCTCTGATAGGGCCGATATTATGACCGATATTTCTCGAATTATTGCCAAGGATATTGGTGTGCAGATGCGTTCCATTGCCATAAATTCTGAAGATAAAGAGTTTGATGGTACGTTACGGATCTATGTGAATGACCTAGAACACCTAGATTTTCTAATTCAGAAATTAAAAAATATTAAAGGCGTTCAGTCTGTTACTCGTTCTGACTCCTAACTTAAACCCTTAATTGATGCGTATTCTAATTGCTCCTAATGCCATGAAAGGCTCGCTTTCGGCCGACGAATTTGCCAATGCAATTGAGGAAGGATTGTTAAAAGCAGATCAATCACTAAAGGTAATTAAAAGGCCATTAGCTGATGGGGGAGACGGAACCACAGCCTTACTGATAAAAGCTCTGGATGGAATATTCGTTCCAGTAGAAGTAAGTGATCCACTGAATCGAAAAATACAATCGCGTTTTGGTTGGTTGGCTGATTCGAAGTGTGCAATCATCGAAATGGCTGAAGCATCTGGAATAGATTTGTTAACGAGCGCTGAATTAAATCCAATGATCGCATCTTCATTTGGAACTGGTGAGTTGATCAATGCTGCGCTAAAACATGGTGCTAAAAAAATTATCTTGGGTATTGGAGGAAGTGCAACAGTCGATGGTGGATTAGGAATGCTTATAGCACTTGGCTTTTCGGCAACCGATAGCGCTGGTCACGAGGTTCCTCTGGGAGGAAATGGGTTAGTTTCATTGTCTCAGCTATCACCTAGACAGGTGAATACAGGCTTTTCTGAATGCGAAATAGTGGTGGCTACCGATGTAACCAATGTGCTTCTGGGCCAGCATGGAGCGGCTCAGGTATATGGTCCGCAGAAAGGGGCAGATGCACAAATGGTTGAGTCTTTAGAGAAAGGGTTGAGCAATTTCCTCTCTATACTCGAATCTCAATCTGGACTTACACTCGGAGAGATTATTGGAGGCGGTGCTGCAGGTGGCATAGCCTTGCCTTTAATGGCTTATTTTAATGCTCGTATGATTAATGGAGCCTCACTGGTTATTGAACTGCTTGGGATCTTAGACGAGCTTAAAATGGCCGATTTAGTGATCACAGGAGAAGGCTCATTAGATGTGCAGACAGTTAGTGGTAAAGGGCCAGCTGCAATCGCTTTGGCGGCAAGAGAGGCTGGCGTTCCAGTTCTAGCTATAGGAGGATCAATTAATGATCAAGCTTCAATGCTCTTCGATGGTATGTTCTCCATTGTAAACAGACCGATGGAGCTCTCTGATGCGATGGCAAATGCGTATGAATTAACGGCATCGTTCTCCTTTGAATTAGGTAAGGTGATACGCGTTTACAGCAAGTAATTTAGCTTTTAAAGCTTGAATTATTACTTGAGTCTTTCCATGCAATCATTAACACTATCAAGCCAATAAGGAATTGATATTCCGTAAGTTTCTTTGATTTTAGACTTGCATAAAACACTGAAGCTAGGTCGAGGAGCACTCACTGGATAGTCTTTGCTTAGTATAGGCTTTATTTGGCAATCAAGTTCAGCTATGGAGTCAATTGATTTGGCAAAATCATACCAGCTAGCAACTCCTTCATTGGAATAATGAAAAAGCTCGACTCCATTTTGCTTGCTTGCTCGTGGAATGATATCTAAGATTGCTTTGCTTAAATCTTTGGCGTAGGTTGGAGTTCCTATTTGATCAAAGACTACATTAAGCTCTTTCTTCTCACTTCCAACCCGTAGAATGGTTTTGATAAAATTTGCGCCAAAAGCTGAATAGAGCCAAGAGGTACGTATAATAACACCCTTTAATGCGAAGTCGTTGACTGCTTGCTCGCCAGCTAGTTTGCTTTTCCCATAAACCGATTGTGGATTTGCAGAATCTGACTCAATATAAGGGGTATGGTTGTTGCCATCAAAGACATAATCGGTAGATATATGAACGATTAGAGCATTGACAGCTGAGGCTGATTTCGCAAGGTTCTCAACAGCCAGATGATTAATCCGATAGGCCATTTCAACATCTGATTCCGCTTTGTCAACCGCAGTATAGGCGGCACAATTGATTACAGCATCTGGTCGATTCAACTTGAAATATTCATTCACTTGTCTAGCGTTTGTAATATCAAGATCATCAATATCTGTATATAGAAACTCAAACTCAGGATAATCTTTTGCAAGGGCCTGAATCTCATTTCCTAGTTGCCCCTTAGAGCCGGTAACAAGTATCTTCACTTTAACTGTTTTTAATGCTGATTTCTCAGATAATGGACGAGAAATAGTCTATTGTTTTGATCAAACCTTCTTGAAGTTGTACTTTAGGTTCCCAGTTTAACTCCTTGCGCGCTAGGTCAATGTTAGGTTGACGCTGAGCTGGATCATCAGCAGGTAAAGGCATCCGTACAATCTTAGATTTCGAATTGGTTAATGTGATCACCAATTCGGCCAGTTGCAAAATTGTGAATTCATTTGGATTGCCAATGTTAACTGGACCTGTAAACGAATCATCCGATGCCATCATACTGGTCATTCCGGTAATTAGATCGTCGATATATTGAAAGCTGCGTGTTTGTTGACCATCGCCGTAAATGGTGATATCCTGACCTTGTAAAGCTTGAACAATAAAATTGGAAACCACTCTTCCGTCATTCGGATGCATACGAGGACCATAGGTATTAAAGATTCGGATGATCTTAATCTTAACGTTGTTCTGTTTGTGATAATTCACAAATAGTGTTTCGGCAGATCGTTTGCCCTCATCGTAACACGACCGTTCACCAATTGGATTCACATGACCCCAATAACTCTCTATCTGAGGATGCACCTGAGGATCTCCATATACTTCACTTGTGGATGCTTGAAGAATCTTGGCTTTGGTTCGCTTGGCTAATCCTAGCATATTAATTGCCCCTAAAACGGAAGTCTTCATGGTTTTAATGGCATTGTACTGGTAATGGATAGGAGAGGCTGGACAAGCGAGGTTGTAGATCTCATCCACTTCAATGAAAAAAGGCATGGTAACATCGTGCCTTACGAGTTCAAAGAATGGATTATTTATCAGATGTATGATATTTTGCTTCTGTCCCGTGAAGTAATTGTCGAGGCACACCACTTCATTTCCTTGCTTCAGTAGGTAATCGCAAAGATGTGATCCCACAAATCCTGCACCTCCGGTGACTAATACTTTTTTTCTAATCATCTTAGTTTTGATTTAAGGTATCAATGCCAATGCAAAAATATTCAAACCCTTTGAGCTTAATCTCATGTGAGTCATAGATATTTCGACCATCGAAAATTAGGGGTGTGCTTAACCTAGATTTTACAAGTTCAAAATTAGGAACTTTAAATTCAGGCCATTCTGTTACCAGAAGTAGACAGTCGGCACCAATTAGTGCTTCATATGGATCGTCTGAATAGGTTATCGTCTCACCAAGATAAAATTTGGCCTCGTCCATCGCAACAGGATCATACGCTTTAACAGAGGCCCCTTGAGCTAGCAATTTTTGAATGATCACTAAAGAGGGTGCCTCTCGCATATCGCTGGTGTGCGGTTTAAAGGATAAGCCCCAAATGGCGATTGTTTTACCCTTAATGTCGTGATTGAAATAATCAAATAGCTTGTTAAATAAGACGGACTTTTGATCTTCATTCACCGCTTCAACAGCCTGTAAAAGTCTTAAATCGTATTTGTTCTCTTTGGCACTCTTGATGAGTGCTTTAACATCTTTTGGAAAGCATGATCCACCATAACCAATGCCAGGATAGATGAATTTGTTCCCAATTCTTGAATCTGAGCCGATCCCCTTACGAACCATATTGATATCAGCGCCAACTATTTCGCAAAAGTTAGCGATGTCATTCATAAAACTAATCTTGGTTGCAAGCATCGCATTGGCAGCATATTTGGTCATTTCTGCCGAGGTGATATCCATGAATATTATTGGATGGCCATTTAATGTAAATGGTTTGTAGAGTCTTTTCATGATCTCTTCCGCCTTTGGCGACTCTAATCCAACGATAATACGATCGGGCTTCATGAAATCATCAATGGCAGCACCCTCTTTTAAAAATTCAGGATTAGAGGCAATATCAAAAGTTAGATCTAATGACCTGGCTGATAACTCAGCTTGAATCGCTCTCTTTATTTTTTGTGCAGTGCCTACTGGAACCGTACTCTTGGTGACAATTAACACATAATCTGTCATGTATTTGCCGCAATCTCGAGCAACTTGAAGTACATATTTTAGATCAGCGCTTCCATCTTTATCAGAAGGTGTTCCAACGGCTAAAAATAAGACCTCACAGTCACTAATTGCCTCTTGGATACTGGTTGTGAATTGTAAACGACCTTTGTTTACATTCCGATTGATGATATCGTCAAGTCCAGGCTCGTAAATTGGAATAATGCCCTTTTTTAGATTGCTAATCTTGGTTGTGTCATTATCCACACAGGTGACATGAATGCCAACTTCTGCAAAGCATGCTCCAGTTACCAGACCTACATATCCACTACCTACGATTGCAATTTTCATGATTTAGCTAGGCTCATTAAACAATTAACAAATATAGATTATGTTACTTAGAGAAGCGTGATAAATCGAATAAAATATTTTTCGTTTAGTATAGATATCACAAGAATGAATAATTACAGCGCTTTATTCTCTGCAATTGAAGGTTTGCTTTAAGAGTTCAAACGCTTTGAAATTGATTTTTCTGTCATCTAAACCTGTTTGAAAGAACAAGGAGATGGTCTTGCCTGAAGCATTGAAAACAAAGATGTAACCTTCAACTTTTTGCTCCTTTACAATGGCTGAATAATGACAATTTTTTGTTTTAAACAGTTCGAAGTTTTCATTCCCAATAGCCGTAAATTCAATACCTTGATTCCGATAAATATTTGCGCTTTTCATCGTTTTTTGGATGAGAATAATCGTTTTCTCTGGATCTTCTATTTTATTAATCCATGTAATGGTGATCAAACCAGTGGCTTTTTTGCCCTCTCTCTCCGCTGAAAAATAGTATGCATTGTTGCCAATCGAATCATTGCTGATCACTTTCCATCCTTCAGCAATAGATAGGGAGATACCATCTTTGAGAATTGACTTTTCTTTACTTTTACTATAGGCTATTGGATAGCACAAGCAGAGTACAAATAGTGCTAGAAGTAGTCGTTTTTTCACTCGGGTAATAAATGTGTCGTTTAAGAGAGATTACAAGGCTTTGAATTGAGCTTTATTATTTTCGATAATCTTTCTATACCACCAGTCTGGATAGGCTGGATGAGCTGGACCTACAGGAAGTTTACCTGATTCATTTCGTTCGAATTGTCCATTTTTCTCCTGCATCACATTACCATCTTTGTATTTGATCAAAAGATAATGCCCTAATTCTCTCCATTTCATTACGGTATTCTCTACTTGGTTTTCTGAAAATTCAGATAAAAATTGGATGGCAAGCTCTTTTTTTCCATTATTCAAAAGCGTTAATGCTGCTTGATCAATAACGGGAGTGTAGGCTAGGAACTTATTTTCAAGTTGTGATTGGACTTTCTGAAGATCCACAACCATATCGCTATAGCGCGAATAACATAGATTAGAAACTTGATTAAAGGTCCAAAAGGCAGAATGATCCGACCAGGTTAACATATCGCCATTTCCAACCTTTAGTGATTCTGGAACTTTCTTTAGACAGCAATAAATCGGCATATAACAAGTCATAAAGGTATCATCAAGGCCAAACCAGAGGATTCCACCGATTGGATTCGGAAGGAATGACCGACATTGAGCAACGAATGAGAAACCAGTCTGTTGTGTTGAAACGGCACGTTCGTGGACATATTTAACAGAATCAACTCTCCATTCCATGGGGCGCCAGCGGTACGGAGAGCGGTATGGACCAGCACCTGGATCTTTAGACATGTCAAGAGCCGTTCCTTCGTAATGGTCGCGCATGAGGTTGATGACATCTTTTACCGCTAAAAGCGAATCGGGCTTAATCCAAAGTGGCATGCGATTGTTTGCAACTTTGTTCTCGTCATAGGTAACCTTGCCCATTGCATAGCCTTCATATTGAAACATCTGTTTGTTCACTTTATTGAATCCCGACCAAACGCGAGCCTCGCAAAATCGTGCCCCAGCAAAGTTTACAGGAGCATAGGTATCAGAAAAACTAAATTCGTTATTCTTTCCATCAAACAGCCCTTTCTCTCTTGCAAAAGAGATCACATCGGTAGAATAAAGACAATTTTTTGAGTCGTTTAATGGAAATCGAGTAATCCGAGCTTGGTTCGCATGACCAGAGATATAGCCATCTGGAATTCGCATAGCAACCCATACTGCCCCTTTTTGACCGTCACCCTTGCCGATCATCTCCAGGATCCATACCTCGTTCGGATCAGCAATGGAAAAGGATTCTCCACTTGAAGCGTATCCATAGTTTTTAACAAGATCGGTCATGATGTTTATAGCTTCCCGCGCACTTTTAGAACGTTGTAACGCGATATAGATTAAACTGCCGTAATCAACAATGGCCTCCTTTTGTGACTCAAGCTCTTTGCGACCACCAAAAGTTGTCTCACCAATAGCTACTTGATTTTCATTCATGTTGCCGGTTACTTGATAGGTGTGCTTAACCTGAGGAATCTTACCTAAGTATTTACCCGTATCCCACTCATAGACATCCAAAGTCGATCCTTCTGGGTAGTCAGCTGCTGGCCAATAATATAGTTCGCCATAAAGGGTGTGTGAGTCTGCTGAGTAAGTTATCATAGCAGATCCATCTTTTGTTGCTCCTTTAGAAATTAAAAAATTAGTACAGGCATCAATAAGTTTGACTTCCATTATCAAAAGGAAGCAGGTTAAGAGGATTATTCGGTACTTAATCATGTTGAATCTTTTATTTAGGTGCTGTTTGTACAAAAATAGAAAAATTGTCGCAGTTAATTGCTCGATAGAACGAAAGTAGATGGCCGATCTAATCTTTAGGTTTTTGCTACCATTTGAGTTACCATTCCTCCAATATGATCTGTCGAAGAACCAGTAATCGTTGCCTGTACATTGATCTGACCTTTGAATGCCAAGACTCCTAGAAAAGCAAAGATTAACGCTTCCTTGAAATTAATAAGGTTTTGATCTGGAAGAGAAATTTCACACGAGGTTTTGGTTTTTAATTTTTCGACAAAAAAGGTGTTGTGTGCACCTCCACCAGTAAGAAGCAGCTTCCCTTTTGCTCCTAGATTTAAAGAGATCTGATCGGTTATATGCTCGTAAATTGTGGCGGCTTGATCTTCGATAGATAGTCCTGAATTTAAAAGAAGTGGCATAATCTGAGACTCTACCCATTCTCGACCTAACGACTTCGGATATTTCTGCTGATAATAGGGTAGTTTATTAAGGATGGAAAGCAATTCAGAGTTTACTTGACCCGCAGCACCAATTGCACCATCTGCATCGTATTCTTGATTTTTACTCTGGGCTAATTGATTTAAAATAATATTAGCCGGACAAATATCGAAGGCTAGCTGATCTCCATTTAGTTGTTGCGAAATATTGGCGAATCCTCCAATATTCAGACAATACTCAAATTCACTAAACAGAAGCTTGTCACCCATAGGGACTAATGGAGCACCTTGTCCACCAAGTGCCACGTCAAGAGATCTAAAATCGCTAATCGTTGAGATTCCAGTGGTAGCTGCAATGGAAGCCCCATGCCCCAATTGAAACGTAAACTTTTTATTTGGCTGATGGAAAATAGTATGGCCATGAGAAGCAACAAGTGAGGGCTGCTCTTTTTCGACTAAAAACTCATGGATTAACCTTCCAAGGAAACATCCATATTCGTTGTGAAGCATGAGGAAATCTTGTGCACTTAAATTTGGAGCATCTTGAAGTTTTCGTTTCCAAATTGAAGAATATTCAACTGTTTTTGCCGCAAGGATATCATATTTCCAGCTGCTATCTGATGCTGTAAATCGACAAAGTGCAAGGTCAATTCCGTCAAGTGAGGTGCCCGACATCGCACCGATGGCTAGAATACTCATAGATTAAATGTTGTTTTGTATTCAGAGGAATTATTCTTATTGTCTTTCACTTCCAAACGCAGCAAGTGTGATTTCCCAGCCGCAACTTTTGTTTTGTCAATGGTGTAGGTTAGGAGTCCAATTTTTTCATCATATTCAAACAGGGCCCAGTTGCCATCAATTTCACCTTTATACGATTTTATTCCAGAAAGATTATCTGAGATATGAAATTTTAGCAGTTTTGGAATGTTGATTGATTTTTTCCCTTTCGCGATCACTGGAGCTATGACAGGTGGCGTATGATCAATCGCAATAGCAAATGTACCCATTTTATTTGTTTTGGCAGTAACCCATCCATGCGAATATTCACCTCCAATGGCTGATTTGCGCCCCTTTACAGGATCAATAGCAACAATAAGGGCTTTGCTCTTAAGTTCACCTGTAAGCTCTTCAGCGTTGATCGAAAGGGTATAGGGAATATGGGTTAAAATAGTTTTAGATCCCACCTTGTAGAGCTCAGAGTAGAGGCCAGCAAGTTTAGGAGATACACCATAATTGAAATATAGATTCTCATATAGCGCCCCTTTGGGTATTTCTATTTTGATCTTGTCATTCTCAAAAGAGTTGACTTTGTCGTAGTCGAATTCTTTTAAATGGGGTTTTGGTCTGACTGGTGCAATCGATTTTTTCTCTTTTGTTTTGAAATGTAAGGTGGCCTTGTTTTTAAATGCATCACTGACGATCAATTCAAAGTCGTGACTTTTTCCATCTTCAAAGTCTAGAATTCCTGATGCATTAGGTAGCGTATAAATATCCAATTTGTTTCCTGGTTGCTTATACAATCTTTCAACCCTTCTGTTGGAGGTCATATATTCTTCAAGATCTCCCTGCGAATTGGCATATTTAGTATCCTCAAAAGCTACTTGATCCATCTTGAACCCAAAAACTTCCTTTTTATCACAATACAAATGAGCCGAATAAATACCGCATTTAAGTCCAACGCCATTGAAGTAATCTTCAGCTTGCACGCCGAATCCAATTTTTCCATATACCTCCAGAGGAGCATTGTTTTTTAAACGATATCCACCTGGAACCGGTATGGCTTCAACTCTTTTCTTGGTCCTGTCTTTTCCAACATTGCTGTTTTCATTCAGCGGATAAACATAGAGTGCGATTAGCTTAGGTGCACTTTTGTCGGTTATTCCCATCGAGTAAAAAAGTGGATTTGCAGCTATTTCTGAGTTCGAGTTTCGAATCTCGAAATGGAGATGAGGACCTCCTGAACTGCCTGTGTTTCCAGACCAAGCAATGATATCCCCTTTTTTAAATTGAAATTGATTGGCTGAAGGGTTCAGGGTTAACGCAAAACTTTCCTTGTCGTATTGTTTCTCTTTAACAAACACTTGTATGGAGGTTTGAAATCTCAAGAGATGTCCATAAAGTGTTGTTGTGCCATCAAAATGATTCATATAGAGTACATTGCCATACCCAGTAGGAGAGACCCCGATCTTGGATATATAACCATCCTTTACGGCGTATACTGGGAGTCCGATCTTCCCTTGTGTTCTGAAATCTAATCCGGCATGGAAATGATTGGGGCGCAACTCTCCGAAGTTACCAGCAAAAAAATAGGGGGGACTTAAAGGGCTTTGAATGGAATTGTCACCTGAGTTTTTTTTCGCATAAGTGCTGTTAGCGAATAAAAGAATTAAGTAGATGATCGTTGGCAAAGCTCTCATTATTTCAAGTTTATCAATCAGGTGGTAAAAATAGTAAAGTTTTAAATGTGAATAGGTAAGATTAAATACGTTGAAGGGGCTTGAAATTTGATTTAAATATTAACTTTGTGGTTGTAAATTGAAGGTATGACAGAGCGAGAGACTGCTTTATTAAGAGAGTTTAAGGAGAAACTTGATAAACTAATCGGACTATACCAGCAAGTTAACAAGGAGAAAGAGTTATTGTTAGAGGAGAAATCAAAGCTAATGATTCAGCTCGATGAGCTCTCTTCAAAGAATGACGAACTTGCCAGAAAAAGTGAAGATTTAAAGTTTACTAAAACATTACTTGGTGCGGATGATGATTCGCATGAAGCGAAATTGAAGTTAAACAAGATTGTGCGGGAAATAGACAATTGTATAGCTCTATTGAATAAATAATAGAGAAATGCTATGGATGATAAACTTTCGATAAATATCAATATAGCGGACCGTTTGTATCCTTTACGAGTTGATCGTAAGGATGAAGAGAGTATTCGGAAAGCTGCGAAAATTATCAACGAAAAGGTGGTTCAGTATAAACAAAAATATGCTGAGAAAGACATTCAGGATTGCATGGCAATGGCAACATTGCAGTTTGTAATACAGAAGTTCGACACTGAAAAGCGTTTAGATAATTCTCCATTGGTTGAACAATTGGAAGTTATGAATGATTTACTAGCTGATTTTCTAGAGAAAGAAGGTTAGTTTGTAAATTTTAGTTTGACCCGCAATTTAAATGAGGTGACTATGTCGACTATTTGTTGATATTGACCTATTTGATTTGCGGTTTTTTTATTAATCATTAAATGTAACTTAATAATGAACATAATTATTACAGCTATTGTAACCCTAATCATAGGAGGTGCTATCTCTTATTATGTTTGGGAGATGCTTTTAGGCAAGAATAAGCGGAAGTTGCTTGCTGATGCTGAAGTTCAGGCCGACCTAGTGAAGGAAAAACGGATGCTTGAGGCTAAGGAGCGGTTTATTCAATTGAAATCTGAACATGAAACATATATCAGCGAACGCAATGTTGAGATTGTAAGTTCAGAGAATAGATTGAAACAAAAAGAGGATATTTATTTGCAACGTAAAGAAGAGTTGCAACTAAGTCTTCGTAATCTGGAAAATTCTGAACGTGAACTAGATGGTATTCGCGAGAATCTCAATACGCAATTAGAGTTGGTTGGACAGAAAGAAGAAGAGATGCTGAAGATCCGGAAACAACAGATCCAACAGCTCGAAACGCTATCTGGATTATCTGCCGATGAGGCTAGAAATCAGTTAGTTGAATCCTTAAAAAACGAAGCTAAAACGGAGGCTATGTCTTTCATCCAAGAGATTATGGACGAGGCTAAAATGAATGCCAACAAGGAGGCTAAAAAAATCATCGTCAAATCAATTCAGCGCGTAGCTTCTGAAACAGCAATTGAAAATTCAGTTACCGTTTTCCATATTGAAAGTGATGAGATAAAAGGTCGTATTATCGGTCGTGAAGGTCGTAACATTAGAGCATTAGAGGCTGCTACCGGGGTTGAAATAATTGTGGATGATACTCCAGAGGCGATCGTTCTTTCAGCCTTTGATCCTGTGCGTCGCGAAATTGCTCGTCTGGCCTTACATCAACTGGTTACCGATGGTCGTATTCACCCGGCTCGTATTGAGGAGGTTGTGAATAAAGTAAAAAAACAAATTGAGGATGAGATTATTGAGACCGGGAAGCGCACAACAATTGATCTTGGCGTCCACGGGTTACATCCTGAATTAATACGGATGATTGGACGAATGAAATATCGTTCTTCATATGGTCAGAACCTTCTCCAACACTCACGTGAGACAGCTAATCTTTGTGCTATTATGGCGGCTGAGCTAGGACTTAATCCGAAACGCGCTAAACGTGCTGGACTGCTTCATGATATTGGTAAAGTTCCAGATGATGAGCCAGAATTACCGCATGCTATCTTAGGGATGAAGCTTGCAGAAAAATATAAAGAGAAACCTGATATTTGTAATGCAATTGGTGCCCATCACGACGAAATAGAGATGGAGAGTTTGATCGCTCCAATCGTACAAGCTTGTGATGCCATCTCAGGTGCTCGTCCAGGTGCTCGACGTGAGGCTGTAGAGTCTTATATCAAGCGTTTGAATGACCTTGAAAACATGGCCCTTTCTTACCCAGGTGTAACAAAATCATATGCGATACAAGCGGGTAGAGAGCTCCGTGTTATCGTTGGTAGCGATAAGATGACGGATGCCGAAGCCGAAAGTCTATCGTATGACATTGCTAAAAAGATACAAGATGAGATGACCTATCCTGGTCAAGTTAAGATTACTGTTATTCGCGAAACTCGTGCTGTAAGTTTCGCAAAATAATTCCATATTTTGATACAATAAAAAAAGAGAGGCTATTTAGTCTCTCTTTTTTTATTGTGGTTTTTTTAATGCCCCAAGCAACTTAATTGTAAGTTCTGTTTTTTCTTCGTTTCCAGAAATTTGATAGGCTCGTTTAAGGGATTGCAATATTTTTTTTACTATTGAGCTTTTAGATAGCAACTCTGCATCTTCAATTTTCTCCTGATTTTTCTGAACCACATAAGTCAACTCTTTAGATCCAATAATGGCCCCCTTATTCTCGATATTAATATAAAACAAGTACGGATCAGCATGAGAACCGTGAATCTCTCTGGCAAGCTCAGGACCGTAATAACCCAGAATGACATATGATCCTATTCCAATGACATGTATTGGCAACTCTAGGCGTTGCGCAATAATGGAATAAAGTGTTGAAAGAGTAATTAAGTTTCCTTTTCTGGATACCAATAAATTATTTAAAATGCAATTTTCAGGCACCTCTGGCTCAAGGGTGTTAAGCTCAAATTTAAAGATGTCAAATAAGATATGATTGATGATGGAGACTTTCTCCAGCGAGGTGAAGGCCTCATTTAATTCAACCCAGATTTCACTAGTTATCTTATGTATTAAGAGCTCAATTTTTTCGTCAACAAGCATTGGATGGTGGACTTTACTAGCGATGATCCATCCTTCTAGTAATGATTTATCCTCTGATTGAGCCCAGAATGCCAATTTCTCAATCAGTTTCAATTTCTTTAGTTCCCCAATAATCAATTCTAATCTGTCGTGTTGCTGAAGTGTTGTTGAGACTGCCAAGGCGGATTCTAATTCCGGAAGTATTGAAGTTCCAAAACCTAAAAGTTTTTCGCGTACAGCACTATAGACTTCTAAATCAGTGTCGTCAATTAAGCTGAATAACGGCCCAAGAATTAAATTGTTTTCCATGCTATTTTGAAAGCTTTTCAAGTACAATTGTGACTAATTCCTTCATCTTCTCTTTGTAGTTTATGCTTGCTTGGAGGGTAACTCTGTTGGCAATAATCAGACAAACAGTTAGTGCTTGGTGCCCTAGTAAATGACTTAATCCATATATCGCAGAACACTCCATCTCATAGTTGGTAACCGACATCCCTTGAAATCTAAAGGATTCAATTTTAGCATTGATATGCTGATCAACTAGGTCTAGACGCAATATTCTTCCTTGTGGTCCATAAAATCCTGGTGCAGAAATGGTGATCCCTGAGATGAAATTTTGATCATTAATTTTATCGTAAAGTCTATTGTTGCAATTAACCACATAGGGGGAAGCTAATAAGCTATTCCAAGCCGTATGTTTTTTGAAGGAATCTTCAAATGCGCTATCCGCAAATTGATCTCTATTGGCATAGAAATTCATTAATCCATCAAATCCAATGGCCTTTTGTGAGATCAAAAACGAATTAATGGGGATGTCAGCTTGCATAGAACCCGAAGTCCCTATGCGAATTAGGTTCAAGCTCCTCTTTTGATCTTTGATCGCACGAGTTTGAAAATCAATATTGAATAAGGCATCAAGTTCGTTTACCACAATGTCTATATTATCTGTCCCAATGCCAGTTGAGATAACAGTGATGCGCTTATTGTGATAAACTCCAGTTATGGTTATAAATTCTCTGTTTTGAATTCGAAATTCTACTTGAGTAAAAAAGCTGGCAATAAGATCTACTCGATCAGGATCTCCAACCAACAAGATATCTGAAGCTACTTGTTGTGGCTTCAGATGAAGGTGGTAAATTGACCCATCTGGATTAAGTAGTAGTTCGGAGGATGCAATTTGATTTTTCATATATTTTTCGACAAACAAAGTTGTTAAGTATCTGAATTATAAATTTTTAATAGATATTCAGAGGCAGGAAGAATTTCTGTTTGACAATCAAATTTATTTAAAATTATAGACTTAAACAATACACCAAGAAATTAATTGTTTTTCATATTTTTGTGTAAAATTATTGTGTTATGATTCAACGAATTCAAACTTTATATCTGCTTGTTGCTGAGCTATTAATCGGTGCCTTGTTTATTAAACCTTTTGCAAAACTGGTGGATAAAGGGGGGGTAGAATATACTACTGACCTGTTAGGTGTTCATAAGCTGGGTGCGAATAGCCTCATTTTGCAACCAAATACACTGCTGTCTATTTTGGGTGGTTCAGTCTTGCTCTTAATTCTCCTAACGATCTTTAACTATAAGAACAGAAAAAATCAGCAGAAACTAGCTTTTATTGGTTTAGTTGGTTGTTTCGTTACTGATGGATTAATGTTCTTGCATGTGCGGTCTGTTTCAGAGCAGTTGGCGGGCATATACACACTTACGTTGACCTTTATTTTTCCAATCATAGCAGCTGTATTAATTTTCATGGCTATCAAAGGCATTCGCAAAGATGAGGCACTTGTCCGCTCTATCGATCGTATCCGGTAACGAATTAGAATCTATTCGCTAATGCATCGCATAGCGCAACAAGAAACTGTTCATCGTCGGCTGTAAATGGGGAAGGGGTATTCGAATCGATATCTATCTCAGCCACAAATTCACCATTCTTTAAGATTGGAATAACAATCTCACTCTTTACATCGAGGCTACACGCGATGTAGTTATCCTCTTTTCTGACATCTTGAACTATTTTTGGTTTTAGACTTAGCGCTACTTGACCACAAACGCCTTTGCCAACAGGGATCTCAGTATGTTCGGTAGGTAATCCGCTGAATGGTCCAAGCCGTAACATCGCGTTTGGCTTATCAAGGGTGTAAAATCCAACCCAATTATAATGAGCAACTTCTTGTTCAAGAAGAGTGGTGATTTCAAAAAGGACAGTTTGGTCTGATTTTTCAGAGCTCACTAGCTGGAGCGCTTTTTCTAGCAGGCTGGCAAAGGTGATATTCATCTCATTAAGTTTTGATCAAGATCGAAATACCAGGTTAAAGTATTGCTTTACAAATAAGTCATTTCATTCTCGTTGGTAATCTTCTCGCAATGGAAACACTTCATGGTGATGGGCTTCTTGGATAAGACTTCGAAACGCGTTTTTATGTTCTCTACGTTTGTAATGCATTTAGGATTGAAGCAGCTCACAATTCCAAAGATCTCTTTAGGTGTCTTCACGACGCGCTTCTCAATGACTTCATAGTCCCGAATGGTATTTAGTTTGGCGTTCGGAGCAACTAAAGCTATTTTATTTACCTCCTCATCGGCAAAGAAACGATTTGCAATCTTAATGATTGCTTTGGACTTCATTGCTTTACTGTCTAGGTTGTTGCCAAAGGTAATCATCTGGCTGCACTCTTCAAGCTGAAGGATTTTAATGACCTTAAATAGAGCTTTTGTAGGGATATGATCAATGACCGTGCCATCTTTAATCGCGCTTACTTGAAGTTGCTTTTCCATGAAAAAAGGTGAGTTGGTTATTTGAGATTTAATAAATGAGCGATGATGGCCATCCGAGCATATACACCGTTTTTGGCCTGTGTGAAATAGTAGGCTTTTGGATTATCATCTACATCGGTGTGTATTTCATTAATTCTAGGCAGCGGATGCAGGATTCGCATGTTCTCCTTTGTCCCTTTCAACATCTCATTTCTTAGAATATAAATATTCTTGACTTTTTCGTATTCTACAGGATCGATAAAACGCTCTTTTTGTACGCGTGTCATATAGATGATATCTGCAGCATTTATAATGTCTGTAAACTCGTCGTGCTCGTAATATTTAATTCCCTTTGAGGCAAGCAAAAGCTTGTATTCATTTGGCATCGCAAGTTCTGCGGGAGCAATAAAGTTAAAGATTGGATTGTCAAACTGGAGCATCGCCATCAGTAAACTGTGCACTGTTCGACCATACTTTAAATCACCCACCAAGAAAAGATTAATGTTATCTAGCCTTCCTTGTGTTTTCATGATTGAATACATATCGAGCAGAGTCTGAGATGGATGTTGATTTGCTCCATCGCCAGCATTGATAACAGGTACGTTCGAAACTTCGGAAGCATACCTAGCACTCCCCTCCATCGGGTGCCGCATGATAATTAGATCGGCATAATTGCTGACCATTTTAATGGTGTCGTGTAAGGTCTCACCTTTAGAAACACTCGATGAGGAGGAATCTGAGAATCCAATAATTTTACCACCAAGTCTGTTAATCGCTGTTTCAAAACTTAAACGAGTTCGCGTGGAAGGCTCAAAGAACAGGGTGGCAATCACTTTACCTTGTAATAGGTTTTGATTGGGGTTTTCCTCAAAATCTGCAGCCAAACGCATTATCTTAAGGTATTCCTCTTTGGTAAAGTCCGTAATTGAAATTAGGCTTTTGGTTTGCATGAGTCTGTTAATTTGAAGTTATACAAAAATATAAAATCCAATCGTTTATCCATCAGATCTGCACATTAGTTGTTTATTATTATCTCAGCTTCTAGATGATCAATTTTATTTAGACGTTCGAGCACACTGTTTACTAATCTTTTCCTTACAAGGATTGTTGCCTGACAGAGAATATCAAATTGGCTAGACCTAATTTCAAGTTCAAATTCTTTCAATAAGCTCATCAGCTCGTTCATAGCCTCATAGCTAAACTTTAATTCAATAGGAACTAATATGATCTTCTCTACAATTACAGCATTTTGCATCACATCAGCTGCCGATAATTTATAGGCAGCTGTCAATCGACTTGTACCTAGCAATACACCCCCGAAGTATCGAACCACAACAATTAATAGATCGGTTAAGTCATGGAGTTGTATTTGTCCAAATATGGGTTTTCCCGCAGTGCCAGATGGTTCGCCATCGTCATTTATGCGATATGCTTGTGATTCAGCGCCTAATCGCCAGGCGAAACAATGATGCCTAGCACTATGGTGCTCTTTTTTTAAACGGTTGACAATGGTTTTAATTTGCGTATCAGTTGAAACGGGAAATGCAAAAGAGATAAACTTAGACCCTTTCTCTTTATAGCTGCCAATTGCTGTGGCCTCAATTGTTTTGTAAGTGTCCAGATCAGTCATTAAAACACCTGTTTTAAGTTTTGTTAATTCGCGGACAATGCAGGAGTATTTTTTTCAAAAAAAAGCAGACCGTTAAGTCTGCTTTATATATTTTAATACTTTAACCTATTTTCTATTTCGTCAAGGTAAACTTTGAAATTCTTATCGGTGTCCTTCAGATTGGTGACCGTTCGACAGGCGTGCAAGACCGTAGCATGATCTTTTCCTCCAATCTGAGAGCCAATTGAGGCTAGAGAAGACTTGGTCATGCTTTTCGAGAAATACATCGCTATTTGACGTGCCTGGACTGTTTCGCGTTTCCTTGTTTTAATGCCTAAAGCATCGATAGGTAAATTAAAATAGTCGCAAACCGTTTTAGAGATGTAATCGATGGTGATCTCTTTAACCGAACACTTAACTAACTTATTAATCATTTTGATAGCTAGATCAACATTGATTTCTTTTTTGTTTAATGTTGCCTGCGCTAATAATGAGATTAAAGCACCTTCAAGTTCACGAACATTGGTTGTGATATGTGAGGCGATATACTCTAGAACTTCTTCGGGTATTTCAATTCCATCTTTATAGATCTTTTTATGCAAGATATTCATTCGAGTTTCAAAATCTGGAATAGAAAGATCTGCCGTTAATCCCCATTTAAATCGAGAAAGTAATCGTTGCTCTAATCCTTTAAGCTCAATAGGTGGCTTATCAGAGGTTAGAATAAGTTGTTTCCCCGTTTGATGTAAATGGTTGAAAATATGGAAAAAGGTCTCTTGGGTTTTTTCTTTGCCAGCAAACTCTTGAACATCATCAATGATTAAAACATCAATCATCTGATAGAAATGAAGAAAATCATTCCGATTATTATTGCGAGTTGCTTCTGAAAATTGAGTCTGAAACTTGTTTGCATTAACGTAAAGTACAATCTTTTCTGGAAACCGCTCTTTAACTTCAATGCCAATGGCCTGAGCAAGATGTGTTTTCCCAAGACCTGAATTTCCGTAAAGCATGAGTGGATTAAAGGCTGTGCCACCAGGCTTTTGAGCTACAGCGTAACTTGCACTTCTGGCTAACCTATTGCATTCACCCTCTATGAAATTCTCAAAGGTATTGTCTTGCTTAAGCTGAGGATCAATATTTAATTTCTGAATTCCAGGAATTACAAACGGATTCTTTATGGTATTGTCATCATGGAATGCAGATGCAGTGACTGGCCTATTGTTTAAACTGTTATTTTGATTGGTAGGAAGTTTAACGGTGTAGGGTTTGCTATTCGCACTCAAATTATTGTCTACAACAACGCTGTATTCTAACTTCGCATTAGCACCCAACTCTTTTCGTAAGGTCTTTCTTAGGATATCAATATATTGCTCTTCCAGATATTCATAAAAGAATGGGCTAGGAACTTGAATCGTAAGAATGTCATGATCCAATTTTATTGGAACAATCGGTTCAAACCACGTTCTGTAGCTTATATAAGGAACATTATCTTTGATTACTCGAAGACAACTTTCCCAAATATTTTGATGATCTCTATTCATTAATAACGATAAACACAACTGTTATTTAATACTCCCTTTTTGCACTCTATTCGACAAAGATTAACAAAAAATAATTGCAATAAAAATGCTAAATTCCTTGTTTAAATCAATCCTGTTAAGCCTCAATGCAGTAGACTTCTATTTTACAATTAGCTGATAATCAAGTAATTGCGTTTGAGCAATTTGCAAGTTATTGATTCTATGCTCTTTGCAGAAATTTAATTCAATCTGAATTAATCAAAAATGTTTTTTGTTTGGAAATCAAGAAGTGTAAAATATCTCTTTTTCAACTCGGTTAAAAGTAATTAAAAATGTTACCGAAAAAATTATTTTTTGATCAATTTTAACACTTTTTTAAAACTTATCTCTTTTCCATTTTGATAACACTTTAAAAGCGCTTGAGGAAAAGCATCTTGCACCTTATTTAGAACCGTTCTAACTTTAGAATAGGATGAAAACTCCTCTGTGAAGTAATAAAAATCATCTCCCAATTTAGTTTCAATAACTGGTCCAACTTCTTTAAATCGTGGGGTTTCAAGTGGGATAGGAGTCTTTGAAAGGGTGATTCGTATCTTAAATTTAACATTCTCAGGTATTTGCGAGTCTTCTAGCATGTTTGTGTTCGATTTCTTCCCAAAGTCAATCGCAGAAAAGTGCACATATCTTTTCGGATTGTGTCGTAAATCGACTAACAACTGATTTAAACTTTCAGTGGATGAAGTGATGTTTTGATAAAGCTTCGGATCATTGACTAAAAGCCCGATGGTTCCATTGGCAGTATCGACTTTACGTAGAATTTGATTTAGACTCGCTACCGATCCATTAATATGTTCAACAGTCCTGTTAAGCTCTATCTTTGAAAGTGAATCACTAAAGGTGCTGAAATTGGTAATCATATGTTCCAGCTTACCTGAATTCTTTTTAAGATTTCCTGAAATGTCATTCATGTTGGAAATAGTAGAGGATAAGTTTTTCTTTTGTCCTGTTACAATTTCATTCAGACTTGCCGATAAACTTTCAATATTATTCATCGTGCTATGAATCTGTCGAATACTTTCGCTGATGTTTCGTTGAGAATCATTATTAAGAAATTTAGAGGCCGCAGACACAATCGAGTCTAAATCATCAATTAACCTTTCTGCTTTTGCCTTAATGGGTGCAATTTGCTCATTGACTTGCTGCATTAAGTCTCCATCCATCTGGGAATTAAGCGTGTCGTTGGCTTGTAGGATTTTTTCGGAACGACCTAAATTAAGTTTTACAACTTTCGATCCTAGAAAGTCGCTACTGGCAATTTGAGCCGAAGTCCCTTTAGGTAGTGGAAAATTATTGTGCACGGCAATTTTGACAATTAAGTCGCCCGATAGATCTTCGGCAAAATAGATTTCTCTGACATATCCAACTTTCAGACCATTTAAAGTAACTAAGGTAGTGGCTGTTAGTCCACCTACATTCTTATACCGAGCATAGAACACTTTCTCAGTTCTAAAAATATCTCTCCCTTTCAGAAAATTGATTCCCCAAATTAAACCCGTTAGGCTGAGAATTACCAGAATTCCTATTTTCGATGGCTTTGTAAGTTTCATTTTGGGATCATATACAATTTACTGCGAAGGTACACAGGATTTTTATTATAAGGACAATTATGTTTACTTAGATTTAGGTCTGTCTTTAAATAAAATCGGTTCCCCATTTTTAAAGACAATAATAAAAGCTTTTGGAATCTTAAGTTGAATTTGTGATAGATTATGTTTCGATTCTGCTAGCGTTGTAGAGCTCATACAATAATATTTATAATACCCTCCAGATTGGAATTCCGATATTCCTTTAATACCCTTAAATATTTTCGAATCTAAGGGTAGTTTCTTTGGAAAAGCTGCTATTTGAACAGCATAGGTGATCTGATCTTGCGTATTTACTGTGTTTTTAGAGACTGTCTTATTTGTTTTTTCGATTTTTGGTTCTATCAATTCTTGCACTTTTATCGTTTCTTTTTCATCCGACTCTTTCTTTATTTCTGTCGGGACAACCTGCTCAACAACTTGTTCTTTAGCTGGGGTTGTCTCAATTTTCTGATTTAATCGTGATTCAAATTTATTTTTATAGGTGTTGAATGAATTGTAAATAGAGGTCGCAATAGCCATGCGGCCATTTTCCGACATTAAATAGGCAGCTTCTGATGGGTTACTTAAGTATCCTGTCTCTATTAGAACTGATGGCATGGCACTTTCTCGCAAAACTAAAAAGCCAGCTTGTCTCACATCTCTACTATCACGTTGGGCTTGTTTACGAAAAGAGTCTTGAATGATTCCAGCAAATTCAACACTTTGCTCAATATTGGTGTCTTGAATTAATTCAAACATAATATAGGACTCTGAAAGATTGGGATTGAATCCCTCATACCTTGTGGTATAGTCTTGCTCTAAGAGTATGGCACTATTCTCTTTTTTAGCTACATTTAAGTTGTCTTCAGTGCGATGTAACCCTAAAACATAGGTCTCTGTTCCTTTGATAGCTGGACTTGCACAGTAATTAACGTGGATCGATATAAATAGATCGGCATTATTCTTATTGGCAATCACGGAACGTTCAAAAAGAGGGATAAAAACATCGGTATGGCGGGTGTAAATAACCTTCACCCCTGGTATTCTCTCTTTAATTAGATTCCCAAGGTTCAAGGCAATCGCTAATGTGATGTCTTTTTCACGCTTCGACCCAGTCATTGTGCCTGGGTCTTTGCCTCCATGACCGGCATCGATTACTACGGTTTCAAGACTCTTTGATTGTTTGTTTTTACTATATAATGAATTGGTTTCTAGTAATATAACTGTAGTTAGGAGAATGAAATACAGTAGCCTACTATAATTCTTATTTTTAGTATATCGTTTTTTCATCTTTTGTTCAGTTAGACTGATAATAGTACTACAAAAATAGAAGATTAAATTATTTTTTTATGTTGTCAGTTTCTCTAATTGCTTTTTCTACTTTTGTCTAGCATTTTATTGCATTGAAAGTAGAATTTAACTTGATTTCGAAAAAGTTTTGAGCGCGTTGCGATATTTATCTTTTTTTGGAGCACTACTATTCGTAGCACACGGATCAATATTTGGACAAAAGTCTGAAAACAACCGAAAAAACTCGATTGTTTCTAAGAGTATTGTTAAGCCGGAACGAAATAATAGACGTGGATCCGTGCTTGCTGATAGCCTGCGTGTTTCTTCAAAGGATTCAACAGGTGTTGATAGTCTTAAATCAGCAGGTTCTGCTGGTTTTGATGCTGAAGTGGAGTATACGGCTGATGGTTACATCACCCTTTCTCAGACTAAGTCAGGCAATAAAGTTTTCATGTACAAAAACGCCCAGGTAAAGTACAAGGATATCGAGCTCAATGCCGATTATATTGAGATGAATCGTGACAGCAATCAAGTTTATGCCATTGGAAAACCTGATTCAACAGGTACAATCGTTGGCAAGCCTATCTTCAAGCAAGGGGATCAAAAATTTGAGGCAGATGAAATTCGTTATAATTTCAAAACAAAGAAAGGGATTGTAACGGGTGTTGTAACAGAGCAACAGGGCGGTTTTGTTCATAGCGATAGGACCAAACTCATGAATGATTCCACCTATTGTCTTCGGAATGGCCGATACACCACTTGCGACGCAGAACATCCTCACTTTTGGCTTGAGATGACCAAAGCAAAAGTGTTGTCTAATAAAAAAATTGTTACTGGCCCAGCTTATCTTGTTGTGGAGAATTTTCCCTTGTACTTTGTTTTTCTTCCGTTTGGATTTTTCCCCAATTCTCCTAAATATTCATCGGGTTTTATTATGCCAACTTATGGTGATGAGATAAATAGAGGTTTCTTCCTTCGTGATATTGGCTATTATATTGCAGGAAACGATTTTTTTGATGCTTCGATTCGTGGTGACTTGTATTCTAAAGGTTCAAGTGGGATAAAACTTCATAGCAACTATCGAGTTCGATATCAGTATAGTGGGTCTCTTGATGTTCAGTATTTTAAAAATGTGTTTGGCGATAAAGGATTGCCAGATTTTAACAAACAAAATGATTTTGCCATTACGTGGAGCCATTCCATGGATCCGAAGTCAAGCCCCAGTCAGACCTTTAATGCAAGTGTAAACTTCTCGAGTAGCTCATTTGATAAAAACAATGCGTTGACCTCTGTGAATTATCTGACCAATACGAAGCAGTCAAGTATCTCTTATTCGAAACGATGGGAGAACTCTCCATTTAGTCTATCAGGAAATATGCGTCACTCTCAAAATAGCCGAGATACAACAATTAGCCTAACGCTACCTCAATTTACATTTAGCATGTCAAGGATCTATCCATTTAAATTTAAGACTAGATCAGGCAAGGAGAAATGGTATGAAAAAATAGGACTAAGTTATGCGATGGATATGCAAAACACCATCGATAGCAAGGAGAATCAATTGATGAACTCAAATATTTTTAAGGATTGGAAAAATGGTGTAAAACATTCTATCCCTTTGAGTACATCAATGAAAGCATTGAAATACATTACCCTTAGTCCTTCGATAAGCTATAATGAGCGTTGGTATACTCAGCAGATTCAAAAGAAATACAATCAGCAAACACAGATGGTTAGTAACATAGATACCTTGAATGGGTTTTCTCGAGACTATGATTATGCGGTAAGTTTTGGCGCCTCCACAAGGGTTTATGGAAATTTTATGCCGTTGAATCCAAAGTCTAAAATAGCGGGTGTTCGGCATGTTATGACTCCTACCTTGAGTTTTAGTCTTTCCCCTGACTTTAGCAAGCCATCTTATGGCATGTACGAAAATATTGAATATTTTGATGCCAATGGACTTCCGGTAAGTTATCGCTATCCAAAGCATGAAAATTCAATTTACGGTTCTGCGCCTTCTGGTCGTTCTGGTTCTATTGGATTTAATCTGAATAATACGTTGGAGATGAAAAAGATTAATTCCAAAGATTCGACCTCAAAGGACCCTTTTATAAAGATTAAGCTTCTGGATCAATTATCTTTTAATGGTTCGTATAACCTTGCAGCTGACTCCCTGAATATGTCTAACCTAAATATAGGTGCCCGAACACGTGTGGCTGGTGTTGATCTTAACTTTGGAGCAATTTTAGATCCTTATGCTTTTGAGAATGGTCATCTTATAAATACCTATCAATTTTCAAAGAATGGTAAACTTGCTCGTTTGACAAGTACCAATGTCTCCTTTGGATTATCCTTTAAATCAAAAGAGGGAAAACAAAAGGATAAAGAAGAGGCTAAGCTGACCCCGGAGCAGAAGAGTGATTTAGAGAAAGTACGCCTGCGTCAGAGAACAGGTGATGTGCCTCAATATGCTGATTTTAGCGTCCCTTGGGACCTTTCTTTTAGCTATAGTTTTCGCTATAATAAACCAAATCCCGAGATGAAATCTATCATTACCCAGACGGTGGATTTCAATGGTAACCTAAGCTTAACTAAACAATGGAAGGTCGGTTTTTCATCTGGATTAGATATTGAAAAGATGCAATTGACATTTACCCAGTTTAATCTATTTAGAGATTTGCACTGCATGCAGATGTCGTTGAACTTGATTCCATTTGGTTTTCGTCAAAGTTATAGTTTCTCAATTCGTGCAACGTCCCAGCTGCTAAAGGATCTTAAATTAACCAAGCAGAAGAGCTACCAAGACAATGTTCCGTATTAATTTAGCTTAAAGAAAAAAGGCACACCATTCCAAAAATCGATTCTGATTGTTGATGCTAAATTTGGCCATCGATTGGGTTATCTGCTCTATGGATTTTTCCTGGAATAGATCTCCACTTTTAGAGTAGAACTTGTCTGAGAAACAAATGAGCTGTTCTTCTAACGATATTGGAACAAGATCTCTTTGAGGTAAGGGGAGTTTTTGAGATGAAATTTCTTCTTTGGTTATTCCTGTCCCAGTATGTCTTTCACACACAAGTCCATGTTTTGGATACCCTTCGTTTTGCAATAAATCATTTCCTAAGTATCCATGACAGATGTAAGGTAACTTTCCGTGACACCCTAAATCAGGAGCATTAGTAAGAAAAATACCGATGTCATGAAGCAAGGCAGCTTCTTCAAGGAATTTTAGATCTAAATTTAAACCAGCATGATTCGCTGCGATATTTAATGCTTTGTCAGCGACCAATCGAGAGTGGTTTACCAAAATCTGATAAGACTTAGATTCTGGTTTGTAGTACTTTAAGATTAGGTCGAGCGGCTCCATTCGAATGGTATTTTGTGTAAAAATAATGTTAATCTTTCAATATAAATTTGAGCATATTCTAATGAGAAGCAAAAAAGTATAATTCTTCAGTGCTTTTTGGTCAACGTATATCTAATATTTACGCATTTTAAAGCTAATTTTATACCCTATTTTGAATCACAGCATAATGAGCCATACAATTGAATCTGCACCTCGAGGATTTCGAAAAGGGGTTGAGTATCTAAAAAAGGGGAAGAAAGAAAAAGGGTTAAGCCGTCTGAAAAGTGCGCTTAAAGATGGTTATTTACCAGCCATGGTTTTTTTGGATGTTTATGAGCATGAGTCTGAATTTGATCAAGTTTTAGCATCTTTTGAAACCAGGATGGAAAATGGCTTCTCCCTGGCTGCACTTGAGATTGGGAATGCCTATTATACAGGAATAAATCGGACAGTTTCGCGAGAAGAGTCGGTTAAGTGGTTCCTAGAATCTGCTAGAGACGGTGGCATCGAAGCCTGCAATTTTATTGGGGAGATGCGTGAAAATGGGGAAGGACTGCCTAAAGATTTAACAAAAGCTTTTGAATGGTATGAGCGAGGCGCTCAACGAGGTGATAGTATTGCAAAATATAACATTGGTCGACTGCTTGAAAGCGGAGATGGTGGTTATAAAGATATGAATGAGGCTGTTGACTATTGGTACGAAGCAGCAAAAGAGGACTATGCGCCTGCGATGTATAAGGTTGGTGAAATATTTGAACTCGGACTTACCGTTCCAATAAAACTGACTAAAGCTTTTGAATGGTATTTAAATTCTGCAAATAAAGATTATAGTCCAGCCTTTGAAAAGGTGGGATTGTTTTATTACGAAGGACGAGAGATTGAAAAAGATGTAGATCAAGCTTATAAGTGGTTATCTAAGTTAGAGCCAACTCTTACGGATGAGGTTGCACTTATTTTAGGTAAGCTCTATTTTAAGGGGTTAGGCACTGAAAAAGATAATGTAAAAGGAAAACAATATCTAGAGCAAGCTGCTAAAGGTGACTATGTTGAAGGGATTTTCTTAATGGGTCGATTACTAGAAGAGCTAGGAGATCCAGAAGCTCAAGATTGGTTTCAACGTGCTGCTGACAAAGGTAGCGCTGATGCTCAGGATGCTATTGCCGGACTTTATCTCCAGAAGTCGGATGATGAAGGGATCAATTGGCTAAAGAAAGCGGCTGAAAATGGGAATGCTGAAGCCATGTTTCGCTTGGCAGAAAAATATGAAATTGGCGAAGAGATAGAATCGAATCATAAGATGGCCGTCGATTATTACCGAAGTGCCGCAGATAAGGGAATTATTGAAGCTCAATATAAATATGCTAGTATATTGCTGGCAGGCGAACTTGCAACTAAGGATAATCAAACTGCTGCTGAATACTTCAATAAAGCCGCCAAGCTAGGACATCCTCGAGCAAACTATCTTATCGGTATCATTCATGAGAAAAGTCTAAGCTATTGGTCTGAGAAGGAGCAAGCATTAGAATGGTTTACTAAAGCTGCAGATCTGGGAGTTCCTGGAGCCATGTTCCGAATTGGCGTTTACCACGAGAATGGTATTAATATGCCAATTAGT
>CAIVGL010000123.1 GCA_903905505.1 uncultured Bacteroidia bacterium | reverse complement strand
TATAGGTAAATTTTACGCTCATTAACGGAACAAGGGTAAATTCAGTGAATTTTTACACTCGTACAATACTCTAGAGTAAACTTTACGCTCGCAAGTCGCACCTGTCATGACACAGAGCGGTTTGCGGATCGGTGTTGTTAGGCTGCGTAGTTCATTTTTCATAGTGGTACCTGCAGCTATAAATTAGTAATTCTTTATCAATAAATTGATAGACTAATCGATGTTCTCTATCAATCCTTCGTGACCAAAATCCTTTTAAATCAAATCTTAAAGGTTCAGGTTTCCCAATTCCTTCAAATGGGTGTCGTTGAATGTCTTTTATTAATTCATTGATTTTTTTGAGCATCCTTTTATCTTCATTCAGCCAGGAAATATAGTCTTCCCATGCATTTTCTGAAAAAGTAATTCTCATTATTCTTCTATTAATTTTTCACGGACTATCTTCCCTTTTTTCATCTGGTTAATTGATTCATATAATCTATCTGCATTTACTTTTGAACTTAGCAAATGCATAGTTTCAATAATTGAATTATATTCATCAAGTGAAATAAGGACCGCTCCGTTACCCGACCCTCTTTTAATAATTAGCGTCTCATTATTATTTTCAACATCATCAAGGAATTTTTTAAGTCCAGTCCTGAATTCGGTATAATTTGCAGCTATCATGCTAATTTTTAATTAAGTGTTTATTTAAGTATTTAATTAGGTACAAATATAAGTACTTTATTAAGCTAAATCAACACTGCAAATTTAATAGTTTTCGATTTTAACAAGCTGCTTAACTTCATTATGGACCTGCTGAAGGCAGTCTTCTATATCCAATAATATGCGAATAGGGCTCTAAATTGGGCGTTGTTAATTACAATGTGATAGGATTGCTTTAATTAGCTAATAATTATATAGTTTCAATTAAAACAGAACGAGTAGGTATTGACAAAGAAAAGGCATTTTGTAAGTTTAGGAAACCTTATCAAATTTGAAACTAGGTTAATGCTTGACAATCCAAAATCGTTTCGTTATATTCTGAATAAGAATTAGCG
Organism: uncultured Bacteroidia bacterium; assembly: GCA_903905505.1. Classification (GTDB taxonomy): domain Bacteria; phylum Bacteroidota; class Bacteroidia; order Bacteroidales; family Prolixibacteraceae; genus JAAFHB01. Next base: position 21,739 of record CAIVGL010000123.1, on the reverse strand, counting down.
CCCAATAATTCTTCCTTTCTTTTCATCTAGTGTCATCTAGTTTTTGCAAATTTTTTGCAAGAAAAAAGGGTTTAAGAAGTTTTATCTTCTTAAACCCTTGATTTTTAGGGTGGGGCCATCCCGACTTGTCGGGAGACCCAAGCCATATATACTGCTTCAGGGATGTTTCATTTGTTGTCATCTAGTATTATAATGCCCTGTATATAAACGAATTGACCGGTTTATTTTTTCATCCAATTTCATCCTTTTTCTTCTGTTTTTTGCAAATTCTTTGCAAGTTTTACGATATAGAATACGAGGAGGATTTCACATAGCCTTTGTTTTCAGTTGTATTTATATTTCTTTTTCAGAAATATGTTTTTACTGCAAAATCGAACTGATTAATAAAAATATCCTTAAAACTTGAAATATTATTTTGTTCGTAAAATAGCAGCATAGCTTTTTTATAATCAATAGAGTCAACGGTTCTAAAAGAAATGGGACAATAATTATTATTCATTAAGATAGCATTACTAACAATTCTTGCTGTTCTTTTATTTCCATCCATGAATGGTTGTATATATGAAATTAGAACCAATGTCAGCAAAGCTTTTTCAAATACATTTACTTTTTTGTTAATCAATTCGCAAGTATCTGTTAATGCTTCTAAGATTTGGAATTCATTCTCAAGTGGTTTGTAGTTTGTTCCAGAAATACCAACACGTTTTTTTCTGAGATTTTTTTCTACTGCCAATTCTTTTATTAAAATGCTATGGATATCCTCTATTTTTGAAACTGAAAGTGGGTGTAAGTAATCAGGATTTTCTATAATAAAATCTAAAGCATCCTTATGGTTAAGGAGCATAATAGCTTCTTCTTTCGTTTTTCCTGAAGCAGTTTCCTTATGTTTCAGTAATCTTTCTGTTTCGAGAAGAGAATATGTGTTACCTTCAATTTGAGAAGATTTCCAACTTAAATCAATAGCAAGACGTTCTAGTTCTTTTGTATATTCTGATTTAGAGAGTTGTGAAATATTCTTTTGATAGGTGTTTTGAAGGTCGGCTAGTCTATTTAATTCAACCTGTGTGAAAACGGTATGTTTGTTTAGAACCTCCCGGATTACATTAAAATTGAAACCATCTTTAATTGTTCTTTCATCGATTTCCTTCTCATAATATTTTTCAATATCTATTGGTTCGACTAATTCGTATGCAGAAGAAATTAGGTATTTTGTACTTTTCCCTTTACCATTTGTTTCAATTAGATTTTCCGCAATTAATTGTAGTAATATTCTTTTAATTGTGGCGTAACTTTTTGAAGCTGATATTCCATCAAAAATCTCTTTGGAAGAACTTCCGCCATTATTTTTGATGAATTCAATTATTTCAGATTCTATCTTCTCAACCATAACCATTTTCTTTAAGCTCATAAAGATACGAAATAAAGCTCAAAAAACACTCTAAATGAGCCAAAAGATTTTATGAAATGAGCTACAAATCATTTATATATCAGTTTAAATTGCCTGTCTTTAGACCAAACAGAAGTAGTAAGAGTTGAAAAAAGAGACATTTCTTAGGTTTTTGAAACCTAATCAAATTTGAAACTAGATTGCAATTTCGATTCTGAAAACTTGACAATCCTAAATCGTTTTATTATACTTTCAATAAGAATCAAACCCCGGAAGTCTTTCTTTTCTTTTCATCTAGTGTCATTTAGTTTTTGCAAATTTTTTGCAAGAAAAAAGGGTTTAAGAAGTTTTATCTTCTTAAACCCTTGATTTTTAGGGTGGGCCCACCAGGGCATGATCCTGGGACCCCCTGATTATGAGTCAGATGCTCTAACCAACTGAGCTATAGGCCCTCAAAATTCGCGTTTGAATTTCGGTGTGCAATTTTAGTCAATTAGCACGTATTGTGCAACTATTTAATGGCAAATAAAACGAAAAGCTCAATAATTTAGAGAATCTTCTCCAAAGAGATTTCGTTATTCCTTGCTAAATGCAGCATCAAAAGCGAGCGAGCTCGGAGAAATATCCACCTTCTTTACAAAAGCACATGACTCGGCAGCTCCCATCTCACGATCCATGCCACTATCTTCCCATTCAACTGATAATGGTCCGGTGTATGAAATATCATTTAAAGCTCGGATGATCCGTTCGAAATTGATTCTTCCACGACCTACACTGCGGAAATTCCAGAAACGACGGTTGTCACCAAACTCCACATGACCACCAAAAACACCAACTGATCCAGGATGCTCATTCCACGTGGCATCTTTCATATGAACATGGAAAATACGATCGCTAAACTCATAGATAAACTGCACATAGTCGACACCCTGATAGCCAAAATGACTCGGGTCGAAATTAAATCCAAAGGCTGGATGATTGTTAACCGCTTTAAGGGCTCTCTTAGCCGTCTCAATATCGAAAGCGATCTCCGTTGGATGAACCTCTAAGGCAAACTTAATACCCATCTCCTGATAAGCATCTAAGATTGGAATCCAACGCTTGGCAAAATCAGCATATCCAGCATCCAACGTCTCTTGCGAAACAGGTGGAAACGAATAGAGATATTGCCAGATCGGACTTCCAGTAAATCCATTAACCACCTTAAGACCTAATCGTTTCGCCACTCTTCCTGTCTCAATAACACTAGCAGCAGCACGCTGACGAACACCCTCTGGCTCTCCATCGCCAAAAATTTCAGGTGGAAGGATGCTCTGATGACGAGCATCGATATTATCACAAACCGCTTGTCCAACAAGATGGGTTGAGATAGAGAATAATTTCAAATCATATTTTTTCAGCAAGGCTAATTTAGCATCGCAATAAGCTTGATCGGCCTTATCAACTTCGATATGATCGCCCCAGCAAGCAAGCTCAAGTCCATCGTATCCAAAAGATTTTGCTTTTTGTGCAACGCTCTCAAGGGTTAAGTCGGCCCATTGTCCGGTAAAAAGTGTGACTGCTCTTTTCATGGTTTATTTAAGTTAAGGTTACTCGGCAAATTTGACCCATTTCTGTTGATCGTTGTATCCAGCTTCCACAATCGTATCGATAAATTGCATCCCACGGATACCATCTTCAACACCTGGGAAGTCAAGCCATTCAGCTTTAGGTTGCTCGCCATTCATCTTCGCTCTCACAGTGAACGAGAAATTACGGTAGATATTCGCAAAAGCTTCAAGATAACCTTCGGGATGACCTCCTGGTGTACGAGTATTACTCTTCGCAATATCACTCATATAGCCCGAGCCAACGCGCACAACCTCTGCAGGCCGATCGCTCCATTTAACCATCAAGGTGTTAGGTTCATGCTGATTCCATTCTAGACCACCTTTATCTCCATACACTCTTAATCGGATCGCATTTTCTTCACCTGCGGCAATCTGTGTAGCGGTTAGAACACCCTTCGCACCATTGTCGAAACGCAACAAAGCAGCTCCATCATCATCGAGTAATCGTCCAGGGACAAAAATATTAAGCTCTGCACAAATCTCTACCGTTTTTAGTCCAGTAACATATTCGGCCAAATGATGAGCATGCGTACCAATATCACCCATACAACCGGCTTTACCCGAACGTTTTGGATCGGTACGCCAAGAAGCTTGTGGGTTGCCAGAGTCTTCCAGTTTTGTAGAGAGCCATCCTTGTGGATACTCCACATAAACCTTACGGATTTTTCCGAAATCATTCCGACGAATTCGTTCGCGTGCCTCTTTTACTGCAGGATATGCGGAGTAGGTATGTGTTAAAGCCAGGGTCAGATCAGTCTTCTCAAGAGCAGCTTTTAACTGCAAAGCTTCGTCAAGTGTTAAGGTAATTGGTTTGTCGATTACCACATTAAAGCCATGCGCGATGGCCATCATAGCTGGCTCAAAATGGGCGAAGTTCGGCGTTACGATAGTCACAAAATCCATCCGCTCGCCTAAAGGTAATTTCACCTCATTCTCAAACATCTCTTTATAAGAGCTATAAACACGATTATCGGGAAGGTAATATGATTTTCCAGAGGCTTTCGACACCTCAGGATTGACACTGAAGCAACCACAAACTAGTTCGATCTGGTTGTCCATAAAAGCTGCAAGTCGATGAATGGCACCAATAAAGGCATCATTTCCACCGCCTACCATTCCCATTCGTAATTTTCTATTCATGCTATTTTATTTTGGTTGGTTAAAGATTAATAAATAGGGAATAAATCTACAAACTATATTTCAATTAAGGGTCGAATTTGGTTTAAAATTCGATTAAAAAATAATTATTAGGTTCTACAACATTAGAAGTTTAGGGAAAGATATTATTTTCGCACCTTGATGGTCTGAAAGGTTCAAATTAAAGACTGAGACTAGAATTAGTTAATTAAGGGTGACAAGCGAAAAAATAAAGTTCGGATGAGCAAACGCACAACAAAGCCTAAGAATGGAATGAGAATACTATTATTTGTCATAGTAATCGCTGTCGGCTACATCTGTTTTACCATTGTTTACGATCTTCGGATACGGATTATCAATCATTTTGAATTAAGTAATATCGCCGAAGCGAACGAACAAGTCGGACAGACCTTACGGAATTTCATAGCAGATGTGGAACGCGAAACAGATTGGAAAGTAGCGATAGTTAGTGGTCGTCGGAGCAAGGAGGCACAGATCCAATTAAAAAGAGACAATCCAAAGAATGCAGCAGTGAATAAAAGTCGCCATGTGTTAGGTCGTGCTATTGACATCTTTCTTTACAAAAGAGTAGGGTTTAACCTTGTTGAGTTACGCAAGTTTAGTTCAAGGTCTGCCTGGATTGAGTCAGGTGTTCCAGAGATCTCAAAGCGATATGGTCTATTGTGGGGTGGCACCTATAAAAACTACCACGATCCGGTCCATTTTGAGGTAAATTAATAAACTCTATTATCCTAAAAATAAAAACCCCGTTACCTTAAGTAACGGGGTTTTCAATTCCAATAGGATTCGATATTAATCCTTATGCTTTTTTCGCTTCTTTACCTTTTCCAGGAACTGGCAACACCATTTTAGACATATCCACAGCACCAATCTCTAAAGTAGATGGCAATGTTGATAAGCTCGAATTGGTGATCTCATCCCAGGTAACAACAGCGCCGCTATAGGCTGATTCACGACCCATAATTGCGGTAAGACAGGATATTGCTGTCTCTTCAGCTTGATTAATTGGGGTGTTTGAACGGATATGATTAACGAAATCGACATGCTCTAAGACATATGGGTTCGTCTGTTTAAAGTCGGCTTTTTCTTTTTCAGCATCAAATTTCCAAAGTAGGTTGCCTTGGTGATCTTTGATCTCCATTTTATTGCTATCCCAAGTTCCCTTAGTACCTACGATACGCTCAGAAACATTGTTGGCACAACCATCAATTTGACGACACATACTATGTAGATGCACTCCACCTTCATATTCAAAGTCAACGTCAAACATGTCGAATTGATCACCTGAAAGTCTCCGTTGTTTCGCACCGAAACCAACCGCTTTAAGTGGTTTCTTACCAATAAACCAGTTGAAAACATCTAAGTTATGGACATGCTGCTCAACGATATGGTCACCAGAAAGCCATTTCCAGTTTACCCAGTCGCGAACCATAAATTCCATGTCAGTCCACTCTTTTTTACGCTCGCGGTACCATAACATCGATTGATTCCAATATACATTTCCAGAAACGATCTCACCAATTAGGCCACTTTGAATCTGTTTAAAGCTTTCCACATAGCTACGTTGATGGTGACGCTGTGTTCCAGTAACTACGCATAAACCTTGCGATTCAGCTTTTTTAGCTGATGCAAAGATTGAACGAGCGCCGGCAGGATCAACACATAGCGGTTTTTCCATAAATACGTGCTTACCTGCCTCTACTGCTGCTTCGAAATGGATTGGACGGAAAGCAGGAGGAGTCGCAATGATCACTAGATCAACGCCAGAAGCCAGTACTTTTTTATAGTTATCGAATCCGGTGAAGCACATGTTATCAGGAACCTCAACTTTATATAATTTTTTAAGACCATTACGACAATCATCGATACGATCTTGGAATAAGTCACCTAAGCAAACAATCTGAACGTTGGTAGGGACTGCATCTAAGAAGTTTTGCACTGCACCTGATCCACGACCACCGCAACCAATAACACCCGCCTTTAGAAGGCGACCATCAGCCGCAACATCAACAAGATTAGGAATATAAGCTCCCACTAAGGATTTAACGGGGACTAATTTTTCTTTGCCTGAACCACAAGAAGCCAAGACAGCTCCTGCTCCAATGGCTCCTACCGCACCAACAACAGCCGAGGTCGTAAAGAAGTCTCTCCTGTTTAATGAACTTTTTTGAGTCATGATCTTTTAGTTTAAATGAATGATTTTATCGTTAGTTTACTTCGTAATCACAGTTTGGTCGGGGTCGCAGACCACTCTAAATCCAACCCCTTTAATATCGGAATACCACCAGATACTCTTAGGCTGCTGTGGATCTGTCTTAAGCCAATCGGTTGTTTTTGTTGTTCCTCTAGCAGCCGATCGTAAATCCTTCGCATCGAAGGTGTAGTTACCTCCTCTGATCACATGCTCCTCGCCTGTCTCAGGTCCTTTAGGATTTGAAACTGTTGACCCTGTTTTTGAATAAGCATCGGCGGCGTAAAAGTCGGAACAATATTCCAGAACATTACCCATCATATTTTTCAATCCAAATGGATTTGGTTTCACAAAGGTTGGTTCTTGCGTTTTCCCCATTGAATTAAGCGCATAAGCTACATATCGATTAATATTTGTGGTATCGGCACCAAAGATTTTGCTGCGGAGACCTTCTGAAGAGGCTCTTTTCGGATCGGCTTGAAAGAAATAAGGTGTTTCGCTACCCGCTCGACAGGCATATTCCCATTCCGCTTCCGTAGGCAGACGATAGTGTTTACCCGTAACTTTAGAGAGCCACATACAGTAGATCGTTGCAGAATAATGGGTCATTGTAATTGCAGGTCTTTTGCCCCCTCCCCACCCTTGATCGGGGATTCCAAAAGGTGGTGTTGGACCAGTTACCGCATCCGGAGAACCTTCATTGCGGGCCATCACAAGTTTTGGATCAACACGACCTTCCGACATCGTGGAGGCAAAGAACGTCCAAAACTCATCCCAAGTAACCTCAACTTCTCCCATGAAAAATGGAGCTAGTGTAACCGTTCTAACTGGACTTTCGGTCGAGCTATGAAAAGGTTCGCTGTCGGGACTACCCATCTTAAATGATCCACCCTTCACCGCAACCATATTAAAAGAGACAGGACTATTGGGTATCATCTCCTTGAAATTTTCAAATTTGGTCACCTTCGCCGCCGCAGGATATAGATTCTGAGAGCCGCCGGCCGGTGTTGGCATGCCAGTCATCTTCGCATGTTTATAATTCGGATTGTAATGGCCAACGTCTAAGTGACAGTTAATACATTGAAGATCTAGCTTGGCGGCGTTTTTCTCGTAATATAGATGAGCGGTACCACCTTCGGTAGACAACCCTTTGGTGAATAGATTTTGGTGACATTTCACACACGACTCATTGTAAACAATTTTCACCGCGTGCTCCATTAGCCTTTTAGACTCCCAATCAAAGGATTTCTTATCTTTAAAATAGAATCCATAGAGATCATTGATTCCGGCTTTCGCTTTTGCAAACAGGTAACGATTGTCTTCCTTCGGAGGAAGATGACAGTCGACGCAATGGACTACCACGCCACTTGGGTTATAGAAGTGGGTCGATTTTTTCCACGAAGCATCAGCATCGGGGTGGATATGGCACGATTGGCAATAGTTATCGGACGAGGTGAGCGTGACCGCTTTATTTGTAATTATCAATAAGATAGCAAAGGTGATTAATCCACTGAAAAATAGAAGCCACGACCACTTAGGCAAACTAAACTTACGATCCATAAAATAGAAAACTATTGACCAAAAATATGTTTGTATAGAACGTCAAATATAATGAAAAAAGTATTCATCCATAAGTGAATAAGAACAGTTGTTATCACAAGGCAATAAAGAGATCTAAAGGGGCTAGATAAGATGCAATTCGGATTAGATGGATCACCTCAACTCAAAAATATCTGCTTGTTTTAATTTAAAATATAGCTGTTCAACTATTCGGATAAGAGTATTAATTTTGTCACGAATCTTACTGTAGTCAATAATTATTCGTAATTTTAGAATTCGAAAATAGGCCAATGCAACGTTCTCTATTCCCTTAATAACCATTGTTATGTCGGCAAATAAAAAGAAAAATACTTTAGCTTACCTCCTTGTTCTCGGCGTTGTTGTTATTGTACTTCTTTTAGTTGGGAAGAAAGCGGGATGGTTTGGCAAAGAGATGGCTCTGAAGGTTGCCACCGAGAAGGTTCAGAAGAAAACTATTACAGAGATCATTACAGCCAATGGCAAAATAGAGCCTCAGCTGGTCGTAAAGATCAGCCCGGAAGTGCCAGGAGAGATCATTGAACTTCCAGTTAAAGAGGGAGACAAAGTCACGCAAGGGGATCTATTGGTGGTGGTACGCCCCGACATCTATATCTCGAACCGCAATCGAAATGAGGCGGCCTTAAACAGTCAAAAAGCACGTATGGCTCAAGCAGAAGCTCAGTTAGTCGAGAAAGAGCTAACCTATAAAAGATCGAAGCAGTTGTATGAAAAAAGCACGATTGCTAAATCGGATTTTGAAACCATCGAAGCGAGCTATAAAGTTGCTCAAGCAGAGGTACAGGCAGCACGCTATTCAATCAAGAGTGCGGAATCAAGTTTAAATGAAGCACAAGAAAATCTTACCAAGACCAAGATATACTCTCCAATCTCAGGAACGGTGTCGAAATTAAATGTTGAAAAAGGGGAGAAAGTTGTTGGGACCAATCAATTTGCAGGGACAGAGCTTATGACCATTGCCGATCTAACAAAGATGGAAGTAAAGGTTGAAGTGAATGAGAATGACATTGTGAATGTTGAGAAGCTAGATACCGCCAGCATTCAGATCGATGCGTATTTAAAACGGAAGTTTAAAGGTGTCGTCACCGAGATCGCGAGCTCAGCGAATGTGCTTGGGACATCAACCGATCAGGTAACCAATTTCAATGTAAAGATTCTTCTTCTTCAGGAATCGTATCAAGATCTGTTAGTCAACAATCCAACGAAAAATCCTTTCCTGCCTGGCATGTCAGCTACGGTAGAGATTCAAACCAAGACTAAACGAGATGTCCTTGCGATACCCATTCAATCGGTAACCACTCGAGGAACGAATGGTGGAATAAAGCAATCTTCAACACAAACTGAAGGAGATGCCAACTCAACGAAGGTAGCCCTAAAAGAACCTGAACAGCTTGAGGTAGTTTTTGTAAAACGAAAAGATTTAGCACGACAAGTAAAAGTCAAGACAGGCATTCAGGACAACACAGCCATTGAAGTTCTTGAAGGATTGACACTTGAAGACGAAATCATTACGGCACCCTATGGCTTAATATCCAAGCTGCTTAAAGATTCAACTGCAATTGAAGTTGTGAAGTTAGACGACTTATACAAATCGAAGAAGTAGATGATTGTTAAAATTATATCGTGGATCAGGTGGGTGATCGTTAAAATTTTGAAGGTTCCTATCTATCTCTACAAATATTCTATCTCTCCAATCCTTCCGAAAGCTTGTCGTCATAACCCCACCTGTTCGGTTTATGCCTTAGAAGCGCTGGAGGTTCATGGACCAATAAAAGGGTTGATCTTGACAGCCAAACGAATATCTCATTGTCATCCCTGGGGTACGCATGGTGATGATCCTGTACCTCCTAAAAAAATACGAACTAAAGCATGATCCGATATTTTATTATTCTTCTGTTTTTGTTTTCTGGATGTCAGTCTCACACCCTGCAATCTAAGAAAAAAGTGCTCTTTGTAAGTATTTTACCTCTGAAATATTTTGCTGATCAGCTCATAGATGGGAATTTTGAGGTTGAAGTGATGGTGCCTCCAGGGGCTAGTCCCGAGACCTATTCTCCTACTCCTAAGCAGATGATCCATTTGAGTGAAGCAAAAGCCTATTTTTCGATTGGATATCTTGGGTTTGAACAGGTATGGCTTGCGAATTTTAAGGGCACCAATCCAAATCTTCAGGTTTACCCCACATCCGCAGGCATTGAAATGATCAAGGAGGAGCACGTTCATGCTGATCACGAGCACCCAGCAGGGGTCGATCCACATATCTGGTCATCACCTAAAACGGCCCAAATCATGGCCGATAATATGTGTAATGGATTAAAAAAAATCGATCCAGAGCATGCCATAACCTATGAGATTAATCTTAAAAAGCTTAAGATACAGATCAACAAAGTGGATTCCACGATCACAGAAATTTTCAAAGCTTCGTCGGGAAAGAGGTTTGTTGTTTTTCATCCGGCCTTAGGGTATCTTGCTCGCGATTATGGTCTTGAGCAACTCGCCATAGAATTTGAAGGGAAGATCCCCTCGCCAAAGCATTTAAAGCAAGTGATCGAGGCCTCTAGAGAGGCCAAGGTCACGTTTATTTTAATTCAGAAAGAGTTCGATGCAGAAAATGCGGAGGTGATTGCAACAGAGACGGGAAGTACGATCTTGCAGATCGATCCATTAGACTATAACTGGTCTGATCAGGTTATTGATATCGCACAAAAAATTTCAAAAAAATAGGAATCTAACATGAAGTCATTAGTCGAAATTCACAATTTATCAGCCGGGTACGGACCGAATTTGGTCCTGCAGGGGGTGAATCTCAAAATTAAACCATCCGATTTTATTGGAGTTATTGGACCCAATGGAGGGGGAAAAACCACGTTGCTAAAAGCCATTCTTGGCTTAATAACTCCGATCTCTGGAACGATCCATTTTAGTGAATCGATGAAAAGTGGAGGTGCTCACCGCATTGGATATTTGCCTCAAATTAATAACATTGATCGTCAATTTCCGATCACGGTTTTCGATGTCGTACGGTCTGGATTAATGTCGCGTCAGCGGTTGATGGGTCGTTATAGCGCTGAAGAGAATGAGTCGGCGCTTCATCTGATCGAAGAGATGGGGATCTCAGCCATTCGCAATAATCCAATTGGGGAGCTCTCAGGCGGACAGGTGCAGCGCGCGCTTTTGTGCAGAGCCTTAGTCAACAAACCCGCACTTTTAATTCTCGATGAGCCCAATACGTATGTCGACAATCGGTTCGAGCGCGAGCTCTATGAGAAACTCAAAGTGTTGAATGAGAAGTTAGCTATCTTACTGGTTTCGCACGATCTTGGAACCATCTCAACCTATGTGAAGTCGTATGCCTGCGTCAATAATTCGCTCCATTTTCATGAAGGGAATACCGTAACGCCCGAGCTGCTTAAATCGTACGAATGTCCGATACAGATTATCTCACATGGCGATATTCCACATACTGTTTTACATCAACATACACACTAATGCAAAGTCTGATCGCACTTTTTGATTTTGAATTCTTTCGGAATGCCATCCTTGCCGCGTTTATGGCAAGCATAACTTGTGGCATTATAGGGACTTATATTGTCTCCCGACGCATTGTATTTATCAGTGGAGGGATTACCCATGCTTCCTTTGGAGGAATTGGAATGGGTTATTACTTTGGATTTAATCCCATTCTTGGTGCAGTTGTCTTTGGAATACTCTCCGCTCTTGGGATCGAACTATTTACCAAAAAAGCCGACTTACGCGAAGACTCAGCCATTGCCATGCTCTGGTCGTTAGGAATGGCTGTCGGGGTGATTTTTATCTTCCTAACACCAGGGTATGCGCCGAATCTTATGAGCTACCTATTTGGAAATATCCTAACCGTTTCTAAAGAAGATCTTCTGTATCTCCTGTTTTTGTCGCTTTTTATCATCGGATTCTTTATCGCCTTCTACCGCATGATCATCTTTGTGTCGTTCGACGAGGAGTTTGCCTTAACAAATAACGCCCCTGTAAAATTATTTAATGCCCTGTTAATTAGCCTTGTAGCCCTGACCATCGTTTTGAATATTCGGGTAGTGGGAATTATTCTAGTTATGTCGCTATTGACCATACCACAAGCGATTGCTAACCTATTTACCAAGCGATTTGATTGGATGATGATTTTGTCCATTGTTTTTGGATTCTTAGGATCTATTCTTGGGTTAGCTTTATCCTACATTTACGATATCCCATCGGGAGCAGCCATCATCTTTACCTTGGTAATTCTGTATGGCGTGATTAAGATTAGTGGTCTACTAATCGAGAAATCCAGACAATAAACCCAAGGCTGAAAATACCTTTTCGGATTATTTTAGAGAGATATTTGTGTAGTCAACTCGAACGGAGGCATAGGTTAAAGATATGGCATCTAAGATCGAGAGTACCTGCTCTAATTCTGTGGCTTGCAGCAATTGAATCCGATACTCTCTGAAATCTTCTAAGCCTGGAAAGTAACGTGCAAAATGGCGACGCATCTCTAATATAGCACCACGTGGCTCAGGCTTCCAGGATATTGATTGAAGCAACTGTTCTTTAACGCTCTCAACGACTTCTGGGACCAAAGGGGGAAGGAGGAGCTCCCCTGTATTGAAATAGTGACGAATATCGCGAAAGATCCAAGGTCTGCCAATCGCACCTCTTCCGATCATCAACCCATCGACACCCGACTGGTCAGCGAAGGCTTTTGCTTTCTCAGGACTGCTGATATCACCATTCCCAACAATAGGTATTTTCATGCGCGGATTAGCTTTCACCTTTCCGATCAAGGCCCAGTCGGCCTCTCCAGTAAAAAGCTGACTTCGTGTTCGACCGTGAATCGTTAACGATTGAATTCCTACATCTTGAAGTCGTTCAGCAAGATCAACAATAGGCATATCAGTAAAATCCCAGCCTAGTCGTGTTTTGGCCGTCACCGGAAGGTCGACAGCTTTAACGATCTCGCCCGCCATCTTTACCAATTTAGGAAGATCCTTTAGCAAGCCGGCACCGCAACCTTTGCCGGCAATCTTCTTCATCGGACAACCGAAATTAATATCGATGTAATCGGGATTCGCCTCCTGAGCCACTTTAGCCGCCCACACCATTGCTTCAATGTTAGAGCCATAGATCTGGATGGCAATCGGGCGATCAAAGTCGAAGATAGTCATCTTCCGTTTGGTGGCTTCCATCTCCTTGCCGATCGCATCGGCTGAGACAAACTCTGTGGACATCACATCGGCACCGAATTTCTTACACAGGAAACGAAACGATTTATAGGTAACATCCTCCATGGGAGCCAGAAAAAGTGGGAGGTGCCCCAAATCAAGGTTGCCGATCTTCACGAGTTATAGTTTAAAAACGAATTGCAAAGATAAGTAAACCGAACCATTTCAAAAGCGCCTGGTTAAATTGTCAAGTAACGAGGATTATTACCTTTGCAAAAAGAACGTATTATGTTTCAAATGTCTCTGCGTGAAATGAAACCTTCGGCACAACTGCTCTTCGCTGCACTTGTGTTGATTACCTGTGGACTAGTAGTCTCATCGATTGGGATGGTGCTAAGCTGGGCTATCTATGGCTTTAACCTATCGGAACTAGAGCATATTATGCAAGACCTTTCGGTCCCGGAGCATATAGCCGTCTTGAAATTTATTCAAACAACGCAGGCGATAGGAGTCTTTATCATCCCTCCGTTTGTCATCGCGTGGCTATTTCACGGAGAACCATCGGTGTATCTAAAATACAATAAAAGGCCTGATCTAAGCATGGTCCTTGCGGCTGTGGCAATTGTGTTTTGTTCGAATCCCTTGATTAATTTTCTGAATGAGTTGAATGCTCAATTAAGTCTCCCCGAATGGCTAGGCTCAGTTCAGCAATGGATGCGTAATTCAGAAGATCAGGCAACAAAAATTACGGAGGCCTTTTTAGCCACGTCTAATTTATCAGGAGTAGTGAAGAATGTGTTGATGATTGGTGTACTTCCAGCAATTGGAGAGGAATTGCTATTTAGGGGTGTGGTGCAACAACTCTTAAAACGAATTTACAAAAATAGTCATGTCGCCATTTGGGTTGCTGCGGCAATCTTTAGCGCTTTGCACCTCCAGTTTTTTGGTTTTCTTCCTCGTTTGATCTTAGGTGCGATGTTTGGTTATATGTTAGAGTGGAGTGGAACGTTATGGCTTCCGATGATCGCACACTTTGTCAACAATGCGACGGCTGTTATTGCCTTTGGACTGGTAAAAGATGGGACGATAACTGCAAACCTAGATAAGACGGGTACGATTGCAGACCATAGCTCATCCCTTGTGATCTTAAGTCTAATTATGCTGGTCCTACTATTCAAATTTTTATACCAGAATAGGGAAGCTTCAGAGCCAAACCCTTTGTAGCAGGTTGAGCTTATTTAACTAGGTTTGGTCGAGCCATATACATCTGTTGCGAGAACGCCCTTTGAGCTTGTGAATCTGTCAGTTTCTTAAGTCCTAATGCGGCAGCCTTCGGGCTTATTGCAGTGAGGGGGAATCCTTGAATCTTATTCAATATTGGCTTGAGTAACGTTTCGTTTCTGTCACCCAAAGGGAGCAGATTGGCCATATCTTCCGTTGCCGAATAATCGGGTGCTAGTCCGGTAACATAGTCGGTAATGCCATTTGCATTCGCAATCTTTGCTACAATAGGCTGCATCGCATACTTATCCTTGGGATTTACATTGCCATTGGAATCCCAGTCTTGCAAGGTCCAAGAGGCTACATATTTACCTGCAGTGTTAGACCCAACGGAGAAAACTGTCACATATGGCTTCAGACCATTGATAAGCAGTTCGCTAGCAGAAGCTGTATTTTCCGAAGTAATAAAATAAACATCGGTAAGATTCAGTGCATTAATAGCCGCGACAGGAGTTGTAGTGGTTGCCGCAATATTCGCCATAAAATTCTCGATTAAGGATGCAGCACCATTAACACTCGTGAGATAGGCTTGCAGACCCGTGTTGTATTGGCTCTTCAAAAATGGACTTGTTGTCTTGGTCCCATAAATCATACTTGCCAAATATTTGGCAGACTGGACCGAACCACCGCCGTTATAACGCAAATCAAGCACTAATTTGTTGATTGGGGCATCTTTAAACTTTTTAAAGACATTATTTAATTGAATGTCAAATCCTGCATTAAAAGCATTGTACATCAAATAGCCAACTTTAAAACTTCCAACATTCAACACCGTATCTACTAAAATTGGATTCTCCTGCATTGTTATGGCTGTCATGGTCGCTGATTTCCCATTCAATGAAATAACATTATTGGCTAAAGAGGCAAACGATAATTTATAGGTAATGTTATTAAATAACAAAGACTGATAATTGGTGGCTGTTAACTGAGTGTCATTAACCTTCATAAATAGATCGCCTCTTTTAATTCCCGCCTTTTCAGCTGGGGATCCTTTAAAGACATACCTGACGAAGCCAAAAACATTGGTAGTTGATCCAATATAGGCTAACATAAAATCGTATCCCATCGTTTCAGAAATCCCCTGAATCCAATTTGTGATTGTATTCGGATCGTTTACTAAGAAAGACCATTTATCAATTGTGTGTTGCTGATAGAGTAAACTAGCGAAGAATTTCTGCGGATCAGCATAACTATTAAGGTAGGCATTAAGCGAATCTTTGTTGTTATACTTCGTATTATTAAGACTGGGAACTTGTGCATTCCAGAGGTAGTAATCTCGAAGTGAGGTATAGATAAACCGATTCACTAAAGATGTATCTTTTATAATCACAGGAGTGGGTGGTTTAGGTGCCACCACCGTGCTCTCTTTTTTACACCCAAGGAACACACTACTCATTATAGTCAAGCAACCAACTATAACTAGGATATTTCGTTTAATCTGCATAGCCCAAAATTAAGTGACTGAATATATACGCTAAAGATGCAAGTGATAAAAACCTTTGTATATCAAAAACTATGCCTATCTCTTTTGGCTATTAATTTTCTGATGCTCCTTCAGAATCAGCAGCTCTCTTTTTTGGGTCTAAATCAGATTCTACTGTTTCCTGTTTTTCTTCAAAGAAGCCTCTATAGAAAATTAGAATAGTCACGATACCCACCGTAATGGAGGAGTCGGCAAGGTTAAATACTGGACGGAAGAAGATAAAATCATCCCCTCCAAAATAAGGGATCCAAGTCGGATAATGACCAACGATAAGTGGAAGATAAAACATGTCCACAACCCGACCTTGCAGAAATGAAGAGTAGCCACCACCTGCAGGAAACCACGTAGCAACATGACCATAGCTATCGTTAAAAACGATCCCATAGAATGCACTATCAACGATATTTCCAATGGCACCTGCCATGATTAAGGAGAAACAGGCGACTAATCCAAAAGAGACCTCTTTCTTCCATAGCTTAACCATATACCAACCAATAGCGGAAATAGCGATAATCCGGAAGATACTCAAGAAATACTTCCCAATATTATTCCCAAATTCAATGCCATAAGCCATTCCATTATTTTCAATGAAATGAATGATAACTGAATTTTTTATAATATGATGTTCGTCCCCGAGCATCATTGTGGTCTTGACCCAGATTTTAAGCGCCTGATCTAAGAATAAAACGATCAGGATAATTAGTATTGACTTAACTTTTGTACTCATAAAGAATCAATCGGATCAAAAAAAATCGGGGCAAGAAGAACCACCCCGCAAAAAATTGTTTAAAGAAAATTACTAGGGAATCTAACGTTGATTGTTCTTCGCGTCGATTGAAAGGGTTGCATGAGGGACTGCCCGAAGACGTTCTTTTGAGATCAGAACACCAGTTTCCCGGCAGATACCATATGTTTTGTTTTCGATACGAACCAAAGCCGCTTCAAGGTATTGGATGAATTTAAGTTGTCGTTGAGCCAACTTACCAGCCTCCTCTTTGGATAATGTAGCCGCTCCCTCTTCAAGAACTTTAAAAGTTGGAGAGGTATCTTCTGTATCATTCCCATCACCATGGGTGATTGCGTTTTTATACAAGTGATAATCTTCACGCGCAGTGGTAAGCTTATCCTGTATTAATTCTTTGAACTCCTGGAGTTCATCATCGGAATATCTTGTTTTCTCGCTCATTTTGAAACCTATTTGTATGTAAAAATAGTATATTTAAACTCCTAATATATAACTAGCAGGTAAAATAGTTCCCCTACTGGTAAATTTTATGACTTTAGATCTCTTTCTCTATCTGTATGACTGTTTCAATTCCTTTTTCGATCTCTACCTCTTTGCCAACTCCTTCAGGCAACGATTCCACTAATTCGACTTTCGAAGCAAGGGTCTGACTTCCAATATAGGACCCAAACTTATCCAATGCTTCACTAAGTTCTGGATGACGCATAATGCGCAGTGTGATTTTATCCGTAACCTCGAAGCCACTATCTTTTCTCAGGTTCTGAATCCGGTTGATAAATTCACGCGCTATCCCTTCAAGACGTAATTCAGGGGTGACATTGATGTCGAGAGCTACCGTGATAGCCCCTTCGCTAGCGACTTGAAGACCCGGAATGTCTTCCGACTGGATTTCAACATCTTCTAGGGCTAAGGTAACCGGTTCCCCTTCAATCAGTGCATCAAAAACCCCAGTCTGCTCAAAAGAAGAAATTTGAGATTGGCTCATCTCGCCAACCACTAAGGAAATCGCCTTCATCAGCTTCCCATATTTTGGACCAAGAGTTTTAAAGTTCGCCTTGATCTTCTTCTTAATTACCCCTTCTGAATCGATAAGATACTGCACCTCTTTGACATTAACTTCCGTGAGGATGATGCTTTCAACGGCTTCAAACTGACGACGGAACTTCTCATTTAATACGGGAACAATGATCTTAGCCAAAGGCTGACGAACCTTTAATTTTTCTTTGCGACGCAGACCTAAAATCATCGAAGAGACTTTCTGAGCAATATCCATCTGCTCTTCGAGTTCTTTATTGATAAGCCCTTTATTGCAGGTTGGGAAAGTCGTCAAGTGAATCGAATTATCTGACTCATGACCACTAATACGATTTAAGTCCCCATAAAGTTGATCGGTATAGAATGGTGCGATGGGGGCTGCTAGTTTCGCCACGGTCGCCAAACAAGTATAAAGTGTTTGGTATGCAGAGATTTTATCGGTGTCGTAATCGCCACCCCAGAACCGTTTCCGACTTAAGCGAACAAACCAATTCGAAAGGTTCTCGGTGACAAATTCGGAGATCGCTCGTCCAGCACGTGTGGGCTCATAATTTTCGTAATCTGCCGTAACCTCTTCAATTAAAGTATTCAGTAATGATAAGATCCATTGATCTAATTCAGGGCGTTCTTGATCTGCTATTGGAGCTTCGCTATAGGTAAAGCCGTCAACATTGGCGTATAACGCAAAGAAGTTATAGGTATTGTAGAGTGTTCCGAAGAATTTACGACGCACCTCTTCTACGCCAGCCAGATCAAATTTTAGATTATCCCATGGCTGAGAGTTGGTGATCATATACCACCTTAATGGATCGGATCCATACGTAGCGATAGTCTCAAAAGGGTCGATTCCATTGCCTAAGCGCTTCGACATCTTATTGCCATGAGCATCAAGGACTAGACCGTTCGAGATAATATTTTTAAATGCAGAGGTCCCCTTCACCATGGTTGATATGGCATGCAAGGTAAAGAACCATCCGCGTGTTTGATCTACCCCTTCCGCGATAAAATCGGCAGGAAAATTCTGATCAAATGTATCCTTGTTTTCAAATGGATAATGAGCTTGTGCAAATGGCATTGCACCTGAGTCAAACCAAACATCGATAAGGTCAGTCTCCCGAAACATCTTAGCCCCTTTAGGCGAAACCAGATAGATCTCATCGACATAAGGACGATGGAAATCGATCTTCTCGTAATTTAGCTTAGAATAGTCGCCAACCTTAAACTCTTTAAATGGATTAACCGCCATAAAACCAGCGTCAACTGACTTGTTGATCTCTGAGATTAGCTCTTCAGCTGAACCAATACATAGCTCTTCCGATTCATCTTCACTCCTCCATATTGGCAGTGGAGTACCCCAATAGCGTGAGCGAGAGAGGTTCCAATCGACTAGATTCTCAAGCCAATTGCCAAAACGACCGGATCCTGTAGATTGAGGTTTCCAGTTGATCGATTTATTTAATCCGATCAGCTGATCGCGTACAGCAGTCGTGCGAATAAACCATGAATCGAGTGGATAATAAAGTACCGGTTTATCGGTTCTCCAGCAATGAGGATAGCTATGTTGGTGTTTTTCGACTTTAAAGGCACGATTTCCTTGTTTAAGCATCACAGAAAGATCCACATCGAGGGATGCATCTTGTTCTGTTAGCGTTTCGTCGAAGTCGTTTTTAACATATCTTCCTGCATAAGCGGAGTAAAGTGCGACATCAATATTGGATGACACAAACTCAGCAGATAGATCTTCAAGTCGAAAGAATCGACCTTGGCGATCGACCATCGGTTGTTGTTTCCCCTCTTTGTCGATAAGCATTAGTGGTGCAATCCCATTTTGTTTCGCCACTCTATCGTCATCGGCTCCAAAGGTTGGCGCAATATGAACGATGCCAGTTCCATCTTCGGTGGTCACAAAATCGCCTGCAATAACTGAGAATGCATTACCTAGTGGCTTAACCCAGGGAATAAGTTGTTCGTACGCTATTCCGACTAATTGTTTTCCTGTTAATTCAGCTAATACTTGGTAAGGGATATTTTTACCATCGCCTTGATAAGAGTCTAATGAGAGCTCCTCATTTTTCTCTGGGAAGTAGTTGCGTAAGAGCTCCTTTGCGAGCACCACTGTTATGGGCTGAGAAGTATACGGATTAAACGTTTTTACCTTAACGTAGGTGATATTGTTTCCAACAGCAAGTGCGGTATTTGAAGGTAAAGTCCACGGTGTTGTGGTCCAAGCGAGGATAAATAACTCGGTGTCAACCCCAGCGAATAGCATGTTTGATTTCCCATTTTCAACAACCTTAAACTGTGCGATACAGGTTGTATCTTTCACATCGCGGTAGCACCCTGGTTGATTTAGCTCATGCGAGCTTAACCCTGTACCTGCTGCTGGGGAATATGGCTGAATGCTATATCCCTTATAGAGTAAATTTTTCTTGTATAAATCTTTAAGCAACCACCATAGCGACTCGATATAACGACTATCATAGGTGATATAAGGGTCGTCCATATTGACCCAGTAGCCCATCTGCCTGGTGAGATCTTCCCATTTGTCGGTATATTTCATCACCTCTTTACGACAGGCCGCATTGTAGTCGGCTACAGAGATTGTTTTCCCGATATTTTCTTTGGTGATTCCCAATAATTTCTCAACCGCCAGTTCTACGGGTAGGCCATGCGTATCCCAGCCAGCTTTTCGCTTAACTAAGAATCCCTGTTGTGTTTTATAACGACAGAAGATATCTTTTATAGCCCTTGAAACTACATGATGAATACCGGGCATCCCATTTGCCGAAGGAGGTCCTTCGTAAAAAACAAATGATGGTCCGTTAGAGCGTGTAGCTATCGATTGTTGGAACGTATCATTTTTCTCCCAATAACTGAGAATTTCCTGATTAATTTTCGATAGATCGAACGCTTTATACTCCTTGAATTTGTTACTCATAGCCTTGATAATCTTCATTTTTTGAAGTGCACAAATATAGGAAATTTTTCAATCGATCATCGGTTGTTATTTCGCTGTTCTTGAGTCCAAATAGGGAGGAAAGCGAACCTCTGAAAAATCGCAAAAACACGCTAAAAGTCACTAAATTTGGATTAGTGATCATATATCTTTGTCCGATTATCTTAAAACTTATTTAGTAAAATTCAAGGTATTTTTCATCATTTATCTGCACGCGATGAATTGGCTTAGAAATTGGGATCGTCATCAAGCCAAAACTCACGAAAAAGAACAAATTCGATTTCCGCGTTTAGACCTCAATGTTTAACGTTTAAAAAATTGAACTTAGGGAGGGAGCGGAAATCTTGGAAATGAGAATTACTTTCCTACCTTTGTGTTCCTTGAGGTGGTTTGCTTCGGCTGTTTTAAAGGCTTTTAAGGCATTTCTAGTATTTAAAAGAGGCAAATTAGAGGGGAGTAATACAGTTTAAAAGTCATGATTTAAAGATCAAATAAGGGAGGTATTTCCCCCTTTTTAATTCGCTTTTGAAACCTGTAGTAAAGCATATACAGATGAGTAAAGTATTGAATAAAATATACGCTAAACATCTATATTATTGCAAGTTAACTGCGATGATCCTTCTCCTTGTGCTTGGATTTTCATTCCAAGGGAGTGCCTTGTCAAGCAGTTTAAAGTCTCCTATTTCAAGTGCTGAATTTTCAACCAATGCGAGTCCCTCTGCTTTAGAGCTTATCGCTCCTTCAAATCCTCCACCTGCCGACCCAAGTAATACCACCATTTGCGAAGGGAGCACCGCGACTTTTACTGTTTCTGCTGTTTACGGAAGCTATCAATGGGAACAAAATGATGGAACGGGATGGATTTCATTACCTGGGAAAACTTCATCCACCTTAACGCTAACCAATGTGCCATTTTCATCAAATGGCTATCAGTATCATTGTATTGAAGATTCCAATCCAAGTGGCGCTGCTACTTTAACGGTAAATCCACTGCCGGTTGCTGCAGGAACAATCGCAGGGCTTCAACCGGTAGTCTGCCAAGGCGATAATCTAATTGCCTACTCTGTTCCAGTTATTGCCAATGCAACTTCTTATTATTGGACCTATTCAGGTTCAG
>CAIVGL010000122.1 GCA_903905505.1 uncultured Bacteroidia bacterium | reverse complement strand
TTAGCGAGTGTATTTAAGAAATAAGCTCCAATAAAGGCAGCAATCACCGAAGGTATACCAAATCGGACAATAATTTTCCAATCGATGTGTTGGTAATAAAACCCTAACTTGATTAGATTATTTGAGAAATGGACAATTGCTGTAAGGGCAATGGCAATCTCAATCGGGAAGAAAATTCCGAAAACAGGCATCAATTAGGTGCCAAGACCTAACCCTGAAAACAGGGTTAGGCCGGCGCCTAAAAAGGTGGTTGATCCGATTAGAATATATTCCATATCGATCCTCGAAAAGTTCTCGAAATTAAAGATTGAAAATTAATTTCAAGCTTATGTTCCTCCCCATATTGTAAACTCCCATCTTGCCTGTCATAGGGTTTAAAGGTCCATATTTAAGTCGACTTAAATGACTTTGATAGGCTACGTCAGCTAGATTTTCAGCACTTAGATAGATACTCAGAAAATTGGCTCTTTTGTAGGCTTTTATATTGGCACCCATCCCTGCGCTTAGCAGTGTATAGGCTGGAGTTGGAGTTTCGGTTTGATAGGCTTTGAAATAATGGTCTTGTTTGAAGTAATAATCAATTCCAAATTTCAGGTACCCATTGGTTAGCGATTTCCCAATTTTCTTAAACTTTGCCTTTAATTCTCCACTGTATTTTGGAGGGGGTATGAATGTCAGATATTTAGTGCTGTCAGGTTGATTGTTTTGAGTAGCCTGAACGAATGAAAATGAGTTCTCGATATGCAGCCAATCTAGCGGATGTGGGTGGATATCGAAATAGATTTCTCCTCCTTTAAGCACTGCATTTCCTTGAGCAAATTTAAAGGCTGGAATTGGTTCAGATGGGTCAGGTATCGAATCGCCTCCCGAAAAACTACTTAATTTACGCGAATAGATATAGTTCGAGATGAAATTTACAAACGGAGTTGCCTCAAAAGTTAAATGATCGGTGTTTAAGAAATAGGCCACGTCGATTTGGTGGCTTAACTCGGGATTTAAATCTGATGTCCCATATTCATACCTAAAGGAGCCTTCGTGCCTGCCATTTGAAGCAACCTCTGCAATGTTTGGAGCTCTAAAGCCTCGAGATAAATTGATTTTAAAGGTCGATTCATGATCTGCTTGATACGATAGACCAACGCTGCCAGAATAGCTAGAGTAGTTGTTTTTTAGAGCTTTAAACTTTAAGGTATTTGAGCTGTTTGTTTGATTCGTTGGAGCACCTTGTGGATCCAGAATGAGTTCTTCCGATGCAATGTTTCTAGAGTCTACTCGAAAGCCTCCGGCCAAGATTAAATCTTTTGCGACAGTCTTCTGTCCAAATACAAACCCACCAGCATCGAATAAATGGTAAGCTGGAATTAAGAATTCTAATCCCTTGTTTTTATTGCCTTGGAAAATACCATTTATTCCTAGTGAGATATCCCAGCCATTAAGCTCTGTTAAATTATACCTTAGGTTATAATTTATCGTGCTTAAATCAAAAAATAAAGCTATGTTGTTTGGATTCAATACATCACCAAATTCTTTTCTGGTGTTATTCTGAAATCCAATATCAAAGTTAAGTGTCCCTTTTTGAAGGATGAAGAAGTTGTTCGCCAAGAATCTAAGGTGATCAACTTGTTGATGAGGAAAGCCTATTTGATAGCCATTGAGATCATTCGCTGTTGATGAAACAATCTTAGTAGAGCCTAATCCATCAGGTGCTAGGAGCGTAAAGCGTCCAAGTTGATCTCGTTCTCCTTCGATCATATTTAAGGTGGAACTGAACGAGCTAAAATCAATATGCGTATATCCCCATTTCTTATTTAGTCCTAAAGCCAAGCTTTCGCTATGCTCTTTGAACCCGGAATTGTAAACGATGCCATCGTACTTGTTCCGATAATTTCCTGCTATCTTATTACTGATACGACCAAGCCATTGAAATCCATTTTTATTCCCTGCATTTGAAATGGAAGTGCCAATTAGATTGTTGTTTGTTTGGTAGTCCGTAACTAATTGTGTTTTCAATTCATTCGCGTGAGGTGCCTTTGGTGAGATGAAATTAATTACCCCTGCAATGCCATCAGATCCGTACATTAGACTGCCAGGTCCCTTAACGATCTCTACTCTATCAATAGCATATTGATCGATTTCAATCCCATGCTCATCGCCCCATTGTTGTCCCTCTTGCCGAATACCATTGTAAAGCGTGATTATTCTGTTGTAGCCTAATCCTCGAATAGTTGGTTTGGAGATCCCGGCTCCTGTGGTAATCTGATTGACTCCAGGGATATTTTTTAACGCGTCGATCAGGTTTGTCGAGCTCGATTGATTCAGCGTCTCTAGATCAACCGGTTTAATGACAATAGGACTATGTTTAAGTTCTGTCGAGTGAGATACGGCAGTTACAACAACGTGATTTAACTCTGTTGTTGCTTCACTTAGCGTGAAATTTAAGATGGTATCTGTGCGAATTGAAAGTCGTTCAGTAACTCTTTTGTATCCTAAGAGGCTAACTTCAATAAGGTAGCTCCCTTTTTTGATGGGGCCGATAAGATATGCCCCATCCCTGTCTGTCGCCGTACCAGTTTTTAGATCGGTGATGTAAATAGTCGCTCCAATAAGTTTTTCTTTTGTTTGCTGATCCGTTACGATTCCGCTAAGCTTCTGTTGGCCATATGTCGATTGGAATATGCCGAATAACAATACTATAATAATTGTTTGTTTCATCCTGAATTCTAAATTAAGTTAATGATAACTTACAAGACATTAGTCGTCCTGTAAAATAAATTAAGCTAGGGGTGATGAAACGGCAGGTGGCCCTCTGTTGGTAGGGTTTCTAGTGTTAAGATGATGGGTACTTTGGTTTTTACTTTGGTACTTTATGGCCTGCTCATTGGCAAACCATTCAATAGTAAAGGGCTGAAAAGAGTGCGGAGTGACAATGTGATTGTCGCATAAGACACATTTTTCCGCAGATTTTGTAAGGTGTGTTTTGTGATTGTGATTAAGGTCTTTCTCGGCAAAATAGATTGCTTTTTCACAAGCTGAAGCTTGTAGATAGGCAATCTTAGTCGACTTGTGATGGTGAACTAAAATAGTAGGGGTAAAGCTGAAAAGATAGATCAGCAAGAATATTAACCCTTTAAACGCTATTTTAATTTGTTGCTTCAACCTTTAATTTTTTTTGAGATCACAAATATAGAATAATTCTAAAGTATTTTAATTGTGATTTTTAGAATTTCTCAAATACCCCCAGACCAAATAGCGCAAAGTCATATTTTACTGGATCGGCAGGATCTAATAATCTTAAATTAAGGTCTAATTCAGTAACTGCTTTCGCATCATTTTGTGACCGAGTAAGGAGTCCTAATTTGCGAGCAACATTCCCCGAATGGACATCGAGAGGGCAGGATAGCTGACTTGGCGAGATGGTATTCCATAATCCAAAATCTACCCCGTAATTGTCTTTTCGGACCATCCATCTTAAGTACATGTTTATTCGTTTTGCTGCAGAACCACTCATTGGATCAGAGATATGTTTGGCTGTCCTATTTGGATGGGGGAGGCCGAAGAACTCATTTTTGAAGATGGAGATGGCGGGCTGGGTCGACGTGGCCGTTAACTGTTGCGAAAGGGCTCTCTCTAATCCTCCTTGATTGGTATAGATATGTTTTAATGCAGTGATAAAATAGGCACAATCTGTTTGATTGAACGTACGGTGCACAAACCCTTCAAGTCGATCGAGATGGTGTGGCTTATGATTTAAAATAAAATCATACGGGGTATTGCCCATGAGATTCATGAGTTTTAAGCCGTTGCTGATGATCATTTTCCGATTCCCCCAGGCAATGGTAGCGACTAAGAATCCGGAAATTTCAATGTCTTCCTTCGTTTGGTATAGATGCGGTATGCTTATTGGATCTGATTCAATAAATTTAGGATTGTTGTATTTAACAACCATCTCATCTAAAAATTCTTTTATTTCGGGGTTAAAGCTGCTCAAATTGACTTAAATTTACCAGAACAAAGTTAATTAAAGATCTAGTAGTTGGTTGAATTTCATCAACTCTAAAACAGATATATGCGAAGAAATCCCTGGTTTGAGTTTAAACAGTTCCGTATCGAGCAACAAAAGTCTGCGATGAAGGTTAGTACAGATAGCGTATTGATTGGAGCTTGGGCAACTGTTGATGAAGCTCGTGTGATTTTAGATATTGGAACAGGGACGGGCGTAATTGCATTGATGATGGCTCAGCGATCTTCTGCAACTGTCGAGGCTGTCGAGATTGATATTGACGCTTCGCAGGAGGCTTTGTTTAATTTTAATCAATCTCTTTGGGCCGATCGTTTAACTCTTTTAAATGATGATTTTTTGATTTTTGCCAATCAAAGAGCTCGGTCTTATGATTTAATTGTTAGTAATCCCCCTTTTTTTGTAGATTCGCTAAAATCTAAAGTAAAGGCAGTCGCGGTAGCTCGGCATACCGATTACTTATCTCATAAACAGCTTTTAGCTGGGGCTAAAAAATTGCTCTCTCCCAAAGGTATGCTCAGTGTTATATTGCCTTATTCTTGTTTTACGGATTTCAAGGAGGAGGCCCGATTGTTCGGGTTTTTTCTAAAGCGCAAGACTGCAGTCATTCCCAAGGTGGGTAAAATGCCAAAGCGTGTTTTACTCGAATTGTCTCTCGAGGCCTGTTATCCTGAATTGGAGGAACTGACACTTTTAGATGTAAATGGTGATTATACCCAGGAGTATAAGCGTTTAACAACTGAATTCTATCCGGCTTTCTAACTTAATTTTTAAATAAAATTAAACGATGAGTTGTCAATTTTTCTGTCATCTGAATATTTGGGCTGCACTTGTAGCCGCATTTGTAAAGTTAATACTAGGAAGCTTCTGGTATTCACCCTTGTTGTTTGGCAAGAAGTGGATGATCGCAACCCGTTTTACGGAAAAGAATCTGGAGAATGGTCAGCCTTTGCTAGTGATGGCATTTCTCTCATTTGCCTTTTCATTTTTGGGCGCATTGGCACTTGCGCTATTTATCACTTCTGAATCAACAGCTCTCTCTGGGGCTGGAATGGGGGCTTTGGTCGCTCTGTTTTGGATCTCAACGGCTAAGGCCAATACAAGCTTATTCGAGAATCAATCACTTCGCTACTTTCTGATCCATGCAGGTTACGATCTTGTTGGATATGCCGCTATGGGGGCGATCCTTGGTGTTTGGCACTCCTAATTATTTTCATTCTTCTTGAAGTTGGGTTTTAATTGATCATCACAACAAGATTTTATTACTTTTGATTCGAAACCCAAATTTATCTTCCATGAAGCTCGTATTGCTTTGCTTGATTTTACTGCTGTTCTTCGTTCCAAAATCAAAGGCTTTAGTTTTATCCCCGGATGCGAATATTTCGCTGCTAACGTGTGAGTCGGGTGATGAGATTTATTCCTATTTCGGTCATAGCGCGATTCGCATTAACGACCCCAAGAGTGGTGTCGATTATGTATTTAACTACGGAGTATTTAGCTTCGATACTCCTAATTTTACTTGGCGTTTTATGAAGGGAGAGACCGATTATATGATCGCCGGACAGCGTATGAATTCTTTTCTTGAAGCCTATGTGGAGGAGAATCGAACCGTTTACGAACAAATATTAGATCTTACACCCATTGAGAAACAAGCCCTTTTCGACGCGTTGCTTGAAAACTCAAAAGTTGAAAATAGGCTTTATAGGTATCGTCATTTTTCAGATAACTGCTCGACTCGGGTTCGTGATCAGTTTGAGAAATGTGTGAGCCATGCCTTGCATTATGATACTTCAAAAGATCCGAAACTGACTTATAGACAACTTATAGATCAATGCGTTCCAGTAAATAGCTGGGATGGATTTGGAATAAAAATTGGCCTTGGGATACCGACCGATGAGCAAACAACTTTTGCTCAGAAGATGTTTTTGCCTATTTATTTAATGAATAGCATGGCGAGTGCAACAGTTGAAAGAGATGGTGTCAAGAAACTGTTTGTCCAACCTAAAACGATACTGTTTCAGGCGACT
>CAIVGL010000121.1 GCA_903905505.1 uncultured Bacteroidia bacterium | reverse complement strand
CAACTTTATTTTTAGCGATTTACAGGA
The DNA here is from genome assembly GCA_903905505.1 of uncultured Bacteroidia bacterium. GTDB lineage: Bacteria > Bacteroidota > Bacteroidia > Bacteroidales > Prolixibacteraceae > JAAFHB01. The sequence goes on along the minus strand of CAIVGL010000121.1, from coordinate 10,363 downwards.
GTAAAATAACTTCTTTTCTAGAAACAGAGAAGGGAATTATTAAATTTCCTTCCTGTTTTGAAGTTTATTCTACTTCGAAATCTAAAAGTTGCATTTATTACTTGAATTTAATAATTAAATCAATCATGACAATACTAAAAACTAAAAAATGGACAATGCTACTGCTTTTGCTTATTGCGGGCAGTCTCTCAGCTCAGGTAAAACTTCCCCTTTTATTCAGTAATAATATGGTTCTTCAGAAAGGGGTTGAGATTCCAGTCTGGGGATGGGCTTCACCAGGCGAAAAGGTGACGGTATCACTTGAGAAATCTAGTGCTTCAACAAAAGCCAATAAAGCTGGAAAATGGATGGTTAAACTGCCATCGATGAACTATGGTGGTCCCTATAAATTAATTATTAAAGGGAAAACAACTAGCACATTCGAAAATGTGATGATTGGAGAAGTCTGGGTTTGCTCTGGCCAGTCGAATATGGAGTTTTATCTGGTCAACAGCAAAGATGGAGATGCTGAAGTTGCCGCATCTGATTATCCTCAAATACGACTATTCACCGTAAAAAAACGAATTACCCAATCGCCACAAGATAAATTAGAAGATGGAGAATGGACACCCTGTTCACCAAACACCTCTCCCCGTTTTTCTGCTGTCGCCTACTTCTTTGGTAGAGCTCTTTATGAAAAATTAAAAGTTCCCATCGGATTAATAAACACCTCATGGGGTGGCACCGTTGCAGAAACATGGATGAGTGAAGAGTCAATTGCAAAAGACCCAGATTTAGCCCCTTCATTGGCACAATTAAAAAAAATCGATCTTGACAACTATGCTAAAACAATCGAGCAAGAGGTCCGCGACCGTGTAGGTGCTATCTCAAAAGTAGATCTTGGAATGGAGCATGGGATGCCTATCTGGGCCGACCAAAATCTAAATGACTCAGATTGGGAATCGATGAAACTACCTGGATATATTGAAAACAATGGATTAGCAGGAGTTGATGGAATTATCTGGTTTAGAAAAGAAGTAACCATCTCAGCTGATGCAGCTGGAAAACCGGCTACCCTTCGGTTAGCAAAAATCAATGACTCGGATAATACCTTCGTCAATGGGACTCTTATGGGTTCCAATAAACTTATTGCTGAACGTTCTCGCATCTATACAATTCCTGCTGGAGTGCTTAAAGCTGGGAAAAATAACATTACGGTCCAAGTTGAAGACATTGGTGGCATGGGTGGGATTTATGGCGATTCAGCAGCACTGAAGTTGGAGTGCATCGATCAAAATATATCGTTAAGCGGCAACTGGAAATACAAAGTTGGACAAGTAAAATTTAGCACCGTATTAAGTCCGAACTCCTACCCGACCTTGCTTTACAACGCCATGCTAAACCCATTAATTCCATACGCTATTAAAGGGGCAATCTGGTACCAAGGGGAAAGCAATGCAGGGCGAGCTAAACAATATCAGCGGGTCTTTCCTAATCTGATCAAAGACTGGAGAGCACATTGGAACCAAGGAGAATTCCCGTTCTTATTTGTTCAACTTGCAAACTTTTTGAAAACAGATTCAGTGCCAACTGAAAGCTCTTGGGCTGAACTACGTGAAGCACAAAGCATGACACTTGCCCTGCCAAATACTGGAATGGCTGTCACAACTGATGTTGGAGATGCCGTAAATATTCATCCGATCGATAAGCAGACTGTTGGTATGCGATTGGCATTATCAGGACTTAAGGTGGCTTATCAACAAGAGCTTGTCTATTCTGGACCCGTTTATAAAACAATGAATATCGAAGGCAATAAGGTAACGCTAACCTTCGATCAGATCGGAAGCGGATTGAAAGTCAAAGATAAATATGGCTATGTTAAAGGCTTTGCTGTGGCTGGAGAAGACCATGAGTTTCATTGGGCCACTGGCAAGCTAACGGGTATTAACACACTTCAGATTAGCTCTTCTGAGGTTAAGCATCCAGTGGCGGTGCGTTATGCCTGGGGGAATAACCCGGATGATGCCAACCTATACAATAGTGCCGATCTCCCTGCTTCTTCTTTCCGAACAGATCATTGGAAAGGAATTACCGAATAGGTTAGGCATTTAGACGATCAATTCATAACGCGAAGAAATGCAGACAGCTCTTAGCTCACATGCGTTTCTTCGCCTTTTAATCGTATGCAATTTTACAAATCGAACCTACTATGAACAGATTTAGCACAACCATCGTTTTTGTTCTGATATTATTTTTTAGTTCCCTCATTTCAAAAGCCGTTCCCGAGAAGGGTACAGCTGAAGCGAACGTGCCAATAATTAACAAAGCGAATATCTCCTTCCGACTTGGCGTTCCGCTTTGGGCTTCAGAAAAACGATGCACCGAGGTCTTTAATCTGTTCGATAAATACAAAGGGGTAACCGATGAAATAACCTTTTTTACTTCAGCCACCCACCCTCCACTTCCAATCAAGGTTTTCAAAGAGAGAGCATCTATTTTAAAGATCCGTATTGCTGAGGCCAAGAAACGGGGCTATAAAGCAGGGATTAACATCCTCTCCTCGATAGGGCATCACAACGAGAATCTCGACAATTCGCTAAATGGTGATTATGTCAATATGACCAATATAGATGGTCAGATTTGTAAAGGCTCTTTTTGTCCAAATGGAGAGCACCTGCGTGAGTATGTGCAAACCATTTATCAACTTTCAGCCGAAGCAAATCCTGACTATATCTGGATCGACGACGATGTGCGGTTTGGGCATATGCCCATTGGCCTTGGATGTTTTTGCGATAACTGTCTACAAATTTTTGAAAAAGAGTCAGGAGTGAACTATACACGCGAAAAACTCAAGACTGCGCTTAATGATGGATCTATAGAAGACAAACTTAAAGTTCGACTAGCTTGGCTGCAGCATAATCGGAATACGATCTCCAAACTATTTGTCTTAATTGAGAAAACGGTCCATACCATTCAACCCAAAATGTCGTTAGGCTTTATGACTGGCGATCGATTTTATGAAGGATATGATTTTGACAATTGGGCCAGAATTTTAGCTGGACCAAACCATATTCCAGTCTTGTGGCGACCAGGTGGAGGTTATTACACCGATAACCTGACAGCTGATCTCGTTGGGAAATCGCACGATGTCGGACGACAAGTATCGGTCTTACCGAAAGAGGTTGTTTCAATTGAATCGGAGATCGAAAACTTTCCTTACCAAAGACTGAAAAAAGCAGCGAATATGGTGGTACTGGAGGCCTGCTCTCATATTGCCGCCGGTTGCACTGGAGCCGCCTTTAATGTCTTATCCTTTTACGACGAGCCGTTGGATGAATATGAACCCTTATTAGCAAAACTTCAAGAGGCCAGACCATTCTTTAATTTGATGGTTCAGAAGTTAGGAAGAACAGACTTAACGGGCATTGAGACTTTCTGGGATAAAAATAGTTTTGCCACGGGTAATATCGACCAAGGCAACTGGCTTAGCTCAGGAAATCCTCTGGTAAGCCACGACCTTTACAACATCGGACTACCTACGTTCTATTCTGGAAAGAATGCGAAAGTGACAATTCTAGGAAAAGATAATATCCTAACCTTGTCGAAAGATGAGATCCGCCGGATTCTTTCAGGTGGCGTTTATATGGATGCAGAAGCCTTAGCGCAACTAAATCACTTAGGCTATGGAGAACTGACTGGCTTTGAAGTTGTAAGATCGGATAAGGTCGACCGGATAGAGTATTTCACCAACCATCCACTCAATGGCACGTTTGCAGGAGCCTCACGAGACAACAGACAATCATTTTGGAAATCAGATGCCTACACGCTAAAGCCGAATAGCGCTAATGCGAAAATCATCAGTTCACTTATTGACTATTCAGGGCGCGAAGTCTCCCCATGCACCTCCGGGACTTTTGAAAATAAGTTGGGAGGACGGATATTTGTGGCAGGCTACTACCCTTGGACATTTATAGAAAACAAGTCGAAAAGCACCCAGATGAAATCGATCTTTCGCTGGCTATCCAACCAAACACTCCCTGGATATATTGAATCTTTTCATCGGATCAACCTTTGGATCCGCGAGCCGAATCAAGGTAAAATAGCTCTCGCCTTTACAAATGCCTCATTTGATGAAGCCAAGAATGTGATATTGAAGTTACGAACTGCGAATAAGACAATAAAGCTATACGATATGCAGTGTAAGGAAACAACGATAACCTCATCAGGTGCTGACGGAGTTTATCAAAAATTCACGATCCCAGAGGTGGGACCTTGGCAGATCAGGTTAGTGAGTTGTGAGTAATCGGTAATGTAAAATAAAAGGTACTACCCTTATTCTCGATACTTTCGATCCATAATTTACCGCCATGTTTTTCAATAAAATTCTGACTGATGGTCAGCCCCAGTCCCGTGCTTAACTCCCCTTCGGTACCTTTACGACTCGTGTTTACATCAAGACGGAAAAGGTTCTCAATCATAGCACTACTCATACCTATACCGGTATCATTTATGGAAATCTCAACCGAGTTGCTGGAGATTGATTTTGCCAAAACAGTTATGGTTCCACCTTTGGGCGTAAACTTTACGGCATTGGTAACTAGGTTTCGAATAATACAGGCAAACATATTCCCATCTGCAAAAACAACCAAATCGGCAGGAATATCATAGCAGATTGTAATCTCTTTCGAAGAAGCACTAGGCAAAATCAAGATCAAGCTTTCGGCAATTTTGTCCATTAATAAGAATGATTCCGGGATAAAAGCCTTTAAGCCAATTTGCATGCGTGACCACTCCAAAAGATTTTCGAGTAACCCGAAAAGGTTGGTTGCAGAGTCTCTCATGGTTAGGGACATCTCTTGTATTTCATTCCTTGTCAGATTGGGCAAATCTTCTACCATTAACGTTGTAAGTCCCAAAAAACCGTTAAAGGGGCCGCGAAGGTCGTGGGCGATAATGGAAAAAAACTTGTCTTTTTCGGTGTTAAGCCTTTTAAGTTCTCCATTTATATGTTGAATCGCAGCTTCGGCCTCCTTGAATTTGGTGATGTCCTGCACCGTTCCCAGCATCCTAATAGGCTTTCCGCTAGCGTCAACAATGAACTCACCCATTAATTTGATGTTGCAGATAGAACCGTCAGGCCTGATTAACCGACAATCCTCTTCATAAGGCTTTTGGTTTTCGATTGCGCTGGCAGAAACGATTCTGACCAACTCCCTGTCATCGGGGTGTATAATCTCAAACCATTCGTCGAGGCCTCTTAACTTGCCTGGCTCAACGCCGAATATACGGCACATCTCATCTGACCAGTAGACTTTGTCATGATTCGTATCCCAGTCCCAGTTCCCCACATGAGAGATGCGCTGAGCTTCGGCAAGGAATTTTTGGTTTCTCTCTAATTCCTCCTCTGCTCTTTTTTGTGCTTTCCTCTCATTCGCACCATCCAGCGCCCGACGTACAGCGAAGGGAAGCCTCCCCAGCCTGTCTTTAAGCACATAATCAGTAGCGCCCTGTTTCAACAATTCAACCGCCAACTCTTCACCAATCGATCCTGACACACAAACAAAAGGAACTTCAGGGCAAATTTTTTGCATGATCTCAAGTGCCCCGAAAGCATCGAATCCGGGCAATTTAAAATCGGCTAAAACAATATCATATTGGTTGTTGTGCAGTAAAGCAGCATATTCACTCTCCTTTTCCACACGCAAGATATCTAAGACAAACCCACCATCAATCAATAGCTCGCAAATAATCTCGTAGTCACCTACAGAATCTTCCAGCGACAGGACCTTTATAACAGTTTCCGGCTGAATTTGCTTTTCCATGGTTTGCTTTTTTTATAAAGGAAATTCATTTAGTATTGTCCAGAAAACTCCGATATGCTTTACAGCCTCCATAAAGTCCTTGAAGTTTACCGGTTTCACCACATAGGCATTAACTCCAAGTTCGTAAGACCTTTTCAGATCGAGACTTTCGCGTGAAGAGGTGAGCATGACAACAGGAAGCAGCTTCAGCTTTTCATCGCTACGGATCGCCTGCAGAAATCCGATGCCATCCATACGGGGCATTTTTAAATCCAATAATATCACGGCAGGATATTCCTCTTTTCGCATTTTGAACTCACCCTGGCAATTCAGGTATTCCAGTGCCTCTACACCGTCTTTAACAGCCACAACCTGGCTGGCCAGGTTGTTTTCGGCCAAGGCTTCAAGTGTTAGTTCGACATCTTTTGGATTATCTTCGACCAATAATATTTTACGTAAATTATTCATTTTTTATATCCTCAAATGGCTCTATGAAGTTTGGTCTGGGTAACTCATCTGAAAAATATATCCCAAGTCTTGAAAAATCGCCTTTGATCGCCTCGAAAGAGTTATACTTGAATAACGATGGGCAACAAACCACGGTTATCCATCCACCAGCTGGCGGATAGCCACTTTGTGGCACAAAAGCAACAAATAGAAATACCCATACAATTCATTATAGAATCCCTAGCCTTAATCATTATAACAATTCAATCTGTTAGAAACAAAGGTAAGGGTGGGGTATTTGGGGAGTTGTATTTAAACAACTATAACCGTTTATATCCGATTAACTAGCTGATTTAAATAAATTTAATGATTTTTGGCGGTGCATTTCACCTTACCTGCAGGTAGTCTGGTTTATGCTGCAGCTATTTTGCATCTCTATAGAATAATGCCATTGAAAAGACAATCTAGGAATCACAGCACAACCATAAAAATCAACTATCGCATCCTCTCCTTATTCTTAGGTAAAGTGAAGTAAAATATAGCACCTTTATCCAATTCAGCTTCGGCCCAGGTTCGTCCGCCATGCTTTGTAATTATACGGCGAATATTGGCCAGACCTATACCCGTACCTTCAAATTCATCGGATGAATGTAAGCGCTGAAAAACGCCAAATAGCTTATCGGCATATTGCATATCAAAACCGGCCCCGTTATCTTTGACATAAAAGACATATTCATTGCCCTCTTCGGTGAAACCGATTTCTATTACCGAGTTCTCTTTATATCGTGTAAATTTCACCGCATTGCTCAACAGGTTCGCCCAAACCAGTTGCAGCAGGTTGGAATCGCCCTTAACGTGGGGCAGCGGAGCAAGTCTCCATTTAATATTGCGTTCGGGAATATCCTGTTTAATTCTCTGCAGTGCCTCCTGTAATATCGTGTTCATATCAAGGTTGATTTGGTGCAGTTCTACTCTTCCTGTTCTTGAAAACTGTAGCAGGTCGTCGATCATGATGCCCATGTGACGGGCAGAATCGGCAATGGAATCGAGGTAATGCTTTCCTTTTTCGGGGAGCAAATCATGAAATCTATTCTTCAGCAGGTCAATATACCCGTTGATATGGCGCAGAGGAGCACGCAAGTCGTGTGAAACCGAGTAGGAAAATGCCTCCAGTTCTTTGTTTGATTGTTCGAGCTCGGCTGTGCGCTGAATAACCCGGGCTTCTAATTCAGCGGAATAACGCCTTGTTTCTTTCAGCAGGCGGGCTTTTTCGATCGCATTGGTAATTTGGATTGCCACCTCGTTCGCAATTTCAATTTCTTCGGATGTAATGATTCGTCCGTTTTTCCAGCCTATATTCAGCACGCCGTACATTTCCAATTCGGAAATCAGCGCCACGTTGATGAATGATTGCATTCCCTTTCCCTGAAGTATCTTGTTAATGGCCGAAGGCGCTTGCAGCATGAAGCTATTTTCCACTATCTCTACTTTATTTTGACGAAGTTCGTCAAAATTTTTATATACTTCCTCGGTCAACACGGTGTCAATTTTCACGATCGATTTACCAAACACATCTGCTGCAAATACCTGTATTTCCTTATTTTCGAGGTCAAAAAGACTAACGCTAGTGCGCTGACACTGAAGCAGGCTGCGCATAAACTGAAGGGCAATGTGAACGACCATCTCCGGCGATTCAATGGCTTTCAGCATGGCCTGGTCTATCTGGTGCAGGTTCTGCAAACGTTCGGAATGAATGCGTTTGACTTCTTCTGCCTGCTTTCGTGCTGTAATGTCTTGGCAAATTCCAACCATTCTTAATCCCTTTCCGTTGTCATCATAATATCCTTCACCGGTTGCATTGATCCATCGGATAGTTCCATCAGGAAGTAATACCCTGTAATCACTTTGGTAAGAGATGTGTTGTTTTAATGCTTCTTCTATACTCAATTCGGCATTTACTAAATCATCTGGAAGGAGTAAAGCCCTCCATGTGTCAAAAGAGGGATTGACGGTACGCATGTCGACTCCGAACAGGTCATAGATTTGGGGCGACCATACGATGGTGTCCGATGGGATATCCCAATCCCATACCCCGGAATTGGATGAATTCAAGGCTAATTCCAACCGCATGGTTGTTCTTTGTAATGCTTCTTCCACCTGTTTACGTTCGGTGATGTCAATAACATTGGCCAACCATCCCTTTCGTTGGTTTCCATCGTTAAATGGTGAAATGATGACTTGAACAGAAATACGAACCCCGTCTTTGCGCACAAATTCCAGTTCAAATCCCTCCTTGTGGGCCTTGTCGGCAAGTGTAAGCTGAAATGCTTCACCGATAGCCTGAAGTTGGTCACTTGGCCAATATATAAAAGGTGCAGTTTTCCCGATAAGTTCTTCCTCTGTCCAGCCAATTAATTTACAGAAATAAGGATTTACATAGGTCTGGGAACCTTCATCATTAACAATGGCAATACCACTGCTTAATGATAATTCTATGGAATTTCGAAGAGATTGCTCGGTCCGGAGTTTTTCTTCGACCTGCTTGCGTTCCGATTCGCTTTTAATAAATTCAAGGGCAAATGAAAGATCAGATGCCATTTCATCAAGCAGTTTAATTTCATCTTCATTAAAAGAATCGGTTTCTTCCGAGTACATCGAGTAAGCGCCTATGGTTTTGTCCGATACGATGATGGGCAGAGTTATCGAAGACAGAAATCCGTATTCCAAGGCGTTTTTGCGCCAGGGGATCATTTTATCATCGGTTTCAATGTTGTTTGAAAAAACGCTTTTGCCGTATTTAACGGCCTGCCCGGTGGGGCCCGAGCTTAGTAATTCATCATTTAAATCAATATTTATTCCCTTCAAATATTCTACCGTTTTTCCTGATGAGGCCACGACTTCAACTTTATTGGTTGTTGTGTTTACCATTCCAATCCATGCCATCAAGAATCCACCATCGTTAACGGCAATATGGCATGCCTGGTCAAATAGCAACTGCTTTTCTCCGGTGCGTACGATAGCATGGTTAATATTGCTTAACAGTGCGTGAATACGGTTTAATTTTTTTATGTTTTTTTCGTTCAGCTTTTGATTGGTGATATCGTGGGCAATTACACAAACATTGGTTGTTTCGACCGACTGTGCCGGGAATAAAGAAATATTCAGGTAATGTTTCTTGCCCACCAGATCGGTAAATTCAATTTCACCAGAGCATCTCCTCTCTTTGCCCGATTTCAAAAGGTCATTTAATTTTTGTTTCTCCAGTTCAGGAAAAATCTGGCAGAAGTCAATGCCTGTAGTATTTTGGGGAAGTAGCGAAAACAGGTGAGTAAATTGGTCGTTGCAGTAAAGAATTACTCCGTCTACAGTCAGCATAGCCAAACCTTCGCTTAGTTCTTCAAGAAAGAGGCGGCAAGGTGTTTCAGACGATAGAAACGAAAATTTCGTGCCGCCTTGGATGGCGTTGACTTCAATGGCATCACCTTCGCGATTGCGGATGGAATTGAGGGTTTCTTCGACTTCAGCTAACCTCAATTGTAGTTTCTGATTTTCGATCAGAAGTTGTTCTTCCATCTTTGAGATTTCCTTTTTCGCCATAGAAAAATTATTTTGGGCTCTATAAAGTTTGTATGGTTAACTCTGATTATAGAAATTTCCTTAATGATTTCAAGCGACCTGATTGAAGCCGAGGATAACCCAGCTGGGTGCCGACTACAAAATATACTTTCAGTTTTCAAGTGAGTATAGTTTGTTTTTTAACGGCCATATGGAATATCCGATATGCTAAAAAAAGGATTTTATAAGTTACGAAGAATTTGGCAGATTAGGTTAGTGAGTTGTGAGTAAAAAAGAGTGGTTATTTAATTCGATCAAAAAATGAGACCAACCCTTGGTTCATAAATGGATTACCGCAACTAAGTCCATGATCGGATGAATCGATTTCATTCAACACACAGGTGCCGCCGCCATTTTGAATAAAGCGCTGGAAGGTACGGGAGGCTGAAATAGGAACAACTGGATCGCCAATCCCATGCCAGATGGCTACTGGAACTGGGTAATGTAATAAAGTATCCTTACCCCGAATCGTGCTATTGGCATAGAGTGGATTCCATCCTTTTACCTTAGCTGGCTCCCAT
>CAIVGL010000120.1 GCA_903905505.1 uncultured Bacteroidia bacterium | reverse complement strand
CGGTGGATGTGGCTCAAGAACCGAGCGAACTGGACGGAGAAGGAGACCCACAAGTGGGAGTCGATGTCCCTGGAACGGTGCGTGACGGGTATGGCCTACGAGATGAGGCTGGTGCTTCAAGGCATCTATCAATGGAAGGACGCCGAGGTCGCCAAGAAACTGTTCGGGAACTGGTGCGCTTGGGTGAAGGCGATGAGGGAGCAGGCCGGGGAGTTGATCGAGCCGATGGCCCGAGCCGCTCGGATGATCGAAGGGCACATGGAGGGAATCTTGGCCCATTGGACTCAAGGCCTGACGACCGCTTACATGGAGGGACTCAACAGCCTGTTCTCAGCCGTGAAGCGCAAGGCGCGCGGGTACCGGACGGTGGAATACATGACCAGCATGCTCTACTTCGTTGCCGGGAAACTTACCCTGCTGTGCTACTAACCCACTGAAAGTAGCGAGGAACCTTTATAACAAACTAAATAAATTGTATACAAAGTGTTCTATTTTATAATTTTCCTTAGTCGTAAATCATTTAAGTGGTGGAAGTGACAATGGGAGAGTTAAAAACTAACATCTTAAATCGACCCGGTTGGAACCGACTTTTTGTGGCTATTTTTTAATCGCCTAATTACACCACTAAGGAACCATTTATGTCTTTTTTGCAAACTAATCCTCTTATATATGCTGTTGGTAATAGTAATATCATGGAATTAAAAATATAGGGAACCGTCAATGCGATTGTCGTGTACGAAATGATTGCAAGAATTGTTAAGATGACTCCGACGTCACCAGCTATCCTAATCCAGCTCGAATAGATTATTAACAATAAATTAACAAATAGGTACACTGATAACACCCCGCCGATTACACCACCACTAACAAGATACCAAAGGAAACTAGAGTGCGGATTGGCCTCGGTTGGATCATCTTCCCGATTGGCACCTTCAACATTGGGAGCGATGTCTAACTGAGCATAATAATACCCTGAATATCCCACGCCTAGTGGGTAGAGAGCCGCAATCTCGGCAGAAATCTTAAAATATGCGAGTCGAATGTTATCTCCATCACCGAACTGAGATCTTTTTTTGACAAGGAGGCTCTCAACTCGAGCAATTTTATCACTTAAATCTCCATACATTGTACTATAAGCCATCCACCCAAGAAAGATGATTATATTCAGTGTCATAAATCTTCTAGATTTTAACATAGTAACACCGAGCGCAATTAATCCCATAAACCCTGAGATCCACCCTACCCTAGAATAACTTAGACTGCATCCTTCAATCAAAATACCAGCAAATCCTAATACAATTAACTTATTCAAAATGCGCTTTTCACTATAATAACACCATGCACATAAATGAATTCCTATTCCCATTGCGACCCCTGGAGTGTTCTGACCTGAAAGGCTCATTAACTCGTTTGTATCAGAATACAATTGAGACATTTTTAGATTTGCTATAGTCCCAATTACCATCCCAGCAATTGTAGATGTAATCGCTAAATTTGACCCATTAGATGTGAAATCGAAAATTGCCAAATAAATGAGCCCATTTAAAAACAAGCGACCACCTCGAAAAATATCTTTAACCGGCTGTTCCCCAAACAAAGATGGAATCGTACACCATAATGATAGGTAAACTAAAGCTAAAATTGAATTTCTCCCATATTCTGAATTCCTAAACCAAAGCTTTATTATTTTATCCTTTGAATAGATTAAAAAATAAATTAAGAAAATAAACTCATGAGTTTGAACGGAATATAATTGGTAAGTTTTTGCCCACCATGGATACAAATTTCCTATGGAAACACTAGGCGGTACTGGTACACACATGCTGTGCCCAAACGCCATTAGGCTTATTAAAAAAAGCAATTTTTCGAAACTAATTAAATTCATTTTATTTTTTACAGTCAACGAAAACTGTATACTTGTCATAGCGAAGCGATATCCGCCACAGGAGTTAACTGTAATCCACGAAACCGAAACATCTCTCCCAGAAGGCAGAGACAGAATTTTTTGGAATCTGTTGACTAACTTACCAGTCAAATCACTGTCAGAACCAATTGAGAAAATTGAATGGTATGCAATGCGTTGAAAGATCGAGATGTTCCATAAGGCCTTAAAATCCGGATGCAGAGCTGAAGAGTCCAAGTTAAGAACATCTGAAGGCTTAGCAAAATTGATAGCGACTCTATGTATCGTTGGATGGAGAATCTTTTGGATTACGATGCTTCAACGCAAAATTAAACTGAAGAACCAACAGCAATTTTCACTGAAAACGAATTAAATATTCTTGACAAATTAGTAAAACCAAAGAGGCATTAAACGAGTCAACCAAGGAGTAGGTCCAATTATATCAGGAAAATGGCTAAACTTGGGGGTTACTTGGCAAGAGCGAGCGACCCACCACCGGGCAATCTAGTCATCTGGCGAGGCTTTTCGCGTCTCAATGATATCCATCTTGGCATGTTACTAGCAAAAGGAAATGTGGGTAATTGAAAGGCCTGCCAGACGGTTACGGTTCATCTCGTCGGCCCGCACCCAAACCACGTTTTCGAAGCTCAACCGTTTATACGCCGCCTTCACTTGGGCGAAAAGCATCCGCCACATTCGCGCGTTGCTCTCGCCGAAGATTTGGCCAGCACGCTTGACCGGCATTTCACGCATGAAGATCAGAGCGAAGGCTTCGAACGCCCAGGTGAAGTGCTTGTTGCGTCCCTCCCACAGTGGGTTACACGATACACCTTGCTGTCATCGCCCGGGCGCCCCCGTGGCAGAGCGCAAACGATTACGCACTCCTTGTTGAAGACGTTGAGATGCCGCCACTACATCGGCTCGCCTTGCCTGTGGCAAACCACCGGGGTGCTGGCAAGCTTGCTTTCCTCCGGCCACAAACCGGACGTCTCCTCGACCTTCAATACAAACGTCGAGGAGCTTGCCTCTAGCCGCGCCTCCACTAGACGCTAAACCTTACCAAGCGCCAGGAATTGTCCAGACGTCTCCCACGGTGTAATCGCCGATCATCATCTTGTGGGCGTCAAGCCCTCCCATTCCCTCTAGAAATACCGAGGAACTTTTTATTTTGGAATATTCAACATATATAAAGACTTATTTTAATGGGATGAGCGAATTAAGAAGTGCTCTTTGCCCCACTTAACCGTCACTTAGAGGCCTCTTCTAAAATCTGTCTCAAAAGTTATCCCTAGATCATCTCTTATCAATGTATTACTTACATCAAATTCCCAAATATTTTCGACTAAATCAGACCCATGTTTTATCTCCAAAGTCTTGCCTAGTATTTTACTTACCAATGAAGCTAGATCTAGAACCGTAACTCGAATCCCTGATGCGCAATTATATATTTTTTCTATAGCGGATGAATTTGTAGCAGATTTTATATTCGACTCGACAACATCATCAACCTAGGTAAATGTCCGCATTTGTAAACCATCTCCGTGAATAATTAGAGTCTCTCCTGTGAGCGCTCGTTTTATGAATATTGACACAACGCCACCAACGTCACTACTTTCTTGACGAGACTCGTACACACGGGAATATTTTAAGACAGTCGTATTTAATCCGTGGATTTTTGAAAATATCCTTACATAACTTTTCCCGGCTTACTTACTTACTGTGTAGAAGCTCACTGGATGCAACGGATTTGTTTCTGTTTGAGGAAAAACCGAAGAACTACCATAAACCGACCCTGTCGAAGCATGGACGAAGTGTTCTACACCCAGATCTACTGCAGCTTGTTACAAGTTTCGGGTGCCGCCACCATTAACTTCTAGATCTCTATGATGGTTAATTAGGTAGATATTTTTTTGAATGCAGCAAGATGAAAGACAGTATCTACACCCTGCATCGCATCATACGCTTGGTTTTTGATCGGAATATTTCTAATAAGTTATTATAGAATTCGAGATGATCGAACCGGATTTAGCTTCGCGGTTTTTTAAGCAGATAGAACGTCGATCGCTACCACCTCTAAACTTATCTGAACAAAAGCTTCAGCTAGATGATTTTAAATAAACCATACTGCGTCAGTCACTAAAAAATATTCTACGTTGACTTTTTTTATCTATTATTCACTAAATTTATTTCACTATGGTAAATTCTCTCAAGATGTTCACAGTAATCGTCTGCTGTAAATTTAGCGCTGATTTTTTTTATTGATTCCTGACCTAAAGCACCCGTCATTTCAGGATTGCTTAGCATTAGCAACAAAGATTCCGCAATTTTGTAAGAATCGATTGGCACCAAAATTCCATTTGACAAATCAATGAGCCGATGGGTTTCACCAACATCGCTTGCCAGTATAGCACATCCAGCACTCATGGCCTCCAAAAGTGCTTGACTCGGATAATTATCTCCTGTTTGAAGCGATACGTATATCGATGAACTCAGCAATGCCTCGTCTAGTGATTTCACAAATTCAATCGATACAATTTTTTCCAATTTATATTCTTTGACTTTATTTTTTATCTTTTTTTCTAGTGGCCCTTCACCTAATAATGAAGCTGTGAACAGAACATTTTTTCTACGCAGAATATTAAGAGCTTCAATAAAAACCAAGGGGGATTTGTCTTTTATAAACCTCCCAACAAAGATTATTTTTTTAGGATTGCGTTTAACATTTTTATTAGGAATCACTTGTTTCGCAAAACAATTAGGAGGAACATTAATCCGGCATTCTCTCAATTTCCAAATTTTTTCAAATTCATTTTTGATGCGATTGGTCTGGCAATTTACCAAACACTTTGTATTAATAATATTATACCATAAAGGACTTCTCAATGATTCGAGTGATGCATCAACACATTCAAAAATATTTTGAGACGGTCGAATTTTTATGTATCTATTTGTAATTCCAAAATGGATGACTGGAGATTTTGAAGCTGTTATTTTTTCTAATTGGTTGTTGAATGCGTTAGCTGTAAAAAATTCTCTCCACAATCCGTGTCCTCGCACTTTGAACCGTTTTATAATGTTTGCCGGTATCCGACTTATTTTTGATTCTTCAACAGGGATTAGTTTATCTCTGATATTTTCGGAAATAAGGTTTGCAGCTTCCAATTCGTTCCGGTGGCTTATAGGAACCACTAGAAAAGGATCTACAACACCTCTTTCATGTAATTTCGACAATATATTTAAAAATCTTTTTTCGATACCAGCAATCCCGAAACAAATGTTTATAAGAAAAACTTTTTTTTTAATCATGAATTGAGTTTTGAATCTAATTTTTAGATAATTTTGCCGCAACTATTGAGAACATTATTATAACGCGATTAACTATTACTCCTGCGCCAACTATGGATTTCTCCCAAAATTTGACGCCTCTAATAATTACAGTATGACTACTAATCCAAACATCACTAGCAATATTTGCGGCTATTTTCGCAACCTTGTTGAAACTTATTTTTTTATTAAGATTATTTCGATCATCCGAGCGGCACGGGCCATCGGTTCGAGCAACTCCCCGGTTCGTTCCCTCATCGCCTGGACCCACGCGCACCAGTTCCCGAACAGCTTCCTGGCTTCTCCCACATCCTTCCATTGATAGATGCCGTGAAGCACCAGCCTCATCTCGTAGGCCATGCCCGTTACAGACCGTTCCAGAGCCATCGACTCCCACTTCTGGGTTTCCCTCTCCGTCCAGTTCACCCGGTTCTTCAGCCACATCCACCGCGTCCGTTCCAACAAATCCCGCTTCCCGGCATCGGCCCGGCTCTCGATCTTCCGAATTTGGTCGCACGCCTCCACCACATTCTGGATGACATGAAACTTATCGAACACCACTTGCGCGTTCCCGAGGTTGTCGCTCACCCCGTTGATGTAGGCCGGGCGCATGTCTATGGCCACGTATTTGATAGCCTTGGGATGCCCGTTGTGACGCAGCAATTCCGCAGCAAAAGCCTCCCAAACCGAGGCATCCTTGCCGGAAGTGGCGAAGAGGACCCTCTTGGCCAGCAGGTCAGCGAACACCGTCAGGTAGCTGTGTCCTTTGCGCCGGTTCATCTCGTCGACACCCACCCAGACCACGTTATCGAAGCTCAACCGCGCATGCGCCGCCTTCACGTGGGCGAAAAGCATCCGCCACATTCGCGTGTCGCTCTCCCCGAGGATCTGGCCAGCACGCTTCACGGGCATCTCGCGCATGAGGGTCAGAGCGAAGGCTTCGAACTCCTGGGT
>CAIVGL010000119.1 GCA_903905505.1 uncultured Bacteroidia bacterium | reverse complement strand
CTAGTATTCTAATCCGAGGATTATTGTACTAAAGCGTATTCAGCTTTTGTTTCAATACCTGCGTCAGCATCAAGAATGATTTCAGTATCTGTGAACGCTGGAGCATGTGCAGCATCAGCAGCCATCTTAGCTACTAAGTCAGTTGCAGCACCTGTTCCAATTTTAACTACGTCTAGATTCACTTCAAGCACTGGTGTAGCATATAGAGCTACATAAGCTTTTAGTGAATGTAAATCAGTAGAAGTAATTGTAGTTTCTACGTAAGGAATAGCAGCAGTTGTAGGTGTAGCAGGAATTGCAGCTACAGCATTTGTGTAAGCAGCAGCCAATTTGTTACCTTTAATAGTAATAGTTGGGTTTCCTACAAACGTTTTAGTTACATAAGAAGCAAAGTTAGCAGATGTTAACAATGCGTTTCCTGTTACTGTTAAGCTTGCCATGAAGTCAGTTGAAGTAGTTAATGATGCTAATTTAGCATTGTTTGTGATAACTAAAACTGAACCATTTCCACCTACTAAGTGAGAATGACCTAAGCTAACTGAGGTTATAATATCACTGTTGTCAAGTGTAAATGAATTGATAACTCCTGAAGTAGTAAGTGAAGTTAATTTATCTCCAGCTGTACCAAGTCCGGTTACTGAAACAGCGTCTAATGTACCACCAAAAGTAGCAGTTGTTAATGCTGTTCCTACTGGAGCACTATAAGTAACGCTATTTGCAGTCGCAGCTTTACCAGTTACGCTAATTGTTTTAAGTACAGCTGAAGTTGTTGAAAATACAGCAGCAGATTCTGTAATTGTTATATTTTCAAGAATAGCTGCAGTTAAGTTTGCTGATGCAATTGATTTAATTGTTAAATCTATAGCTGCTGCAAATGATGAAGCTCCTGGGTTAACAGCTACTGGTAGAGTAACTGCTGTTGCAGTCGCTGCAGTAATACCACCTGTTGCTGTTGTTAATGCAGGTAGTGAAAGCGGGTTAGTGCTAGTAAATGTAGCTGCACCTGTTAGAGTTACTAATGCAGGAGCTGAAACAGTAAGAGCAGTAATACCTGTTGTTAAACCTACTGTAACTAGAGTAGGAAGATTAACTGTGGAAGTTGCAGAGCCAGTGATTGCAAGATTCGCAGTAACACCTGGGGTAGTTACAGTAACACTACTTGCTGCTTTTGTTGCAGAGATAGTAAGATCTGTTATTGCAGTTGCACTTCCAAGGATTACTGTATTAGCGTTATTCGCAGTAAGTGAAAATGTTGCTGGAATTTTACCAGTAATTGTTACTGATGTAGCGGCTGCTAAAGTAGAGGTAGCTAGGCCTGTTACTGGCATTACTACAGTCGTAGCAGAGGGGAAAGTTGCTGTATTCATTGCCCCAGTGACAAGTAATGGTAAGTTTACAGAAGTTGTTCCAAGCACTGTTCCTGCTGCTGTAGTATAAGGGGTTAAGTTAGTGTTTAAAGTTGATGCAAGAAGTGGTAGGTCAATGGGACCATCAAGAGAATAAGTAAAGGTATTAGTAACTGATGCTAATTTACTGATATTAACAGCTGTTGCAGGAGTTAAAGCAGCACCTAAAATAGAAACATTCCCAGAGACACTTACTAAGTTCGAAAGATCAACTGCGTTTATTGCATTAGCATTTACCTGAACATGACCAAGTACTGCAGTGATTGCTTTGGTTACTAAAGCAAAATCAGCTAAAGTTGTAATGTTTGCAGAGTTGATAAATACATTTCCATTGATGATTGGCATAGAAGAAAGTTTTGCTTTAAAAAAAGCTACTTCATTATCGTTTGTTAAAGATACGGTGCCTGTGAACATTGCAGTGTTCGACAAGATCGTGTTAAGACTTGCTTGATTAGCGGCAGCTATCACAGCCAACGCGTTCACAGAAGTTTGTGTTGCAAGTGTACCGGTGAAGGTAGTCAATGCATCTAAAGAAGCTTGAGCCGCAGTGATCTGAGTTGCAAGAGCAGCGTTAGCAGCGATAGCAGCCGTGTTAGCAGCTACGGCAGCCGTGTTGTTTGCATCAACTTTCGTGTTTAATGCAGTGTTGTTAGCAGCAACAGTTGCAGCTAAAGCAGTAAGATCAGTTTTTAAACCGTCAACAACCGCTTTGGTAGCAGTACCAGAAGTTGCAAGAGCTGTTAAAGCAGTCTGTGCAGCAGCGATGTTGGTGTTAGCAGTTGCTAAACCAGTTGATAAAGCTGCGATAGAAGCTGAAGTTGGCAAAGCCGCAACAGCTGTTTGAAGAGCAGTTACCTGAGCAGTAGTCGCGGTAAGCTGTGATTGAAGTGCAACAACACCGTTAACTTTAACGTCAAGAGCAGTAATCTGATCTTTAAGCGCCGAAAAGTCATTGGCATACTTGTTACAAGAAGTGAAAACAAGGGCTAAAGCTAAAAAGCCCAACATTAATTTTCTCATTTTTTGTTTGTTTTTAATGAATAAATAATTGGAAATAAACTAATTTTTGTTCTACGCGTATTACAAAGGTTTAACCCCCTGCTTTTATTTTTAATATTTTAATTATTTCTTTTGTTATACTTGGAAAAATCGGAGTCTGAAAACTCTTTTTTTTTCCATTTTCCCCTTTTGCAATGACCTTGATGTTCATTCAGGGCATTCGGAGAGAGTAATCCAATGACAAATAACAATCAGAAAACCAGCTGATTAACCCATTGGCTGCTGTTTTTGACCCTTATTTGAAGCAATTTTAGTCTACTCCTATACCCTACATACCGCATGAGAACTGGTTTACCCTACCTACTTCTCCCTTTTATTTTATTTTTTTATCCTTCAGGGAAGCGTTCTATTTTTAATCTTTCACCTTTAAGGTTTGTCGAGGGGTTATTCGACCGGTTAGGTTTAATCTTGGAGGGTGATTTATATTCTTGTCTCGTGTAGCTTGGGAGACAAAAAAAAACGGGCACCTACGTGTGTAGATGCCCGTTTGGGGTATGGAATATTGGATTAGTATCCGTGTATTACGGTTGTAGCAAACGCTTCTGGATTAACAGAAACTACAGAAGGAGATATAATTTTGGGAATAATTATAAGATTAACGGAAAAGAAGAACCCATTCATAGAATGATCATGGGAATTTGCCTAAAGCATGAATTGGTTCCAAGCCAACTATACAGAAGAGTATTTTCTTCACTTTTTAAAGTAGAATAGATTCAATGTCCGTTATGATGATTACTGGTCACCAAACTGAACGAGAATTTCTAGTATACAAAACAATCGCTCCAAAGGTGTAGGTAGAAATTTATTAGCTTACTGAAAAAGGTTCGAATACATTATAAGAAATATGAATTAAATCCTAACTGCTTTTTTAACAGTAGATTTGTTTAATTTTAAATAAAATTTTATCATGCAAGACTTTATACTTCCCACTTTACCACCCAAAGAATTTGCTGAAACTTCAACTATTCTTAGGCAGTTGGCTAAGTCGCATAGATATTTAGCAGAACTAAAAGGAACATCAAAAACAATCCCCAATGAAAGTATTTTGATTTCTACTTTAACATTACAAGAGGCGAAGGAAAGTAGCGAAATAGAAAATATTGTTACAACACATGACGATTTATTTAAAGAAAATATTTTTATTGACAGCAAAAATCCTGCATCAAAAGAAGTTTTTAATTATGCACAAGGGTTAAAGTTAGGGTTTGAAATAGTTAGAAATGAGCAGCTATTATTAAATAAACACATTCTAATCATTCAAAAAGAGTTGTTAGAAAGCAATGCTGGATTTAGAATACAAGGCGGTACAAAATTGTTAAACTCGCAAGGACAAATTGTTTATACACCACCGCAAAATGCAGCCGAAGTTTTAGCGTTAATGAGTAATCTTGAAAAATTCATAAACGACAATGATTTTTCGGATATTGATCCACTAATAAAGATGGCAATTATCCATTATCAATTTGAAAGCATTCACCCATTTTATGATGGGAACGGTAGGACTGGACGTATTATTAATATACTCTATTTGGTTTTGCAAGGGTTATTAGACATCCCTATTTTATATCTAAGCCGTTACATTACTCAAAACAAAATGGAATATTATCAAGTCTTGCAAGATGTTAGAACTAAAAATGATTGGGAGCATTTAATATTATATTTTCTAAAAAGCATAGAGGTTACGGCAAAGCAAACTATTGATTTAATTATTAACATTAATAAATTGATGCATGATTATAAGACCGATATTCAAACTAAGTTACCTAAAATATACAGTCAAGATTTAGTTAACAACCTATTTAGAAATCCGTACACTAAAATTGAGTTTTTAGAATTGGAATTGAAAGTTAGTTATTTAACAGCACGTAAATATTTAGATATTTTGGCTGAAAATGGATTTGTCGAAAAAACTAAAGTGGGCAAGTCAAATTATTACATTAATTCGTCTTTTATCAAAGTTTTAATGAATAAGTAACGTTTATAAAAAACGGCATAATTTATAAATGAATCTAACAGCGTTTATAAAAAAACCAAGTTATTTATAAATTTAATCGCTTTGATTATAACTTTTAAGAATTAATCTATTTGAGTATAATAGACGCTCCCATTTGGTCTGGGGTTGTGGGATTAGTTTTCTGATTTAAGGCTCTCCCGAAACAGGTTTCAGTGATCGGAGGTAATGGTCAGGAGTCATAACCGGTAGGTTGCTGTGTTTAAACTCTTTCGATTCCCTTGAGTTTATGGTGGGGAAAAAAAACGGGCACCTACGTGTGTAGATGCCCGTTTGGGGTATGGGTTGTTCGGAATTAATATTCCCAAAGATCTTGTTCGTAGTCGAAGATGGTATTTTTTATCCGTTCGGACTCTTTGAAGGCATAGTCGCCGACGGCATATTCATCGATAGACCGGTTGTTGTAGATATTTTCCTCTTTCACGATATAGGCATCGAAATAGCGAGTCAGGAAGATATCATCGAAGCTTAAGCTACGCGCTCCATTAAACTCATTGACCACTTCGTGTTTGGCTAACAGGGGACGGACTTCAGGATACGAGATCCAGAAAATACGTTTGCGGACAAATAAGCTGTCGTTCGGATCTTTTTTGTATACCCGTATTGGACAGAGTCCTAAAATACGCACCTGAAGCGACGATTTTTGCTTGTCGAAATACCAGACCTCCTTAATTTCTACTTGCTTGATCTCCTGGTATGGAATGTCTGTCCGAATGGTTGTATCCCGATCGGCACCGCTATTGATATCGGCAACTTTAATTGTTTTTACCGTATCTCCAAACTGCTGTTTCACCTGATTGAAGCTTATGGGCTCTTTGAATTCGCTGTCGGATCCTTGTGCATCAAAGGCCGTGATCCGTTTCGCTTCAATTCCTTTCAATAACGTTATAAAAAGGTTATTTCGACCTTGTATTTCTCGGATCGGATAGTACAAATGTTGATTTGCTTTTTCGCGCAGATCGAGGATCCGCCAAACGGTTTTCGACCAGATAACATCTGACTCTCTCACGCTGGGTAGCGGTGCAGGTTTACGATCAACAATCGTCTTTTTCGCGTAAGCGCCGTCGATCACTTGACCATTCACGGTATTAGAACCAAGTGTGGTGCCTATGACTAATGCAATGAAGAGGAGTATCTTTTTCATCTTAATTAATTATTTTAAAACTTATCGCTGGCAAATTTCGGGTTGTTCCGTCGTCGCCATGTACCACGATACTTTCGATGTAGAGTCGGCTACCTTGATTTAATCCTTTGATCAAATCGCGTTGCTCTTGGGAGAATCGATTCCCTTTTGTTGGCTTATCAACGACAAAGCCCCCTTTAGAAGTCGAAACTACGAATGATAGTACGGTAAATTTCATGTCGAAATCGAAATCTGGTATAGCTGCCAAAACACCTTGTTGTGCTTCCAACTCTCGTTTGGATATGGCGCCATCGATTTTATTTGCCACTGAGGCAATTGGATCTGGAACTCGTTTAACCCTAAACTCCATCGATCCGATGTCTTTTAATTTCCCGTCAATCGTTGCTTTAACCGATACAACTGATTTTGTACCTGCTTTTTGCGGATGAACAATATAGTTGCCTGGTGTTGCAGGCTCTATGGTTCCATTGGTGATCGATACTTTAATGTCTTTGGCCGAAATGCCGGGTGCTGAAACAGAGACTGGGTTAGCTAGTCCAACATAAAAGACGTTCATTTTTGTTGGAGAAACCGTCATAGATGGCTTTGCGACCTCATATTCGTGTTTGAATGGATAGTTTACAATCACTCCCGAAGGATTTTTGTAGTTGATCATTCCGGTATAGGTCATCTTTCCCTCTTTGCCTGCAGTTGTTTTATACAATCCAGCATTTTCTCCAGGAATCATTGGTAAGGTTGAGCCTCCAATAACGATGGTTGGACTTGCGGTGGTATCGACAGCCGAAAGGAAGACTTTGGCTTCATAGGTGTTCCCTTGAAGCACATAATCGGAAGTTGAGATGACTTGAGCCTGCAGTTTATTAAATTTAAACGACGCTTTATCAATCTTCGCATAGAGATGGTTGATCACGTCAGACTCGGCATTGCGGACATCACTTTGAATCTTTGACATCAGGGTGACCACGGCAATTAGGGGATACCCTTCAAATCGCTCCGTCTCCCAGGTTGGAGTACGCGCTTCTTTAGCTGGTGGATTAGCCGTATCTAGAGTTTTATTGATAGAGGCAAGCAGTTCGGTGTTTGAGGTGTCGACCATGCTGATCAGTGAGTTTCGATATTTTGCAATGGCGTTCTTTAGCTCGGTGCCATGCTTTTGGTTGATCATCAGTTCGGCGGCATAGTTTAGATCGTCTTGTGAGATAATACTATCTACATTCCCTTCAGGGCCATCGGCTTTTTTCACGATCATCTCTTTCAGGCTATGAATATACTGAAAGAGTGAATCGGAACTAAACTTCACCTTTTTTACGGCATTGTTTAATTCCCCTACTTTTTTAGGATTCTCTTTAGCGGCACTCTCAAACTCATCGTACACGCGTTGGTTCTTTGCTTTTGAGTTCTCTATCGATTGCATGAAGTTCTGATTAACCATGACAAAAGCGTCCAGAACAGTTTTGTCGACGTTAAGAGCCAGCATGGCCGTTAAGACCAAGTACATCAAGCTGATCATCTTTTGCCGTGGAGCCTCCGGACAGTATTTAGTTCCCATGTTTCGAATTAACCTTTTGCGTTCATTGCACCTAGCATATTCCCATAGACATGGTTAAGTGCTTCGAGATTTTTATTTAGCTGTTCGGTTTGTTTCTGGTATTTCTGAGCCTCTTCAAGAGCACCCTTTACCAGTTCAGCCATCTTTGCATGTGTGTCCAGAGCCTCAGCAGATGCGGCAGCTACTTTCTTCGTATGTTGAAGGTGGAGTTCATAAGAGGTATGTAAGGTCGAAAGACTGGTGTTTATCTGAGCCAGACCAGTGCTGTAGTTGTTTGTGTGATCGCCAAGGGCAGCGAGATCTTTATTGATAGACTCGTTGAATTTTTTATACGACGACGCTAATGAATCTCCTGTAACAATTAACTGTTCGTTAATTTTCTTCGTCGATTCGTTAAAGGTTGTCGCCAGATTCTTTGAAGAGTCGCCAAGGATCTGCGTAGACTGATCGTATGAATAGACAAGATCGTTGGTCGATTTTTCGATTGAATGTGCCGCACGCGTGTTGACTTCCTTGAATGTTGACATCGATTCAGAAGCTTCAGTCATATTTTTCACATACGAGTTAGTCGCTAAGGTTGCACTTGAGATATCCGCAATGCCACTAGCGGTAGCCGATAGATCTTGAAGACCTTTCTTGACCTTGGCTAATAACTCAGGTGAGATGTCTGCTTGGTCGAAGATATTGGTTGATCGCTGACGTGATGGCTCAATGATCTCTGCTGGTCCACCTGTGTAGTCTTTACGCAGCTGTGGGTGTACTTTTCCCCAGTCGGGGATATCGACCGACGGCTCGAAGGCCGAGAAGAAAAAGATTACGACCTCAGTTAGCATCCCAATTGGGAGGATGATATTTGCAAATGGCCAATGTTGGAGTTTAAATAGGGCACCTAGAAGTACGATAGAAGCGCCGATACTGTATAAGAAGTTCATGGATGCTTTCCATTTCTCGGAGTGGGTAAATTCGAATACGGCCATGGTAAGATTCGTATTTTAGATTAAAGGTTGAGATTATTTAAATTTCTGTGATCCTTGATTGTCGTCTCCAAATGAAGAGCGTACGCATCGGAAGCCAAGGTAAGATTTTGCCGTATCTTGGTATTCGAATGTTCGTGTCCCTACTTGGATGTAGTATGCGATGTCTTTCCATGCTCCGCCTCTAGTAACTTTTCGTTTCATGGCAGGTGGGTCGGATGGAAGGGCATTTTGTTCAAAATTCGGGTTTAAGTCGTGCATGAAATTATACGACGACTCGTCATAGGCCGAGATGGTCCATTCGGCTACGTTTCCAGCCATATCGTAAAGGCCATAGCCATTCGGATCGTAAGTGGCTACGCTAACGGTTGTCTTGCCGCCGTCGTCGCTATAGTTGCCACGCATGGGTTTGAAGTTGGCTAAGAAGCAACCATTTTTAGATCTTGTGTAATAACCTCCCCAAGGATACATCGAGTTGGCTAATCCGCCACGAGCAGCTAGCTCCCATTCGGCTTCAGAAGGGAGACGATAATCTTGAACGCCATACTCCCCTTTTAAAGCAAGGGTTGTATTCTTAAAGTTTGTTCTCCACATACAGAACGCTTTTGCTTGCTTCCAAGTAACCCCAACGACAGGATAATCGTCGAACCCTGGATGGGAGAAATATTTGCTCGTTAATGGATCGTTAAAGGCATATGAAAAGTCCCGAATCCAAACTAAGGTATCGGGGTAGATATTTACCGCGTCGGTCATGATAAAGCTAGAACGACCAGCGATAGGGACCACTTTGCCATTTAGGTCGTTTACCGTTCCTTTGTAACTTTGTGATTTGTAGTCATAGGCATTTTGAGCCAATGCTGCTTGTTGCAGATCAACCCAGGAATAGCTATAGTTTAATTTACGGGTGTCTAGCTCTTTGCGTCCTAAGATGCGATCATTACCGCCATAATACATCGGCTCAAGGGCATCTCTATATTCTTGGTTTCGAAGATCGATTTTTCGTTTCCAGTTCAATATCGCAGGCTCAATTGGGTTTCCTCTTCGGTCTTGGGTGATTTTAAATTCTTCGAAACGATCAGACAGAATTTGACGTGCCATGGAGTCGCGTACCCAGTACACGAACTGACGATATTCGTTGTTGGTGATCTCGGTATCGTCCATCCAGAAAGAGGATAAGTCGACGGTACGAGTTGGGGTTGAGCCAGCTACAATATCTTGATCTCCAGGACCCATGTTAAAACTTTGACCTTGAATCATCACCATGCCAAGAGGGGAAGGTTCAAAATATTTGCCTCTTTTTTGCACTCCTGTTAATTCGCCATTCCCACTTCTATGACAACTCGTCAATAGAAACAAGCACGATATACTAGCTAAGATGAATATTCGCTTCATATTTTTATGTGTGTTGTAGACAGCAATTTCTTATACCAAATTAAGGTCAAAGTTACAAAAATCTAACACTATTGTACTTATGATTATGCTTTTTATACAATAATACTGAATAAGCCAGAAAGAATTCATGCGACCCACCATTATATTTTGCCAATCCGGAGATGCTCATATCGTAAGCATAGCCAAATTTTATTCCATTCCATAATTCTGTACCGGCACTGATTATCAGTGCATCTCCGATTCGATATCCGAAACTTCCCCAATACTGTTTATTGTATTGGATGGTTAAACTGGCATCGGCTTGCCAGGAGGCCCGATCTCTCTTATAATAGAGTGACGTAATGGCATCAAAGCGCTCATCTGCTAGGTGTATCGTATAACTTCCATTGAGGTAGTACGACCGTGTAAGGGTGTATTTCCCCGATTGATTAAACGTTATGGATGGTCTATTTAGATGTTTCCCTGAGATTCCAAGCTCAAGATTGTCCGCTTGATAGAAAAATCCAAGTCCTACATCAGCCATTATTCCACCAGCTTTACCTGTTGGAAGTGCTGGATCCGACTGGTTTACCAAGTCTCCACCATCTGTACTGCCCAGTTCAAAATTGAGGTTTTTATTCATCAATCCCAATGATAATCCTGAGCCTAATATTCCATCACCTAATTTAGAACGATAAGCATAATTAAGTCCTATCGAGACATTCTTTTCAAACCCTATTGCATCGCTAACGATCGAAAACCCTAGTCCGTCGTTGACTCCAATTAAATGGAACGATGCATCGGTATTAAAAACCGAAGTCACCGGTGCTCCAGGAAACCCAACCCATTGAGACCTGTTTAACAACGATATGTTAATCAGCCCTGAAGATCCTGCAAATCCAGGATTCACCGTTAGCTGATTGTATTTGTTCAGACTAAACTGCGGATCTTGCTGAGCCTGAGCGGTAAAAATACAACTATTTACCAATATCAAAAATACGATAAACCGTTTCAAAAGTCTACTGGCCGATGGTTTGATATCGCAAAGGTTATCATGCATTCGCAGTAGTGTAACTTTTGAAGGTTTGCTTCATCTTAATTATACAGTATATTTAACAAAGATATAACTTTGTTAGCTATATTTTATTGAAATAACTCCACCACTTTTCGGAAATTTCATTGTTACAAGCTTTTAGATAATCTTTCCGAGAACAGGGAATCCGAACGGGATATAGGACGCAGTCTTCACTAGGCACCTCCATCCACCATCGTTGCGATATGGGATGGACTAAAAATGTTACGGATTCGTCCAATCCCTCGATATCTAACACAAACTGTTCAAAATTTGTCGCTTCCTCGATAGGCTCGTCGTCGAGTTTTTTCGTTGCCCCATGGATGAAATACCATCCGATCTGAGCGGCCATCATAGCCCCTAAGGAGGCTGGATCGTTTGGCGAATAGTAACCAAACAGCGCAAACCATGCGGGTGTAGTGGCTAGACCGGTGTACCAGGCAATCTGGCATGCTTCTTCACCGGTTAATCCATTGGGCGAAATCCGATACTGCCCCGGTGCTTCAGCAACTTTTAACGCACCAAAATCAAAACTTACTAAGTCTGCCATCCGTATAAGTGGCTCTATCTCTTTATAGTCGGCTCTGATCTCGCCTAAGGTAAGTAAGGAGCCATTGGTCCCTTCGGCTAATAAATCGTGCCATTGTTCTCCAATGAAATACGATTGACCTGCGAGGAGCGTTACCGCTGTTCTATCGGGGAGGTTATTGATGAAAAATTCGTCGGCGTGGGCTCCTTCGTGTTCTGCATTATCGATTCGGTCGTCTACCAAGACTAAGGCTAGTTCTTCTTTTTGAAATCCGTGCAGTAAGGGTACGGTAAGTTCTTGACTACCCCCTAAGATCAAAAGACGGATGTTTAAGGCGGAGAGCTCTTCGGCAACCAATTTTACCGCGGCATAGGTATCTTTTACCGTTGCGCCACATTTGATGTCGCCAAGGTCAACAAGTTTTACCGTTGATGGGAATGCGGCCAGGGTATATAGCTGACGTCGGATATGCTCAGGAGATTCTGTACTTTGCTTTCCCGCTGATCCTCGACCTTCGGGGATTCCTAGGATGGCAACATCGGGAAGACTTTTTAAGTTCCACGTTTGTTTCTTCAGGTGATAACCCAGTTGGGTTTCGCCACCTTTGTATGTTTTAACAACAGCTAAATCTTTTGCAGGTACAATGAGGTCGTTAAGCATAATTCAATTTAATTAATTCTGAATACCAACTTCAAGTTTTTAGATCGCGTTAAATTACTTAGAACGCCTTTTGCCGGTCTTAGGTTTACTTCCTTCTGTTTCAATAATTAGCTCGCAATCGGCTGCCGTTAGTGCGTCAATATCAGTCCCTTTTTTAATCTTGTAATTCCCCTTTTTATAGGAAATATAAGGTCCCCAACGACCTTCCAAGACCCGGATTTCTTGATCGTCACCAAAAGTTTTTAGAACTGATTTTATTGCGTTTTCTCTTTTTTCTTCGATCAGCTCAATGGCACGGTCGAGGGTAACGGTCATCGGATCGTCGAGATCTTTTTTAAGCGATACAAAATTACCGTCGTGGCGCACATAAGGACCAAAGCGGCCGATGGCAGCGATCACTTTTTTATCTTCAAAGAGACCTAAGTCGCGAGGAAGTTCAAAGAGTTTCAAGGCTTCTTCTAAGGTTATGGTCTCGATGCTTTGTCCTTTTAGTAAGCTTGCAAAGACAGGTTTTTCTTCACTTCCTTCCACTAACTCTCCAATTTGTACAAATGGACCAAAGCGGCCGATTTTTGCCGACACTTGTTTCTGTGTTGCGGGATCAAGGCCAAGCGCTCGCTCACCTCTTGCTCGTTCCGAATTATTTAAGGCATCTTCTATCTTGAGGTGAAAAGGACGGTAGAAGGTGTCGATCATCTCATTCCATACCAACTGTCCTTCGGCGATCTCATCAAACTGTTTCTCCACTTTAGCGGTGAAATTAAAGTCGACAATTGGCTCAAAGTATCGAACTAAGAAATCATTTACCACCAGACCAATGTCAGTTGGGAATAATTTTGATTTCTCGGTTCCTGTAATTTCTGTTTTAAGTTCTTTCGCAATGGAACCTTTAGTTAAGGTCAGGGCGACATATGAACGTTCAGTCCCTTCCCGATCTTCTTTTACGACATAAGCTCTTTGCTGAATCGTGGTGATCGTGGGAGCATAAGTCGAAGGTCGGCCAATGCCAAGTTCTTCCAATTTCCGCACTAAGCTGGCTTCCGTATAGCGAGCGGCTTTTTGCGAGAAACGTTCTAATGCTTGAATGGATTCCGAATCTAATTGCTGGTTGGCAGCTAGAATAGGGAGCATCCCTTTCTCCTCTTCGCTAAGCCCTTCGTCATCTGACGATTCCATATAGACACCTAGGAATCCATCGAAGCGTAAAACTTCTCCAGCAGCTACAAAATGTTCCGCTGCGGTCGAGATATTTATGGTTACCGTAGTCCGTTCGATCTCCGCATCTGCCATTTGAGAGGCGAGGGTGCGCTTATAGATCAGACTGTAAAGGCGTTGTTCTTGTGGTGAACCACCTACTTCTTCTTGGTCGAAATAGGTTGGACGGATAGCCTCATGAGCTTCCTGGGCCCCTTTGGCATTGGTTTTATAATGGCGAATCTTGACATATTTGTCACCATAGGAGGATATGATCTTTTTCTTGGCCGCTTCTAATGCGCTCTCCGAAAGGTTCGTCGAATCGGTACGCATATAGGTAATATGGCCAGCTTCGTAGAGCTTTTGAGCCACCGACATGGTTAATCCGACAGGAAAGCTAAGTTTTCGACTTGCTTCTTGTTGTAATGTTGAGGTGGTGAATGGTGCTGCCGGTGATTTC
The DNA here is from genome assembly GCA_903905505.1 of uncultured Bacteroidia bacterium. Classification (GTDB taxonomy): domain Bacteria; phylum Bacteroidota; class Bacteroidia; order Bacteroidales; family Prolixibacteraceae; genus JAAFHB01. The sequence continues at coordinate 4,788 of CAIVGL010000119.1, read as the reverse complement.
TTCGCTGGTTTTGTCACAATATCAGCGACTGTAAATTTAGCCTCTTGGCATTTTTCCAAAAATGCTTGCGCTGCTTTTTCAGATTCAAAGCGATTGTTGAGCTCTGCTTTAAGTTGTGTGATCTTCCCGTTTTTCTCAGGAACAGCAAAAATTGCATTCACCCTAAAATAGGGTACGGTTTTGAAATTGGTAATCTCCCGCTCCCGGTCTACAATAAGTCGTACAGATACGGATTGCACTCTTCCAGCCGAAAGCGAAGGTTTTATCTTTTTCCACAATACAGGCGATATCTCAAAACCTACTAACCGATCTAATACGCGACGTGCCTGTTGTGCATCGACTAAGTTTTTATTTAAAAGACGTGGATTAGCAATGGCATGAAGGATGGCCTCTTTGGTAATTTCATGAAAGACAATACGTTTTGTTTTTGCTGGATCAAGATTTAGTACCTCCATAAGATGCCAGGCAATAGCCTCTCCTTCGCGGTCCTCATCCGATGCGATCCAGATCGTGGTTGCAGTTTTGGCGAATTTCTTCAATTCAGCGACCACCTTTTTCTTATCCTCCGAAATAATATATTTCGGTTGGTATTGATTGTTAATGTCAACGCCAAAATCTTTTTTATCCAAGTCTCGGATATGACCAAAGCTTGACTTAACCAGAAAATCCTTACCTAGAATTTTCTCGATTGTTTTGGCCTTGGCAGGCGACTCGACGATTACCAGATTCTCTTCCATTGGATTAACGAATGATTTGTGGGCTTAATATTTTGTGCAAAGTAAAGAAAATCAAATCCGAAGTTCAAACTATTTCTTTGTGTCTCCCTTGAATTCGATGAATCTTTAAAAATAAATTTTCATATAAGGCTCAATGCATTAGGCACTTGGCATTCAAGAATAGGGCCTTAAATGTAATTTTCTTTTTTTTTACAGCCAGAAGTCGCATCAAATTCTAAATTTGAACGAAAACTGACCGGTAAAATATTCAAGTTGCTGATTCTATGATTTTTAGCATGCTTGATTTGATCTTTTCTTACTCGTCTTACACATTTAGGATTCTAAGCGAGAGTTGTTTACACTAAAAAAAGCTGGTCGAAAATGGACCAGCTTTTTTTAATTATCTCTTAAATAAAATTATTTCGGCAAAAGCACTTGGTTGATTCTCATCATTGAGCCATTCACATAATTTTGATCGGTAGCGAATGGATTGAGCGGATTGATAATCACATTTGAGGCCGTTGTATTGGCAGCACCCTTAAAACTTGCGGCTCCCACAAATGGACCTGAGAAAGTTGCTTGGGCTAAAACACCTGGGTGAGTAGGTATGGCCGAATTAAGTAATGTTTTAATCAGGGTTGGTGTCGTTGGAAGATTCACCGAGAATACTCGAACACCGGGTATCGAAGTCCCTAAGATATGATAGACCACAATTCCTTTGACCGTTTGAGCTGATAGGGCACCATACAAAGCTGGATTTGAGAATACGTCAGGTGTCGATGCTAAATATTGAGCGGTTGGATAAGCTGTAGCTGCTGGCATACCTTGTTTAACCAAGGCCATATAAATTGCTCCGGTTAGTAAGGTTTGAAATGCCAAGTTGGTTGGAGCCAAAACTGTTAGGTTTGCGCCAAAGCTGCTCACGGCTGTTTTTAGCTGTCCTGAAACAACTACACCACTATCTGCGCGGATAATAGCTGCCTTAAGATAAGTCAAGTCTTTACTGACTGAGATAGAGTCCCAGAGGTATTTTGTAGGAGGACTAGCTAAGGTGTAAACTTTATGCATCACCCCATTTACAGCGCTGATATCCATTTCTGTCAGTGGCACGTTATTTAACCAGCCTGCAGACCCGCGTTTGCTAGGGAAGGTGGTTAAACTGACAAGTGGATTAAATGCAGGAGTACCAACCGTTGGATTTAAAAGCGACGGATATTCAAAATTTGAAAACGCTGCAGTTGGTAAAGTTGAGGACGTAATCTTTTGCGGGCTAACATGGTAGCTAACCAAGGCTGCTACTGTTGAGGCTGGCAAAGCACCGATTACGGCCGCACTTGGTATTCCCGCAAGAATAAAAGCAGCATTGTTAGGAGCATATAAAGTATACCGAGAAGTGGTATTCCCTAAGGCAGTTAACAACCCAGCTTTTTCAACGGCTGCTTTTAAAAATGAAAATTCGGCATTGTCTAGCAGTGATGCTAGAGTCGGAGAGGTAGCCTGTGCGGGCAATACGATTGGCGCCGGATCAAGGGGCGCTTTATTGCAGGATGTAACAATCAGCAAAGTGGAAACTATTATTAAGCTTGCACTTTTTAGTGTATTAAATATTTTCATAAGGATATATTTTTGAAATAATGATCAATTTTAGAATACGTTGTAAGCGAAACTAACATAATACAATCCACCTACAATTGAGTTCCCAACTGCATTTACATAATATTGATTCAGTAAGTTATTTGCCCCTATTTTAACCATGGCTTTGGTTGCAGGGATTTTATAGCTAATCTGAGCATCCACAGTATGAATAGCTGGTAAATTATCATTTGCAAAATCACCTTGGAACAAGAATTTGTCTTGCCAGCGATAGGCCACATTAAATCCGATCAATTTTCGTTGTCCTAGGCCATTATTCCCAATGCTAATATTTGCTCTGTATTTCGGAGTATTAAAATAAGCGATAAAGCCCGGTGGCACATCGGTTAGATCATCTGAAGAGATATTTGTACTTACCAAATAACCTGCAGGTAATTGATAGCCTAGACTAGCTCCAAAACCATAGTTCTTAACTTTTTCAGGAGAGTTAACCGGAATAGAATAGATATCAGCCACATTGGCAACACTTGAATGGGTTGCAATGGCATTGTTTATGCTTGCCAAGTTATAGGTCGCTTTTGGTTTGACCAATAACGTACGAGACAAGAAGTCTTGGTATTGACCATAATAGCTATAAAAATCAATGATTAGTTTGTCATTCATAGCCAATCCTTTGTAGCCAAGCTCCAAAGAGTTTACAGACTCAGGTTTGAATGGGGTGATGGTGAAGGGGCTGCTTGAAGAAGTTAAGGTGCTTAACTGATAGCTATTCCCATTCAGGCTATATTTTTGTTGGAAATAGGGTACGCCACCTAATAATCTTGTGCTTGAGCCCACATCAAGGTCAATCCATTGCTGTTGGGTACTTGGGAAACGATAAGCTGTTTGAAAGCTAAGTCGGATATTTTTGTTTTTTGCAACGCGGAATAAGGCTGAGGCTCTTGGGGTAAATCGACCTTTGAAATTTTCATTCTTATCATATCGGCCAGTAAGAGATAGCCTCACAGCCTCATCGAAAAGATTTTTACTAGCCTGCACATAGGAGCCATACTCTTTAATAGCGATAATACCGCCACCATCTGCAAAGAGTGTTCCATTACTACTTAAATCGTACTCTTTAAAGTTGGCACCTACCAAGACATCAGCAAACTTACCCGTAAGTTCGGTTAAATTATATTGACCTTCCAGCATATATAAGGCACTTCGATCAACGAATAAGCCTCCGCCAGCACCAATAGGGATGTTTCTTACCTTATCAAAGCCTTCTACAAACGCGGCACTTCCAGCTACTGGTCGACCAACATCAGCCGTGCTTCTTGCTAAGGCCTGAGCTGCATTGTCAGACATCCCACCTAAACGGCTTGCTAAATACGATTGTGCATATTGAGAGAACCATCCAGTGGAGCCTCCACTAGGTTTCCAGTTCTCATTAAATAAACGCGCTGTAACCGTTGCATTGTAACTTTCGCCTGAATTTTCTTGAGTCGTATAGCCTCTAACCATCCAGTTTTTATTGTTTAGCTCGAATTTATATTGCCCCATCTTTAAATTCTTTAAGCTGTAACGCTCACTTCCAGTATAGACGGTGTTACCCATTCCCCAATATCCCGACAAAATAGCCTCTGTGCCTGGAGTAATCTTGTAATGTAGCGCACTATTGATTTTATAGTTAGAAGTGTTTGGACTAATAATTTCATTTTCGGCATAACCTGTTCTAGAAACATTGATCGGTTGACCATCATTTAAGTTATCTATGAAATTTTTCAAGAAGGGAGCAGCCGATGAACCGATCGTATTTAATACGGCAGTTCGGATATCCGCGGTCGTTTCATCACCGTACATATTAATACCATCGTAGTTCGAGTCTGTAGCTCGGTCTCCTGAGGTTACTTGACCAGTTGTTCCGGTACGCGCATAGTTTCGTTTGTCGTAGCCTAACCAATCTTTTGCTTCAATAACCTCACCCCCTATTTTATAGGCGAATTTTTCAGAAAGCTTCTGAGCCCAGCGAAACGATACGTTCTTATAGGGCGAAGGTGAACGATATCGAGAATCGATATTCATCGCTCCCATCTTTACTTGGAAGGAGAGACCTTGATATTTAAATGGGTTCTTGCTGTTAATTAATATGGTTCCATTCATCCCACCTGGTCCATATAATGCGGAGGATGCTCCAGGTAATAATTCCATATTGTCAACATCAAGTTCTGTAAGTCCAATGATACTACCTGCTGAAAAGTTAAGTCCTGGGGCCTGGTTGTCCATCCCATCGATAATTTGATTCACCCGCGTGCTACCACTACCATTGAATCCTCGAGTAGAGGGGGTTTTAAATGTCAGCGATGAGGTTGTAAAATCCACCCCATTTAAGCTGCTTAGAATGTCATAATAAGACGAAACAGCAGAGTTTTTAATGTTTGCTGAACTAATCCGCTCAATGGACACCGGTGATTCTAATATTTTTTGAGGCACTTTACTT
>CAIVGL010000118.1 GCA_903905505.1 uncultured Bacteroidia bacterium | reverse complement strand
TGATTTTGCCGTAATACTTCCAATGCCAGGGATAAGGGATAACGCTATTTTACTGATCAACTCATTTTCCACAATTGACAAACGATTAGGGATGGAAACAAACGACCAAAATGGAGAGTTTTCAAGGATTAAGACCGACTAAATAGAACCAAAAAATTTCAACTGTTGTGAAAACTATCTCCTTAATTGATTCAGATCGGTACTTCTATTTTGGACATATTCTTGCTGAGGAGAACCAGTTAAGTTCTGGGCCGTACTCGACTGATTAAAATTCTCGGGATCCCATAGGTGCTTAGGCTGCGAATCTTTGACCAGTATAATACTTTGCTGAAAGGAGGTCCCATTTAGTTCCGTAATTGCCTCTGCTGCCTCTTCAGCCTTAGGCATCTCCACAAACCCATATCCTTTTGAACGGCCAGTAAATCGATCGTAGATAATCTTGCTAGAAGTTACGTAGCCATAATGAGCAAATAATTTCTGCAGATCCTGAGAGGTTGTGGTTTGATTGAGTTGTGCAATAAATAGATTCACAATAGCTAATTTTAGGGGTTAGGAAATATTTGAACCCATCAATGACCGAAAATTCGTTGGAATTCGAAGATCAAATCAGACTCATTTATGAACTGAAAGTCAAGGCTTAAAAGAGCGAATATCTTTCGGCTTTGAGTAAAGTTAGCTAAAACAACCGAAAAAAAGAAGGGGCGGATTAACCTATTTTAAATAGCCTGCAAAAGTTTTTTGGGAAGCAGTTTTCATTACCTTTGTTCAAATGATTGACCAGGGGACTATACAGCAGATACTCGATGTTGCAGAGATTGCAGATGTTGTTGGTGATTTTGTGACCTTAAAACGTCGCGGAACCAGCATGATCGGGCTATGTCCGTTTCACAACGAAAAAACTCCCTCCTTTAATGTCTCTCAAGCCAAAGGGATCTACAAATGTTTTGGATGCGGTAAAGGTGGATCATCGGTCAACTTCATTATGGAACACGAGCACCTCTCGTATACCGATGCTTTACGGTGGCTAGCCGGCAAATACAACATTGCAATTCGCGAGAAGGAAGAAAATCCCGAAGATATTAAGGAGCGTAATGATCGCGAGAGCCAACTTATTGTTTCCGAATTTGCTCAAAAATTCTTCGACGGTCAACTATGGGATTCCAATTCAGGTCGATTAATCGGCCTATCTTACCTCCGCCAACGCGGAATGCGCGACGACATCATCAAGAAGTTTGGGATCGGATATTGCCCTGAAGGGAAAGATATCATGACGAATGCCGCTCTTAAAGAGGGGTTCAAAATGGAGTTTCTGGAGAAAACAGGGTTAACCATTAAACGTGAAGATTGGGTTCGCGATCGGTTCTCCGGTCGGATGATGTTCCCCATTCATGGCATCTCAGGACGGGTAATCGGGTTTGGCGGTCGAACGCTATCCCAAGATAAAACCATCGCTAAATATTTAAATTCTCCAGAATCAGATATCTACCATAAAAGTCGAGTACTATACGGCATTTTTCAAGCCAAAAGATCAATTATTCAAGAGGATAAATGCTTCCTCGTTGAGGGCTATACCGATGTTACATCCATGCATCAATCTGGGATAGAGAATGTTGTTGCGTCCTCAGGCACCTCATTGACCATCGATCAGATTCGGTTAATCAGACGGTTTACCAATAACGTGACAATCATTTACGATGGTGATCAGGCGGGTATAAAAGCCTCCATGCGTGGTATCGATATGGTTCTTGAAGAGGGGATCAACGTCAAGGTGCTGCCGCTGCCTGAGGGGGAAGATCCAGACTCATTCTCAAGATCGATGAGTTCCACCGAGCTGAAAGAGTATATCAAAGCTCACGAGACCGACTTTATTAAATTTAAAACCAAGCTTTTACTTGCTGGGGTGGAGAATGACCCCATCAGTCGGGCAAAGCTTATCACCGACATCGTAAGCTCGATCGCTGTAATTCCGGCGGAGATCGTACGATCGGAATACTTAAAAGAGTGCAGTAGACTGCTTGATGTTCGAGAGACTGTGCTCTACAATGAGATCAGAAAGCTTAAAGTCAAATCGGAAGATGAGATGATCAAGCATCAAGAAAGGGAACTTATTAAAGAGGCCAATGTCAAGGAGCCGATTCTTAATTTGCCCTTACCAGAGGTCAATCCGTGCGAAAATGAAGAGCGAGAACTTCTCAAGTTATTGCTTAAATATGGGCCAAATCTGCTCTACGAAGTTGAGAATCCCGAGCAAGAAACTCCCGATCAAGTTTTAGTCTCTGATTTTATCCTTTCAGAATTAGATGCCGACCAGATGGTGTCTGTCAATCCAACGATTAAAGCCATCTTCGACGAATATCGAGTTCATGTTGGAACCGAAAATTTCGATGCGATTAAATATTTCGTGAACCATTCAAATCTTCAAATCAGTCAACTTATTTCCGATATTCTTTCGGAGAAAAATAAATTAAGTCAGTTTTGGCGAAAGAAAGGGAGCTTCATCGAAGAGGAGCATGAGATCTTACAACAGTTAGTCCCTAAAGTTTTACAAGAATGCAAACTACGCTATATCTCCTTTTTAATTGCTCAGGCAGAGCAAGGAATACGGAAAGCTTCAGTAGAGCAAAATGACGATGCGGTCCTTGAGTTTCAAACCCGATACCAAAAACTAAAAACAGTTGAGAAGCTGTTATGTGGTCATTTAGGAAAAAGAACCATCACCTCTTAATAGTTGACGCAAACAATTGAACGATAACAAGAGTAAGATATGATATTTGTTACGGGTGGAACAGGGATGGTTGGAGCTCATTTACTCTATGACCTAACGCAAAAGGGAGAGAGAGTACGTGCCCTGAAACGGATAGGCAGCAGTGTTAAAAAAACGGAAAAGATATTCTCGTTTTATACCCCATCACCCGAAAAACTTCTGAATAAAATTGAATGGGTTGAAGGTGATATTCTTGACAAAGAAGGGCTAAGTGAGCTACTTGTCGGAATAACCCAAATCTATCACTGTGCTGCAATCGTCTCTTTTGACGCTTCCAAGCGCGACGAGATTATTCAAGTCAATGGCGAAGGGACGGCCAACTTAGTCGATCTGGCTCTAACATTAGGGATCTCAAAATTCTGTCATGTTAGCTCAATTGCAGCAATAGGTCTTCCGCCCGACGGAGTAGAAGCCAATGAAGAGCATCCATGGCGCACGTCAAAAGAACATTCTGCCTATGCCGAGAGTAAATACAATGCCGAGATGGAGGTATGGCGAGGAGTTCTGGAAGGATTAGATGCTGTGATTGTCAACCCCTCCGTTATCATTGGTCCAGGCGACTGGAAGACAGGAAGCTCTAAACTTTTTTCCACGATCTGGAAAGGTTTGAAATTTTATACATCAGGTGGGACAGGGTTTGTGGATGTCAAAGATGTAGTAACGGCGATGCAACTATTGATGGCAGAGGAAAACTGGGAGTCTGTTAAAAATCAACGCTACATCCTGAACGCAGAAAATCTCCTTTACCGCGAATGCTTTAATTTAGTGGCCGATAATCTGAAGGTGAGTCGTCCCACAATACGTGCAAATAAGACCTTATTGACGATTGGCTATCGAATTTCTGCCATCAAGAAATTTTTTACCGGAACACCACCTGCTCTAACCCGAGAGATCGCAAAAAGTGCGAGTAAGGTCAGTCTTTACGATGGAACAAAGATCTCTAAAGCCCTTAATTTCACCTATCTTTCCATTGCAGATTCCATTCAGCAGAACTCAAAAATCTTCTTAGCGGACGATCATCGTAAGGATTAACTAAATTCTGTTATTTTTGATCTAATTATGAAAACAGAAGATCGTTCAATCCTCGGCTATTTTAAGCTTTATCTTATCGCAATTATGCTGCTTGGCGTTACGGCATGTGGCTATTCCGCATCTGATAAATCAGGAACTAAAGAGATTCAAAATACCCAAATTAACTCGGATGACACGGTGATGGATGATTCGCAAGTGGTTCATTCGTTAACGCTCTCACCTAAAGACCCAAAGCCAGGAGAGCCTTTTCGACTTTTGGCTATTGGCGGACAGGAGATCAAAAAAGCAGTAATCCGAGTGATGTTTAATGGCTCTGAACTTCCCTCTCAGCACAGTAGGCTGGGCAATGGACTCCCTTTTTGGCGAATTGATGAATTTAGCGGCGCTGAAGCAGGAAGCTACCAAGCAGAGTTGGTGACAAACAACCAAACGATCAAAAAGATCACTTTTGTGATCGCACAAAAAAAGAGTATCTCGAATAGCCAATCGATCTGGGAGAGTTCTAAATCTTGGAGTAATGAATTGGAGTCTCTTTATTCAGCTTGGGTGAATGCCCTATTTTATGATGCTACTGAAAGTACCTCTTGGGCCGCACTTCATGAGGTGACTCAAAACAAGGATCAGAATTTTCTATATAACTACCTCTCGCTTAACGAGGATAATGGAACCGAAAAGAATAAAGTTATCATGCAGCCAGACTGCGCTGACAACCCCTTCTACCTACGAGCTTATTTTGCTTGGAAGCTAGGCCTCCCTTTTGGCTATCACGTGACCGACAGAGGTTATCTTGGTCGTAATCCACAAACAGGTCAATGGGTTACCAATAACGCGCACACGTCGAAGACACAAACAACCTTATCCTTTAATGGCTTTTTACGAAATGTGATGAATGGTGTTCATTCAGGCACCGCACGTACTGCTCTAAAAGATGACAATTCGGATTATTATCCCGTCGAACTGAAGCGAAATGCTTTGCGACCTGGCATCGTTTATGCCGATCCCTATGGCCATACGCTCATACTTGTCAAATGGATTCCTCAAACCGAAAACCATCCAGGGACACTTTTAGCCGTTGATGCACAGCCTGATAAGACTATCGCCATCAAACGATTCTGGAAAGGAAACTTTCTATTTAACACCTCCGAGGTTATTGGGGAACCAGGATTTAAAGCGTTCCGACCAATAGTGATCAAAGGAAATCAATTTTACCTACTCAAGAACAAAGAGCTAACCAACGAATCTGGGTTTATCAATTTTTCGTTGCAGCAACAGAAATTGAAAAGCAATGAGTTTTATATGGCGATGGACAGAGCCATCAATCCAAAGCCATTGGATCCAGAGGCGGCGATGCTTGATCTTATCCAGGCACTTCACGAGCAACTTCTTGTTCGGGTTAAATCGGTAGAGACTGGGGAAGTGTATATGAAAGCGCATCCCGGGGTAATTATCCCGATGCCTTCAAGAGCTGCGGGGGTGTTTCAGACTGGTGGAATCTGGGAGGATTTCTCTACCCCGAATCGCGATTTAAGGCTCTTAATTGCCATTGATGCGGTACTTGATTTCCCAGATCGAATAGTGCAAACACCTGAAGATTTTAAAATGCCTGCGCTTCGTTCATCGGCTCAAGTAAAAGCTAAGTTAGAAACCTTAATGAAGGAGAAGCTCAATGAGCTATTCATCACCTACACCCGAACAGATGGAGCAGAACAAAAACTTTCATTAACAGAGATTGTGCGAAGAAGAGCTGGATTTGAGATTGGCTATAATCCCAATGATGGGATCGAGATACGTTGGGGAGCGCCTGAAAATAGCGAAGAACGCTCGTCGTGCCGCAGACACGTGCCAGCATATCAGCATGAATCGATGAATACCGTTCGGATTTGGTTTCAAAAGAGACTTCATCCTCCAACCTAAAAAATCATATTGCGATAAAACCAACTAAACAAAAAACTAAACCAAGCGTGCCAAATGAAAAAAATCATAACCCTGCTTTGCTGCTGGTATTCGATCAGTGCCTCAGGAATTTCACTTAAAGGATTACCTATCTGGGAGAAAGACCATTCCACAGTAAGCACCGACTGGTTAATCTCCAAGACAACGGCGAAGAGTGCGATCTATCAAACAGCGGATGGCAAACTGGTTTTCAGCAATGGTATTACAGCGCGCACCTTTACCCTGTTCCCGAATGGAGCCACCGTTGGATTAGAGTTATTAAACACAAACGAGTCGTTTATTCGATCTGTCAGACCCGAAGCAGAAGTTGAGCTGGGCAATCTAAAGTTCAATGTAGGTGGCCTACTTGGTCAGCCTATTCACAACTATTTACTTCCTGAGTGGCTTAGCAAGATGACAGCCGATCCGTATGCGTTTCAACTGGTCGACTATACCATATCAGATGTTAAAGCTCGTTTTCCACTTAAAAAAAGAACGGCTTGGATGGCTAAAGACCTCCCTTGGCCATTGCCTGGCAAAGAACTTATCTTTCGTTATCAGTTAAACGACAAGGCTATTGCACTTTGGAAAGAAAAAATTCAATCGAAAGAGCCCTTAGCCTACTTGAAATCAGTAGTTGTAGAGATCCATTACGAGCTATATGATGGCATGCCTGTATTCTCAAAATGGATTAAGGTTTTAAATGACTCGAAGCAAGAGATTAGGGTTAGCAAATTTAAAAGCGAAATTCTGGCAGTCCATGAAGGGGAGAATGCTGTCGACTCGAAAAAGAGATGGGATCTGCCAAATATCACCGTTGAGACGGACTATAATTTCGGCGGAATGTCCAATGAAAGTCTATTTAATTCGAGTATTGCTTGGAACCTAGATACGCTTTATAAAACGCAAGTGAGCTATGAACTAAAAACACCCTGTTTATTAGAGGCGTATCCGAAATATGGCCCAAACCAATCTGTCAAGCCAGGATCATCATTCGAATCTTTTCGCATCTGGGAACTAGTGCACCACAGTTTAGACCACGAAAAAAAATCACTTGAGCACCGTCGAATGCTCCGTTCTTTAGCCCCTTGGTCGACTGAAAATCCGATCTTGATGCACGTTCGGGGATCCAAAGACGAAGAGGTAAAAAAAGCCATTGATCAGTGTGCAGAAGTTGGCTTCGAGATGGTCATCATGACCTTTGGCAGTGGGTTTGAAATCGAAGATCAAAGTCCAGAGAATCTTAATCGGATGAAAAAATTAGCCGACTATGCCCATTCAAAAGGGATTGCGCTAGGGGGCTATTCTTTGTTGGCAAGTCGTCGTGTAGGTGGAGGCAATGATGTGGTTATGCCCAAGGGGATGAGTCCAACATTTGGCAATTCACCTTGTATCGAGAGCCAATGGGGGATTGATTATTTCAATAAACTATATAATTTCTACACCAAAACAGGCTTAGATATCTTGGAACACGACGGGTCGTATCCCGGTGATATCTGCATCTCCACAACCCATCCAGGACACACTGGACTAGAAGATTCGCAATGGAACCAACATGCACGAATTACTCAGTTCTACCAGTGGTGTCGCGAGAAAGGGATCTATCTCAATGTGCCTGATTATTATTTCCTCAGTGGTAGTAATAAGACTGGTATGGGCTATCGGGAGACCAACTGGTCGCTACCTCGTGCTCAGCAAGAGATTATTGAGCGTCAGAATATCTATGATGGAACATGGGATAAAGCTCCATCTATGGGCTGGATGTTTGTCCCACTGGTCGGCTATCATGGGGGTGGTGCAGCCGCAACGATTGAACCCTTGAAAGACCATCTGCCTCATTATGCACAACGACTAGCCAATCTATTTGGCGCAGGCGTTCAAGCTTGTTATAGAGGTCCACAGCTATACGATAGTCCAGAAACGCAAGCGGTGGTGGCTAAATGGGTCTCTTTTTACAAGAAACATCGGACAATCTTAGATGGTGACATCATCCATATTCGTCGACCAGATGGCCGCGATTACGATGCCATTCTGCATGTCGATCCAACGGGTGTAGAGAAAGGGTTACTGATGATTTACAATCCATTGAATAGCCCTATTACAAGAAAGATATCCATTCCACTTTATTATACGGGGTTAAAAAATAAAGCCATAGTGCAAGAGCAAGATGGAACTCCGGCACTCGTAACGGCGGATAGAAATAGCGAAAATAATCTAACTTTAACCGTTAAGATTCCGGCAAATGGGGTCACGTATTTCAGTTTAAAAGAACCGAAAAAATAACGATCTGAATAATAAACTAAACCATGAGAAGCAATAAAATTATCACATTCATTCTTACGATTGGGATTTTTACATCGTGTTGCAATGATCCCAAAGTAGGCGCAAAACCCATTAAATATAATAAAGGAACCTTTGGGTATGACATCCAATTTATGAAAGGGAAAGACAGCCTTGTAATTTTAAAAAACGGAGATGCTCAAGTCATGGTCTCTCCAAAATACCAAGGCAAAGTTTTCACTAGTACTGCACAAGGGCTTAGTGGTAATAGTGCAGGTTGGATCAATTATAAAGCATTAGCATCGGATAAGATCGCTGCCCATATCAATGCGTATGGTGGCGAAGATCGCATGTGGCTTGGTCCTGAGGGGGGTCAATATTCGATATTCTTTAAACCTGGATCGAAAATGATTTTTGACAATTGGCAAACACCCGCAGGACTTGACAGCGAGCCTTGGAGTTTAGGCGCTCATGATTCAGTCTCTGTTTCGATGGGAAAAGAGATGTCGTTACAAAACTTTTCAGGGACTAAGTTTGAAGTTGGACTGACACGTAAAGTAACCTTACTTTCGAATTCTGATCTTACAAAAAGTTTAGGCATTACCCTTCATTCGGAAATCAAATGGGTAGGTTTTGAATCTGCTAACACCCTGAAAAATAGAGGTACAGAAAGCTGGACGAAAGAGACAGGAACGATCAACATCTGGATGCTCGCCATGCTGACTCCCTCTCCATCTGGTGTTGTGGCGATACCGTATATCCAAGGAGACGAAAAAGAACTTGGAAAGGTTGCAACCACCAACTATTTTGGAGAGATCCCTGCCGATCGGATTAAAATCGACAAAGGGATCTTGTATTTTAAAGTCGATGGGAAACATCGCAGTAAACTAGGATTATCAGATCAAAGAGCAACCAATTTTGCTGGAAGTTACGACGCCGAGCATCAGATGCTAACGATTCTTCAATTTACGAAACCAACTAAAAACGAGGGTTATATCAACCAATTATGGGAGATTCAAAAGGAGCCCTTTAAAGGTGATGTCATCAACTCATATAACGATGGACCTCTAGCCGACGGCACACAGATGGGGCCATTTTACGAAATCGAGAGCTCTTCTCCAGCAGCCTTTCTTGCGCCTGGAGAAAGTCTAACTCATGCGCAACAGATCTATCATTTTGTGGGTGACGATTCAAGTCTTAATACCATATCCGACAAGGTACTAGGTGTATCAATTAACCAGTTGAAAAAAGCTTTTGCTAAACCCTAAGCACTTAACACATTAACCAGAAAAGGGAAGTTATGAAAATAGTAGTCATTGGAGGAACAGGTCATATAGGCACTTATCTAATACCTCGATTGGTGTTAGAAGGGCATGAGGTGATCTGTGTGAGCCGAAAAAAGAGTCTGCCCTACCAACAACATCCGGCCTGGGAGTCCGTAACTCAAATTTCTATTGATCGCGAATCGGCAGAAAATGATGGCACTTTCGGCCAACAGATCCAAAAACTAGGGGCTGGTATCGTCATTGACTTAATCTGTTTTACACCTGAGAGTGCACAGCAACTTGTCGAGGCGCTGCAAGGCCATGTTCAACATTTTCTCCATTGCGGAACCATTTGGGTGCATGGCCATAGCGAAGTCGTGCCAACGAAAGAGACTCAGCACCGGGAACCAATATGTGATTACGGCAAGAAAAAAGCGGCGATAGAAACCTATCTTCTTGCTCAGGCAAAAGAGAATCAGTTTCCTGTTACCATCTTACATCCTGGGCACATTGTTGGACCGGGTTGGAATCCAGTAAATCCTATTGGGACCGAAAACCCAGAGGTCTTCAAGCGATTAGCTGAAGGAAAAGAAGTTGTCCTTCCCAATCTAGGGATGGAAACACTCCATCATGTGCATGCGGATGATGTCGCTGCAGCTTTTTGTGCTGCAATAGCGAATCGGGAAAATGCCATTGGGGAGAATTTTCATATCGTTTCAGAGCAGGCTCTTACCTTGCGAGGTTATGCCAAGGCGGTATCCGCATGGTTTGGACAAAAGCCAAATCTTAGCTTCCTATCGTGGGAAGAGTGGAAAAATACCGTTACTCCACTCGAAGCAGAAGAGACCTGGGACCATATCGCACATAGTCCAAATTGCAGCATTGAAAAAGCCAAACAGATGATCAACTATTCTCCAAGATACACCTCCTTACAAGCCATTGAAGAGGCAGTCCGCTATCTATTCAAACAGACTAAACCATGAAAAAGAGCTCTATCTTATTTTTTGCCCTCCTACTCTCGATTAATTTAAAAAGTCAAACCAATCAAGACCAAGCATTACTCTCGCAAGAAGATTTTAGCTTTCTAAAAGAGATGACCAAAGAGGTCGTTGAACGTTCCCGCGTCTATCCGAATCAAACAGCAGCGAAGGGTTTTGGGACCAACAACAGCGGAGGTGTTTTGATTAAGCCAGGAGGTAGCGAAGCCTATCCTGCCTTTTGGATCCGCGATTATGCCATGTCGATAGAGAGTGGATTTATCCCTGTCAAGGAGCAGAAACACATGCTGCTTGTTGCAGCCTCAGGACAATGCGATCAAACTTGGATTTCAGATGGGGGCTGTATGATCCCAATGGGCTCAATACCAGACCATATGCGACTAGATGACAGTAAGCCTATTTATTTCCCTGGAACTTACGATTACAAAGGACAAGGGAACAAAAAATGGGGGATGATGCCCCCTTACTGTGATCAGTATTTCTTCGTTGACATGGCCTATTTTTACACCAAAAACAGCTCCTCAACGAAACCTTTAAAAGAGAAAATTAAAGGCGTTACCTTGATTGATCGACTCGAATTATCGTATATAACGCCTCCTACAAAGCAAGATGGAATAATGGTTTATGCCACGGAAGATTTTAGAGGGGTGGACTTTGGTTTTAGAGATGTGATCACCATTACAGGCGAGTTATGTATGCCTTCGATACTAAAATATAGAGCTTCCTTGGAGCTAGCTGAACTTTTCGACTTACTTAAAAAACCAGAAAAAGCAGCTCAATATCGCAACAATGCGAAACGGCTGAAAGAGGAGATCCCTCAGCGATTTTCTGATTCGCGCGGCATGCTCCTTGCCTCAACAGGGAAAAGTAAGCAAGCAGATATCTGGAGTACTGTTATGGCTATTTACTACGGAATTATCGAGGGAGAGCAAGCGCTAAATGCGTCGCGCACGATCACGGATGGTTATAAAAAAGGTCTCTTAGCGAAGGCAGGAAATATAAGACATATCTTTATTGGCGAAGATTTTAGTGAAAAAACGGCTTGGGAGAAAAGCCTTGTTCAAAAAGGCGATTATCAAAATGGTGGTTATTGGGGAACTCCAACAGGCTGGGTGTGCTATACGATGGCCAAAACAGACCCTGCTGCAGCGAAGCAACTGGCGAAGGAATACATTGACAATTTGCGTGCTGGCGATTTTCGCAAAGGGGGTCAGTTTGGAGAACCTTGGGAGTGCTATAATATCAAGGCCCCTCAAAACTCTATTTACATGACCACCGTAACCTCACCTTACACCGTATTTAAAAACCACAATCAATAACTAAAAAACGAAATCAATCATTAAACTAACAAGAATCTTAAATCTATGAAACTAGTAATAACCTTACTCCTTTTAATCATTATCACCTTTGGTGGAAATGCTCAAGATTTTAAAAAAGAAGAGTTAGCGACTGCGCGTAAGATACGACGAGCGGAGTTAAACGATCCAATGCGCCCGAATTGGCATCTCACCATCGCTGAAGGGAAAGCGATGCCTTTTGATCCCAATGGAGCAATATTCAAAGATGGAGTCTATCATCTTTGGTATATCTATCAAGACGAAGGGAAATGCAATTGGCAGCATCTCACAAGCATCGACCTATTTCATTGGCGTTGGATGGCCAACGACCTGAAGCCTAATCCGGGCGATCCGGAGCATGATATTTTTAGTGGGAACGCTTTTCTTGCCAACGACGGGAAAGTGGTCTTAGCCTATCACGGTTTAGGGACCGATGGAAACTGTGTGGCTGTGAGTTCAGACAATGAATTAAACGAATGGACCAAGCCTAAAACAAACCCAATCGCGAAGCCAGGATGGGATCCTCATATGTGGGTTGATGGTTCCACCTATTATCAAATTTCAGGTGGTATTCCAGGAGCAAAACATCCGAATCCACCAGTATTATATGTGGGTGACAGTTACGACAAACCAATGAAAAAGATAGGTGAATTTATGACCCACGATATGCCTGACGTGAACGATTTTGAGGATGTCTCTTGTCCTGATTTCTTTAAGCTAGGAAATAAATGGGTCTTACTCTGCATCAGTCACTCACGTGGCGCTCGTTATTACATTGGCACTTGGGATGGAAAGCAATTCAACCCCGAATCACATCACCGGATGAACTGGCCAGGCGGAACGATGTTTGCACCTGAGACGTTACTCGACAGTCAAGGAAGACGAATTATGTGGGCCTGGGTTCTGGATCGCAAATCAGGACCGTCGAGTGGAATGATGTCGATGCCTAGGGTGCTAACACTTTCAAAAGATCAACTTTCGCTTATCATTGAGCCCCCAAAAGAGGTCGAGCAACTTCGATATGTTGAAAAGGAGGAAAAAGCCGTTCAGCTTGCTGCCGGTCAGACCGTAAAATTAGATCATATTGCGGGAAATAGTTTAGAGCTAAATCTAACAATCCGTGCAGGCGAGGCCAAACGTTTTGGGGTGAATGTATTCTGCTCAAATGATGGACGAGAAAAAACACCCATCGTGATCGACCGGACTAAAAACATTCTCCAGATTGATATGCGTACTTCTGGTCTTAACAAACCTGTTTACAATGAGTTTGCGATGGCTTTTGCCTCTCCAGATCCGAAGCACAATCCTATCGTGGAGACCCAAGATGCCCCGCTGACAATAAAAGATGGCGAGAAAGTTCAAGTGCGTATATTCTTGGATAAATCGATGCTTGAGGTTTTTGTCAATGGTCGTCAATGTCTGACTCAGGTGATTTATCCAACACAGAAAGATGCCATCGGAATAGAGCTTTTTGCCGACGATGCACCTATTAAAGTTGAAAATATTAAAGCTTGGAAATTATTCCCGGCTATGCAATGGTAAATACAAATTAAATCTAACCTTTTAAACTAACACAAACAATGAAAACCAACACCTTTAAAACAACTTATCAATTTATTCTTAGTCTAGTTCTCCTCTTCTCCCTCCTTTCGGGATGCCAAACCAATCAGGCCTATTTGCAAGGTGGGTTAAAAGATCTGCCGTATCTAGATAACACCCAAACACGCTCGATATCGGCAGAAAACATAACCGGAGCAAAGGGAATGGGTGGCATGGCGATTCCAGACCCAACAGAGAAAAAACCTGCGGCCTCAGGTCGTGCAGCCGATATCCTTGGACAAGGCTGGAAGGTTAAGCCATTTTTAAGGGTTAATGCAGGAGAAACGACCACCATTATGGATGTCGACGGCCCCGGAACGATAGAGCATATCTGGATGGTTGAAGGGTTAAGTAGAGCGAACATCATTCGGATCTACTGGGATGGAGAGGCTACTCCGTCGGTAGAAGTACCTGCCCCTGACTTTTTTGCCGTAGGTCATGAGAAATTTGCCCGCGTTAATTCACAAGTTGTTGTCGTAAATCCTCAAAATGCACTAAACTGTTACTGGCCTATGCCATTTAGAAAGCATTGTAAAATAACGTTTACCAATGAAGCCGCGTCTGATTTAGATCTTCTGGCCTTTCAGATCACCTATTCCATTAAGAAGGTAGCAAATAATGCAGGCTATTTCCATGCGCAATGGCGCCGAGCGTCAACTGGAACTGAAAACCCCTATGTTATCGTGGATGGAATAAAAGGTAAAGGTCGTTATGTGGGCACTTTCTTATCGTGGACGCAGCGCTCGAAAGGGTGGTTTGGCGAAGGAGAAGTAAAATTCTTCATGGATGGAGACACTAAATTTCCAACGATTTGCGGTACTGGAACCGAAGATTATTTCTTGGGCAGCTATGGTTTTCAAGAAGTTTATTCAACAGCCTACTCCGGAACAACACTTGCAGCATCAGATAAGGGAGAGCTTCCAATTTTGTGGAGTCTTTATCGCTGGCATCTTCCTGATCCCATTTGTTTTGAAAAAGATTTAAAACTAACGATCCAAGCACTTGGCTGGGCCGGAGCAAAATATAAAAAGTTAGACGACGATATCTCTTCCGTTGCCTATTGGTATCAGACAGAGCCTCATCAACCATTTCCTAAACTTCTGCCACTTGAACAACGCAAACCGGTAAAAAAAGGGAAGAATTAATTGCAGACACTAAATTTCAATGGGATAAAAGTTAAATAAATTAGCGTGTAAGACTAAACCAACTTAGACTAGAACTTACTTATGACAAAAACAAACCTCAACGTGCTATTTTGGTCCATCATTGTTGCCTTGGGTGGATTTCTCTTTGGCTTTGACACCGCTGTGATCTCTGGCGTAGAAGAGCAGATACAAAAGCTATTCCAACTAACACCCTTTTGGCATGGGTTCACCATCTCCTCTGCCTTGATCGGAACGGTCATTGGTGCATTAGTTGCAGGTCAGCCTGCCGATAAATTTGGACGAAAACCGATCCTATTTATCATCGCTGGCTTTTATGTGATAACGGCAATCGGAACCGCCATGGCAAGTAATGTGAGCTTGTTTATCCTATTTCGCTTCTTAGGCGGCATTGGCGTAGGTGCATCTTCCGTTGTAGCACCCATGTATATCGCCGAGATATCACCGGCCAAAATCAGGGGTAAGATGACTGCGATGTTTCAAATCAATGTGATCTCAGGAATTCTGATTGCTTATATCTCGAACTACTTATTGCGCGAATTTGGCACTGAACCTTGGCGTTGGATGCTTGGCGTGGCCGGCATTCCTGCAGTGCTATTCTTTCTCTTGCTATTCCTTATTCCAGAGAGCCCTCGATTTTTAATCAAAATTGGAGAAATCGCCAAAGCAAAGCTAATCCTTGAAAAAATCGAAGTTGCAGCGGTTGATGATGAGATTCAAGAGATCAAACAAAGCATGGCGCAGACTTCCAATGCTAATTCACAACTCTTTGCCAAGAGCCATTTTAAGCCGATCTCCATCGCCTTTTTAGTGGCTATGTTTAATCAGTTTTCAGGGATCAATGCCATCCTTTATTATGCCCCTCGGATCTTCGAAGCGAGTGGATTAACCAATGCAGACTCGATGTTTCAATCTATATTGGTTGGGCTTATGATGGGGGTGTTCACCTTGGTTGGCATGCTGCTAATCGACAAAGCCGGACGGAAAAAACTTTTGATCGTTGGATCAATTGGGATGTCCATATGCCTTGGACTCGTTGCCCGAACTTTCTACCTCCATGACTTTGCAGGATCGGGATTATTGATCCTATTACTTACCTATATTATGTTCTTTGGATTCTCTACAGGTGCTGTTATCTGGGTATTAATTGCAGAGATATTTCCCAATAGCATCAGAGGAAAAGGACAATCTTTTGGCAGTTTTACCCACTGGCTATTTGCGGCTATCATCACTTTTCTTTTCCCGGTAGTGGTAAAAACATCAGAGTTTGGCGTTGGTCATGCCTTCTTATTTTTCTCTCTCATGATGCTATTGCAAGCCATCGTCGTGTGGAGATATTTCCCCGAGACGAAAGGGAGAACATTAGAAGATCTAGGAACTAATCTTTAATAAAACAAACCATGAAAATTCAAAATAGTTACCAACTACTACTGCTAACAGTAATCAGTTCTATTTTTCTTTGTGCCTATAACCCATCGTCAATAGAAAAGGGAGGTAAGCCACTCATCGAAAAGCTAGGCACCCTAGATTGCGACATGGTTGAGACCACACCTATCGTTTTTAAAGATAAAGTCTATCGATTCGAATATGTACGGACTAATTATTGGGATAATAAAACTGGCGATTCATACTTTAGGTTTGTAGATCACAAAACGGGTAAAAGAACTACACCCTTTGCCAAAGGATTTCATTTTGGAAGCGCCTCTGTACTGGATGGCATTGTTTATGTGACAGCAGTCGATAAAGGTGACGGTGAACGTATCTCCATTTTTAAATCTACCGACCTAGAGCATTGGGACTCTTGGTTAGCTCTTGAACTTCCCGGATGGGGAATGTTTAATACCTCGATGATCAAAGCAAAGGATAAATATGTTTTGATGTTTGAAGTAGGAAAACCGGAGATAGAAGCAGGCGAGCGCTTTACAGCCCATTTTGCAACCTCCACCGATCTTAAACATTGGGAAGTATTATCACGGGAGCATAACTATGCTATGGATCGCTACACGGCTCCTCACTGCTTACGTTACCTCGATGGCTATTATTACGATTTCTACCTTGAGGCATTTAAAGGGTATGAAGCAAGAGTGGTCCGTTCAAAAGATCTAATCCATTGGGAAGCTAGCCCCTATAATCCGGTTTTAAAAGCATCTCCAGAGGACAAGCTAATCATAAATAAATCACTTCCGGATAGCCTGTTACACAAAATAAAAATTGCAGAAAATTGGAATAACTCAGACATCGATTTTTGCGAATATCGGGGGAAACTAATTATCAATTATTCATGGGGCAATCAATTAGGCAAGGAATTCTTAGGTGAAGCGGTTTACCGCGGCACACAGGCTCAATTTCTTAAGGGATGGTTTCCTGCAAAATAATTTTCAACTATTGAAAACAAAACTGATAAAACAATGAATAAAATACGCCTTTCGCTTCTTTTGCTTCCGCTCCTAATCATTCAAATACAAGGCTATAGTCTAACCTTGAAACAGGCGGACCCGAAAGGAAATTTATCCGCCAACAAGGCAGAGCTTAGCAAAGTCAAAGATTTAATCATCTACAAGGATTCGTTGTTCTATTCGTCGTTCCCCTCGGTGGTTAAAAAGCCCAATGGAGAGCTATTAGTTGCTTTTCGAAGAGCACCTGACCGGCGACTATTTGGAGAACTGAACTATTCACATACCGATCAAAATAGTTATCTCATGATGGTTCGCTCCAAGGATGCTGAGCATTGGAGTAAAGAACCATCGTTAATATCTGCACATCCATTTGGTGGTTCACAAGACCCTTGTCTCCTTCAACTAAAGGATGGAACATTAATCTGCACTAGTTATATCTGGTCGCTTATTCGTCCCGATGCCGACTCGGTACTGAATCGGAAATTAACCATTGTAAAAGGGGGTAAAAGTGCACATTCACCATCCTATACATTTCTTGGGGGATATCTAGTCCGCTCTACCGATGGAGGTCAGAAATGGGATGCCCCTATCTACCCTATTCATATTCCAAGTGATGCCCAGTCTGATGTTTGGGGCAAACCTATTCCTGCTTATAACCGTGGAGCCTTAGTGGAAGGTAAAAATGGGAAAATTTATTGGGCTGTGGCAGGCAACAGTGTGAAAAACCCAACAAAAGTAGATAATCACTTACTCGTTTCTGATGACAAAGGGTTAACCTGGAACTATTCAGGTTTGATAGCCTCGGACGAAAAAATCACCTTTAATGAGACCTCCATTTACGAAACACCAAAGGGTGATTTAGTCGCTTTTATGCGTACCGCAAATATGCCAAATCAATATTCTTGCATTGCGCGCTCTACCAATGGAGGCAAATCATTTACCTGGCAAAGCATGGACTTTTATGGGTTCCCTTTGCATGCCTTAAAACTTCCTGATAATCGCGTGCTACTAACCTATGGTTATCGGAAGAAACCCTACGGCATTCGAGGACGAATTTTAAACTCGGAATGCACCGACTTTGCAACAGCACCTGAATTTATCATCCGCGAGGATGGTGGTGGCGGCGATCTTGGATATTGTTGGTCGACCATGCTTGACAAAAATCGGATACTCGTAGTTTATTATTTTAACTCCAATAATGTAACTCGCTATATCGCAGGAACCATTCTCGAGCTGAAGACAAAGAATACAACTCATTAATCGGATTAAAAACCGATTGAAGAGCCTAAAAAATAGAACGTTTGACACTAAAATAAACCTACTTATGCAAAAAAATATAAACCAGCATCGTTTTAACAGAATTTTTCTAATTCTGTTCATCCTATTTTTTTTGAATACCATCGTTGTTCCCAACGTATTTTCGGCCTCAAAGGTTGAGTCAAATCTTATGAAAAAGGCCATCCCGGTATGGGCTGAGGGGCGCGAAAAAGAGATGAATCTTACTCTCGGTTTTCGAGGTGTTTTTCAAGCTAAAAAAGATCAGAAAACGACTCTGCGAATAACGGCTTCGACGCTCTATCGCGTCTCCATAAATGGTCAATATCTGGGCTACGGTCCGGCACGTGCTGGACATGGGTTTTTCAGGGTCGATCAGTATGATATCAGCAACAGCCTAAAATCGGGAGAAAACATTGTAGCCGTCGAGGTGTCAGGATACAATATAAATACATTCTATACCCTCGACCAGCCCTCGTTCCTGCAATGCGAAGTGGAGTCAGCAGGCAACATCGTTTTAGCTACTGCCACTGAACCTGGCTTTGAAGCATTTCAACTAAAAGAGCGACTGCAAAAAGTTGAACGCTATAGTTTTCAGCGTCCCTTCACCGAATATTACAGATTGAAAAAAGACTTTGACAACTGGAAATCATCCGAGAAGATTCAACTTGAGAAGTTAAAATTAGCACCTGCTGGTTCAGGGAAATTACTACCTCGGAATCTTTTACTTCCCGAATTTAATAGGGTCAATCCGATATCGTTAAATGCAAAAGGGTCTATCGAGTATAAGAAGCCTGTCAAATATTACAAAGACCGCTCCTTAAGGAATATCAATGAAAAATTCAAAGGCTATAAACAGGAGGAGCTTGAAGTATCGCCATCCCAAGACATTCAGGAAATTTCGACAAAAACGCTGGTAAAGATTGCAGCTCCATTCTCAAAAAACATAAAGATTAACACGAATGAGTTTTCATCTTTTGAGTTTAGTGCTGACCTCTCAGGTTTTATTGGAGCTAAAATTTCCTGCGACGAAACGACGAAGATCTATTTCTATTTCGATGAGATGCTCTCGGATGGTGATGTAAACACAAAAAAGCGGATGGCTGATGTCAACAACCAGATCGTATATGAGCTAGAACCCGGCACCTATAATCTCGAGTCGTTTGAAGCCTACACCTTTAAATACTTAAAAATAATTGTCGTAAAGGGTTCCTGTCTGGTACAAGATCTCTATCTTAGAGAATATGCGTACCCTGAGAATAAGAAAGCGGCGTTTACTAGCAGCAATGTTAAGCTCAATGAAATCTACAAGGCATCAAGGCAGTCATTCCGACAAAATGCCGTTGATCTATTAACCGATTGTCCGTCGCGCGAGCGTGCAGGATGGCTATGCGACAGCTATTTCTTGGCCATTATGGAGAAAGATTTTACCGGACATTCGGCGGTAGCCCATAATTTCTATGAAAACTATGCACTACCAGATAGTTTTAAGTATCTACCAAAAGGGATGATCCCGATGTGCTATCCCGCCGATCATAACGACGGCGTCTTTATCCCTAATTGGGCGATGTGGTTTGTGATTCAGGTAAACGACTATGCGCAACGAGGTGGGGATCCAATACTAATCGCCAAATTAAAACCGCGAGTCGAGGGTATTCTAACCTATTTTAAACAGTTTGAAAATAAGGACGGACTATTGGAAAATCTGCAAAGTTGGATCTTTGTCGAATGGTCAAAAGCAAACAACTTCGTTAAGGATGTGAATTACCCATCGAATATGCTCTATAGTGCAGTCCTTGCCAATGCAGCGGAGCTCTATAAGAATAAGAGGTGGAAACAAAAATCGGAACAGGTCAAGCAAACAATACTTAAACAATCCTATAACGGAACTTTCTTCGTCGACAATGCCATTCGGAATAAAGAGGGGAAACTTGATGTTACCACCAATACAACCGAAGTGTGTCAGTATTATGCCTATTTCTTCAACATTGCGAATCCGAAGAGTCATCCTGAACTTTGGAAAAAATTAACCACCGAATTCGGACCGAACCGTGATGACAAGATTACCTACCCCAAAGTTTTCAAGGCCAACGCATTCGTTGGCAACTACTTACGTATGGATATCTTATCGCAATATGGTTTGAGAAGCCAATTGACAACTGAGATTCAGGATTATTTCTATTCGATGGCTCAGCAAACTGGGACATTATGGGAGAATATGAGTTCTCAGGCTAGCTGTAATCATGGATTTGCCTCTTACATCGGTCATGTGCTGTACCGCGATGTCTTGGGGATAACGAAGGTCGATTACCTTAAAAAAGAGATTACCGTTCAGTTTAACGAGAGCGAGCTAATGGAGTGTAGTGGAACCATCCCGATTGATGATAGCTTAGCAGAGCTGAAGTGGCAACGGATCGGAAAACAGATTACTTATTCGGTGAAAATACCTCCAGGATTTAAGGTGAAAATCGAAAACCTTAGTTCTGCCAAGCTTGTAAGATTATGATAGTACTTAAAAATATTAATTTGATTCTAAGTGCAAATTAGCACGATTTAATACCGCATTTTGACCCTATACCTAATTTTTATGAAAACAAGATATTTATTCACTTGGCTCTCTCTGACTCTTTGTTTTATACCCTTTTCTGGTTTTAATCGGAATTCAGATATTAAATTCAAGTAATAAATGCAACTTTTAGATTTCGAAGTAGAATAAACTTATTAAATTCAAGTAATAAATGCAACTTTTAGATTTCGAAGTAGAATAAACTTCAAAACAGGAAGGAAATTTAATAATTCCCTTCTCTGTTTCTAGAAAAGAAGTTATTTTACTCCTGTAAATCGCTAAAAATAAAGTTG
>CAIVGL010000117.1 GCA_903905505.1 uncultured Bacteroidia bacterium | reverse complement strand
CCAGAATGTTTCGGCCCATCCTAGGTTATTGGTGTGATATTTTCCATCGGCCTCCTTCTTAGTTAATGGATGTGTGCGATAAAGTTCAGCTGTCCCTTTTAACATGGGATAGGCCTTTTCGCGTAACCAATTTAGATCTTTGGTGTATTCGTAACGTTCCCAATACCACTGTGCAGCCTCTGCAGTATTGTAAAGAAGATGACTGTGATAGCCACCAATGCGGTGCGCCATACTCCATCGCGACTCCCAGCCACTACGTTTGTCGTCAAACTTTTTAAGTCTTTCCGTCTGCTCTTTCTTGTAAACCAGCGTATTTAGCAAATCTTGGGCGATCGTATCTGGTAAGATTTCAGGGCCATCGAAGGGAAAAGTCTCTTGGATATAGACGGCATCTTTACTGGTTCCCCATTGTTGAACAGCAGCCTTACTATTCTTCGCAAACTGACTGGAGAGCATTTTGAAATAGGGATCTGCTAATTCGGGGTGGTTGGCTTGCTCAAAAACCGGGGTAAGTGTTTGTCTCGAACTATTAAACCACCAATACATCGATCCCCACATCTGATACCCATCTTGCACATTGAAAATACCGCCGTTTGCGTTGATCGGATAATCGCCTCGCTCACAGGTATTCATGCAATAGAGGTAGTAAAGCCAATGTTGATCAAGGCTTTTATCAAATGTTTGGTTGTGGGTCTGAGGGAGATAAATAAATGACTTCTGCCAAAACTGGTGCCATTTCTCTTGGTTTGACGAAAGGATATTCTCAAATCGAGATTTCATGGCTGCATCTACTTGTGCCGAAGCACTACTCTTGACATCGGTAGCAGAATTCATCCCCGCTGAACTTCCAATATAGACTGTGAACGTTCCTTTTCCTGCTTCAACAGTAAACTGATTCTCTTTTATAGTCCCCTTTCTACCTTGAATTGCCAAGACACAAGCGGAAGAGTTGTAGAAATCATTTTCGGTTATTCCTGTATTGCATTTCTCACTTGCGATCTGATAAAGTAAGATTTGATTATTTTGATTGGAATAAGTTGATTTAAAATTATAAAGATTTTGGATGGTATCTGGTCTAACTCTATTTAACGAAATCTCAATTGGCTTTGGATTAGGACGATTGTCGGTGATTTCTATGGCGAACACATCTTTGTCTTCCCAAGCCACTACCTTAGCACTAACATCTTGGCCTTGAATTCGCTCGTAGCCATTGTAGGTGTCTAAATGTTGATTCGCTTTAGTTGCAAACGGTTTCTCAGGAAAATTGATGACCACATGTCCAACCTTTGAGTTTCCGTCAAGGTGGGTATCTTGAGTCCAAGTTGTGGTTGCGCTACCTCGGTAGAACACATCGTTTCTGCCAATGTTCAGGTGAATAGAGGAGCCCGATTGATCAATCCAAACCAAGGACCCCATCTTCCCATTTCCCACTGGCATCCCTTCAATTGGAAGAGATGGTTTGGTGTAATTTAGATCTACTGGGGCAAGATATGCTGCATAATCCATGGTGATCATAGAAGAGCCTTGTTGAATCTTCTCTGCCGTATTTTTAGTTGAGACTTGCTTGTTTTTTGTTGAGCTACTTGTTGAAGTTTGGCTGGTTGCTCTAGAAGGGGTTATAAAGGCTACAAGGGATACAAGTAAAATGCATCCCAAAATATGTTTGGTCCAATGAATCATCTGTTCGATTTAGTTTACTTTAAGACACATGAAAACCTTAAAAGTATACAGGTTTGGGTCGATTTATTCGATATTTATTAAAGCCAGGATTATTTTACGTCGTGGGTTCCATCAAGCAAGAAACTCACTTTGGGCTGCACTTTCTTTTGGGTGTAGAGGTCGTAGTATTTTTTTAGGTCAGCCCACAAACTTATGACATCCTTATTTTTTCGATAGTTGGAGGTTAAAACAGCATATTTAGCATCGGTAAGTCTAGCTGGGAATATGGTGAATCCAATCTGTTCCTGTCCACTATTGAAAGCTTCAACGCAATAGACAAATAACTCTTTGATTTTCTCGTCTGTT
>CAIVGL010000116.1 GCA_903905505.1 uncultured Bacteroidia bacterium | reverse complement strand
GATTAAGGCCCGCACTAATGTTGCATGCCACTTCGTTATTTGCTTACCCTACTATGGATCATCTTCCAGCTGCTATGGCTATTGAGATCTTTCATAATTTCACCTTATTACACGACGATATCATGGATAAGGCTGATGTTCGACGAGGTCTGCCTACTGTTCATAAGAAATATAGTGAGAATGCGGCTATCCTCAGTGGAGATGCCATGTCAATACTCGCTTTTAAATACCTAGCTCAAGAAAATTCAGCCTCTCTTCCTGATATCCTAAACTTGTTTTCTGATACTGCACTCGAAGTTTGTGACGGACAACAAATGGATATGGACTTTGAATCTTCGTCTACTGTTACCATTGCCGAATACTTGGAGATGATTCGCTTGAAAACCGCTGTGCTTATTGCTAGTAGTCTTAAGATCGGCGCACTGGTGTCTAATGCTCCTCTTTCTGATGCTAATCTGCTTTATGAATATGGGATCAATGTCGGACTAGCTTTTCAGCTGCAAGATGATTGGTTAGATGTTTTTGGGGATCCAGCCGTATTCGGGAAGAAACAAGGTGGTGATATCTGTGCAAATAAAAAAACCTATCTGCTGTTGAGGGCTATCGAAAAAGCCGATCAATCCTCCTTGGCTATTTTAACTGAATGGATAGAGAAAAAAGAATTTAATCCCATTGAGAAAGTAGCTGCAATAAAAGGAGTTTATGAGCAAACCAAAGTGAGTGAAGAGACACATCTTCTTATGTTAACCTATCAAAATAAAGCCTTAGCAGCACTTGGTAAGTTGGCCGTTTCCCCCGAAAAGAAAATGGTTCTTGAAGCCTTTGCATTAGAAGCAACAGAGCGGATGAAATAACCCTATCTTTGCAGTTGAAATTTTAAGAGTTCAAATTATTGAAAGTGAAGTATGAAAGTTATTGATATCATTCAGCAAGCACCTAAAACGGTTTTTTCGTTTGAATTACTCCCTCCGCTGAAGGGACAAATGGCTGATAAGTTATATCGGACCATCGATGAATTAATTGAATTTAATCCAAAGTATATAAATATTACCACCCATCGTGATGAAGTTGAGTTTCGCGAGCTTTCGAATGGGATGATGGAGAAAAAAACGGTGCGCAAGCGTCCTGGTACTGTCGCAATTGCGGCGGCTATTCAGCACACCTATAAAATCCCAGTGATTCCTCATGTTGTTTGTGGTGGATTTACAAAAGAGGAGACAGAGAATATGCTCCTTGATTTAAATTTCTTAGGAATTAAGAATGTACTGGCCTTGCGAGGTGATGGATTAAAGTCGCAAAGTACCTTTGTCCCTGAACCAGATGGCCACTCGCATGCCAACGAACTTGTTAAACAGATTGTAAACTTAAAACGGGGCGAATATCTTGATCCTGAGATCAAGAATACCGCAGCCTTGGACTTTTGCATCGGCGTGGCTGGATATCCTGAGAAACATTTCGAAGCTTCGAACTTAGATATCGACTTGTTACATTTAAAGGCGAAAGTTGATGCTGGAGCAGACTATATTGTGACTCAAATGTTTTTTGACAATCAGAAATATTACGATTTTGTTGCTCGTTGTCGCGCCATTGGCATTACAGTCCCTATTATTCCTGGGATTAAACCATTGTCATTAGTCAATCAGATAACCGTATTGCCTAAATTATTTAGCATTGACATTCCTGAGGCTTTCGCTAAAGAAGTGCGTAAATGTAAATCAAATGATGAGGCTCGTGAAGTCGGTACCGCATGGGCAATCGAGCAATCGCGTGATCTTATTGCGCACAATGTGCCATGCTTGCATATTTATACCTATGGACTGTCTGATAATACCAGACAGATCGCTAAAGCAGTAATGTAATCCTAAATAAATCTTTTTAAACAAAAATGGTACTCAAAATTGGCGATAAAGTTAGGTTTCTAAATGAAGTTGGAGGTGGTCGTATCACCTCGGTCGTCAATGATGAAATGGTTAATGTTGAAACGGAAGATGGATTCGAAGTTCCAACTCTTATTCATAATCTGATCGTGGTTAATGTGCCAGACCAATATGAGAGTGGTAAAGCACGCAATACAATAGCACCTACACCGACAAAAGCCGTCGAGCCACAGCGAATTGCTAAGCTCGAAGAGCCTTGGTTTACCGATAAAAACCAGGTGGTGGGCAAAGATCATGCAGAGCTTTTCTTTGCTTTAGTGCCAGAAAATTCAGCAAATCCTCCTACTGGAAATATTGCCATGTACCTGATCAACAATGGTAACGACTCTTTGCTTTTTCGCTTTGCGCAGCAGACAAAGTATAATTATGAGACGGTTGTTGCCCAGGCGGCTAATCCGAATTCTAAAGTCTACCTTGGATTAATCAAGCCAGAGATGATTTCTGATCTACCTGTGTATTGTTTTCAATGGTTGAGCTTTCAAAAAAAAGCAAAGTCACTCGGGAGTTTTTTAGCAAAAGAAATACCCTTGTCAGCAGTGAAATTTTACAAACCGAATACATTTACTACGAGTCGGTTTTTTAAGGTCCCCGTGATGCTTATTCCTCTGTTGGAGAATCCACTTAAGGCCGAACTAGAGAAACTCTCAACCCATGATTTTAGTCAGGCTATTGCAGCTAAAGAATCGGAAAAGAGAGAGGTTGTAATCGGCTTGCCAAATCTTGACTTACTGGAGATTGATTTGCATATCGCTGAACTTTTGGATGATATTTCCAATATGACGAATGCCGAAATGGTTCAAGTTCAGATGGATGCGTTTCATAAGGAAATTAGTAACGCTATAAAAATTGGAGTAAAGAAAATCGTCTTTATCCATGGCGTGGGAAATGGAACACTGAAGAGTGAAATAAGGCGCGAATTGCAGCGGAACTATGCGAAATATCCTATGCAGGATGCCTCATTTCGCGAATATGGCTTTGGCGCAACGATGGTAATTTTAAAACGATAGGCTTGGATTTACCCTCCGGCTTTTTTCGCTCTATAACCACCTATGGTAAGTAAGTCAAGTACCCGGTCTCTAAAATCACCTTGGATTAAAATTTCTCCATCTTTAACAGTCCCACCAACACCACATTTGGTTTTTAATTGTCTCCCTAATTCTTTTAGTTCATCCTCCGAGCCTACAAATCCTTCAACTAGGGTTACCTTTTTGCCCCCTCGTTGCTTTTTGTCAAGCAATACCTTTAGGTTCTGCTTCTGAGGCGCTAACGTTGCAGACTCTCCTTGTTCGTCGTCATATTTATATTCGAAATTAGTAGCTGTTGAATAAACAACTCCATCTCTTGATTTTCGATTCTGTTGGTTTGCCATATCTAATTTTCAGATAGTTAATGGTTGACTACAAGAATCAGAAATTTTGGGTTTCTCCATCTGTTCTTGCCCTCAACTATTCTAATTCTAAAGTTTAAAAGTAGCTATTTTTTTTATTTCTGAGGGTTAATGAATATATCCATTTGCCTTAACTTATAATGAATCTATTTTAGCATCAGGGCGTTTTATGATCCATAAATTTTCGCAATTTTGTCATGT
>CAIVGL010000115.1 GCA_903905505.1 uncultured Bacteroidia bacterium | reverse complement strand
CCAAGCAGCGAGAATGGTTGTGACCAATTTTTCGGCTCATCATCGGGGCAGTCGTTTTCCCGCCTTCTGGGGACCAGGTCATGACTATATGCCAGACCAATGTCATGGCGGTGTATCCATGATGACGTTACAGACGATGCTCCTTCAAGTAGATGGGAAGAAGCTATTCCTTTTCCCTGCATGGCCAAAAGATTGGGATGTGGACTTTAAACTCCATGCGCCTTTTAAGACCACCATTGAAGGAAGACTTAAAGGGGGGAAACTAACCCTGCTTAACGTTCTTCCAGCTTCGCGGAAGCAAGACATCATAAACTTACTCAATAAAGATATTTAAACCAATAACTAAAAAAACGAACATGAAAACAGAAAGATCGAATTCCGCATTAACAAGCAGAGTACTGGGCGCTTTTAGAATCCTCTCTCCTATTACAACCTTTTTTGCGACTTTGATAGCCCTTCTAATTCTCTCCGGGTTATCGCTTCAAGCGCTTAATCTACCGCGCATTTTTTCGAACAACATGGTATTGCAACGTAATCTACCGATTAAAATCTGGGGATGGGCAAATCCGGGAGAAACGGTAGAGGTTGCTTTTTTAACTCAAAATAGAAGTGCTGTTGCCGCACAAGATGGGAAATGGATGGTTACATTTGGGCCTACACCAGCCAATGCTACACCATCGGAGATAACGATCACTGCAGGCGAAAAGCACGTGACACTAAAAAATATCCTTGTTGGAGAGGTATGGATTTGTTCAGGTCAGTCGAATATGGAATTCACCTTAAAAGAGACTGATCGTGCGAAGGAAGCTATTGAAACAGCCGATTATCCTCTAATTCGCCAATTTAAAGCGCCTCATGTTACCAATAACATCCCACAAAAAGATGTACCAGGAAGTTGGGCTATTTGTACCCCAGCTACGGCCCCAGATTTTACTGCAGCAGGCTATCATTTTGCCCTTGAGTTACAGAAAAATTTACACGTTCCTATTGGCCTTATCAATACTTCATGGGGAGGAACGCGCATTGAGCCTTGGACAGATCCCGAAGGATTCAAAGTCTCAGATAAACTGAATGACATTTCAGAACTCATTGCAAATTCAGATAATCAGAATATCAAAAATCAGTTTGCATATCTTGACAAACTGGAAAACTGGGCGAAAACAAGTCGCGAGACCTTAAAAGCAGGAACGAAGCTTGCCAATTATCCAGGCGGAATTCC
Organism: uncultured Bacteroidia bacterium; assembly: GCA_903905505.1. Classification (GTDB taxonomy): domain Bacteria; phylum Bacteroidota; class Bacteroidia; order Bacteroidales; family Prolixibacteraceae; genus JAAFHB01. The sequence goes on along the minus strand of CAIVGL010000115.1, from coordinate 1,446 downwards.
TGATCATCCACTTAATGGACCAGGCAAACCGACCGGCATTTACAATGCGATGATTGCTCCACTGGTTCCTTACGGCATCAGAGGTGCTATCTGGTATCAAGGTGAATCAAACAATGGCGAGGGGATGCTTTATTACGAAAAGATGAAAGCTCTAATTAGCTCATGGCGCAGAATCTGGGGACAAGGTGAGTTTCCATTCCTGTATGTTCAGCTTGCACCATACACCTATGGCAAACCTGAAAACCTACCTGCTATTTGGGAAGCACAGAGTGCAGCCTTAAACATCTCAAATACAGGGATGGCTGTTACCACTGATATTGGCAATGTATCGGATATACACCCTAAAAACAAAGCCGAAGTTGGCCGTAGGCTTGCACTTTGGGCATTAGCGAAGACTTATGTTGTAGGCTCAGCCGAATACTCTGGTCCGGTCTATACTGCGATGAAAATAAAAGGAAAAAAAATCATCCTAACATTTGATCATGGCACAGGATTAAAATCAAATGACAGCAAACCGCTAACCTGGTTTACTATTGCCGGAAAAGATAAAAAGTTCATCACAGCAAAAGCTGAGATTGTAGGCAATACAATTGTAGTTAGTAACGATGGTCTAAAAAAACCTGCTGCTGTGCGCTTCGGATGGAGTGAATTAGCAGAACCGAACCTTGTCAATGGTTCTGGTTTACCTGCTTCACCTTTTAGAACAGATAAATAAATCATCAATTAGTGCCGAATAAAAATACCTAACCCAGAAACATGCAAATTTCCAACGAGCAGAAACATAGTTTAAAGCGAGCGAAGGGCGACCAGAAATTGGTTGCCCTCGCGCTGCTTATGTTCTGTTGTATCTCTTTTAATTGGGCAAAAGCTCAACAGCATCATAGCGTTTCAAATTTGGAAGATATTCGATTAAAGCAATCGATCAAAAATCTTGAAAATGGATTCAGTACGCCCCCTGATTCTGCTAAGCCTTGGGTTAATATGTGGTGGTTTAATGAGGTAACTCCCGCAAATATTACCCAGCATCTAACAGAATTAAAAGCTAAGGGTGCCGGTGGAGCAATGCTTATCGACCTTGGCAATATGCCTAACAAGCCCTACATGAGTGATGGCTGGCGAGAGCTCTTCCGTCACGCCTTGCGCGAAGCCGATCGAGTAGGACTAAAACTAGGCGTTAACACGTGTCCGGGATGGCCCTCTGGAGGACCTTGGATTACCCCCGAATATTCAAGCTGGTCGATGGTTCACAGTGAAATGATACTCAATGGAGGGACTCTATTCTCCGGAAAGATCACCGATCCTGCGAGCAAAGGAAAGGTCTATAAGCAAGTGGCCATTCAGGCCTTCCCGATTGCAGCGGAATCTATTTCTCAAAAACCAACAATTATTTTAAGTAGCAATCAACAAGATTTACCCAATATCCTCGATGGAAATTTCAATACTTTT
>CAIVGL010000114.1 GCA_903905505.1 uncultured Bacteroidia bacterium | reverse complement strand
CCAAGCAGCGAGAATGGTTGTGACCAATTTTTCGGCTCATCATCGGGGCAGTCGTTTTCCCGCCTTCTGGGGACCAGGTCATGACTATATGCCAGACCAATGTCATGGCGGTGTATCCATGATGACGTTACAGACGATGCTTTTGCAAGTAGACGGAAAGAAGCTATTCCTTTTCCCAGCATGGCCAAAAGATTGGGATGTGGACTTCAAACTGCACGCACCTTATAAGACCACCATTGAAGGAAAACTTAAAGGGGGAAAACTAATCTCACTCAAGGTTCTTCCTGAAAACCGAAAGCAAGACATCATTAATTTACTCACCAAAGACATTTAAACCAATAACTAAAACAACGAACATGACAACAGAAAGATTAAATTCCGCATCAACAACAAGAGCAAGGGGAGCTTTTAGAACCCCCTCTCCTATTGCAACCTTTTTTGCAACTTTGATAGCCCTTCTAATTCTCTCCGGGTTATCGCTTCAAGCGCTTAATCTACCGCGCATTTTTTCGAACAACATGGTATTGCAACGTAATCTACCGATTAAAATCTGGGGATGGGCTAATCCGGGAGAAACGGTAGAGGTTGCTTTTTTAACTCAAAATAGGAGTGCTGTTGCTGCGCAAGATGGGAAATGGATGGTTACATTTGGGCCTACACCAGCCAATGCTACACCATCGGAGATAACGATCACCGCAGGAGAAAAACACCTGACATTAAAAAACGTCCTTGTTGGGGAGGTCTGGATCTGTTCGGGTCAGTCGAATATGGAGTTTACGTTAAAGGAGACTGATCGTGCGAAGGAGGCTATTGAAGCAGCCGACAATCCTCTAATTCGCCAATTTAAAGCGCCACATGTTACCAATAACATACCACAAAAAGATGTACCAGGGAGCTGGGCTATTTGCACCCCAGCTACGGCCCCAGATTTTACTGCAGCAGGCTATCATTTTGCCCTTGAGTTGCAGAAAAATTTACATGTTCCGATTGGTCTTATCAACACCTCATGGGGTGGCACACGTATTGAGCCTTGGATAGATCCAGATGGATTCAAAGTCTCAGCGAAATTGAATGATATTTCAGAGCAAATTGCAAATTCAGATAATCAGAATATTAAAAATCAGTTTACGTATCTTGATAAATTAGAAAATTGGGCTAAAACTAGTCGCGAGACTCTAAAAGCTGGAACTAAGCTTGCCAATTATCCAGGTGGAATACCTGACCACCCACTAAACGGAGCCGGAAAGCCAACCGGTATTTACAACGCAATGATTGCCCCACTGGTTCCTTACGGTATCAGAGGTGCCATCTGGTATCAAGGTGAATCAAACAATGGTGAGGGGATGCTTTATTACGAAAAGATGAAAGCTCTTATTAGCTCATGGCGCAGAATATGGGGACAGGGTGAGTTTCCATTCCTCTATGTTCAGCTTGCCCCTTACACCTATGGTAAACCAGAAAACCTACCTGCTATTTGGGAAGCACAGAGTGCGGCCTTAAACATCTCAAATACAGGGATGGCTGTTACCACTGATATTGGCAATGTTTCAGATATACACCCTAAAAACAAAGCAGAAATTGGTCGTAGACTTTCACTTTGGGCACTGGCGAAGACTTATGTTGTAGGCTCAGCAGAATATTCTGGACCAGTCTATAACTCAATGAAAATCAAAGGAAAAAAAATCATCCTAACATTTGAGCATGGTACAGGATTAAAATCAAACGACAACAAACCACTAACTTGGTTTACCATTGCCGGAAAAGATAAAAATTTCGTTGCTGCAAAGGCTGAGATCGTTGGCAATACCATTATCGTAAGTAATGACGGAATAAATAAACCTGCTGCTGTGCGCTTCGGATGGAGCGAATTAGCAGAGCCGAATCTTGTCAATGGTTCTGGTTTACCAGCTTCACCCTTTAGAACGGATAAATAATTCAAGGATTACAATACAGTTTCCAAGAAGCTAAAACAGGATTATGAGCTATTGCAACGAGCAGAAACAAACTTCCAAGTGTGCGAAGGGTGACCAGAAATTGGTTGCCCTCGCGCTACTTCTGTTCTGTTGTATCTCTTTTAATTGGGCTAAAGCTCAACAACCTAATAGCGTTCCAAATCTGGAAGATATTCGATTAAAGCAATCGATCAAAAATCTTGCAAATGGATTCAGTACGCCCCCTGATTCTGCTAAGCCTTGGGTTAATATGTGGTGGTTTAATGAGGTAATGCCCGCAAATATCACCCAGCATCTAACAGAATTAAAAGCAAAGGGTGCAGGTGGAGCGATGCTGATCGACCTGGGCAATATGCCTAACAAACCCTATATGAGTGATGGCTGGCGAGAGTTATTCCGCCACGCCGTGCGCGAAGCCGATCGAGTAGGACTAAAACTGGGAGTTAATACTTGCCCGGGATGGCCTTCTGGAGGTCCTTGGATTACCCCTGAGTATTCAAGCTGGTCGATGGTTCACAGTGAGATGATACTCCATGGAGGGACTCTATTCTCCGGAAAGATCACCGATCCTGCAAGCAAAGGAAAGGTCTATAAGCAAGTGGCCATTCAGGCCTTCCCGATTGCAGCGGAATCTATTTCTCAAAAACCAACAATTATTTTAAGTAGCAATCAACAAGATTTACCCAATATCCTCGATGGAAATTTCAATACTTTT
>CAIVGL010000113.1 GCA_903905505.1 uncultured Bacteroidia bacterium | reverse complement strand
GTGTTCTATAGCGGATTATTTACCAATAGTCCGGCCTTAGACAAACTTCGTGAAGCCTATGCAATACCTGCAAATGCCTTAAAAGATCCTGAACGGGTACGGCAATTAAATGCCTTCTTCTTCTGGATTTCGTGGGCTTGTGTCACTGAGCGACCAGGTGAAGAGATTACCTACACAAATAACTGGCCGGCAGAGCAGTTAGTTGGGAATCATCCCACAACTGAACTTGTTCTTTGGACTGGATTTAGTGTTATTATTTTACTGGCAGGTATCGGCTTGATGGCTTGGTATTATGCGCGTAAAAGAGACGAAAAAGAGGATGAATTTCCAAAAGTAGATCCTCAACTAAAAACCACCCAATCACCTTCCCAAAAAGCGACCTTGAAATATTTCTGGATTGTTTCAATCTTACTTTTAGTTCAGGTGATCATGGGTGTTGTAACGGCACATTATGGCGTTGAAGGTCATGCATTTTATGGCATCCCACTGGGCGATTGGCTTCCCTACTCTATCACTCGTACTTGGCATATTCAGATTGCGATTTTCTGGATTGCGACCTCTTGGCTTGCAACAGGATTATACTACGCACCAGCCATATCAGGTTACGAACCTAAATTCCAACGATTGGGAGTCAACTTTTTATTCTCTGCACTACTGGTCATCGTAGCGGGCTCGTTAGCTGGTCAATGGATGGGTATTATGCAAAAGCTTGGACTGATTCAGAATTTCTGGTTTGGTCATCAAGGCTATGAATATGTCGATCTTGGAAGGTTTTGGCAGATATTCTTACTTGTAGGACTGGTTATTTGGCTTTTATTGATGGGTCGTGCGATTTGGCCTGCACTAAAACAAAAATCAGAAAGCAGAAACCTATTAGCGATGTTCTTGATCTCATCAGTTGCCATTGCTGCATTTTATGGTGCGGGATTAATGTGGGGTCGTCAAACAAACCTAGCAGTAGCTGAATATTGGCGTTGGTGGGTCGTTCACCTTTGGGTTGAAGGGTTCTTCGAAGTCTTTGCAGCTGTAATTACGGCTTTCCTCTTCGTCAGACTTAACATCGTAAAGGCTGCTACAGCAACCACGGCCGTACTATTCTCAACTGTTGTATTCCTTGCAGGTGGTATTTTAGGTACTTTTCATCATCTATACTTTACAGGTACCCCCACGGCAGTGATGGCCTTAGGTGCAACCTTTAGCGCGTTAGAGGTGGTTCCGCTTGTACTAATGGGCTTTGAAGCTTACGATAATCTGAAAATAAGCAAAATGGAGGCTTGGACTCAAGCTTACAAATGGCCTATCTACTGTTTTATTTCCGTTGCATTTTGGAATCTTGTGGGTGCTGGCATTTTTGGATTCTTAATCAATCCTCCAGTAGCGCTCTATTACATGCAAGGCTTAAACACCACAGCAACCCATGGTCATACAGCACTTTTTGGAGTCTATGGAATGTTAGGGATCGGACTAATGCTATTTGTCTTAAGAGATATGGACAAAACAGCTATCTGGAAAGATAAGTGGATTAAGTTTGCTTTCTGGTCATTAAACATCGGACTTGCCAGCATGGTGATCTTTAGTGTCTTCCCAATCGGAATCTTGCAGACTATAGCTAGCATTAAAGAGGGATTATGGTTTGCTCGTTCTGCTGAATTTATGCAACAACCAATGATGCAAACGCTGAAATGGATGCGTGTTTTTGGTGATACCATCTTCGCTGCAGGAACCTTAGCCTTAGTTTGGTTTATCTTCGGTCTGAAAGGTGGCTGGAGCATCGATAAAAAACAAAACAAGATAAAATAAGTTTCACAACACCATTTCTTAGCGGCTGGAAGCTGACTTCAAGTAACTAGCTCAACACTGCTCGTTGCTCGCAGTAAGCCTTCCAGCCGCTTTTTTATTCCATTTAAATCGAAAATTTAAGTAGATTTAAACTTTAACTTTCGTATGGATCGCAAATCACTTCTTCAAACATTTCGAAAACTCCACAAGTGGCCCGGGGTGATCATCACCTTATTTGCCATCCATTTTGCGATCTCTGGCATTTTCATGAACCATCGCAGTTTGCTTTCAGGCTTTGATCTTTCCAGAAAGTGGCTACCTAAATCATACCAATATAACAACTGGAACCAAGCAGCCGTGCGCGGCGGATTTAACATCGGGAAAGATTCGCTGTTGATATTTGGGAATATTGGAGCTTGGATTAAGGAAAACGATCATTTTATAGATTACAACAAAGGTCTTCCGCATGGAATAGACAATCGAAAGATCAATCAAGCCCTTCAATTTAAGGGACAAGTGGTGATCGCTACTCAATTTGGATTGTACAAAAGGCACCTAATAGATGAATCATGGAGCCTCGCACCTACTGGGCTGAATGACCAGAGGCTTGTTGATTTATTTATCAAACAAGACACCCTAATAATTTTAACTCGGGATCAATTGGTCAAATCGGCTGATTTAAAAACTTTCGAAATCAAAAACCTACCAGCTCCCGAAGGGTATAGAAAGAGTGCAGGATTGTTTAATACGTTATGGGAGCTGCACAGCGGTGAGCTCTTTGGAACAATAGGAAAACTCCTGGTCGACCTGCTTGGAGTTGTAACGATTGCCTTAGCAGTAACAGGACTAATTCATTTCTTTTTACCTACTTTAATACGAAATAGGAAGAGAGAAACTGGGAATTCGGGTAAACTACCTGCTACATTCAAACTTAACTTAAGGTGGCATAATGTGGTTGGATATGTCTTTGCAATTTTCCTGATCATCAACACCACTGCGGGCATCTTTTTACGCCCACCCTTACTTATTCCAATACTCAATAAGAAGGTTGGTATCATTCCAGGATCACATCTCGACACCAACAATCCTTGGCACGACAAACTACGAAAAGGAGCTTGGAACCAGCAATTGGGAATATATATTTTCTCAACCTCAAATGGTTTTTATGCAGCCGATGAGACACTCCTCTCCCCTATGATTCCAAGCTATTCACAACCGCCGGTAAGTCTAATGGGATGCAATGTCTTCGAGCCCCTTGATGCAACAACCTATCTCGTAGGATCATTCTCCGGCTTGTATACTTGGAATCCAGCGACAGGACGATCATTTGATTTTTTCACCAACAAGATCTATCAAGAGCCTACCGGGATGGCCATGCCGGTTTCTGACCATATGGTTGCTGGATATATCCGCGATTTTAATAACAATTGGGTTTTTGATTACAATCATGGCCTATCAGAGAAAAGCGGAGCGAAAAGTTGGCCAATGCCTGAGGTGATCAAACAGAATTCGCCTATTTCTAGTTGGAACTTCGCCCTAGAGATTCATACGGGAAGGGTCCTCGAACCTTTTATCGGCATCTTTTACCTGCTTTATATTCCACTCGCCGGATTAAGTGTTTTAATGGTCTTAATCAGCGGATTTATGATTTGGCTATTACCGGCACGAAGAGCGCAGATTCGGTAGGTGCTAAAAAACGAATAGGATCAGAAAGCCCGAATCTGCTTGCACAGTCCGGGCTATCCTTTTCTAAACTAACCAATCAACAAACTAACATTTTAAGCTCACCAGATATAAGTTCCCACTCCATCTTTATCTAATGAGACTAACACCGTCTTTTCTGAACAATGAATATTAAACGCTTGTTTTATTCCACTGTTATTTTGCACGATAAGCACGGTTTTGCCTTCGGGTGTTTTAAAAGCTACGTTCGGAATAAGATCCGAATCGTTTGATTCAATCCGCACGGAACCAGGCCTTACGAATTTTGCAGCATGGGCTAAAATATAATAGGCTGGATTCCGAGTTATGCGGTCACCATCAATCGTAATTGTTCCTAGGCACTCCGTGCAACCGCCAGGTGTGTGTGGATGATAAGCTGGATCAGATGCAAGATTCCATTCTAAAACAGTCCGGCACCAATTCCGTGTTCCTCCAATAATTAAGGTTCGAACGTGCCAAGCTAGATCACTAGTCATGTTACCTGGTGCACCAACCCACTGCTCGGTGAAATAGAGATTTTTAGTTGGGTAGGCCTCGTGGACCGATGACAACGCGCTAATTGGTCCCGCATAAAGATGGAATGCCGATCCATCGACATATTTCGAAGCCTCGGGATCTTTAAAAATAGTCATTGGAAAATCCGGATGATCAGCATTGTGATCGTAAACAATAATCTTCGTCTTAACTTTTTCCTTTACAAATGCAGGACCTAAACTTCGCTTAATAAATTCAGCTTGATCCTGAGCCGTCATATACATACTCGGATTATTACCTGGGTGCAAAGGCTCATTCTGAATCGTAATAGCATCAATAGCTATCCCCTCTTTTTGCATCGCCTGAATATATTTGACAAAATACTGAGCATAAGCATCGTAATATTCTGACTTTAAACTTCCACCTATAGAGTTGTGATTTGTCTTCATCCAAACCGGAGCCGACCAAGGCGAACTCATAAGTTTAATACTAGGATTTATGGATAAGATCTCCTTTAAAATTGGAATAAGTGCTATTTGGTCTGGAGCTAACGAGAAATGGGTCAATTGAGGATCTGGTTCACCATTAGGCATATCATCGTATGAAAAAACATGGTCATCTAAATCAGAGGCACCGATGCTAATTCTTAAATAGCTAAGACCAATATTATTCTGATCAAACGCAAACAGCTCGGTCAAAAGTGCATGTCGAAGCTTTGCATCCATATGGGATAGTAAAGCCGCACTGCCGCCAGTCAGACAATTACCAAAACCATCAATAGTCTGGAAAGTTGTTGATGGATTAATTGTTATGATTGGATTCGCATTGGAGAGAGTTTGATTGGAGAACGTGAAATTTTCAGTTACCAAAAATTTTGAAATGCTCGGACTTGTAACTATCGCTATCCCCTTTAGGCTCTTTGCCAATACTGGATTTGAAATGCAAATAAAAAAGCTGAAACCCAATATTAGGAGTAGATAAGGTACTGAATACACAACCTTCAATAGGTGCATCCATTTCGAGAATCTATTTTTCAATATAACTTTCATCTTTATCGATTTCATTTCTTTCGTTAGCTGCAAAAATAGTTTACAACCAAATATATGTTCCAACTGAGCCTCCATCTAAAGAGCTGGTGACCCATTTGCCATTATACTTCAAATTAAAAAGCAGTGAGCTCACGCCATCGTTTTCGACAACAAGTACCTTCTTTCCATCCGTGGTTTTAAAAGCCACGCTATTTAAATTACCCGTGTTATTGCTAGCTATCCGAACAGATCCAGCAGGGACAAACTTAGAGGCATGGGCAACAATATAGTAACTTACATTCCGAGTAAAATTATCTGGTGTAACAACCGTGATTGCACCCTGACAGGTTGAGCAACCTCCAACCGTATGCGGATTATAAGTCGCGTTACTCGATAAGTTCCATTCCAAAGCTACCTTGCTCCAATTTCGCATTGAGCCTATAATAACATTCTTTAAATGCCACTTTAGATCTCCGCCAAAGTTCCCTGTTGATGAAGTCCATTGCTCTGTAAAATACAAATTTTTATCTGGAAAGGCACTATGCAAGACAGACAATGCACTAATATCTCCACCATATAAGTGGAAGGCTGAACCATCGACAAAAGGTTTCGTGGCAGGATCGCTGAGAATAGAGATTGGATAATCGAGCTGATCACAGTTATGGTCATAGACAACAATCTTAGTCGATAGGTTTGCACTCTGAAAAGCTGGACCTAAATTATTTTTTATAAAATTAGATTGCTGGACAGCAGACATTAACATACTGGGATTATTGCCGCCATACAACGGTTCATTCTGTGGTGTAATAGCAGTAATGGTAATACCTGCCGTCTTCATTGCCTGAATATACTTTACAAAATACTGCGCATAAACACTATAATATTGGGTCTGGAGGCTTCCTCCGATAGTACTGTTGTTATCCTTCATCCAAACAGGAGGCGACCAAGGACTGGCAATAATTTTAAGCGTAGGATTTATCGCTAAAATCTCTTTAAGGATAGGGATTAAGGCTGTTTGATCTGGAGACAATGAAAAACGAGCCAAGGTTAAATCAGTTTGTCCAGAAGGCATATCATCATAGGAAAATGGAGCTGCATCTAGGTCCGATGCTCCAATACTTACACGCAAATAACTAACCCCTATGGCATTTGATGCCGTTCCAAAAAGCTCCTGCAATAATTGTTGTTTAACAGTTGAAGTTAAGGTATTCAAGGTCTGAGCACTACCCCCAGTTAATGCATAACCAAATCCATCAATGGTTTGAAAAATCTGTGTATCATCAACCTCAATTAATGGGTATATATTTGCAGGTGTTCCAAACGCTAAAACAGAGGTTTGCTTCTGCAACAAAACAGTCTGATCCGCTTTGGTCAGCCAAAAATCAACTTCATTCGTTACAACTGGAGGCGGAGGCACAATAGGTGTATTCGAGCTATGATTAGCACATTGAGCAAGTGATCCTGCAAGTAAAACAAGTATAGCAATCGATCGAATACAGCTCATTGATAGGGTGCAATTTGAATACCTGAAATTGATTTCACTTAAAATTAATTAAATAGTGTGGCATTTATTTTAATTGAAAGACTCTAACATAGTCCACAATTAATCTCTGTGAGGTCATAGTCGAATCTACGCCTTTCGCTCCACCCCATCCACCACCGATGGCAAGATTTAAAATTAAATTCTGAGGTTTATCAAATGGCCAAGCTAATAAGCTGCTTTTGTCTTTATACTTAAAATACTTCTTTTGGTCAACCCCGATAAGGATTGAGTCAGGATACCACTCCATGGTATACGTATGAAATGAATTAGACATACTGGCTACTTCGGTAATCGCAGTTGGTTGGTTTCGTAATTTGAAATAGTAAGCCCCACAATGCAACGAAGCATGTGTCAGACCATCTTCGGTAGATTTATCGATCTCAAAACCTACATTCTCCATGACATCTATCTCGCCGCAGTAAGGCCAAGATAACTCATCCACATAGTCGTCGCCAAGGAGCCAACCAGCAGACCAGCTACCTAAGCCGCTAGCAACCTTGGCCCTGATTTCAATCTTTCCATAGACAAAACTTTGCAAGCCTCTAGTGGTTAATCGAGCAGAGCTCCACGCGTGTCCATTGTCATTTTTACGGGCTTCAACAATAAGATTTCCCTTTTCTTGACGGGCATTTTGCACTCTTTTAACCGTGTAATATTGAAGCTCGTTATTTCCCCATCCCCAATTGCCAAGATCATAATTCCATTTCGAATTATCAGGCAATCCTTGTCCATTAAACTCGTCACTCCAAACTAAGTTCCAATCTTTTCCAGTCATGTTTTGCTTGAACACTGTAGGGGAAGATTTATGTTCTTTAAGCAACGTGAAAGTTAATTTTTCAAGGGTAAGTTCACCATTGGCAACATATAACTTGATATAATGAAGGTTAGCAGCCAATGGAGCGCCATCTTTGGGGGTATATTGAGAACCTTTTAAAGACTCATCAAATGTCATATTCCCCGTAATATTATAATTTCTCCCGTCTTTATTATCGACATAGTCTTCAAGCCAGCACACCAAAGATTTTCCCTTTACATCCTTAGCATAGATACGAATGGAATATCGACCAGCAACAGGGATATTGATTTTGTAATTCAAAAAAGCTTGCTCCGCATTGGCTTTAACCTCAACACGCTTTTTCTCCTCACCAATAACAGAAACATTCCCAGAATTACTAATAAACGATTCAGCTGGCAAAACTAGGACTGGAAAACCAATCTTAGTCTTTTGCGCATAACTAGTTCTGAATAAGAAGGGTAACAAAAACAAACAGACTAAGCCAAACTTTGTCATTAATCTGATTTGCAATTTAATATTGAGCATTAATCGTATTTTATTAATTATTTAAGACTGTCAAAGTCATTCAGACTATTTAAAAACCCTAACGTAATCGATTTGCATGGCCGATTCCGTGAACAATGGATCTACCGGACCAGCAAAACCGCCTCCAATAGCAAGATTTAGAACAATATAGAAGTCTTTATTGAATGGCATCTTAGCTGTATTAACCAGTGAATGACTCAGTTGTCCATCAATAAAGATCCGGATCATCGACTTAGTCCATTCCATCGAATATTTATGAAATGTGGTAGATACGTCTGGAATCATTGTAGTGTTACCATCCGCATTCCCACCTGACCGACCTGGGTAATGGAAGGTGCCATAGATTTTGTTTGGTTCGCTCCCTTTAAGCTCCATGATATCAAGTTCTCCACAGGCAGGCCAATTGACTTTAGCAATGTTAGCTCCAAGCATCCAAACAGCAGGCCAAGTACCGACCCCAATAGGTAATCGAGCGCTTACCTCAATTGTTCCATAAGTAAAGGCAAATTTATTTTCAGTCACTAATCGAGCCGAAGTGTATCCATAGCCCTTATAATTTTCCTTTTTAGCTTTGATATTTAACAATCCATCTTTTACGAAAGCATTGTCAATCCGGTTGGTGTAGTATTCCTTTTCTTGATTACCCCAACCATCTTGACCATTCCCCAAATTATAGCCCCATTTAGTTGAGTCAGGAGAACCATCTTGATTAAATTCATCCGACCAGACGAGTTTTAATCCTTTAGAGACTGGAGATAGATCTGCTCTAGTCGAAAGCAGTTCTGGCTCATTGGTGGTAATTAAATCAAATCCATTTGCTAAAAGCCAATCCATGTCCGCAGCATCATTCACAGTCCAAGCATTTAACTGCAAATGGTTCTTTTTTGCACTTTCAATCCATTCAGGATGACTTTTATAAACTGAAAGATTATAGTCAAGCCCTTTTATTCCATCTGCCTTTAGTTCAGCAGGCGTTTTGTCACCATATAGGTATTGGGTATTTGCTTTTGGATTAAGTTCTAAAACACGTTTTAAGATCGCATATTCAAAACTTATATAGACC
>CAIVGL010000112.1 GCA_903905505.1 uncultured Bacteroidia bacterium | reverse complement strand
TTGTTCTATTTCTGTATCGATGTGAAGAAATGGACCAACGGAATTCAGTCTTATGTTATTTTATTCTTTACCGTAATTGGAATGAACTCTATAACCATCTATCTTGGTCATTCACTGATTGATTTCGATCAGGTGGCTCATAACTTCCTTGGAATTTTGGTTCCAGATAGCATCGGTGATAAATATGGCCATGAATTACCAATTGTTTTTGGATCAATTGTTGCGGAATGGTTAGTGTTATACTTCTTATACAAAAAGAAGGTCTTCCTTCGCGTTTAACTTATATTCGATATAAAACTGCCATCTACGGAATCAAGGATAAACTTTTCGTTCCGTAGATGGCGTTTTTTATTTACTTTTGAAGTGATTTAATAACTCGATTAAAATGTCGGTACAAAAAGAGGTCAAGAGGGTTACCACCCACGTTCTTGCGGAGATGAAGCTAAGAGGTGAAAAAATCTCAATGCTTACTGCATATGACTATAGCATGGCTAAGCTTGTTGATCAGGCTGGCATTGATGTAATCCTTGTCGGTGACTCGGCTTCTAATGTAATGGCGGGAAATGAAACAACTTTGCCCATTACCCTTGATCAGATGATCTATCATGGTAAGTCGGTTGTCAAAGGTGTTACGAGGGCTCTAGTTGTTGTGGATATGCCTTTTGGAACCTATCAAGGAAATTCTTTGGAGGCTATCAATTCAGCCATCCGTATTATGAAAATCACCCATGCCGATGCGGTGAAGCTGGAGGGTGGCAAAGAGGTTATTGAATCTGTAGAACGCATTGTGCAAGCCGGTATTCCAGTGATGGGGCATCTTGGACTTATGCCACAATCGATCCATAAATATGGTACCTACTCCGTCAGAGCCCAAGAAGAGGTTGAGGCGGAGAAATTGATTGCCGATGCACATCTGCTTGAACAAGCGGGTTGCTTTGCTATAGTGCTTGAGAAGATACCCGCAAAACTTGGTCAAAAAGTGGCTGAGGAGTTGAAAATACCGGTTATCGGAATTGGTGCTGGTGGCGGTGTCGACGGACAAGTACTTGTGATTCACGACATGCTAGGCTTGACTCAGGAGTTTTCTCCACGTTTCCTAAGACGCTACCTGAATCTTTCGTCTTTAATTACCGGTGCTGTGGAGAATTATGTGGCTGATGTTAAGTCGCGTGATTTTCCAAATGAGAAAGAACAATACGATTAATGACTCAGCTGTCAGTCCTATTTGAAGACAATCATATCATTGCGATCAACAAGCAGTGTGGCGATATTGTGCAAGGGGATAAGACAGGCGACCGTACGCTAGGTGACGACGTAAAAGAGTTTATTAAAAATAAATACAACAAACCTGGCAATGTTTTCTTAGGTGTTACCCACCGTCTCGATAGGCCCACAAGCGGTGTGATACTTTTTGCGCGAACCTCCAAAGCGCTTGCCCGATTGAATGAAATGTTCCAAGATCATCAGGCCATTCAGAAAACCTATTGGGCTGTGGTAGATAAAAAACCGGAGCATTTAACTGGCGATTTGAATCATTGGCTGGTAAGAGATACAAAGCAAAATAAGTCGTTTGCGTACTCAACGGAAAAAAAAGAATCTAAAAAAGCTAGTCTGACTTATCGCTATTTAGGCTCTTCTGATAAGTTTCATTTAGTGGAAATCGATTTGCATACCGGTCGTCATCACCAGATTAGAGCTCAACTGGCTTTTCTAGGATTGCATATTAAAGGTGATCTGAAATATGGTGCCGCTCGTTCAAATAGCGATGGTGGAATTCACCTTCATGCGCGAAAGATCAAATTCACACATCCTGTTACTGGAGAGGAGATTAATCTAGTTGCACCACCTCCTGCAGATCCAGTCTGGAACTACTTTATTCGGATTGTTAGTTGATAGGCCGTAATAATTAAATTAGACGATTTAATAGTCGAAAAATTTCGTAAATTTGAAATAAAAAATGGGAACAGAAGCACTGAAATTAGAACTTATCGACTGGCTCTCAAAATTAAATGATGACGAAACGATCGCTTATCTAAAATTATTAAAGGATTCGAAAGTTTCAAATGTCGATTGGTGGAATGACATTTCAGAACATCGCAAGACAGGAATAGAGCGAGGCTTAAAAGATGTAGATGCTGGTCGAGTTACTTCGCATGACGAAGTAAAGAAAAAATATGGCCTTTGAATTTCAAATTCTTTGGACAGATGAAGCAAT
>CAIVGL010000111.1 GCA_903905505.1 uncultured Bacteroidia bacterium | reverse complement strand
GCACGAGCAATTTGTTTGCCAATGATCGACTCCCATAAACCAACGGCCTCTAGCTCTGCTAATTTATTATCGAATTTTTCTTCCTTTAAATAATCCTTTATGGCACTACCTAAAGATTGAAATTCATTTCTTCTCATCGTCTATCCGTATAAGCTTACATTAAAGAAATCTGACCTTCTGAAACGAGAAAGATTTTAAAGTCTGACCCACCCACCTCTTTAATAATCCCATCCAAATGCTCTCGATTTGTATCGGTTATAAAGATCTGTCCGAAGTTACTATCCGAGACTAATTTAACAATCTGACCCACTCGGGCACCATCCAGTTTATCAAAGATATCATCCAGTAAAAGGATAGGTTTAACCTGATGAACAGATTGAATGAAATCAAATTGCGCAAACTTAAGTGCGATTAAGTACGTCTTATTCTGCCCCTGAGACCCTAATCGCTTGATTGGATTCGCTCCGATTTTTAAATCTAGGTCGTCTTTATGAATCCCCACAGTGGTGTATTGAACGGCGCGATCTTTAGCGACAGACTCTTGTAGGAGCTGTCTGAAATCGGACTCTTTAAGTTGGGATTGATATTCAAGTCCTACTTGTTCATGACCTTGCGAGATCGTATCATAATAGTTCTGAAACACAGGAAGCAGTTGCTCTAGAAACTCGGTCCGTTTACTGAAAATTTTCTCGCCTGTAAAAATCAGTTGCTCATTCCACACCTCAAGGCTATCGAGATCAAACGTTCTATTTACTGCAAAATACTTCAGCAAGTTATTCCGTTGAAGTAAGGCTCTGTTGTATTTAAGAATCCAATCCAAATACGGACGGTCATATTGTGCAATCACGCTATCCATAAACCGCCGGCGCTCTTCGCTTCCACCCTGAATCAGAATTGAGTCGGAAGGTGAGATCATCACCAGTGGAACAAAGCCAATATGCTCTGATAGACGCTCGTATTCCTTTTTATTCCGCCGAAAGACCTTTTTATTCCCAGTTTTAAACCCGCAATAGACCGATTCGTTCTCCCCGTCGTAATCGTAATTTCCTTGGATGACAAAGAAATCTTCATCGTGACGAACATTCTGGCTATCTGGAAGATTAAACGCGCTTTTACAAAAAGAAAGATAAAACAAGCAATCCAAAAGATTGGTCTTTCCAACGCCATTGTTGCCAATAAAACAATTCAATTTCGAGGAGAACTGCAAGTCATCCTGAATCAGATTTTTATAATTAACAACAGAGAGGTTCTTAATAAACATCGGGCCCATCAAATTTTTACAGTTACAAATTTAACCTTTTTATTAAGCGGCGCGAAAAGCATTATCAATTGAAATCTGATTTATTTAAAAAACTGACACTCACGAATAAAACAAACGATGCAGAGAAAGCAATTTTTATCTAAAAAATGACTGTGGTTTAGTAAAAACGCTTATTTTTGCATTCAGATTTGAAAAAGCACAATCATAGAGATAAAATATTATGACTAAGGAAACAAAACATACACAAGTTGAGAATTTAGAGGAAGTTGAAAATGCCCTGACCACGGCGGAGCGTTTTTTTGAAACAAACTCAAAAATTATATCCATAATCTTTGGCGTTGCAGTAGTTATGGCTCTCTTGCTTTTAGCTACTCATCGTTATTATTCTCTTCCAAGAGAAGCCAAAGCGAAAGAACAACTTTTTACAGCTGAGCAATACTTTGAGAAAGACTCATTTAAGCTTGCTTTAAACGGAGATGGTAACTTTCCAGGTTTCCTAGATATCATTCATGATTACAGTAGCACTGCTGCTGGCAACTTAGCTCAATACTACGCTGGAGTATCGAATCTACATATTGGCAAATACAAAGATGCTATTTCATATTTGGAAGATTTCAAAACTGACGACTTACTTTTAGGTCCTGTTTCTATTGGAGCACAAGGTGATGCTTATTTAGAACTAGGAAATAAAGAAAAAGCGGTTAAGCTTTATCTTGAGGCAGCAAAACTTAATTCAAATACCTTTACCTCTCCACTTTATTTCCTTAAAGCTGGAAATACGTATGAGGCTTTAGGTACTAAAGACAAAGCATTAGAAATCTACCAAACAATCAAAGAGAAATACTCTGAAAGCGAACAAGGTAGAATAATCGATAAATACATTGCTCGATTAGCAGCAAACTAAATTTTAGGATTACTCCTTAAAAAATCCTCCTCGATATTTCGACGGGGATTTTTTTTAGACCATATCCAAACTTATAACTACCAAAATTTAACAATCATGATCATCGACAGGATAGAAAATGCTTCCCGTTATTACAACCTAGGAGCAGGCATTGCGGAGGCACTAAAATGGCTTCAAACAGAAAATCTTAATACGCATGCTCCTGGGAGCTACGTCATCAAAGAAGGTAAGCTGCGCATGCTGGTGTTCGACTCTGAGCAAATCAACAAAGATCGGGTGAAGTTAGAAGGGCATCGCAAAAATATTGATGTGCAATATTGGGTGAATGGTTCCGAATTAATGGGTTATGCTCCTCTTCAGGATGAAACCTTATTGGCTCCATTCAACGAGGAGAAAGACTATGGAAATTATAATGCAGAGGCTTCATTTACGAAGTTTGATCCTGGCATGTTTGCGATCTATTTCCCGACCGATCTACATACGGCCGTTACCGAGGAGAGCTGTTTAACGGCAGTTCGTAAAATTGTCTTTAAAGTAGCTATTGAGGAATAAGAAGATCAGCGAATCTTCATTCGGTTGATCTCCGCCAAACATTCGGTGGCCTTAATCACGGCTTCCCCAAAATTCGCACAGACTAATCGTGCGCCAATAATATCAACTAGTCCACAATCCTTCAAAGTCTGCTTGACCTCTGGGCGCACACCAGAAAGCACAACTGCAACTTTTCGAATCTTAAAATCACGAATAACCTCTTGGAACATCCGAATCCCAGTGGCATCAATAAAAGGAACATGCCGCATCCTAAGAATCAGCACCTTCGATTCTCCAGCAATCTCCTTTAAAGTTTCCTTGTAAGATTGAGCTGCGCCAAAAAAGAATGGTCCCGTAATCTCATAAATATCGATTCCCTTTGGAATATTTGAATAATTCTCCAAGATATCATTGTCGATATCAACTGTTTCAATATTGGAAAGTTTCGACATCCGTTGCATAAACAACATAGCCGAGAAAACCATTCCAACCTCAATAGCAATGGTTAGATCAACAAATACCGTCAATAAAAAAGTGATCAATAGCACTAGTATATCATAATGCGAACCTTTTAAGATCGCAAGGAAAGAACGCCATTCACTCATATTGTAAGCGACAACAATAAGAATTCCTGCCAAGCACGACATGGGGATTAAGGCCGCCCACTTACTAAATACCAACATAATAAGCAACAAGGTAACTGCATGAACGACTCCTGCGATGGGAGTACGTGCTCCATTTTTTATATTTGCGGCTGTTCGAGCAATCGCACCAGTGGCCGGCATTCCTCCAAGAAACGGGGTGAAAATATTTGCTATCCCTTGAGCGATGAGCTCCGTATTCGAGCGATGACTCCCTCCGGACATGCCATCCGCAACCACCGCAGACAAAAGTGATTCAATAGCGCCTAAAATGGCAATCGTAAAAGCAGGTTGTATATAGTTTCGGATTGAACTCCATTCGAAGTGGGGCGTTTGAAGATGGATGGTATTCGGAATTTCGCCAAAAACGGATTGAATAGTCTGAACAGGCAATGCAAAAAAGTTTACTACAACGGTAACTAGTACGATAGCCCAAAAGGATCCAGGGACTTTCTTAAATATTCTACCCCCATAAACAGCCAGAACTATGGTTACTGCAGTAATACCTAATGCCGTAAAATTAGTTTGAGAAAACTGAGAAAAATAAGTGATCCACTTACTTATAAAATCAGTAGGAATATCGGTTAATTGCAATCCAAGTGCATCTTTAACCTGTGTCGAGAAGATGATCAGGGCAATACCGCTCGTAAATCCAACTACTAATGGATGAGGCACATATTTAATGATGACTCCTAGGCGCAAAAGACCAAAACCGACAAGCATCAAACCGGCCATAATGGTAGAGATCATCAAACCATCAAGTCCATATTTCTGAACGATACCATAAACGATAACAACGAAAGCTCCAGTGGGCCCTCCAATTTGAAATCGACTTCCACCCAAGAGTGAGACTATTAGTCCCGCAATGACGGCAGTTATCAGACCTTTCTCAGGAGAAACACCAGAAGCTACCGCAAAAGCAATAGCTAAGGGCAAGGCTACAACACCGACAATGAGGCCAGCAAATAGATCCTTTTGAAAAATTTTAAAATTATAGCCTTGCTTTAAGACGACAAATAGTTTCGGCTTAAAAATAGAATTCATGAGGGGGAGGAATATTAGTAAGACAAAAATACGTCAATCCATTAAATAACAACGACAAAGCAGGGAAAACTTAACAATAAAATAACCCCTATGGCTGCCTGGTAAAAACATCAACATTATTCTATTTTTGTAAGGCACTTTATTATACTAAAACATTTCATATGAGTTATATAATTATCATACTACTTCTCGGAATTGTTTTCGGATTTTTAATGCAAAAATCGGATGCACTAGCCAAGATCAACACCTCTCTACTTAATGTGGCCATTTACGGTATGCTCCTTTTGTTAGGGATTGGCGCCGGTTCAAATGAAAAGGTGATTCAAAATTTAGATCATATAGGCTCACAGGCAATCACCATAACCATTGGAGCGATAGCAGGAAGTATCGCCATGTGTTGGCTTTTGTCTAAACTGATCTTTAAAGCCAAATGAGAAGTCAAATCTTAATGCCAGTCTTCTTTTTAATTGGCCTCACCTTGGGCCTATCAGGCAAACTATCGAGCTATACTCCACCTGCTGAATGGACCACTTATGCGCTATATGCCATGATCTTACTTTCGGGCATTAGCATAGGGATCGACAAGAAATCATGGGAGGTATTTAAAAACTTAAATCTTAAAGTCTTACTTGTACCAGTAGCCATAATCATTGGATCATTAGGTGGAGCAGCGCTTACCTCATTTGTTCTCCCATCCCTTAAGCTCAGAGAGATTCTGGCTGTTGGTGCAGGGCTTGGCTACTATAGCCTATCAAGCATTGTAATTTCGGAGCTACATGGTGAAGCGTTAGCCTTGGTCGCCTTATTGTCTAATTTAAGTAGAGAGATCATAACGATCGTTCTTGCACCAGTGATGGTAACTTATTTTGGAAAACTTTCAGCAATCGCTTCTGGTGGCGCAACCTCCATGGATACCACCTTGCCAGTCATCATTAAATTTACGGGTAAAGATTATGCGGTTATCTCAGTGGTTAGTGGTGTAATCTTGACCATCGTGGTGCCCTTCGTGGTCACCTTTATTCTCACAATTGGGGCTTAGAAATCAGGCCAAATACCTTTATAGCTCTTGCAAATCGGCAGCTGGCTATTCAACTTCAACAAGCTCATTTGTTAACAAATACCAAATAAATCCCTTTGGTTTGGAGTAACCCATCTGAATAAAATCATTCAAATAACCTTTAACCTGTGCTTGATGTTTTTCAGAACGATCACCAGTCTTATAATCAACAACAAGTAGCTCGCCAGCACGAATCATAACCCGATCGGGCCTATGCTGCTGCGCTTTACCCCTTAAGATAGCCCGCTCATTGAGCACTTCCCATTCGCCACTAAACCACGATCGAAAAGGATCTTTCTGGAGCAAAGTGAAAATTATAGACTCGTATTCTGTAGCTGTCTTCTGATTTATTCGACCTTCAGAAACCGCTTTTTTAAGTGAAGGTGACACATCCTCTTTTGAGGTAATATGCTCAAATAGCTCATGCATTAGCTTACCATGCTCAACCCGATCTGACTTCTGTATATCACGAAGATTGATATAAGCTTCACTATGAATTTTTAATTTCAAACGGGTATTTTTCTCTGTAAAGATGTGGCTTTCAACAACTCTATGCTCTGCCGTATTGGCATTTTTTTCTTTGGGACTATATTCCAAAGATCCTAATTCTAGAATTCTAGCATCCGGGTTCCAAGAAGAATGAAGATCAATATACGATAGTCGATCACTCGAATCTAGAAAAGCTGGTTTTTCAAGTGCCAACTGAACGAATGTTGAAATATTGCTAAACGTTTTTTTGATCTCTTCGGTATAAGGACAAAAAGCTATCAATGTGCTAATTGCTCTGGTACAGGCCACATAGAGTAAGTTGAGACTATCGACATTATTATACAGCATCTCTTTAAAGTAAGCCTGGGAGAACTGCGTGTTAGGAAGGGTATTTCCATAACGAAGAAACACCACATCCATGTCATCAAATGGGGCATGTTCGGGTTGGCACCACAGTCCAGGAGATGCCCCATACGAATTTAAAGGCAACGTGCTCCAATCCACAAATGGGATAAAAACGGTATTAAATTCAAGTCCCTTCGATTTATGAATGGTGAGTATAGAGATCGCATTTTGACCCTCTTCTAAGACCACCGTCTTACGACTACCAAATGATTCCCACCAATCTAAGAATCCAGCTAAGCTGCCCCCTTCATCGCGACTATATTGCAAGACCAAATCAAAAAATGCATCCAGATAAGCTAATTCACCTTTGATGAGATGAAGACTAAAACTCTTTGCTAAAAGTGTTGTCAGCTCAAACAAGGGCAATGTAAGAAAACTAGAACCATAGACCCCCTGATCATTTGCGACAAACCAGGCTTTAAACAACTCTGGAACCTCTTGATCTTTAGAAAATAAGGCATGGAGATTATGCATAGAAACAGGCACTCCATCTCCCGAAATCAAAGGATTTAAGAAATTATAATAACCATACAAAAGATCTGCCTTTAATATGTCGTTATCACCCGATGCAAATAAGGTTAGAAAATTCAGTATAAAACAGACACTTGGCGATTGTCCAATTTGTAGCGTATCATTGGAGATCACGTCGTAACAAAATGGGCTTTCTGGATTACGAATCTTATGTTCTAACAAAGCATTTGCAATCGATGTCCCCTCTTTTTTGTTCCGAACCAAGATGGCGATCTCACTAGGGGGAACGCCCGCTTTTTGAACCCGTTCAAGCTCTGGAATTAATTTAGAAATAACATCCAACGCATAAGGTACCCTCTTCTGAGATTTATCGATAAATTCAATTCTGACATAGCCTTCAGACTTATTATTCCCTGAGTATTCTTGAAAATGGTCTATGTAGGCGTTCGATATAACACCTGTCATCTCAGGCAATTCCTCTAACTGATGCCCTGATGCGGTAACCAATGACTCGAAGTTACTGTTTAAAAGACGAGATGTCTCCCGAAATAATGCATTATTAAAATCAATAATTTTCTTTGCGCTTCTCCAATTCGTTCCTAAAGAAACGGTTGAGATCGGAAAGGGAGCTAAGTCTTGTTGTATCTGCGTGGCGAGTAGATTCCAATCTCCATTTCTCCAACGATAAATCGACTGTTTAACATCCCCGACAATAACATTTAGATTCCCTTCAGCGAGCGAATTTTCAATCAAAGGCTTGAAATTCGACCATTGCAGTCGGGAGGTATCTTGAAACTCATCCAGCATAAAATGACGGTACACTGAGCCCATTTTTTCATATACAAATGGAGTATCACTGCCTGTTATGACATTTCGAAGCAACTGTGTGGAATCGGTGAGCAAGACAATATTCTTCTCCTTTGAAACTTCTTGCACCTTTAACGCAATATCTGTAAGCAATCCAAAGGAGAAAAGATTATCTAAAATTGCATGCGCCGTAATTGCAATAACACCATCCGTATTGAAAAGGAATAAGGACTCTCTCAATAATCGATTTAACCCTTGCTCATATATCGTTTTGATACGAGCAATCAAAGAAGGATCATTATCGCTCTTAACCCATTCGTCAATGTTATCACAAGCTTTCATAGGACGAACAGCAGGCGGCTCCATGGAGCCATTGGCAATCTTATTAAAATGGTTTACAAAAGAGGTTTTTCCATATTTAAACTGATCGGCAGATAATCCACTTGCCTGCAGTAAGGCCAAAGCTTCATTTCCAATGGCGTTAAGTTGCTGTTGATAATTCTCAACAATTTCGATCAAGCTTTGCTTATAATTGGTTAGAAAATTTTTATCGGCTAGTTTCTCAAGTAGCGGACCGCTAACTAATTTAAACTCTTCATTGAATAGCTCCTGACCTTGTAAGGTTAGTTCCTTTTTAAAGTTCCAGTCCTTACCCTCCTTGAGCATATCTTCCGCATAATTTAGCATCCAATTCTTGAGTGCTAAATTGACATCAAGATCTAAAAACAACCGATCTATTGCCTCTTCAAGCACCCTTTTGCTGTCTAACTCGGTCCTATAGGATGAATTAAGGTGCATCTCACGCGAAAATGCACGAATCACACGCTGAAAAAAGCTGTCGATGGTAGATACCGAAAAACGAGAGTAGTCATGTAAAATAAGCTTCAGAATTTTTGTGGCTTTAGCTTGAATCTGACCATCAGAAAATCCAAATTCCTCCTTTAAATAGGCGTGATGATCTGATTTCTTTCCAGATGCTAAATGTGAAAGATCTTTTAGTATGCGATCTTTCATCTCACCGGTTGCCTTATTGGTAAAGGTAACAGCCAGAATATTTTTATAAGCTCCAGGGCGTTGGAACACAATTCGCAAATACTCACGAACAATATTAAAGGTCTTACCTGATCCGGCGGATGCTTTATAAATTTTAAGTGATGACATTTACTGGATCAAGAGGATTTAAAATAGTGCTCAACTTGGATTGTGTTAGTTGTTAAAATTAGGAAATAAACCTCATATATAAATAACCAATTTGGTTTTCGATAAATCAATCCCCAAAAACGGTTGATTATTGAACCCAACTTATTAAATTTGAAAAAAAATACCAAATGAAAATCACCATACTCTTCACCTCACTTTTACTTTTGGGAAGTGCGGTATTTGCTGAAATAAAAGGGGAAAAGCCCTTCCAAGTTAAGGTTACCTTAGACGGAATAAAAGACTCTACGATTTACTTAGCCAATTACTACGGTTC
>CAIVGL010000110.1 GCA_903905505.1 uncultured Bacteroidia bacterium | reverse complement strand
ATGTGACCTATTGTGCCTACTGTGTTTAATTTTTCTTTATTAAAAAATCACGGTAGTTTTTTCATAATATTTCTAATGTGACCTATTGTGCCTACTGTGTTTAATTTTTCTTTATTAAAAAATCACGTTAGTTATTTCATCTAATTTCTAATGTGGCCTATTGTGCCTATTGTGGTTCCCTTTTTTTTATTAAAAAATCACGGTAGTTATTTCATAATATTTCTAATGTGACCTATTGTGCCTATTGTGGTTGATTTTTCTTTTTTTTTTCTAAAACAAATCCCAGTTCATCTTTTCGCAATCGATCCATCTCCCTTGAGCTCTCAGAACTTGTTCGAGCACATCGCGAACACAACCTTGACCTCCATCTTTATCGGAAATATAAAGTGATATGGCTTTGATTTCAGGTGCTGCATCTTTCGGGCACACTGGAACTCCAACGGCACGCATAACGGGGTAGTCAGGAAGATCGTCACCCATATACATGATCTCTTCGGCTTTTAAGTTCTGTTTTTCTAAGAAATCTATCAGACTTGGTAGTTTTTTTAATGAACCAATATAGACGTCTTTAATGCCAAGTTTCTCACATCTTTTAATCACTTCAATGGTCTTTCCCCCTGTGATCACGCAAAGAGGAAATCCAATCCGGATGGCATACATTAATGCGAAGCCATCTTTTAGATTTGACGTTCTAATCGTTTCTCCTTCGGGTGTCAAAACTTGGGTAGCAGCAGATAGTACCCCATCTATATCAAAGACAAATGCCTTTACTTTGGTTAGTTCTTCTTTAAAAAATGCCATGCTATTTGATTGAAGATTTAATGATTCGTTCGCTAAGTTGTTTGTATAAATTCTGCAGATCGGGATGTTGATCTAGCATGGCAAGATGCTTCTCCATGACCAGATAATCTTTTCGTGCTGCAGGTCCAGTCTGGACCGATTTTGGATCTTTTAACACCCCTTTAGTTGCGGTTTCTAGGATCAACGGTTTCAAGATCTCAAATCCAATCCCTTTTTCTTCCACTAAATCTTTGCCTATGGCAAATAGATGGTTGACAAAATTACAGACAAAGGCAGATGCTAAGTGTATTTGCTGACGTTGTTCCGAATTGTAAAACTGAATATTGTCGGAAATAGTCGAGGCAAGATCTGTGAGGATTTTAAGATTCTCATCTGAACTTGCTTCGAGGCATATTGGAACATTCTGAAAATTAATCTTTTTGTCGATTGAGAAAGTTTGAAAAGGGTAAAATACGCCATAGTTTTTGCAATTTTCGGCTAAGAGATCCATTGGAATGCTCCCTGCAGTGTGGACAACGAGCGAAGATCCCCACACTCTTGACTCAATAAACGACTCAATCGCCTGATCTTTAATCGCAATTATGTAGAGATCTGCATTTGTAATTAAGGTGTTTGGATCTGTTGTGAACGAACATTTAAGAGCAGTTGCGAGGTCAGCAGCTCGCTCCTCAGTCTTTGAAAACACTTGCAAAACCTGGTGTCCTTTATCTGAAAGCGTTAAGCTAAGCTGGGTTGCCAAGTTGCCGGCTCCGATCATACAAATCTTCATCTTCCGTAATTTTTTATGCAAAATTATCTTTTAATGTTACAAAATCGAAACATCTGTCATTCAGCACTCAAAGATTTAAAAAATAACCTTAAATTTGCCACCCGAAATAAGAATCTAATATTACTCTTAAATTAATACTTTACATTATGACCAAGTACGTTTATACATTCGGAAATGGACAGGCAGAAGGCGGAGCAGGGATGAAAAATCTGCTCGGAGGAAAAGGTGCCAACCTAGCTGAGATGAACCTGATTGGTGTTCCGGTTCCTCCGGGATTCACCATTACCACCGAAGTTTGTACCGCTTTTGTTGAGCATGGCAGGTCTGCAGCTTTTGAAATGATCAAGAAAGAAGTGCAAGATGCAGTAGCTTATGTTGAAAAAATTACCAACACCACCTTTGGATCGAAAGATAATCCTTGCTTACTCTCTGTTCGCTCAGGAGCTAGAGCATCGATGCCTGGTATGATGGATACCATTCTTAATCTTGGCTTGAATGATTTAGCCGTCGAAGGAATTGCAAAAAAATCGGGCAACGACCGTTTTGCATGGGACTCTTATCGTCGTTTTGTTCAGATGTATGGTGATGTAGTAATGGGTTTAAAACCTCAAAGCAAAGAAGATATTGATCCTTTTGAAGAAATTATTGAAACTCTTAAAGAGGAACGCGGAATTCATCAAGATACTGACTTTACAGTGGCCGACCTTAAAATGTTGGTTCTTCGTTTTAAACAAGCGGTCTTGTCTAAGACAGGAAAAGAATTTCCTTCAGATCCATGGGAACAACTATGGGGCTCAGTAGGTGCAGTTTTTGAAAGCTGGATGAACGAAAGAGCAATCTATTACAGAAGACTTAATAATATTCCAGTAGAATGGGGAACTGCAGTTAACGTGCAAGCCATGGTATTTGGAAATATGGGTAACAATTCAGCTACTGGTGTGGCATTTACACGTGACGCATCAACAGGTGAGGATATCTTCAATGGCGAATATTTGATTAACGCACAAGGTGAAGATGTTGTAGCTGGTATTCGTACCCCACAAGAAATCACACTCGAAGGATCACGCAGATGGGCAACTTTGCAAAATGTTACCGAAGAAGATCGTGCTGCAAATTTCCCTTCATTTGAAGAAGCAATGCCTAAATCATACGCTGAACTTCTTGAGACACAACAGAAATTAGAAAATCACTACCGTGACATGCAAGATATTGAGTTTACCATTCAAGATGGTAAACTTTGGTTATTGCAGACTCGTAATGGTAAACGTACTGGAGCAGCGATGGTTAAAATGGCCGTTGATATGCTAGCAGAAGGATTTATCGATGAGAAAACCGCACTTATGCGTGTTGAACCAAATAAATTAGATGAATTACTTCATCCAGTATTCCACACCGAATCGTTATTAACTGCTAAAGTAATCGGTAAAGGTTTACCAGCTTCACCAGGAGCTGCAACTGGTCAGATTGTTTTCTTTGCTGACGAAGCAGCGAAATATGAAAATTCTATCCTTGTGCGTATCGAAACCTCTCCTGAAGATCTTGAAGGTATGGTTATCGCTCGTGGTATTCTTACCGCAAGAGGTGGTATGACTTCTCACGCAGCTGTGGTAGCTCGTGGAATGGGTAAATGTTGTGTTTCTGGTGCAGGATCAATGCGTATCGACTACAAAACTAGAACCTGTGAAGCAGGTGGCAAGATATACAATGAAGGCGACTGGATCTCGTTAAACGGATCAACAGGTGAAGTCTACGAAGGTAAAGTGAAAACACAAGAGGCAGCTCTAAGCGATGACTTTGCTAAGTTGATGATCCTTTCTGATAAGTTCTCTCGTATGACTGTTCGTACAAATGCTGATACACCGAAAGACGCAGTTATTGCGCGTGAGTTTGGGGCTAAGGGTATTGGTCTTTGCCGTACCGAGCATATGTTCTTCGAAGGCGATCGTATTAAAGCGATGCGTGAGATGATCCTCTCTTCTGATATCGTTGGTCGTAAGACTGCTTTGGCAAAATTATTGCCTTACCAGCGTTCTGACTTCGAAGGTATTTTTGAGGCTATGGCTGGATATGGCGTAACTGTTCGTCTATTAGATCCACCACTTCATGAGTTTGTGCCTCACCAACAAGCGACTCAAAAAGAATTAGCTAATGAAATGGGCATCTCGATCGAGCAGATCCGTATTAAGGTTTCTGAACTAGAAGAGTTTAACCCGATGTTAGGTCACCGTGGTTGCCGTTTAGGTATTACCTATCCGGAGATTACCGAGATGCAAGCACGTGCAATCATTGAAGCTGCAATGAATCTTAAGGCTAAGGGCATCGATGCTCGTCCTGAGATTATGGTTCCATTGATTGGGACTGTGGCTGAGTATAAAAATCAAGCTGACATCATCAATGCAACAGCAGAACAAGTTTTTGCTGAGCGTGGTGATAGGATCGCTTATCTTGTAGGTACAATGATTGAAGTGCCTCGTGCAGCACTTACTGCTGAGGGAATCGCTAAAGAGGCTCAATTCTTCTCTTTCGGTACCAATGACTTGACTCAGATGACTATGGGCTTCTCTAGAGATGATGCTGGTAAATTCTTGCCTGCTTATCTTGATAAAGGAATTCTTAAACAAGATCCATTCCAGGTTCTTGATCAGCACGGTGTTGGTCAGTTGATTGAGATGGCTGTTGCTAAAGGTCGTTCGACTCGTCCTGATATTAAATTGGGTATCTGTGGCGAACATGGTGGCGAGCCAAGCTCAGTAGAGTTCTGCGATGGTGTAGGTCTTGACTACGTTAGTTGCTCTCCTTTCCGAGTGCCTATCGCACGTCTAGCTGCTGCTCAAGCAAACCTTAAAAAACAAAAAGCTTAATTGCTCGAATAGATTCATAAAAAAAGGTGCTTTTGGCACCTTTTTTTATGTCAAATATTTTGCTCTTCCTATTGATCTTTCATCACCTTGTTGCGCCCTTTCCGTTTGCGGACCGTGCGATGTTTGTATTCGTCCGAGATAATGCTGATCTTGCCGTCTATCTCTAATACGGCAAGATCAACCTCGCGAATCTCAGCCACACCATGCTCTCGAATGGCTTCCGATAACTCATCGATGGTGATTCGTGTTTTAGTCATTTCTCTTTGTTCAGCTGACCTTTGTAAATAAGTATCATTTCTGTCCCTTGAACCATCTCTCCAAATTTAGGGAAACGATAAAGGAGAAATTTAAATAGGTAATTGGGGATAAACAGTGTGGAGGCCGCAACTAGTCCGCCTGATAAGGTAGTCTGATCCGACCATCGCATTTTGCACGGCGTTGCTGATCAGTAAAATAAAGACTAAGTCGATAATAGACAGTTGCGCTAGTTCCTTCTTGCCAAAGAGCCGGATGGCAATAATGATAAATAAATATACGGCCAAACTGCTGAATGCAATTTTGGCATATCCTTCCAGTATGTCCATGCAGACAGTTAAGTTTTAA
The DNA here is from genome assembly GCA_903905505.1 of uncultured Bacteroidia bacterium. Classification (GTDB taxonomy): domain Bacteria; phylum Bacteroidota; class Bacteroidia; order Bacteroidales; family Prolixibacteraceae; genus JAAFHB01. The sequence continues at coordinate 3,225 of CAIVGL010000110.1, read as the reverse complement.
TTTGATTGATTTGCTAATAAAGAATTGTCAATAATTAATCCAAGAACTCCTTGTAGCGCTTTTATTTACCCCAGGACCGAGACTCCAATTAGCCTTCCGATAGAGAAGGTGATGGCTGCGGCCGCAAGTCCAAATACCACTTGTCGAAGCCCAGAACGCAAGATGCTCTTCCCCGTAAATAGTGTGATTGCAGCACCAATAATGAAGAGTCCAAAGGCACTTAAAATACTGCTTAAAATAATTGCTCTTAATCCTCCAATAAAGAAGAATGGGATAACGGGAATAATCGCACCGAAGGCAAAAAGGATGAAGGAGGCCACAGCTGCCTCCATAGCTGAACCTTTGAGGTCTTCTTGGTTGATCCCTAGCTCTTCTTTGACCAGAACTTCATGAGCTAACTCTTTATTGGATATAATATCCTTCGCCATTTTTTTTGCTTGCTCCTCCGGTATACCTTTGGTTTGATAGATCAAGGCCAGTTCCCACTCTTCACCCTCTGGGTTGGTCTCTAATTCATCCAATTCAAGCTGCATCTGATTCTCGAAAAGTTCTTTTGAGCTAGTTACCGAAATCCATTCGCCTAACGCCATCGAAAGCGCTCCGGCAAGCAATCCGGCAAGTCCAGTTAATAGAACGACGCTCTGGGCACTTGCGGCACCTGCAATTCCCATCACAAGACTGAAATTGGAGACCAAGCCATCGTTCCCTCCAAGCACGGCTGCTCGAAGCGCATTGCCACCTATTGAGCGATGTCTTTTTTCAAATCGAGCAAGATAATTACCCGATAAATTCGGTTGATTGGCAACAATATTCTGCAAGATGGAGACGTGTGCCGTATCGGATAGTGACTCTTCGAGGTTGAGTGCTTTTTTCGACTTAACCACTGAGATGGCGATACTTTTTTCGGTATCTAAAAGAGTGCCAAGGATGAAATCATAACCTGCTATTTTCCCAATTTTATTCAGAATTCGAGCTCTGATTGATGGAGGTGGAAGCGTTGTTATATCTAGGTTGTTGCTTTTCATAAAGGCTAGAGCATGTCCTTTTTCGATCTCGCTCATTTGCCTAAAAACATTGGCTACATTCTCATCTTGCTCGTGCTCTGATAAGATTTTGTATAGATAACTTGCGTCAATTTCAGTCTGTATGCTATTGAAATTAATCATCTTTTGGATGTCTGTATTTAAATTTAAAGGTATTTTTAAGACGAACAAATTTAAGATAAAAACTGATTGTTTTTTCCCATTTATCCACCGCTGATTATTTAGATTCGATCTAATTTTTCGTCAGCCAACTTGTTCCTGCGAATTCCAGCTAAGGCTAAGTGCCTATTAAGTAAATAAATCAGTTATATTTGCAATTAAACAAATTTTGCAGTGTGGGAAGGATTTTGTCCATCGATTACGGAAACAAAAGAGTTGGATTAGCTGTAACAGATCCATTGCAGATTATTGCTACCCGATTAACGACTGTTTCTGCCGAAGAGATATGGCGTTTCCTTGCTGAGTATTTTGGACGTGAAGATGTTGAACTTGTTTTGGTGGGGTATCCAAAACAGATGAATAATCAACCTTCTGAGGCTATTCGGTATATTAATCCATTTCTGAAAAAGTTTCAGCTTACTTACCCCCAAATGCCTATCCGATTGATGGATGAGCGGTTTAGTTCAAAGATGGCCTTTCAAACCATGATCGATGCTGGAGTGAAGAAGAAAGATCGACAGAATAAAGGGACGATTGATGGGGTAAGTGCAACAATCATTCTTCAGTCTTACCTTGAAGAGAAAAAATTTTTAAAATAAGATATCATGATTTATCCAATCACAGTTTATGGTGATCCTGTACTTAGAAAGCTTGCTGTTGATGTTAAGCACGATTTTGCAGGACTTTACAAACTTATTGGCGATATGTTTGAGACAATGTACAATGCCGAAGGGATTGGTATTGCAGCACCTCAGATAGGTCTTGATATTCGTATTTTTGTTATTGACCTATGTCCACTTGGAGAGGAGGAGCCTTCGCTGAAAGATTTTAAGAAGGTCTTTATTAATCCAAGAATTCTGCACAAAGAGGGGGAACAAATTATGATGGAGGAGGGATGCCTTAGCCTGCCAGGGTTAAGAGAAGATGTTCTCCGTCATGATACTATTCAAATTAAATACTTTGACTCAGACTGGCAAGAACATGACCAAGTTTTTACCGGCTTTGCTGCTCGCGTGATTCAGCATGAATACGACCATCTTCAGGGTGTTATGTTTGTTGATTACTGTTCTCCACTCAAAAAAAGATTGCTTAAAGGTAAGCTCTCCGATATTACACGAGGTCAAGTGTCGACAACTTATAGGACCAAGACCCCTAAGTTATAACGCTCAATCTGCCTCTGTCCGTAAATCGACCCTAGGATTACAGGCTTACTTTGTCGCCTAAAAACTTCTTTTTTTCCTTCCAATACCCTAACTTTAGGTATTCTTTTGTGTGCTTACAAGATTGAATATTTCTACTTTTTTCTTGAAAAGATTAAAATGGAAGATGGCTCGAATATGCTTTTAAAATCTTACTTCTCTCATTCCGAATTAGTTAGTCTGCTTCAGTCGGAGGGCAAGCAGATGCATGCTCTTTTTGAAAGGGCCAGTAAGATCAAATCTGTTTATACCGGAAGCAAAACCTATCTAAGAGGACTCATTGAGTTTTCAAATCTTTGTGCAAAAGATTGCTACTACTGCGGTATTCGACGTTCAAATCGCCTCGTTCACAGATATAAGCTCACGGATCACGAGATTTTAGATGCCGTACGCTTTGCTGATCAATGCAATTTTGGATCTATTGTACTTCAGTCTGGCGAGCAAAATTCCGCTTCGTTTGTGTCCCGAATAACGAATTTATTGCGTGCGATTGAGGAGACAACACAGGGTCGGATAGCGGTTACGCTGTGCGTCGGAGAGCAAACGGATGAGGTGTATTTAAAGTGGTTTGAGGCCGGTGCAAAGCGCTATTTGTTGCGTATTGAAACGACTAATCCTATCCTCTTTAGGTCTCTTCATCCGAAGAATAAGCTTCACGATTACTCTCGTCGGCTCAATTGTCTCTATTCACTTAAGGGTATCGGTTACCAAACAGGGACTGGCGTGATGATCGGTCTTCCTGGACAAACATTAGATGACCTAGCTGACGACCTTCTCTTTTTTGAGGAGTTTGGAATTGATATGGTCGGCATGGGCCCTTATCT
>CAIVGL010000109.1 GCA_903905505.1 uncultured Bacteroidia bacterium | reverse complement strand
CGATGCGGCTACTTTGACCCGTATTGCAAATGCTGAGCGTCTATTGGCTCAAGCTCTAGATCAGCAACAACAAAATGCTGCTTTCGACAAGCTCATTGCTTCCGGTGATGCTCAAGTTAAAGCGACTAAATATGCCGAAGGGATAACCAATTTCAAGGATGCCTTGTTGATTCGTCCCAACGATGCGGCTACTTTGACCCGTATTGCAAATGCTGAGCGTCTATTGGCTCAAGCTCTAGATCAGCAACAACAAAATGCTGCTTTCGACAAGCTCATTGCTTCCGGTGATGCTCAGGTTAAAGCAACCAAATATGCCGAAGGGATTACTAATTTCAAAGAAGCACTCCAGATCCGACCTAATGATATCGCTACTTTAGCTCGAATTGCAGATGCACAGAAGAGGTTGGCCATGCTTTTGGATGACCAGGAAAAACAAAAACTATATCAGCTTGCAATTAAAGAGGCAGATCAGTATTATAAGGTAAAAAGTTGGCAACAGGCTTTATTCGCCTATCAAAAAGCATCTGCTATTTTGCCAAACGAGACCTATCCGCCTAAGCGAATTTTAGAATTAAACGACCTGATCAATCAAGAGAATAATACGGCTAGGTTATACCAAGAAGCAATTCAGAAGGGGGCCGATAAATTTGCTGCGAAATCCTATTTAGAAGCAATTGGAGCCTATCAAAAAGCGCAACAAATAAAGCCCTTAGAGCCATTGCCTCCTGCTAAAATAAAGGCTATTCAGGCTATTTTAGATGAATTAGCTTCAGCCAAGCCAAAGATTGATAAACCTATAGTTGTTGTTTCGAAAATTGAGGAATCTGATGGCTTGTATCTAGAGAAGAAAAGATTAGCTGATGAGAACTTTAAAAATGCACAATGGAAAATAGCACGCTTCTATTATTTAGAAGCGTATAAGATCAAGTCAGGCGAGAAGTTTATTCAGGAACGGATTGAAGCTTGCGATAAAATGATTGATTCTGACATCTCAGCAGAGGTTATTAAGGAATATAAATTAGCCCTTGCAAGTGCTGATCAACAGATGAATGTCAAAAATTATAGCTCAGCACGGTTTTATTATCGAAAGGCCAATAGCCTAATCAAATGGGAAGGTTATCCGATCGATCAGCTTAAGGTAATTGATAAAATACTCACTGATTTGCTTTCGTTATCTGATCAGCAAGCCTTCGCGGAATACTTTAAAAAAGGTGAACTGGCCTTTTCGCAAAAAGAATATCCAAGTGCTAGGTTTTATTACGAGAAGGCGAAGGTTATCAGTGAGACGGATCAGATTATTACTCGACTCAAGGAGATTGATTCCATTGTAAACGGATTTGAAGCTCAAAAAATCAGCGCTAATTTTGCCGATTTAATTCATAAAGGTGATGAGGCATTGGCACAAAAAAATAGTGCTGGAGCTCGATTCTACTATGATAAGGCACGTCAATTAAAACCGGATGAAAAATATCCGAAGGATCAGATCAAACTTATTGATGCCGGAACCGTTCAATAAGCGGCTTAAACGAATCCAAATCTTATTTAACTATGCAATCAATATATGTGCATCTAGCCGAGGGCTTTGAAGAGATTGAAGCTTTAACCGTTGTTGATGTTTTGCGTCGCGCCAAACTACCTGTTGTCACCGTTTCAATCGGATCAACACTTCAGGTGACTGGAGCACACCAGATTTCAGTCGTGGCAGATCGCTTATTCAAGGATGTTGACTACGCTGTAGGATCCATGATTCTTTTGCCAGGTGGGATGCCTGGAGCAAAGAATTTAAATGAACATGCTGGATTGAGATCAAAAATCATGGAGTATTCAGCTAGTGGGAAATACCTTGCTGCCATTTGTGCGGCCCCTTTAGTTTTAGGTAGTTTAGGATTGTTGAAAGGTAAAAAAGCCGTTTGTTACCCTGGTTTCGAGTCGACACTTGAAGGTGCTCACGTAACCTTAGATGCTTGTATGGTTGACAACCAAATTATTACGGCTAGAGGGGTAGGGGCAGCACTAACTTTTGCCTTAGAACTAGTTAAAATTCTTGTTGGAATAGAGCTTGCCGAGAAATTAAAAAAAGAGATGCTCGTTGAATGATCTTTTGATTTAAAACGTTTCTATTTTTTTAGTATGTTTGACAACATTATGAAAAATAAATCAGTCATATTACCTATCAAACTAAAACCTTTAGCATGAAAGTATCTGATCGTAGAGATTTTTTGAAATCAACTTTAATGGCAACTGCTGGGTTGTCTGTTCTTCCAGTGGCCTTGTCAGCCATGGATACCGCAACTGATGCATCAGCATCTAAATTAAAATCAAATGCAATAAGCGATAAAAGCGTTATTCTTTTTCAAGGAGATTCAATCACTGATGCTGGTCGGAATAAAAAAAGCAACGAGTCAAATAACCCTGGAGCACTAGGTTCTGGTTACGCTTTCTTGGCTGCTGCCAACCTGTTGAATACATTTGCTTCTAAAAATTTAGAGATCTATAATAAAGGGATTAGCGGAAATAAAGTCTATCAGATAGCAGAGCGCTGGCAAGCCGATTGTATTGATCTTAAACCAACTGTGTTAAGTATTCTAATCGGAGTTAATGATTTTTGGCATAAGCATAGTGGTAATTACAAAGGGACAGCTGAGATTTATGAAAATGATTATAGAGCGTTACTTAAACGGACTAAAGAGCAATTACCCCAAGTTAAGCTTGTGATTTGCGAGCCATTCGCTGTCTTAGGCTGCAGAGCTGTGGATGCAACATGGTTTCCTGAATTCGACCAGTACCGTGCAGCCTCTAAAAAATTAGCCAAAGAATTCGGCGCTATTTTTGTCCCTTTTCAAGAGGTGTTCGATGATGCCTGCAAAATTGCTCCACCAAAACATTGGACTCCTGATGGTGTTCATCCTTCAATTGCAGGAGCTCAGCTAATGGCTGATGCGTGGATGAAATTTGTGTTCGGAAAATAAGAGCGTTTAGAGTTAAACTATTTTCACAAGTAATCTTCCAAGATAGACCGCTACGAGTCCAAGAAAGAAGCTTAAGCTGGTATATAAACTAAGCTTAAGCCACTCCTTTCCTTGCAGTAAAAGATAGCTGTCGTTGGATAAAGTTGAGAAGGTGGTAAAGCCTCCACAAATACCAAACGTAAGAAACAGGAGTATTTCAGGACTTAAGATATTCCCTCGTTCTGTTAGGCCATAGATTAGTCCAATGAGTAGACTACCTATTATATTTACTGAAAATGTTCCCCAAGGAAATAGCGACAAAGAGTTTTCTTGAAAATAACGTGAAATTAAAAATCGGATTACGGTTCCGATAAATCCACCAGTTCCACATATTATTAAAGTCTTAAACATCGGCACGATCAATTTAATTGTCTGTTGTAAATTGCGACTTAATTAGGTTCGCTGATAAATGCTAAGTGGGTCAAAGGTAATAAAACCTATTGGCATTTTAAAAATAGCCTGAATATGGTTGTTCTATGGCTGATGGTTCGGATTAAAAATTGTATCCTTCATTTAACTTTGAACTGTCAAAATGCTTTTTGAACTATTTTTTACGCGTTTTCGGAGCGAATTATAAAGGATTTATTTAGAATGCTTCTGATTAAGTATCTGTATTTTAGAGATATATAATATTTAATCCGATTTGAGAATTAATGAATAAAATTCACGAAATTTGAACATAAGTATTAAAGGAATTGTTTTACCAATATTAATTGGCATAACAAGAGTAAATCTATTTCTTTATCCTAAAACGTATTTTAATTTTAACCTTAAATTTGTTCAACATGAAAAAATTAGTCTATCTTTTTGTAATGGTTGCTGGAATGACTCTAGTTTCTGTTAATGTTATGGCTCAGGCAAAACCTAAAGCAGCTTGTGCTAAAGAATGCAAAAAAACTTGCGACAAAGCAGCTGACAAAGCAGCTTGTAAAAAAGCAAAGTAATTTATTTCCTGTTTAATCTAATACCTGAAAAGGATATAGACTATACAGTATCTTCTTAAAAAGCCCCTATAGAATAGTCTATCGGGGCTTTTTGTTTAGATCTGGTTTTTAAATGAGGTTAATGAAAGAAGAGGTAGCCAATTAAGATTGCAGCAATTAATCCAGCTAAATCAGCTAATAAAGCACATGCTAACGCGTGTCTGCTCTTTTTAATTCCAACAGACCCAAAATATACGGCCAGCACAAAGAAGGTCGTGTCTCCAGCACCTTGAACAATACACGATAATCTGCCGACAAATGAGTCAGCCCCAGAATTTTTCATCACATCGATCATCATCCCTCTTGAGCCACTTCCGCTCAACGGTTTCATTAATGCGGTAGGCATTGCTCCAATAAATTCACTGTTTATTCCTAGAGCTTCAATAAACCACTTAATTCCCGCAATCACAAAATCCATAGCTCCAGAGGACCTGAATACTCCAATGCCAACTAATATAGCCACTAAATAGGGGATAATCTTGACAGCCGTTGAAAATCCCTCTTTCGCTCCATCTATAAACGTTTCATACACATTAATCTTCTTCCGCATACCCAGAAGCAGAAATAGGGTGATAATCGAGAATAAAATAAGATTACTGGAGACTTTAGAATAAAGGGATAGATCTTCAGGCGATAAGGTATGCGTCCAATAGATTAGTCCAATTACAAAAGAAAGCATGCCTGTTAAATAGGCCATGATTGTTCGGTCCCAGAGATTGATTTTCTGATAGATAGAAACGGAGATAAGTCCAGTGATTGTTGAGAAAAATGTAGCTAGTAAGATTGGTATAAACACATCTGATGGATCTGCAGCTCCAAGTTGAGCTCTGTAGACCATAATAGATATGGGTATTAAGGTTAATCCAGAGGCATTTAAGACCAGAAACATGATCTGAGCATTGGATGCCACCTCTTTATTTGGATTTGATTTCTGCATCTCACTCATCGCTTGAAGTCCCATTGGCGTAGCAGCATTATCGAGCCCAAGCATATTTGAGGCAAGGTTCATCATCATTGGTCCATAAGCAGGATGCTTATCGCCAAGTTCAGGAAATAACTTGTTGAAGAATGGACCAATTAATCTCGAGATAATCGTGACAACACCCCCTTTTTCGCCAATCTTCATGATCCCTGACCATAAGGTAAGCACACCAGCTAAACCAAGGGAAATTTCAAATCCACTTTTGGCCATATCGAACGTCGAGTTGACCATATCGGGAAAGACTTGTGCATCTCCCAAGAAAAAGGTTTTGATTATTCCAATTACAAATGCAATTAAGAAAAAGAAGATCCAGATAAAATTAAGAGCCATAGAGTGAGGTCGCTAGTTTAATATTTTCTGGCAAAATCATCCGATAGGGTCGTTATTTCTGAATCGCTAAGATCAGATCCCGAATTAACGATTACACGATAACGGAATACAGCCGATTTACCTCCAGGGATACTATAGTTCAACGTCTCTTTCCCTTTGGTGAAAACACTCCATCCCAGTGGATTTGCAGAAAATAGACCATAGCCTCTTGCATGCCAATATGTTGGATAGCTTTGATTTTTAGGGTGATCGCAAATCACAACGGCAATTTTCTCATTCCCAATCGTCCCATTTAGATCCATCCATTTGGCACGTGTACTCCATACTGCATCGTCTTTTATCCCCTCACTACTTCGATAGCTACCAGTAACACCCTCATTCGTCATCTTCTTAACTGTGGTTGGATTACCTTGAGAATCTGTCATGATAACCTCATCTTTAGAGGGTAGCTCAAGTTGACGTGCTACACGAATAGCCATTACACCTTCTTTGTTGTCTTTCAAGGATACTGTTTTTCCTGTGGCTGTTAGAGTCGCAACTCGATCGATGATTCGCATAGATCCTTTGGCGCTAAAATGATATTCTGTTTTCTCAGATAGTAGTTCCTTACCTTTGGAATCAATCCAACTTTCTGTGGTCACAAGCTCCGCTTTGCCAAAACCCTCTTTAATACGATTGATCTTTATATGTTTTATCGTGCCGAACTCACTTTTTTTCTCTGGTGAAATAGCAGGCGAGTTATTCCAGAAATCTAACCCATCGACATCGCCATAGTTAAACCAGATGCCTACATGGTGTGGATGATCTACTCGCTCACCAGCTCTTGGATTCATGGGATAGCCTCTGGTAATCTCTGTTCCAGCCGACGTAAGTACAGGATAAAGAATAGGTTTCATAACATTCTCTGGCCATTGATAAGAGGTAAAGAGCTTGCCATCGATAAGCACATCGACTTTTCGCTCACTCTCTTTTACGTTTAATTTAAATCTTAAACTGGCGTCTTTTTTGACTTGAGCCGATGCTGAAAAGCCAATTAGGCTAAGCATACAGACGAATACAATAGCTGAGATCTTCATATGGAATTAGGTTCTTAAGTTGTTTTGATTGTAAAAATAGTTATTTTTTGTTATTTTCACAGATCAATAAATTGATATCTAGCTATGAAGGGCTTACTTTGGATACTTGCTTTGCTAATAACCTGTTCTGCCGCCTATTATCAGCGAGTTACAAGTCCGACTTATCCGTCAGTGGTAATCATACCTATTGAGTTGCAGAAATATTCAGTCCCTTTTCTTCACTCACATACCGGGAAATCCGATTGCCCAATTAGCCTTCAAATAGGTGATATTTCTGTCAAAGGTGAATTTTATTATCGAAAGTATCCGAGCCAAAGTGAGATGACTAAACTTGAGATGAAACGGGAAGGGGATAAACTTGTGGCAGCAATACCTAATCAATCACCAGGGGTTAAAGTGGAGTACCGAGTCGATTTATTTAAAAATGGCGTTCAGCTAAATTATACTATTTCGAAGCCAACAATCTTGCTTTTTGAAGGTGAAATTCCGAAGTTCCCCTTTTTTATGAATTTGGCAGTTTTAGGACTAGCCATTTTCTTAAGTACCTGGTCCGGTTTATTGGCTTTGTTTGGCTCTGGGGCATCGAAGTTCTTTTCGATGCTAACGTTTATAAGCTTTATCATTGGAGGATTTATTATCGCACCTATCGTTCATAAGTATGCAGTTAATGATTGGTGGACTGGATTTCCAATTGGTTATTCGTTGAATAACAATAAATTTTTTCTCGCTTCATTGGTATGGCTCGTTGTGGTGGTAACGATTCAACGAAAATATAATAGAGTAATTAGTGTCGTGGCTTCTCTATTATCCTTGCTTATCTTTTTAATTCCCTCTACCTTTGTCGAGAATGAGGTTGTTTTACCTGTTGGAAAAGCAGTAAAAGGTTTCATTCTGCCAATTATTATGAATTTTATTTCTGCCTAACCCGCATTAAGTGGCCTAATCCATATTTTATTTCTTAATTAATCTCCTTGTAATGAAAAAATATCTGTTGATCTTAGGTTTTATCTCTCTTTGTAACTTTAGTCAAGCTCAATATAACAATTGGTATTTTTCCTTTTCAATGGGAGGAGGATGGCCTACAAGCACCTTTGCTAATTCAATAGCAGGCGATAAATTATCTGGCTATGCTCAAAAAGGATTCTCGCTAGTGATTGATGCGACCTATCCATTAAATGATCATTGGGGATTAAAAGGGATGACTTTGATTAACACCAATTCGGTTGATAATGATGGAATGCAAAAACTGCTTACCGCTAGAGTGCCTTCGATTATCTCAGTTACTGATCCGAGTAAGTTTTCTTATACCTCCAATCCATGGATGTGGAATGCATTACTCGGAGGACCTGTCTATACCCTTAATCTAGGCCGTTTTTATTGGGATCTTCAGCTGCTTGGGGGATTAAACCTTACCTATCTTCCACAGCAAAAACTTCAATACAACGATCCAGCCAATAAGTGGTATTATTTAGATACGAATTCAACCACGATGAACAGCTCCTTTGGGATCTTAGCAGGTACCGCCTTTCGATTCCCAATTTCAGAGCAGCTAAACCTTAAATTAGGCTTCGGTTATTACCGTTCGGATGCAAAGGTGTCGTATCAACAAGCCCGAATCTCTCAGCTAGCTGATGGTGTTAATACGGAAGTGTTGGCCAACGGTTCCTATTCAATTCCACTTAGAATGATCACGGGAACAATTGGATTTGTTTATTATTTAAACTAAAAGTCGATGAGAAAATCACTTATTATTGCTTCTGCAATAGTCTTCTTAATCTTTGCTGTTCAAGCGCTAGGGGCAAAACCTAAATATAAATCTAAGTCCAAGCCTAAACCTAAACCTGTCACATCATTTAGTTTTTATGTCGGAACCTATTCCTTGGGTCAAGATGGAAAACCCTTGGAAGATAGCGAAGGTATTTATCGTTTTAGTTTAACTACCGCAACAGGAAAGCTAACGAATCTAGGCTTAGCGACGAAGTCGGAGAACCCATCTTTTTTGACCTATAGCTCAGATGGCAAAACCGTCTTGGCTGTAAATGAAGTAAAGGATGAAAAAGCCCAAAATACGGGCTACCTCGAATCGTTTTCTATAGACTATAAAACGAATGAGTTGAAGTTGATCAGCAAGGTGGCTACTGGTGGAGCTCATCCTTGTTATGTCTCTACAAATAATTTGGGAGATGTTTTAGTGGCTAATTATACGGGTGGAAGCGTTTCGTTATTTCATCTAAGTTACCTTGGGTTCTTAACAGATTATCTAGACATCCAAAAGCATGTTGGAAGCGGACCGAATAGTGCTCGACAAGCTGGACCTCATGCGCATAGCGCCTATTTTGAGCCTAATTCAAATCGAATCTTTGTGGCAGACCTTGGAATAGATCAAGTGAAAATTTATAAACTAAAACAGGGTGAAGCGAAGCTTACTTCCACTGATAATTCAATTGTTGTTGCACCCGGAGCCGGACCACGTCATATGGCCTTTCATCCAACCTTGAAACTGCTTTATGTTGTGAATGAGCTTTCAAGCAGTGTGGCAACTGTGAAACGAAATAGCGATGGAAGTTTTACTCAATTGGAAGAGGTTTCAGCCTTGCCTATCGGTTCCGATAAACCAAATAGTTGTGCTGATATTCATGTGACTAAAGATGGCAGATTTCTTTATGTGTCAAACAGAGGGTTTAACTCTATTGCAGAGTTCTCAATTGATCCGAAGAGTGGAAAGTTAACACAGATTGGACAGCAACCTTGTGGTGGGGAAACACCTCGAAATTTCGCACTCTCTCCGGATGAGAATTTCATCGTAGTTGCAAATCAAAATTCGAAGGATATTGTCTCTTTTAGTCGGAATGCCAAGGATGGCAAACTTCAATTTAGGGATAAAATAAAAGGTCCAAAAGCTGTTTGCATCTTGTTCAGCAAGTAGCTTCTGGATCTTAATTTTCGATATTAGAATTGTTCCATTTCAGAAAAGAAAAATGAACCTTCGATAAGGGCATTTTCATCACTGTCGGAGCCATGAACAGCATTTTCTGTAAATGATTTAGCAAAAATCTTACGGATCGTTCCAGGTGCAGCATCAGCCGGATTGGTGCTTCCAATCAAGGTTCTGAAATCTAGGATGGCATTCTCTTTCTCTAAAATCACCGCTACTATTGGGCCAGAACTCATAAATTCAACTAAGCCATCGAAGAATGGCTTTCCAGCGTGAACACCATAAAAAGCCTCCGCACGCTCTTTTGATAACTGTGTAAGTTTAATTGCTTTAATTCGAAAGCCGCTCTCGTTGATCATCTTAAGTATAGGACCAGTAAAATTACTTTCTACTGCACTAGGTTTAATCATCGTAAAGGTGATAGATCCATTCATGATTTTTGGTGTTTTATGATTTAAAATTTAAACTTCTGGACGCAAATTTAGTCAAATTGCAATTATATTCGAAAACAAAATCTATTGCTTTCTAAACGCGATAAATAGGTCTATTGTGATAACAGATGTTAAACGGGCTATTCCTTTTGCTTTTCATCTTTGCATTTAGGAATATTGATATCTTTGTGACCAAGTAAAAAACAAGAACCATTTGAAACGATTCGACCTAAATACCTGCAAAAGAGTAAGCGATTGGCTAAGCACATCGGTGAAAAACGTGGTGATTATTCCTCATGTAAATCCGGATGGCGATGCGATTGGCTCTGCTGTTGGTCTGAATGATGTGCTGTTGAATGCTGGTTATGCATCCAAAGTTATTGTTCCGAATGAATTTCCAACGTATCTGAATTATATTGGATCTGGTAATGAACCGCTAATTTATGAGCAGAATAGTGTGGTGGCACATCAGCTTATCGATCAGGCAGACGCCCTGTTTTACCTCGATTTCAATGATTCTAAACGACTTGGAAAGCTGGAGTCGTACCTTCAAAATAAATCAATTCCAATTGTACTTATTGATCACCATCCCGATCCTCAAATAAAAGCGGATTACCAATTTTCCGATACCGATGTTAGCTCAACCGCTGAATTAATCTATGATTTTATAGAATCCATTGGTCTTCTTGATCAGCTTAGTGCCCACGGGGCAAGTGCCTTATTAACTGGAATTATTGCAGATACAGGTTCGTTTAGTCATAATGCATCTAGGGCATCTACCTATCGAATAGCTGGTGATCTCATGCATAGAGGGGCTGATAAAGAGCAAATTAATGAAGCGTTATTTAATAATTTCTCTGAACATCGGATGCGCTTATTAGGCTATTGTCTCTCTGAGAAATTAGAAATCTTTCCACAGCATAAAGCAGCTTTAATTGCGCTGACCGCAGAAGAACTTGAACGGTTTAATTTTCAACCTGGTGATACCGAAGGGTTTGTCAATTATCCGTTATCTATTTCAGGAGTTGTTTTTTCAGCTTTCTTTGTTGAGAAAAATGGGACAGTGCGAATCTCTTTTCGTTCAAAAGGCAACTTTGAGACAAATATATTCTCTGCTAACCACTTTAATGGCGGTGGTCATAGGAATGCAGCAGGAGGCGAGTCTAAATTGCCTATTGATCAGGCATTAGCTCTATTTCGGTCTTTGTTACCGGAGTATTCCAAGAAATTAAATCGTAATTAGTCCAATTCTTAATCACCTATCGTTAATTAATCGTAGTGTTTTATTTTAGTTTAATAAATTATGAAAATTAGAAATTCCTATCTTTTACTTGTTTTTGCTGTTCTTTCGATCACTTCTTGTAAAAAGACTGTTGGTCCGACTGCGCAAGAGAAAGAACTAACATTATTGCCAAAATATATTGCTAAATACCATTCAACAGTAACGCCCAAACCTTCAGGGTTATATGTTATTGAGACAAAAGCAGCTCCTGCTGGAGCAGTGGCTATTAAAAATGGTGATTTGGTAAATGTGTTTTATTCTGGTTATCGAATTGAGGATAATCCAACAGCTGGTGTTCAAGATGGCTTTAAATTTGATTCCAATATAACATCAACAACTCCATTTAGTTTTACCGTTGGACAGGGAAAAGTTATTGCAGGATGGGATGAAGGTTTTACCTTTATGAAAGATGGGAGCGAGGCTAAGCTTGTTATTCCATCTTGGTTAGGTTATGGTGATGCTGATTTTTCTGGCTTTATTCCTCCTTATTCAACGCTGGTATTTTATGTGAAAGTTACGAAACCGTAAACTTTGAATCAGAAAGAATTAATAAAAAAACTCCTTCCAGGCTTTATTCCGCTATTCGTATTTATACTAGCGGATGAGTTTTGGGGGATGAAAGTGGGTATTGCTGTGGCCTTACTGATCGGTTTGGCTGAGATGGGCTATACTTGGATACGAGAAAAACGACTCGATAAATTTGTTTTACTTGATACTGGATTACTTGTGGCTTTATCTGGTGTTTCGATACTTTTAGAGAATGATGTTTTTTTCAAGTTAAAGCCCGCATTGATTGAAGCAATACTCGGTGTTGTTCTTGCCGTTTCGCTCTATTCTCCCGTTGATATCATCGGGTTGATGACCCAGAAATACATGCAGGGAGTTGAGATGAACGAGGCTCAATCTGTTCATTTTAAACGCAATATTCGAAACTTATTCTACCTAGTTTTAGCCCATACGCTGCTTGTTGTCTATGCTGCATTTTACCTTAGCAAGGAGGCCTGGGCATTTATCAGTGGAGGACTGTTTTATATTCTGTTTTTGTTCTATTTCGGGATTGAATTTTTGAAGGCAAGAAAACTAAATCGACAGAACAGGGCTGACTTAACGGGTTCAACTCCTTATGATCCTGAAGAGTGGCTTCCAGTCGTTGATGAGCAAGGGCATATCGTTGGGAAAGCGTTGCGGTCTGCATGTCATAAGGGAGATCGAATTCTTCATCCCGTTATCCATTTGCATGTGTTAAATCCGAAAGGTCATATTTACTTGCAAAAACGACCAATCGAAAAGCTTGTTCAGCCTGGTAAATGGGATACTGCAGTGGGCGGTCATATTACTTTTGGTGAAGAGCTTCAAACTGCACTTCAGCGTGAAGCGTATGAAGAGATCGGATTGGAAAATTTCACGGCTAAATCACTGGGGAGCTATAGATGGGATAGAGAAATTGAATCTGAATTGGTCTATTATTTTGTCTCCTATGACTATAAGAAAATACGATTGCATAGCGAAGAGGTTACCGATGGGCGTTTTTGGTCTCCTGCGCAGATAGAAAGGGAGCTTGGAAATGGTGTTTTTACCACCAACTTCGAATACGAATACCCATTGCTGAAAAAAGCAATTGGTGCCTGACCAGCTTCTTCGTTGCCTATTTGCTACTCAATAGCAAAAATATAGTTGGTCGCTTGTTTAATTCTGGGATACTTTTCCGCCACTGACCAACAGTTTTAGTCTTCACAAACTCGGTTTCAAGTGTAAGATCACAGGCCATGCAGAGGCGTGTATTTTCACCTAATGTTTTTAATAAATCCTGTATTAAGGGGGTGTTGCGATAAGGTGCTTCTATGAATATCTGAGTCTGATTTTCGATTCCCGATTTTCGTTCTAACTCCTTAATTGCCTTTGATCGTTCGTCTGATTTGACCGGTATATAACCTACAAAAGCAAAGTTTTGTCCATTTAATCCGGAGGCCATCAAGGATAATAAAATCGAAGAGGGACCTACCAATGGAACGACATCGATATTCTTCAAATGAGCATGCTTAACAACCTCAGCGCCAGGATCTGCTACCCCTGGACAACCAGCTTCAGAGATGATCCCGACATCAAACCCTTTAGCGATTGGATCGAGGTAGGTTTGTATAATATGACTATCGGTATGTTGATTAAGCTCAAAGAAATGGAGGTCGTCGATGTTGCACTGTGGATCAAGTTTGCGCAAATACCGTCGAGCCGTGCGAATATTCTCAACAATGAAATAGTTCAGTTTCAGAGCTAGCAAAGATACATCAGTCGGAATGACATGATCTGTTGCCGATTCACCTAGAGTTGTTGGAATAAGATATAGCTTGGCCATGATTGAAATTTTGTCAAAGGTAAAGAAATTCCGTTGTGTGAATTAATATTTTGACTAAGTTTGATGCTAAACGAATTGAATGGTATGAAAGTCACCCTTCTGGGAACAGGTACTTCGCAAGGTGTTCCGGTAATTGCATGCAAGTGCGAAGTTTGTCATTCAATTGATGATAAGGACAAGCGTCTTCGCAGCGCAATTATGATCGAAGAGGGATCTACACGGGTGATTGTTGATGTGGGTCCTGATTTTCGTCAACAGATGCTTCGTCATAAGGTAGACAATATCGATGCGATACTGCTCACTCACGAGCATGCAGATCATATCTTTGGATTAGACGATATCCGTAGCTTTAATTGGATTCGAAAATCAGCCATGGATGTCTATTGTGAAACTAGGGTCCAGAACAATCTGAAATCGATATTTAACTACGTTTTTGAGATTCAGAAATATCCTGGCACACCACAAATGAATTTGATCGATTTGGATAGCCAGATTGTTACGATCGGTTCATTAACGGTTTTACCTATCCGAGTTTATCACTACCAACTTCCAGTCTATGGATTTCGCGTGGGTAACTTTGCCTATCTGACTGATTTTAATTCTATTGAAGATCACGAATTAGCTAAATTAGCTGGAGTTGAGATCCTTGTGATCTGTGCCTTGCGAAAGACCTCACATATCTCGCATCTAAATCTGGCAGAAGCTATCGACTTGATCCAAAAAATAAAGCCCCGTAAAGCGTATCTAACCCATATGAGTCATGAGATGGGTAAACATCAGGATTTATTAGCTGAGCTGCCAGATCATATCGAGCCTGGCTTTGACGGACTAATTATCGATTTATAGGGGTGTTATTTCAACCTGATTTTTGAATAATTCATTGACAATATTCTGAGTGTCAATGGCAATCATAAGCTCCTCATTCGTAGGGACAACTATGACTTTGACTCTTGAATTGCTTTTGCTGATTACCATCTCTTTCCCTTTTGTTCCCTTGTTGAGCTCCTGATCTAGTTCGATACCTAGGAACTCTAAATTCTCACAAGCACCCAGGCGGGTTAAATGAGAGTTTTCACCAATACCACCAGTGAAGACTAAGATATCAAGACCACCCATAGCGGCTGCATAACTGCCAATAAATTTCTTAATGCGGTAGTCAAACATTTTAATGGCTAATAAGCTTCGCTCATCGCCTTGCTCTGCAGAGTCCAGTATCTCGCGTAAATCGGAGGAGACACCTGTTATTCCAAGCAGACCGCTGTGCTTATTGAATAGGGTAGAGGCTGATTTGGTTCCAATCTTTTCTTTGTCCATTAAGTACGTAACGGCTCCCATGTCAATATCACCTGAGCGTGTTCCCATAATCAAGCCCTCTACAGGGGTAAATCCCATCGAAGTATCTATTGATTCTCCATATTTAATGGCACATGCAGATGCCCCATTGCCTAGATGACAGGTTATTATCTTCACCTCTTCATTCGAAACTCCTAAAATTTCGCAAGCTCTGTTGGAGACATATTTATGACTTGTGCCATGAAATCCATATCTGCGAATGCCGTATTTTTTATATAGTGAATAGGGTATCGCATACATATAGGCATGCTTTGGTATGGTGTGATGAAAGGCGGTATCAAAAACAGCCACTTGAGGGATGTCGGGAACTAATGCTTTTAACGCATAGATACCTTTGAGATTCGGTGGGTTATGAAGAGGGGCAAGATCGATGAATTTCTCTAAAGCTTTAACTACGGCATCGGTAATCAATACACTTCCGCTAAATTCTTCGCCTCCATGAACCACACGATGACCTACTGCACTTATTTCACCTAATGAAGCGATACACCCATGTTTGGCACTCGATAAGACACCCAGGATATATTCAATTCCAATTTTATGATCGAGTATCTCCCCTTCAAAAAGCACTTTTTGTCCAGATTGTTTCTCGTGTTTTAAGAATGAACCTTTCATTCCAATTTTTTCCACAACTCCTTTAGCGAGGATTATGCTATTGTCGAGAGAATAAAACTGATATTTTATCGATGAGCTTCCACAATTTAGAACTAATATTTTCATGTTTTCCATACGATTAGGGTTTCACTAATTCAATCAATTTTTTTCATTTGAAATAGGTTCACTGCCTATGATTTTACCATTTTCGTCATAGGTGTAAAAACCACATTGGGTATGCACCCCAAAACGTTTGGCTCGAACTAACTTTTTAATAACAGGGGAAGCCATATACTTAGGGTCTCCAAATTCCGAGTAAAGATTCTCCATCCATCTATTTATCTTGTCGATGCCCAGGATATCTGCTAGTTCAAAAGGTCCAAAACGCATTCCGAATCCAACCTTCCAGACCGAATCGATATCAACCATCGCCCCAACACCCTCTAGGAGAACTTCACAGGCCTCATTTAATAAGGCTGTATAAAGTCTTATGGAGATCAAACCGGCTGATTCTTCCACTGGAATAGCCTGTCGGTTAACCAACTTTACAAATTGAAGGACCTTTTGATAAACCTCGTCAGAGGTATAGAGTCCTTTAACAACCTCACAGACACGAGCTTCAGGCGATTGGACAAAGAAATGAAGACTGACACAGCGATCTCTGTAAATTAGTTCAGAGGATAGTTCCGTAATAATAATTGTTGTTGAATTTGTCGCAATGATGCATTCAGGAGTAACTACAGCCTCGATCTTGTGAAAGATCTCTTTGCGCTCCGTAATCTTCCGTTCGCTGGTTTCGGCACGAATAGCTTCAATCACAAAATCACACCCAACTAAGTCTTTGTAGTCTAAACTCCCTCTAATCTTCGAAAGGATCAGTTTTTTCTCCCCTAACGTTAGTCCCCAGTGATTGATTCGTTGGTCAAGCACAATATTTAACCGATCATACGCATTTTGTATGCGTGCTTCGCTAAGCTCAATAAAAACTACCTCGATACCATTGGCACTCGCTATGCGGGCAATGTTTTGTCCATCCTTGCCACAGCCCACAATTCCAATTTTAGAGAATAGTGTTCGTTGGTGTGATTTCTTGATTAACCCGAAATCCTCAATGGGTTCTATGATTAGTTCTTCCATACTGAAATAGGTGAGTGATCTAGTTTAAAAGGGTAATTAGATTGGGCTAAATATCTATAGTTATTGTTTAAATAAAATAGCTTAAGTTATTAATTGTAAATGTTTAAATTAATTAAACAGTTATCCCGCCTGAGTTGCAGTAATCGCAACTAAATTTACGATATCGGCCACCGAGCAACCTCTTGATAAATCGTTTATTGGAGCTGCCATGCCTTGAAGGATTGGTCCAATTGCTTCGGCTCCTGCAAGTCTTTGGACTAATTTATACCCAATATTAGCCGATTCAAGGCCTGGAAAAATCAAAATATTAGCCTTTCCAGCGACTGTACTTCCTGGAGCTTTAGATAAGCCAACAGATTCGATTAATGCGGCATCCAATTGAAGTTCTCCGTCGATTATTAATTCGGGGTTTAATTCTTTGGCTATGCGGGTGGCATTGGTCATTTTATCAACAAGGGGATGCTTTGCGCTCCCTTTGGTAGAAAAGGAGAGCATCGCTACTCGAGGCGATAGATGGGCAATAGATTCGGCCGTTTTTGCTGTTGAAACGGCGATCTCCGCCAATTGTCGATCGGTAGGATCTGGCATAACAGCACAGTCAGCAAAGACCAATATACCATTGTCGCCAATGCTTTTATCTTTAAAGACCATGAAGAATACTCCAGAGACAACGCTCACTCCTGGGCTAGTTTTGATGTATTGGAGCGCAGGACGAAGAACATCGCCAGTAGAGTTTATAGCCCCTGCAATTTCTCCATCCGCATCTTTGGCTTTAACCATAAGTGAACCAAAGACTAAAGGATTATTTAAGGCTTCTAACGCCTCTGAGGTTGTAAGTCCTTTCTCTTTTCTTATCTCGACCATTAAGGCGGCATATGGCTCCCTTTTTGGCGATGTTTTCGGATTTATGATCTCTACTCCCGTTAGGCTGATTCCTTCTTTTAAAGCAAGCGCTTTAATTTCAATTGGATCACCTAATAAAATGATTGCAGCTAATTTTTCAGCAATTACTTGCTCGACGGCTTTTAGTGTTCGGAGGTCAGTCCCTTCGGGTAAGACAATCTTCTTTTGAAGGGAGCGGGCTCTTTCTTTAATTTGATTGATGAATTCCATATTGAATCGTTGATTATGCAAAAGGGTTCAACTAAAGATATAAGCAAAATTACGGATTATTGAGCTATTCTTACTTAAAATAGGTCGCTATTTAGCATAAGATTATAATAACTTAACATGAAATAGGTGTTTTGAATTCGAATGGGGAGAAAATATAGCTGATTGAATGTTTCGGTTGAAGATATTACTCCTTTTATTGTTTTGTTTTAATCTGATCTACTTTTGAGCATATTATGTATGGTTGAAAAATAAATAATCATTATTTAACCTAGATATTGGGTAAAACTCGCCCAATTTTGCGATATTTGTAATTGCACAAATTGCGAATCCTTAATCCACTGATATGTATAAAATTCAAACACTTAACAAGATCGATCAAGAGGGTCTTCAGGTATTTCCAACTTCAAAATATGAGATATCAAATGATATTTCACAGCCAGATGCGATTGTACTGCGTAGTTTTAGCATGCATGATATGGAGATTCCACAATCTGTTAAAGCCATAGCACGTGCTGGTGCTGGTGTTAACAACATTCCAATTGCGAAATGTACCGAAAATGGCATTGTAGTCTTTAATACTCCTGGCGCCAATGCCAATGGTGTTAAAGAGTTGGTAATAGCTGGTCTTTTAATGGCTTCAAGAGACTTAGTTGGAGGCGTTCAATGGGCTAAAACATTGATCGGTGAAGGTGATAAAGTTCCGCCATTGGTTGAAAAGGGCAAAGCTAACTTTGGAGGTAGCGAAATTAAAGGCAAAACATTAGGTGTTATTGGTCTTGGCGCAATTGGCGTTTTAGTGGCCAATGCAGCTCAATCTCTAGGAATGAGTGTGATTGGCTATGATCCTTACATCTCTATCGACCATGCTTGGAATTTGCAC
Source organism: uncultured Bacteroidia bacterium (assembly GCA_903905505.1). Classification (GTDB taxonomy): domain Bacteria; phylum Bacteroidota; class Bacteroidia; order Bacteroidales; family Prolixibacteraceae; genus JAAFHB01. The sequence continues at coordinate 9,496 of CAIVGL010000109.1, read as the reverse complement.
CACGATGTGACTCGTGCTTATGGTATTGAGTCGATGTTGGCAAAAGCTGATTTTATCACCCTTCAAGTTCCATTAGTAGCTGAAACTACCGGATTCATCAATACTGAAAAGATTAAGCTGATGAAAGATGGCGTTAAGATTTTAAATTTTGCGCGTGGTGAGCTAGTTGTTGATGCCGATATCATTGCCGCACTAAATGGCGGAAAAGTTGGGGCTTACCTGACTGATTTCCCGAATGAGGCACTTTTGAAATGCGATAAGGTCATGGCAATTCCTCATTTAGGAGCCTCTACAAATGAGTCGGAAGTAAATTGCGCGATTATGGCTGCTGAGCAGATTCGCAATTTCTTTGAGAACGGGAATATCCGTAACTCTGTAAACTTCCCAGGTGCTGAATTAGAGCGTAATAATGGGGCTAGATTGCTGGTTACCAACAAAAATATCCCTAATATCATCAGTCAGATTACGACCATATTGGCTCAGGCAGGTATTAATATTGACAATATGCTAAACAAAAATAAGGGTGATATTGCCTATAACATTATCGATGCAAGTAATGAGACGCTATCTGACGATATCATTGCTAAAGTAAAAGCCATTGAAGGTGTTTTTGTAGTTCGGGCACTTCAGGCGAAGTAAGTTTCGAAACGTATAGATAGGTTTATTCGCTTTAAATTAAATTACTAACTATAAAATAAATTACAATGAGTAATTCTAGTGTAAACCGTGCGGCAGACAATATCCGAATTCTTTCTGCTGCGATGGTTGAAAAGGCTAATTCAGGGCATCCAGGAGGTGCAATGGGGGGAGCCGATTTTGTCAATATTTTATATACCGAATTTTTAAATTACGATCCAAGTGATATGACTTGGCCTTTTCGGGATCGATTTTTTCTTGATCCAGGTCATATGTCTCCAATGCTCTATTCTGTATTGGCACTAGGTGGAAATTATAGTCTGGATGATCTAAAAGGTTTTAGACAATGGGGATCTGTTACCCCTGGTCATCCTGAAGTGGATCCAGAACGTGGCGTAGAGAATACCTCTGGTCCATTGGGACAGGGTCACACCATGGCTGTTGGAGCCGCAATTGCGGAACGATTTTTGGTTGCCCGTTTTGGAGAGTGGATGGCTCATAAGACCTATACCTTTATCTCTGATGGCGGTGTTCAAGAAGAGATCTCGCAAGGTGCAGGAAGGTTAGCTGGCTATTTAGGCTTGAATAACCTGATTATGTTCTACGATTCAAACGATATCCAACTATCTACCGAGACGGATGCGGTTACTTCCGAAGATACGGAGATGAAATATAAGGCTTGGGGTTGGAATGTGCTAACAATTGTTGGAAATGATCCTGATGCGATCCGTGCCGCTCTTAAGGCTGCTCAAAAAGAGACCTCAAGACCCACTTTGATCATTGGTAAAACAATTATGGGTAAAGGGGCAATTAAAGAAGATGGATCTAACTTTGAACGTCAATGTTCAACACATGGTCAGCCTTTAACCCATGCCGGTGCTTCATTTAAGAAAACCATTGCTAATCTAGGCGGTGATCCAGAAAATCCATTTGCGATCTTCCCTGAAGCAGCTGAGCTATATGCTAAGCGTATGGAGATCCTTACAACTTGGGCAAATGAAAAAAATAAAGAAGAAGATGCCTGGGCAGCTGCAAATCCAGCCTTAGCCGCTAAGCTTGAAAAGTTTCTCTCTGGCGATGCACCTGATTTTGACTATTCTGCCATTGTGCAAAAGTCGGGTGCCGCTACAAGAAACGCATCTGCAACAGTTTTAGGAGCTTTTGCCAAAGGTATTGAGAATATGATTGTCTCATCTGCCGATCTTTCAAATTCAGATAAGACTGACGGATTTTTAAATAACACCAAAGCATTTAAGAATGGTGATTTCTCCGGTGCATTTTTACAAGCTGGTGTTTGCGAATTAACCATGGCCTCGATTATGAATGGTATCGCTCTGCATGGCGGAATAATTGCGGCCTGCGGAACATTCTTTGTCTTCTCCGATTATATGAAACCAGCCTTGCGTATGGCTGCTCTAATGGAGTTACCTGTTAAGTATATCTGGACTCACGATGCCTTTAGAGTAGGAGAGGACGGTCCAACACATCAACCTGTTGAACATGAGGCACAACTGCGACTTATGGAGCATTTGAAAAATCACCATGGTGAAAATTCAACGTTAGTCCTTCGCCCTGCTGATGCTCAAGAAACAACTGTAGCTTGGCAACTTGCAATCGAGAATGTGTCAACGCCAACAGCTTTGATTCTTTCAAGACAAAACATCAAAGATCTACCAGCTAAAGCCGATCGTTACCAAGAGGCTAAAATGGCGGCAAAAGGGGCGTATATCGTTGAAGATTGTGCCAACCCAGACGTTATTCTTTTGGCTTCTGGATCAGAAGTTGCTTCATTGGTTGAAGGGGCTCAATTGTTAAGAGAAAAAGATGGCCTAAAAGTGCGTATCGTTTCGGTTCCATCTGAAGGATTATTTAGAAATCAGGATAAAGAATATCAAGAACAAGTGCTTCCAGTTAGTGTTCCTAAGTTCGGACTTACTGCTGGATTACCAGTAACCTTAAAAGGGTTGGTCGGTGACTCAGGCGCAGTCTGGGGATTGAGTTCTTTTGGTTTCTCTGCCCCTTATGATGTCCTTGACCTACAACTAGGTTTTACAGCAGAAAATATCTACAATCAGGTAAAAGCATTGCTTGGTTAAACTATACTTCAATCCAATAAAAAAGGCGCTCACTGAGCGCCTTTTTTATGAACTATATTTTATGATCCTTATGAACTTGCTTTAGTTAAGAAACAACTCATCAACGTATATCCAAGCAGGCTTACCTTTGTTGTCTTTTCTCCAAGATGGTTGACGCTTAAGATTTGCTACATTGAATTTATAAAACTTGTAAGTCGTACCTTCAGGGAAAGGACAGGTAAAGGTTTGTGGTCCCTGTGCTGCTCCTTGAATAGCTGGTGGAAACTTTGTTTGAACAATTTTCTTGTACGTTACACCATCATTACTTCCTTGGACGGTTATAGAGGCTATCGGGAAAATTGCAGCACCTAACTCAATAAACGCATTGAAATAGGCCGATTTCAGCAATCTAGGCTCTTTAAATCCAATCAGGAAGTCAAGACCTGTATCCTTATATCCTAACCACTTATCGGTGTATTTGTTGCTTTCACCTAAATCATAATCAATCAGTGTTTTGGCTCCATGCCCCGGATGTTTGATGTCCGGCTGAGTTAGTAGCAAGATAGAATCAGGATGAATCTCCGATTTGTAAAAAGTTTTTTTAACAATTTCACTGCCAGTCCATCCATCACGGAATGCTTTAATCTTTAACGTCGTATTTTCTTTGATTCTGAAAGGCTTCTCGTATACCGAACTTTTAAGACTGTCTGGATCAGTTCCATCGGTCGTATATCGAATGACAACACCTTTTAATAGAGCTTTTAATTTAATATCTAGGTGATCCGAGATAATCAAAGAATCTTGCTCGATGGTTGGTTTACTGATCTTCACAAATGTCGTTTTAAGATTGTCACCTACATTAAATATAATGTTTGGATATTTCTTGATGATTGGTTCAAGATCTTTAGGCGTACCATCTTTAGTCCAAACATTAAGCTCGGTGAATTTTGCGTTTGCAAGAAACTTGTCAAGTGCTGCATTATTGAATTCAATACCACAAATAGATAATAGTCTAAGCTTCTTTAACGATTTGACATCCTGCAATGCATCTATACCTAGATTGGTATTGTTCAAGTTCAAGCGTTGTAGGTTTTTAAATCCAACAATAATGTCAAGATCATCATTTGTCAATGGCATTCCTGACATGTTCAGACTAATGATATTTGATTTTATACTCGATAATTTCTTTAGATTATCTCGCTTATAGAAAGTGCCTTGAAAGAAGTTGACCTCCACTTCGTCTGTCCCATGAAACAGATAATTTGTTGTGCAGTAATTCGAATTGTACTCTTTAAGATCTGGAAGATTATGTTTAGGCTCAAATTTCTCGACTAAAATTTTCTTCGGCTGACCAATTAATAGGGCTAAGCTATCTGTTGAAGGTAAGTCGGTGATTTTATTTTGGAAATTACTTCCTGAATTAATCCAATTGCTTAAGATACTTAACTCGGTTTTTGTAAGCTGCTCCTTGCCATCTGGTGGCATATGCTTCTCATCGGTTAACGGCAAATGAATTCGCTCTAATAACTTCCCTAATTGTCCTGCATCACCTTTTAAGATACTGCCATCTTTACCACCTTTTTGGATGTATTCAGGTGAATCTAACCTTAGTCCACCTTTGGCTTTGTCGGCATTATGACAAGAAACACATTTCTGATCCAAAATTGGAGCTATGGTAGCTACATAGATTGTTTTGCTCTCACCTGGGTTTTGTTCTGAAACCGTAGAGGCAGCCTGAGGAAAGCCTAGCGCGTTAACACCATGTGTGAGCTGAGCCCCTTTGTGTGTGGCAACCATTAAAACAATGAAAAAACATATTGCTAGGTATTTCTTCTGTTTAACTTGAAGATCAAGAAGATAAAGAATTGACCAACTTAAAATGGCAATAGCTATGCCACCCCATTTATGCCAATTTAGAAGGTCGTTATCATATGAATTCTGCTTGGATAGCAGCAGTCCCAATATAGCTACAACCGTTGCAAACACACCATTCGAAGCCAAAATTAACTTCTCAGTGTCTAAAGGTAAGCGACGAAGTTGAAAAAACAGTAGATATATCGCAATCACGATCCCAAAAACGATGGGGAAATGCAAGACTAATGGATGAAACTTACCCATCCATAACATGAATAGACCAGGCTTAAGTTCTTGATTGTAAAAAGCTAGTACGATAAGTAAGGGGTTTATCACCCACAATACCATCTCTAGAATTTGATGGATTTTTTTCTCGTTCATTACTTAGCTAATAATGTCATGAACAACATTTCCTGCAATATCGGTCAGTTTATAACGCCTTCCTTGATGTTTATAGGTAAACCGCTCATGGTCGACGCCCATTAAATGCAATACAGTTGCTTGGAAATCATGCACATGTACTGGCATTTTGGTTATGTTGTAGCCAAACTCATCTGTTTCACCAAATACGCCTGGTTTAACACCTCCGCCTGCCATCCAGATGGTGAAGCAGCGTGGATGATGATCGCGTCCATAATTGTCTTTTGATAAGGCACCTTGGCAATAGTTTGTTCTTCCAAACTCACCACCCCAGATCACTAAAGTCTCATCAAGTAATCCTCGTTGCTTAAGGTCTTTAATTAAGGCAGCTGAAGATTGGTCTACATCTCTACACTGACCTTCGATCTCTCTCGGTAAGTTACCATGAGTATCCCAACCTTGGTGGTATAATTGGACAAAGCGAACACCATTTTCAGAAAGTTTACGTGCCAACAGACAGTTTGCTGCATAGGTTCCAGGGACCAAACATTCTGGTCCATACATTTTAATAATCGATTCTGGCTCGTTTTGTAAAGAGGTTAGCTCAGGAACAGCCATCTGCATGCGATAAGCTAATTCATACTGCTGAATCTTGGTAACGATCTCAGGATCGCCAATATTTTTATACGCGGCATCATTTAGAGCTGACAGTTCGTCTAGCATTAAGCGTTTATCGGCACGTTTAATAAATTCAGGATCAGTAAGGTATTTTACGGGTTCTTCGCCACTGCTAAACTGAACTCCTTGATGGATTGAATCTAAAAATCCGTTGTTCCATAATTTTGAATATACCCCTTGACCATTCCCTTTTCCTTTGCTTAATAAGACGCAGAAGGCAGGTAGGTTCTTGTTTTCGCTTCCCAAGCCATAGCTGATCCACGAACCCATGCTCGGTCTGTTTCCAACCTGAGCTCCAGTTTGAAAGAAGGTCAATGCTGGATCATGATTGATCGCTTCGGTATACAGCGAACGAATAAAGCACATATCATCAGCCATGCTAGCTAAATGAGGCATCGCTTCTGTAAACCAAGCTCCAGTCTGACCATGTTGAGCAAAATTAAATTTTGTCCCTGCAAGGGGAAACTTAGCTTGGTTTGCTGTCATCCCAGTAAGCCGCTGGCCGTTTCTGATACTAGCAGGCAAATCCTCACCGTGCATCTTTTGCAAGGTTGGCTTATAGTCGAAAAGATCTAGTTGAGATGGCGCTCCATTTTGGAATAGGTAGATTATCCGTTTTGCTTTAGGGGCAAAATGGGGCACTACATTATTAAAAAGATCATCTTCATTTCCACTAAACATTCCAGGAACCATCAGAGATCCTAATGCTATTCCTCCAATACCAAGACTCACCTTGGATAGAAACTTACGCCTATTTTGGTTTAACCCATGTTCTAAAAATTCTCTCATACTAGTTGGTTATGATTTTGTGATGGCTTCTTCTAAGTTGTAAATAATCAGAATAGTTTTCATTAAAGCGCCAGTCTCTATTAAGTCGTGGGCCTCTTTAGTATGTTTAAACTCACCCGTTGCTATGGTTAACTTTAATAAATCTGGATTCTGTTTGAAATATTCCTGCTGTTTCTGACAATAATCTAAAAGCTTATTGCGTTCAAAGCGCGTCGGTTTACGTATAATAATCGATTGAAAGGCCTGCTCGATTTGCTCCTCAAGAACCTTTGTTTTAACGGTAATGTTCTCTGCAAGTACACGTGATGCTTCTAATACCGTTGGGTCGTTTAACATGGTAAGTGCTTGCAGTGGTGTATTGGTACTTGAGCGTTTTGATTCGCATTGATCCCTGCTACTGGCATCAAAGATCATTAAACTTGGAGGTGGAGCGGTAAGTTTGAAAATAGTGTAAAGTCCACGACGATAGATTGCTTCACCATGATCTTGCTTGTAACTAGCCAATACACCCCTTCCAGAAGTTGTGCTCTCCCATACACCCTTAGGCTGATAAGGTTTTACACTTGGACCACCAATACGACGACTTAACAAGCCACTGCTGGATAGTACCCAGTCGCGAACTAGCTCAGCCTTAAATCTCATACGAGGAGCTCTTGATAAATAGATGTTTTCAGAATCTTGTTCTAATTGACTTTTGCTAACTTCACTAGACTGACAGTACGTTCCACTGGTCATGATTTTTTTGATCAGATATTGGATATCCCAGTTGTGATCCATAAAGTCAACAGCTAACCAGTCTAATAGCTCAGGATGTGAAGGTAACTCACCCTGTAATCCATAATCACTAGATGTTTTAACAATTCCTTCCCCAAAGATCTCTTGCCAAATAAAGTTTACAAATACACGAGCCGTCAATGGATTCTTTTTGTTCATCGTCCATTGTGCAAGGCCGAGTCTATTTTGAGCATAGGTCATCGTATCGTATGACATGATTGATTCTAAGGCGATAGGGTTCACTTTTACATCTGTTGGAGCATCATATCTGCCCCTGCTTAGAACATAAGTTGGCTTCTTTAGTGAATCATCTTCCATAACCGATACTTGTATAACACTCGTATCATTCGGACTTAGATAAGGCATGTTATTCTTAACCTCGCCCTGATTAATAAACAACTTAGGCGTTTTAGCTGGAGTGGAAGAGCCCACATCACCTTCAAACCCTTTTTCTTTACTGATATTGAAAAAAGCATACAGCTGGTAATAATCCTTGTTTGAAAATGGATCATACTTATGGTCATGACATTGAGCACACTCAATAGTAACCCCTAAAATTGCCTTTCCAAAAGTTCTTGTTTTATCGACATTGTATGACACACGATACTCCTCAGGTATGATTCCACCTTCTTCGGTATATTTATGGTTGCGGAAGAATCCAGTGGCTAAGATATTTTCTTTAGTCGCTTTTGGTAATAAATCCCCAGCAATTTGATCCGTTATAAACTTTTCGTAGGACATATTGCTGTTGAACGCATGAATAACCCAATCTCTCCATGGCCATTGCGATCTGATGTTGTCGTCTTGAAATCCGAATGAATCGGCATAACGCGCTAAATCGCACCATAGAATAGCCATCTTCTCCCCATAGGCAGGTTTTTTAAAGACAGAGTCAATAAGTTGACTATACCAATCTTTATCGGCAATCGTATTCCAGCGATTAAGTTCTTGAACAGTAGGAGGTAAGCCAGTAATATCTGCAAATGCCCTTTTAATTAGAGTCTCACGAGAAGCTTCGTCATTCGGACTTAATCCTTTTTGATTTAGTTTTTGTAAAATGAAATTATCGATCTCGTTTTTTGACCAGTTTTTCTTGCTTTCATCAGGAACTGGCGCTTTAGCAGGTTCAACAAAAGCCCAATGTTTTTCATATTTAGCACCAGCTTTAATCCATTGTTTAAAAAGAGAAACTTCCTCTTTGGTAAGCTTGGGTAAGTGACTCGATGGGATAGGCATCAGTAATTCAGGATCTGTCGACTCCATTCTTTGTATGATCTCACTCTTGTCTGGATCACCAGGAACAATGGCATAATGACCTTTGTTCTTTTTAAGTTCGGCATAGGCACCAGCTTGCTGATCTAGTCTAAGACCCGCTTTTCGTTTATTTGCATCTGGTCCATGACAAGTAAAACATTTGTCAGAGAGGAGTGGACGGATATTCCTATTGTACGATACTTGATTCTCAAAACTATCACGCTGGATCTTTAAGATGACAAATAATCCAATTGATAGGATCAGAATTACTCCACCTATTTTTGCATAGGGGAGGTATTTTTTTTGAATTTGCATGCTTATGCTTTTGTAAATTTATACGGATATACTTTGCCAGAAGCCCATTGTGCAACATAAATACTTCCCTCATCATCCACACATACATCATGCGGATGAATGAATATTTTTTCTGTTTGAGACAGGGGAGTTAACTCATTGTTGACATATACAGGCGCTGAACCTCCAAGATTCGAAACAACTTTATTCTCTTTATTTAAAATGGTGACAAACCCCGATTTTTCATTTGACAAGGAAGGTGACCGAAGCACTGCAGCATACAAATAATCACCTTTGATAACTGGTCTGCAAACACATGCACCTGGTAAATGAATAATCTCAATAAGTTTTCCATCGAGTGAGAACCTTTTAAAAGCATTACGGGTCCGATCTGTAATGATTAACGTAGGAGTAGGGTTCCGATAATCTACACAGATACCATGTGCATTATCAAAGTGTTCATCACCTGTCCCTCTGCCACCAAATGAATTCAATAGTCTGCCATTTGCATCATAATGAAGAATGTGCTGTGCTCCATATCCATCGGCAATGTAAAACTCGCCATTTTCTAAGACGGTTGTTTCTGTTGGTACAAAGGCTGTGTTCTTTTTGTATGCTGGAAGGTCAGCAGGTGCATCTATGGTAAATAATATTTTTCCATCAATGGTGGTCTTGTATACTTGATGCCGATTGGTGTCGGTAATGAATAATAGATCTTCTTTACCATTGTGCTGAATCGTTAGTCCGTGAGCACCAGGGAAATCTTTTCCCCAAGTGTCGAT
>CAIVGL010000108.1 GCA_903905505.1 uncultured Bacteroidia bacterium | reverse complement strand
TTAAAAGATATTATGGTCGCCTCCCCTGATGTGGGTGGGACAAAAAGAGCCAATGTTTTTGCGAAACACCTAAAAACAGACCTAGTTATCTGTCATAAATCACGAAGCAAAGCTAATCAAATTGATTCGATGACTTTAATTGGCGATGTAGAAGGTAAAGATGTAATCATTATTGACGATATTATTGACACTGCTGGCACTGTAACCAAGGCCGCTGAACTTATGAAAGCGAAGGGGGCTCGCTCGGTAAGAGCTTTTGCGACACATGCTGTTCTTTCAGGTCCTGCCTATGAACGTATTGAAGCTTCGAGTCTTGATGAACTTCTAGTAACCGATTCAATTCCCCTTGCTCGGCCATCTTCAAAGATTACCGTTATCTCTTGTGCTCCGTTATTTGCTGATGTTATTCAAAAGGTGTACGAAAATAAATCAATCAGCACTGCATTTATCTAAGATTTATTATCTTTGCGCCCAGTTTTACAACATGCCTTTGGTGGTGTGATGCGGATACCTTGCTTTTTAGGAGGAGATCTGAGTAAACACTTAGTTACAAAACAGTTAATATTTAAATCAAATGAAGACATTTCAAATTAAAGGTACCGCTCGTCTGGGCGTTGGCAAAAAAGACTCTAAAGTATTAAGAGCTAGCGACATTGTTCCATGCGTGATTTATGGTGGGGATAAAGTTGTTCACTTCCAAGCACACGAAAATGAATTTCGTAAACTAGTTTATACTCCTAAGGTATATCAGACTGAGATCGAGGTTGATGGGAATAAATACAATGCATTTATGCAGGCTTTACAGTTTCATCCTGTAACCGATAAACTTCTTCATATCGATTTCTTGGAAATCCGTGAAAATGTTCCAGTTAAACTTGAGATTCCTGTCCGTTTAGATGGTTATGCTAAAGGGATTCAGCAAGGTGGACGTTTGAAAGCAAATCTTCGTACCCTAAAAGCGAAAGGATTTTCAAAAGATTTTCCAGATGAGATCGTTATTGATGTAACTGATCTAGCGCTTAGCGAAAGTGTTCGTGTTGGTGACGTTAAAGTTACTGGTATTGAAATCTTAAACGCAAAATCGGTACCAGTTGCTACCGTTGTTGTTACCCGTGCTGCTCGTGCTGCTATGGCAGATGCTGCAAGTGGAAAGAAAAAATAAAACGTATACGTTTTGAAATACCTGATTGTTGGTCTAGGAAATATCGGGGAAGAATACGAAAACACCCGTCACAACATAGGATTTTGGATATTGGATGCCCTTGCTAGGGCGTCCAATATTTCTTTTAACGAGAATCGTTACGGTGCTACAGCAGAAGTCAAGCATGCTGGCCGTACCCTTATCTTGCTTAAGCCCAATACGTTCATGAATCTCAGTGGGCGTGCAGTGCAGTATTGGATGCAGAAAGAGAAAATTGAGTTAGATAAGGTGCTTATCCTTGTCGATGACCTTTCACTTCCACTCGGTAAAGTTCGCATGCGTCTTAAAGGTAGCGATGCTGGCCATAATGGCTTGAAAAGTATTCACCAGATCCTAGGAAGTCAAGATTATGTCCGCGTTCGATTTGGAATCGGTAGCGATTTTCAACGTGGTCGTCAGGTGGACTATGTACTTGGGCGATGGTCGCGCGAGGAGGAAGAGGTTATTCATTCAAAAATGGAAAGTTGCATCGACATCATTAAAGCTTTCGTGACCATGGGTGCAAATCAGGTCATGACCAAATTTAACCGCGATTAGGCACTCTTTAAAGGCATTATCCCAATGGACGAACTCGTACGCATCGACAAGTGGTTGTGGGCCGTAAGGCTCTTTAAAACCCGAACACTGGCGACAGAAGAGTGCAAGAAAGGTCGTGTTACCATTGATGGTGTAGCCGTGAAACCTTCACGGGTTCCTAAAATTGGAGAGGTTATCAAAGTTCGGAAATCCCCCGTTACCTATTCTTACAAGGTTGTTGATCTAATTGGCAAGCGAATCGGTGCCAAATTGGTTGCTGGGTATGTTCTTGATATCACTCCACCGGAGGAGTTGCATATCCTCGAAGTTCGGAAACAGATGGGCTTCTTTGAGCGCGATAAAGGTGCTGGGCGTCCCACCAAAAAAGATCGGCGCGACCTCGAGCGCTTGCAGGAATATGACGATTGATTAATTCGTTTTCTGGTGATCGGCGATAACTCCTTCGCAAAGCCAACGTGCTAGTGCTTCTCGATTGTTTTCAATGATTAATCGTTGCTGATCACGGTAATGATTGATATTTCCTAATTCAATAAATACCGCTGTTGGCAAGGTGTTGCGTAACATATACAACGATCGAGTTGACACATCGCCACTATATCCTCTCCCTGGCTGTTTTTGTTGATATTTTAAGTCTATGGCATTTCTTAAGGTTAAAGCTAATCGCTCACCTTCCTTGTTTCCTGGATTGTAATAAAAGAAGAGATCGATGTTCTCTTTGGTTGATCGTGCATCGATATGCAACTCGATGCATCTTTTATAATTACTAATTTTTTCGTTTTTAAACAACGTGTTTATGGCATCGACACGCTGTTTTAACCGATGAACTTGATTTAAAGGAGTTGGTTTATTTGGATAGCAGACTTCATTATTACTGCTTCTGAGATATGGTTCATTGCGTATTCCGTCATCCGGATCACGAACGATAAAGTAAACTTTGGCTCCATGTCGGATTAGCTCTCGGCCAAAGCGTAGTGTGATATCATACGCATACTCGTCTTCGCAAAGAATGTTATCGCCAATCTTGCCCATCGCGCCCGGATCAGGGCCTCCATGACCACTTATGAGGTAGAAAATAGAACCTTTTAGATGATGATCGATGATTTCAACCTGTTCAAACTCTTTTCCAAATAGGTTTTCGGTAATAAATCGTGGTTGTAAGGGAGTCGGAGTTGCATTCTGTGCAGAGAGGTGATGGCTGCAGAGAAAAAGAAAAGAGACTAAAAGGGCGAATGTGATCTTGATAACAGTAGACGTTTAGGGGGCAAAAAATACCGTACTAATTCGTGTTGAGTAAAACCCCGGATAAACAGGATTTGAGTGCCTGACTGATCAAACTTCCAATGGTAGCCTAAGCTACTCTCGCAGAGCGAGATGAGGCCTGTTTTAGCGGCCAAAAGCTTTCTCGTTTAAAAAGAAATGTTGGGTTTACCAATCTGACAAATTAATACGGTAATATCATATTTTAAAAGAACGTGTGCTTCTAATTACACCACTAAATTAAGCATGTTTTGGGCATTTTCCAACTTTTTAGCGTTAAAATTTAGAACAATAATTTATGGCTTGGTTGATCTTGAATATGAAGGCCTTAGGAGATTCTCTAGTATAAGTTGAATTTTATTCCAATTTTTTTCGACTTTTATTTTGCCTAAGTGAAAATGATTCCTACATTTGCACCACCCAAAAATCAGGAGAGATGGGTGAGTGGCTGAAACCAGCAGTTTGCTAAACTGCCGCACGGGCGACCGTGTCGGGGGTTCGAATCCCCCTCTCTCCGCAACGTTTGGGTTGACAGGTTTATTCAGTCGTTTAAAACGTAAGAGTTCTGTTAGAAAAATGATAATTATCGGGGTGTAGCGCAGCCCGGCTAGCGCACCTGGTTTGGGACCAGGGGGTCCCAGGTTCGAATCCTGGTACCCCGACATAAAAGAGAGTAGATTTAGTTCTGCTCTCTTTTTTTGTTTGTATGAAAATGGTTAGCGCATCCCGATTTTCATCGGGAGTGTCCCAGGTTC
>CAIVGL010000107.1 GCA_903905505.1 uncultured Bacteroidia bacterium | reverse complement strand
TAGTCGGTCTTAATCCTTGAAAACTCTCCATTTTGGTCGTTTGTTTCCATCCCTAATCGTTTGTCAATTGTGGAAAATGAGTTGATCAGTAAAATAGCGTTATCCCTTATCCCTGGCATTGGAAGTATTACGGCAAAATCATTAATTGCCTACCTTGGATCGGCTGAAGAGGTGCTCAACTCAAAGGAGAAAACTTTACGGTTAGTACCCGGAATAGGGACTATTTTAGCTAAAAATATCTTCAGGTCTAAGCTAATGTCGCGCGCTAGTGAGGAGGTTGAGTTTATGCAAAAAAATGGTGTCAAAGCACTGTTTTATCTTGATGACGATTACCCACAGCGGTTAAAAGCTTGCGCTGACGCCCCCATTGTATTGTATGTGAAAGGAAATCCACCGCTAAACGAGGGTAAGACCATAAGCCTTGTTGGAACTCGAAGTGCCACTGAATATGGAAAGCGAATGGTTGATCAACTAATAGGTGCATTGGTCGAAAAGGGATATCGAATCGTTATCGTCAGCGGTCTGGCTTATGGAATTGATATCCATGCGCATAAATCGGCTTTGCGCAATGGAATCCCTACCGTGGCGGTGTTAGGTCATGGTCTTGAAACTATTTACCCAAGTATGCATAGTGCTGTCGCACGAGAAATGACCGAAAATGGCGGTGGTTTAGTGTCCGATTTTATGAGCTTTTCAAAGATTGAGCGGACAAATTTTTTGCGTCGTAATCGGATTATTGCAGGACTCTCGGATGCTACAATTGTTGTGGAGTCAGCTAGAAAAGGGGGCGCCTTAGTCACCGCCGATATTGCCAATTCCTATAACCGCGATGTCTTTGCTTTCCCCGGTCGAGTAGGCGATGTGTATGCCGAAGGGTGCCATTTTCTGATTAAATCAAATCGAGCCGCATTGATTGAGTCGATCTCTGATTTAGAATATGTGATGAATTGGAGTGCAACCAAAAGTCGCCCCGATGCGATACAGCCTTGCCTTTTTTATGATTTTAATGAGGAGGAGAAAAAAATTACAGATCTCCTTCGTGAGAATGGAGCTACCGCAATAGACCTGATCTGTATAAAGACCTCCTTACCCATGAGTAAGGTCTCGCCAACGTTGCTTAATCTTGAGTTTGCAGGCATCTTAGTCGGTCTTCCAGGTAAGGTCTTTCAATTGATTTAATATTCGACTCTTGAGCTTTCGGTAGAGCTTTTACCTATTCACATATCCCTCAATCTATCACCTTGTTGGCTCTAAGCTGAAAATGGCGAAGAAAAGTTAACTTTGCACTCTATTAAAAGCATTGAGAATGACAACATTTGAAGGATTTGGTATTGGGAAATCAATTTTAAAGGCATTAGACGAGATTGGTTTTGTGACGCCAACCCCAATTCAAGCAGAAGCTATTCCCGTTATTAAATCGGGAAAGGATGTATTAGGCATTGCCCAGACAGGTACTGGAAAGACTGCTGCATACGTTATTCCCTTATTGATGAAACTCGTGAAGGCGGAAGGGACCGATCCAAGAGCGATCATTTTAGTCCCCACGCGCGAACTCTCCATCCAGGTCGGTGAGGATATTGCTGAGCTTTCTCAATTTACCAATATCCGACACGTGGCTGTTTATGGGGGTATTGGCTGGACAAAACACGCCGAATTAATTACTCCAGGTGTCGATATCTTAGTGGCTACACCTGGTCGACTTTGGGAGCTATATCGTGCAGGGGCCTTTGGGATGAAAAGTGTCAAGACCCTGGTGGTCGATGAGGCAGATCGGATGCTGGATATGGGCTTTATGCCACAGCTCAATAAACTTTTCGAAGTCATACCTCCACGTCGTCAAAACCTGCTGTTCTCAGCTACGTTCTCTGAAAGTATTGAGCAGATGAGTAACGAATTTTTGGCCTTTCCTGAACGAGTTGAAGTTGCTCCCTCCGCAACACCCGTTGATAGGGTGAAGCAATATTTCTATCGAGTCCCTAACTTTAAAACAAAATTAAACTTCATCAATCACCTACTCTTGGATGAAGAGACCTTTACCCGGGTGATCATCTTCTGCCGAACGAAAGAAAATGCGGAAGATGTGTATAAGGTGATTAAGCGTAAAACAGAAGGCGAAGTGAGAATATTACATAGCAATAAGGCACAGAGCTCTCGGATAAATGCCATCGAAGCATTTAAATCAGGAAGCGTTCGTGTGCTGGTCTCAACCGATATTTCTGCAAGAGGCATCGATGTGAGCCTGATCTCTCACGTGATAAATTTTGATCTGCCTCCACGTTACGAAGATTATATTCATCGGATCGGACGAACAGCCAGAGCCAATACCGATGGGGTGGCCATTTCATTTATTGGTCCGGAGGAGGATTATCATCTTAAAAATATCGAGGAGCTCATCCGGATGAAAATTGAAGAGTTGCCGCTTCCCGAAATAATTGAAGTCGTCCCTCTAAGCAAACCAGAACAACAAATTATTGATCGGGAGCTAGATCGACAAAAACGGCTCGCTAATCCAGAATTCAAAGGGGCATTTCACGAGAAGAAAGCTCGTCACGTTAAGAATGTCTTTAGCTTTAATCAGAAAAGCACACAACTTCGCGATACCAAAACGAAGGGGAGAAAGAGAGGAAAGTAGGAAGAGCATAAAGTGCAAAGGTCAAAATTCAACGTATTAGACACGTTGAATTTTGACCTTTGTACGTTGAATTTTGCAATTCTTAATACGCTCGCCCTTTAATTCCTTCAATGAAATTAATAAACGCGGTGTTTACAACTTTATTTCCCCCTGGAGTAGGATAGTCACCTGTGAAATACCAATCGCCTAAGTCGTTTGGACAGGCAAGATGCAGATTTTCAACACTCTGGTATACGATCTCAACTTCGGCTTTGCACTCTGCAGGTTTTAATAACTCTGCAATCTTAGCTGAAATCTGCTCAGGGGTAAAGGGTTTGTAGATCTCTTTTACAAAATTCACCATCTCTTCCTTGCTAAGGCTTTGTTGTTGTTTGCATTTACGATAAACTTCGTTGATAATCTTTGTTTGTCCAGTCTCGTTCAGCAAGGCAATGGCCGCTTCAAAAGCGACAAATTTGACTAAGACAGCCATGTCGATGCCATAGCAATCGGGATAACGAATTTGTGGTGCAGAAGAGATGATGATGATTTTTTTAGGCTTAAGACGGTCGAGAATCTTCAGAATGCTTTGCTTTAATGTTGTCCCTCGAACGATGGAATCATCTAGCACCACCAGCGTGTCTTTTTGATTCTCCACAATGCCATAGGTCACATCGTAAACATGTCCCACCAGATCATCGCGACTTGAGTCGTCGGCGATAAATGTCCGCATCTTCACATCTTTAATGGCAATCTTCTCCATACGTGGCTGAACAGCAATGATCTCCTCGAGTTGCGCATCTGTAATGGAAGCACCTAGCTCGCGAATTTTTTCTCTTTTCCACTTGGTCTGCTCATCTCGAATCCCTTCCATCATACCAAGAAATGCTGTCTCAGCCGTGTTGGGAATATAAGAAAAGACGGTATTTTTTAGGTCGTGATCAATCTTTTGAAGTATCGTTGGAGCCAATAGGAATCCAAGTTTCTTGCGCTCTAAATAGATGTCGCGGTCTGAACCACGAGAGAAATAGATCCGCTCAAAAGAACACGATTTACGCGTTTGCGGTGTTCTCACTTGTTCGTGCGATACCACCCCATTGGCTTTAATGATTAATGCATTGCCGGGTTCAATTTCATTGACCTGCTTCCAGCCAACATTCATCACCGTCTGAATAACAGGTCTTTCAGATGCGACTACCACGATCTCATCATCGGCGTAGTAGAATGCTGGACGAATGCCCCAAGGATCGCGGAATACAAATGCATCACCATGTCCTAAGACTCCTCCAATGGTATATCCACCATCCCAATCGCGACTAGCGCGGTCAAGAACTTTACGTAGATCTATTTTTTCTTCAATCTGACTTGTAATCTCCTTATTACTAAATCCTTTGTTTTTGTATTGTCTAAATAGCAATTCATTCTCTTCATCGATGAAATGGCCAATTTTCTCAAGAATAGTAACGGTATCGGTTGAGCCTTTAGGATGCTGGCCCAGGCCAACTAAAAGGTCGAAAAGCTCATCGACATTGGTGAGGTTGAAATTTCCTGCAAGTGCAAGGCTTCGTGATCTCCAATTGTTGAGGCGCATAACCGGATGGGTATACTCAACGCTATTTCTACCAAAAGTACCATAGCGCAGATGGCCCATATAAACTTCGCCTGCAAACGGGAGATTCTCTTTTGCCCACACCGGATCATGAAAACTTTGTGGGTATTGAATGGCTGCGTTGTTAAACTCTTTGTAGATATTGGCAAATACGTCTCTGATAGGGTTTGCGTCAACAGAGCGGTGCCGGAACATATACTCTGCACCAGGTGGGACATTGATCTTTAGTCCTATTGTTCCTGCACCATCTTGACCTCGGTTGTGCTGTTTTTCCATCAGCAGATAGAGTTTATTCACTCCATATTGCCAGGTGCCATATTTTAGGCGGTAGTATTCTAATGGTTTAAGTAATCGTATCAGGGCAATTCCACATTCATGTTTAATTTGTTCGCTCATCCTGGATAGTCCTGATTATTAGTTAGTATGATTATTTAATTCGGGTAATACGATGTCGTCTGCCACAATAAAAGCATTTGGGAATCTTATCGTTAGCGATTTTCGCATTTTTAATGCTTCACTTTTTGTCCGCCAATTACCTACGCGAACGATAAAGTCGGGAGATTTAAAAAGCAAATAGGCTTTAACCTCTGGGTTGACAGCTAGAAATTCAGTTTTGATTTTTAGAGCTTTGTTGTGAGCATTTTCTCCCGATCCAAAGTAGAGCTGGAGCCTATAACCACTTGTCGTTCCACTTTTTTTAGCTTGTTCCGCTTGTTGAGCTAACAGGTCATTGATTTTAGCATCGCACTTGATATTTAATTTCTCCCAGATCTTGAGCGAATCCGCATTCACCTCTTCGTTAAATGGCGGGTGCAAGTTGTTTAGGGCACCCAAACCCGAGAAACTAAGTATACTAAAAAGCAGGATGATCAAATATTTCATATTCCTGTATTTTTCTGAAATGCAAATATAGTTAAATTCAAATGGCCTAAAAATGTCGAGGCCGAAAGAGGTGTTAATTGTTTATTAATTTTCATGACTTCCCTGGCAACTATTTATTCTTGTTGTTCAAGATCCCAATGGGCTTCAGTCTATATAAAATTTTTATTCCAGTTAAACTTGGTCTGCAATCGGTTGAATTTCAAATTTATAATTGGCAGTATTGTAAGGTTTGAATCTGAACATAAGTCTGCAATTTAGTGCAATTTTATCCAGTTTTATTACGATTGAATTGTCAATAAATTAGTCTGAATGCAATGCGAAAAATTAATATTTAACTCGAATTTGTACAAAAATAGGTCTTGTTTTAAAGATTTCAATCTGTTTTAGCTCATCACTCTGAAAATGGGCCGATATGGGGTATAATATTTTTATCTTTGCATGAATTAATTCGTCGTTCAGTTGAGTTCTGAAGATTGAATAATTGGTTAGAGTAATTTTTACTAGTGATATTATTATGGAGATTTTCCTTGGGTTAGAGGCGTGGATTGCGTTATTAATGTTGACCTTTCTCGAGATTGTTCTTGGGGTTGATAATGTTATTTTCATTGCGATTGTCACCAACAGACTTCCTGAAGAGAATCAGCAATATGCGCGTCGTTTAGGCCTGAGTATTGCTTTGATTTTTCGAATCGTATTATTAACTCTCATCTCCTGGATGACCAAAAGTTTAGTCGAACCGCTATTTACTGTTTTTGATATAGGGTTTAGCATTCGAGAATTAATTTTATTAGCTGGAGGATTATTCCTTTTGGCTAAAAGCACGGCTGAGATCCATGCCAAGATGGAGAATATTCATGCGGTGAATCAGAAAAGTGGTGGTTCTGTTCTGTCTCATGTAATCTTTCAGATTATCTTGTTAGACATCGTCTTTTCTTTCGATTCGATTTTGACCGCTGTTGGTCTTACCCGAGAGTTATTGATCATGGTTATTGCGGTTGTGATCTCTTTATTTATAATGATTTTCTTCGCCGAAAAGATTAGTAAGTTTATCTCCAAGCATCCTACGCTAGAGATTCTAGCTCTATCCTTTTTGATCTTAATTGGGTTTATGTTAGTCTTGGAAGGTTTCCATATTGAGGTGCCAAAAGGGTATGTCTACTTTGCTGTTTGCTTCTCCTTGCTGGTTGAGCTGGTTAATATGCGGATTCAAAAGAAGCACCATCCCGTGGTGTTGCGCCCCGGTGTCGAGTCGGCGATTATTGAAGAGAAGAAGAAATAAATTCGGTCTTCCGCTTTGATCAATACCAATCTATGCGACAACTGCGATTTTAGATTCGCAATTTATTTTTTTAAAATTATCCGCCAACTGTCAGATCAAGGTTTTAGCGAATAAATTTGTTTGTGCCTTTTCGACTTCATCGAGGTCTCAGGGTTCTAGCATTTGGTGATTATGTATTTCTGCGACCCCGCTTGGGGTCGAACTATCGTTCCGTTTTATCGATCTATAAACCTGGGACCCCTATGGGGTGAGGCAATTTTTTAATCTTATAATTTATAAACCTGGGACCCCGATGGGGTTAGGCAAATGTTTTTAATCGATTGGTCTATAAACCTGGGACCCCGTTGGGGTGAGGGAATTTTTTTAATCTTATGATTTATGAACCTGGGACCCCGTTGGGGTGAGGGAATTTTTTTAATCTTATGATTTATAAACCTGGGACCCCGTTGGGGTTAGGCAAATGTTTTTAATCGATTGGTATATAAACCTGGGACTCCGTTGGGGTGAGGGAATTTTTTTATCTGAATGGCCTTATGAACCTGGGATTTTTCTAATTAGATATTGGTGTTAAACACCAAACGTTTGATCTCTGGTGAAATTTTTGTAACTTTCTATAAAGGTTGCATAGAATTACCGCGCACTAAAACAAGCATAGAAAAAGCAAAAAATGGCAAATACCTTTTCCCAAATCTATATTCAAATTGTTTTTGCAGTTAAAGGTAGAGCTAGTCTTATTGATTTAGTGTGGGAAGAAAGATTATACCAATACATTACCGGAATTGTGAGGAGCAAAAAACAAAAAATGATTGCCATTAATGGAATGCCAAATCATATTCATTTTTTTATTGGAATGAGGCCCGATTGTATTTTATCAGATCTTGTCAGAGAAGTTAAAAAGTCCAGTAACAAATTTATAAATGAAAACAGATTGTCAAATTTTCCCTTTGCCTGGCAAGAAGGATTTGGTGCATTTTCATATTGTCATTCAGAAATTGATCGTGTAGCGAAATACATTTTAAATCAAAAACAACATCACCAATCAATCACATTCAAAAAAGAATATCATGATTTTCTAAAGGAATTTGAGATAGCATACGACGAAAAATATTTATTTGAATGGATAGAATAAATTCGACCGTGCCGAATGGTTTATTATTGGTTGTTTTTAAAATTATCCGCCAACTGTCAGATCAAGGTTTTAGCGAATAAATTTATTTGTGCCTTTTCGACCTCATCGCGGTCTCAGGGTTCTAGCATTTGGTGATTATGTATTTCTGCGACCCCGCTTGGGGTCGAACTATCGTTCCGTTTTATCGATCTATAAACCTGGGACCCCTATGGGGTTAGACAATGTTTTTAATCTTATGATTTATGAACCTGGGACCCCTATGGGGTATGAGAAATATTTTGTAACCGGATGGTCCAATGAACTTGGTGTTTTACTCCCTCCATTTAAGCCACCCCCGCAACCTTGACGGTCAAAAAGTAACTCAGCACCAACGAAACCAAATTGCAACAAAAAACCTTCTGAATATTCAGAAGGTTTTGTAGCCTCACC
>CAIVGL010000106.1 GCA_903905505.1 uncultured Bacteroidia bacterium | reverse complement strand
CCAACCAATAGCACTGCTGTTCTACGTTGGACGATCACCAATGGTACTTGTAGTGATTTTGATGAAGTCTCGTTAAGAAACGACGCCTCAGTCACCGAGGCCGCCGCTGGCGAAGATCAATCACAATGTAATAGTGGCATCTTTACTTTAGCTGGCAACAGTCCAACTTCAGGTACTGGTACCTGGACACTTATCAGTGGCACCGCAACGATCACCACTCCAAGCTCACCAACATCTGGTGTGACTGGTGTACCAACCAATAGCACTGCTGTTCTACGTTGGACGATCACCAATGGTACGTGCAGTGATTTTGATGAAGTCTCGTTGGCTAATAATATTTTACCTATCGCCACCGCAACCAGTAATAGTCCAATTTGTGCAGGCACAACTCTTAATTTAACGGGTGGTCCTTCTGAATTGACTAGTTATGCATGGAGTGGACCTAATGAGTTTATGTCTTCAATGCAAAGCCCAATAGTATCTACGGATGCTACATCAGCTATGGCCGGAGAATACCGACTCATCGTAACCAATAGCTTTGGCTGTTTGGATACTGCTACCACCACTGTTGTTGTTAAGACTGTCCCAACAATTACGGAAACGACTCCTGCTGATCGATGTGGTCCAGGCACCTTAACCTTAGGGGCTTATGCTTCTGCGGGTGCGATTAACTGGTATGCTGCTTCTGTCGGCGGTGAATCTTTGGGTACTGGAATTAGTTTTATCACACCAAGTTTATCGGTTACAACCACCTATTATGTGGATGCTACCAACGAGGATTGTACGACAACTGAACGAACAGCTGTTGTGGCAACGGTAAATCCTATTCCATCCATCTATTTAGAGTCTAATCAGTTTACTGTCTGCAAAGGAACAACCTCTGTAGATATTTATCAAGGGAGTGGAATTGAAAGTCCAATCCAATATGCCATCACCCAAATTGAAAGTCTAGGAGAATCGGCATATCTAGGTGAAATTGGAAGTCCAAACCAATATTCCATCACCTTCAGTGAATCGGCCTTAACACAAGGATTTGTGAATGTTGAATTTACAACATTCCCTGAAGGGCCAATTCAGGTGATCATACCTCCAGATGCCTTGGCCGGATCATATGATTTCGTGTTGATCGTTAAAAATAGCATTACGGGATGTCAGAGTGAGGGTTTAAACCTGATTCTAACAATTTCCCCAATGCCAACTGCGACAACCTCTATAGTCAATGTGTCGTGCAAAGGTTCTTCTGATGGCTCGATTACTGTAACCCCAACTTCTGGCGCAGGGAACTATACCTATAGTTTATCTCCAGGCAGTCATTTAGGAGGTCCGCAGCCCGAACCATACACCTTTACAGGGCTTGCACCAAATAGTTATACCTGGTCAATGACCAATTCTCAAGGGTGTGTCGTGACCGGCCAAGAATCGATCATCGAGCCAACTTTAGCGCTCAACGCAACCTTGATTTCAAACCAGATCTCCTGCAAGGGAGCAATGGATGGAACCATCAGCATCATTAGTCCAATTGGTGGCTATGGCAGCTATGAGTACACAATCAATGGAGGAACTACCTGGTCGACAACAAGCTATTTTACGGCTCTTGCTCCAGCAGTGTATGTCGTTCAAATGAGAGATGCCACTTTCCCAAGCTGTATCTTTAGCTTGAATGAAGCACTCATAATTGCAGAGCCTGAAATACCAGAAGCTCCAATCGTTGGTGAGATTATTCAACCTACTTGTTTGATTCCAACTGGAAGTGTTACGTTAAGTGGATTACCTGAAGGTAGCTATGTCATTAATCCTGTATCAATCAACGGCTCTACCACTTCAAATACAATTACTGAGTTAGCTGTTGGGACCTATAATTTTAGCTATACCACCAATCAAGGGTGCCTTTCTAAGAGCTCAGTCGACGTTGTTATACGGCCTCAGCCTGACTCTCCTGATGTCCCAGTGGTCAAAAGTATAGCCCAGCCAACTTGTTTGGTAGCTTCAGGAAGTGTAACCTTTAGTGGTTTGCCACAATCGGGCTGGACCATTAATCCGGGAGGCTTCTCTGGTACCACTGCTGAAACGACAATCACAGGATTAGAAACGGGTACTCATAATTACACCCTGACCAATAGTCGAGGTTGTGTCTCTATGCCGAGCGCGGATGTCGTTATTCTTCCTCAGCCATTCACCCCTACTGCTCCAATGATCACTGTGATTAATCAGCCATCGTGTGAAATCGCTACAGGAACTGTCACCCTAGAAGGGCTTCCAGAAGGAGCATGGACCATCAATCCAGGCAACCTAACTGGCAGTACAACCACTACCGTCGTTTCTGGATTGTTGCCTGGTGCGCACCAATTTACAGTAATCAATAGCGTTGGATGTCTATCCGCACTTTCAACTGTTGTAACCATCGATGCCTATCCAATTCATCTTGAGCTCGCTTCTACAGCTACAACTTGCAATGGAAGCAAGGATGGAACAATTAACTTGGTAGTTACATGTGGGACAGCTCCTTACAGTTTTGCTTGGACCGGTCCGAATGGTTTTACGTCAACCGTACAAAATTTAACGGGTGTTTCTGGCGGCTTCTATACGGTTAGCGTTGTAGATAATACTGGACTTAATGCATCAGCTTCTGTCACTGTAGATGAGTCTTTAGCTCCAATAGGTCTTAGCGTTTCAACAGTGGCTGCGATCCATACGATGAGTATCGATGGAACGACAATACTTGGACAAACGCCTGGATCGGTTGATCTGTTAGTCGTTGGAGGTACTCAGCCTTATTCATTTGTTTGGACAGGACCGAATAGCTTTGCGGCAACTACAGAAGATTTGACCGATTTAGTTGGTGGAACGTACCAGGTTGTTGTGACGGATAAGTATGGTTGCACAGCTACAATTATAGCGGTCGTTGACTTGCAGGTTGTGTTATCGGAAGATCAGACTTGTGTACTTGTCATCCCGAATGTCTTTACTCCAAATGCAGATGGTATACACGATTACTTTGAGATTAGCTGTTTGTATAATTATGCAAATGCCGAAGTTCAGATTTTTAATCGAAATGGGAATTTGGTATTCAAACGTGATCATTATGGCAATCTTGATTTCTGGGGAAGTAAAGAGAAAGCTTTCTGGAATGGTCGTTCTGAAAATAGCTTGAATTTCATGGGCAGTGAATTGCCATCTGGTACCTATTACTACATTCTGAAGTTAGGCATAGGTACAGTTCGTACAGGCTTTGTATTCCTTGGTCGATAGTTTAAATTGTATAAGTAAAATGAAAACAAAATATCTAAAACATCCTAAAAAAACGATCATTATGAAAATCCTGAATGAAATAAGAACAGCAATCATCATATTGCTCAGCCTAAGCGGACCAATGGTTGTCTTTGGCCAACAGGACCCAATCTATTCGCAGTATATTTTTAATATGCAAACGGTGAATCCTGCTTACGTTGGAAGTTGGCAGACGATGGGTTTTGTTGCCCTGGATCGAGAACAATGGCTTGGAATAACAGGTCATCCCACCACACAATCTTTTTCTTTTCAGACGCCAATATTGAATCAGAATGTTGGAGTTGGATTAGATATGGTGATTGATAAACTGGGCTCTGAGCGAAGGGTTATGTTGGGAGCCAGCTATTCGTATCGAATTTCGATTGATGAAGCTACTTCATTACGCTTTGGCTTAAAAGCTGGGTTTACCAATTACAACAATAATCTGCCCACCTTGCAGCCATTTCCTGATGGACAAGCAGATCCAGTCTTGCAAAATGCGATTACGAGTAAGTTTATGCCAAATATTGGAACGGGATTGTTCTTGTCCTCCTCAAAGTATTACTTGAGTTTATCCCTACCTAAGCTCTTTGAGACAAAGATCAATGAGAATTCAGGTTATTCGTCTAGGATGTCGGAGGCTAGAGAGTATTATCTTTTAGGAGGCGTAGTCTTTAACGTCTCTGATAACTTGAAGTTCAAGCCAACCTTTATGACAAAAGCGGCCGTGGGAAGTCCATTTCAGTACGATCTATCTGCGAACTTTTTAATGGCTGAGAAATTTTGGCTTGGAGGAGTTTATCGATCGGGTGATGCGGTAGGTGTTGTGGCTCAGTGGATCATAAATAATCGATTGCGGATTGGTTACGCGATCGATTTTACCACGACTGACTTGAAAAATTATCACAATGGAGTGCATGAATTGATGCTGTCGTATGAAATTGCCTTTATCAAGAAGGAATACACCTCTCCACGATATTTCTAAAATCTAAATCTTAATTCAAAATACTCATGAAACAACTCCTAGTTACCATATCTTTAATGAGCTTGTTTGTTCATTTCATTCAGGCTCAGCCCGAGAAACAAACAGATATTTTTGATCTGTCGTCCACCAAAATTTCTGAACTCTCTACAAACAAAGTCTGGAGTGATTTTGGTCCAGCTATCATTGGTGAGGATCTCTATTTTACCTCTTTTAAGGATGTGATCCCAGGTAAGTCAGCCGCTAAGTCAAAAGAGATCCCGTTCTATGATCTTTTCAAGGTTAAGACTGACTCTTCTGGTATGACAATCTCCTCGCGAGTACTTATTTCAGAGGCAGAAACAAGGTTTCATGAAGGGCCAATCTCGTGGTGCCCTAAGAGAGGGGAATTATTTTATACTCAATCGAATTATGTCGATCCCGCCGTTAAGTATAAAGCGTTTCGAAACGAGGGGATTAAGCTGCGGATACTCGTGGCTAAGCAGATTGGGAACTCTTGGGAAACAGCCTCCGAATTTCCGTATAATAATGCAAATTACTCAGTCGGTCATCCGGCAATCAATGTGACGGGGGATACCTTATACTTTGCAAGCGATATGCCAGGTGGCTATGGTGCGACTGACTTATATTATTCCGTTCGTAAAAACGGACAATGGTCTGATCCAGTTAATTTAGGGGCAGAGGTGAATACCGCAGGAAAAGAAGAATTTCCTTTTATCACAGGCGATGGTTTTTCAGAACGTTTTATGATTTTTGCCTCGACCGCTCATGGAAGTATGGGTGGGCTTGATCTGTTTTATAAAAACCTAGGGGATCGTAATAGTAAGGTTGTCCCTTTCCCTACGCCAATTAATAGTGCGAATGATGATTTCAGTATGTGTTTATCTGACCAGTTCGAATATGGTTATATGACCTCCGATCGTCCAGGTGCTGGGAGCGATGACATCTACCGATTTACATTTAATAAGAATCTTGATTACTTAAAGGATATCTTGATTTTGGATCTAGTTTCCAAGTATCCCATTCCAGATGCAACCGTTGATCTTTGTAACCTTAAAAAGAATAACACGGGTTCTGATGGCATAGTCTCTATGAAATTTAAAAAAGGGGCTGTTTGCGATGTTCATGCATCGGCTTCTGGGTACCAAGACAATCATAAAATCGTTTATATGGGGACACCAAAAAATGGGTTGTTTCCAAGGGATACGATATTTTTATCTCAGGGGGAGAAAAAAGAGGTGACCTTACGCAATGTCTATTACGATTTCGACAAGTGGAATATCCTTCCGGAGGCAGCTGCAGAACTTGATCGCTTGGTGGTTTTGATGAAGGAAAATCCAACGATGAAGGTTGAATTAGCTTCTCATACCGATGAGCGGGGTGACGTCCCTTATAATATTCGGTTATCCAAGAGACGGGCAGAGTCGGTTGTTAACTATCTTGTCTCAAAAGGGATTCATAAATCGCGGATTACCGCGCAAGGATATGGGAAGGCAAGCTTGATCCATAAGAGTTCTGTAAAGGGTAGGTTGACACCAATGGAACATCGGGAGAACAGAAGAACAGAGATTATTATCCCTGGATTCATAAAGGCAGAGCCTGTAAAACAAGTGAAAGGTGATTTCTCAATGATCCATTAGGAATTTTGTGTTCATAGATTCAGAAAGCCCAATCTAGTTAATATGCTGGAGCGGGCTTTCTGCTTTTGAGCCTACATCCATTTTTCGGGCGCGCCAGATACTCACATTTAGTTCAAAGCCAACAAGTAAGTTTAGGGCATTGAAATAGGCGGAAAGCATCACCACAACGAGTGTCCCAATGGAGCCATAGAGCGTATTGTATTTTCCGAAATTATTGATGTAATACGAAAATCCAATGGTGGTGATAATGGTGAGTATCGTTGCTAATGTACCCCCTGCTGAGATAAATCGGAATTTTGTTTTGCGCGCTGGAGCAAGGTAAAACAGAAAGGCATAACTGAAAAAGAATAAGGCGCATATGACAATCCATTTTCCGCCAAGTAATAGGTAATACGTGATATTAGAATGGAGTAATCCACTCTTTACCATGAATTTCATAAATGTTTGGCTTAGGGTAATCATAGCAATACTTAAGGTTGTTAGTGTGGTTAGGATAACAGCTAAAACCAATGCAACCAGTCGCTGATTGATCCAGCTTCTAGATTCAATGGTGTGTATACTTCCGTTGAAGGCTGTAATGACAGAAACTATCCCATTTGTTGAGAAGAAGAAGGCGGCAAAGAACCCAAATGAAAGCAGACCTCCTCGGGGTTGTGTTACAATATTCTGAATAGTTCCTTGGATGGCAACATAGGCATTGTGCGGCATGATGCTCTGTAGTAAATTTAAAAGCTGAGTTTGGAAATGCGCAATTGGAATATAGGGGATTAAGGTAAAGACAAAGATAATGGCAGGAAAAATAGCCAGCATGAAATTAAATGCAACCGCAGATGCCCTTGTCGAAATGGCTCCGTCGACAATCGACTTCCAAAAAAATAGACCTACGTCATATAGTGGCATCCCATCGAAGAATGGGAGTCTGATTGATTTAGCTTTTTGACTCGTACGTTCAAGGCGATTTAAAAAGAACTGTTTTATTGTTGGCCAGATTGACATTAAAAAAATTTTCGGTTTGCGATTAGTCCTTGTCGATTCTCAATTGAACAATCAGAGACTTCTCTTCTTTGGATTTAATTAAAAAATAGATTCTGAAATTTCCATTAGAGGTTGTCATTTTCCCAATGGCATAGGATGACTCATTGCCTCCTTGGTGTGAAATTTCAAAATTTAGTGTTCTGTGTTGCTTGAGAAAATCGGCAAGTATCTGCTCCCCTTGTGCTTTCGAGCATACTGTTTCCTGGTCGAGTATAGCGAGTTCGATATTCTCATTGAAATGCGCCGCTATAACTTTAGCATCTCCGCTTTTTAATCCAGAAATAAGCGGTTGTGGAATCTGCCCAAAAGCAAAAACGGGTAAGATGACCAGCCAAGCGACAAGAAATAAAAGCGATCCTAATTGTTTTTTCATCTTTAATTAATTAAGTACTAGTTGTCAACAAAAATCGCACTATCCTTAAACGCGAATTTCTAAACCAATATTAAACGATTATAAAGATACAGTTTTATTGTTTAATAAGCCTTTGCCTAAAAAAATGAATCAAAAAATTGGATGCCAATTTAATCTAACTTAATATTGTAATTGTGAAGACACTATTACTAACCATCGGTGAGACAGATCAGAAGTATATCAAAGAGGGTATTGCTGACTATGTTAAAAGACTCTCTTTTTATATCCCCTTTGAGTCGAAAGTGATCCCAGATTTAAAGAATCGCAGTTCGCTATCGTTGGAGAATCAAAAAGAGAAAGAAGGGCAATTGATCCTCAATCACGTGTCAACGGGCGATTTTCTTGTCTTGCTGGATGAGAGAGGCAGTGAGCTTTCGTCGATTGAATTTTCAAAATGGATGGAGAAGAAGATGGTCGCAGGAATGCGACAACTTATTTTCGTTGTCGGCGGTCCTTACGGATTTTCAAAGTCGGTCTATGATAGAGCCAATAACCTTGTTTCGTTATCGAAATTAACCTTTTCACATCAAATGGTTCGGTTAATCTTTGTGGAACAGCTTTATCGGGCCATGACTATTATCAAAAATGAACCTTATCATCACGAGTAATGGATTTTAAAAAGATCTGGAGTCGGCGTGTTGTTTTTCTTATGGCCATTCTGGTGGTCCTGGGATTATTGATTCATGACCTTTTCTTTAAATTTAAAAGTCATTCGGATGAGAGTCAGCGGGTTTATTCGGTATTTGTGGATAAGGAAAAAACGCTGAATCAACTTTTAGATTCGGTTGTTGTTCAACTCAGCCAAGTCTCAAATCCTATAGCAGATTGGTCTTTGCTCCGCTTGTTCCCTCAGAAGGATAAGGGGTTAGATGTTGCAGTCGTTAGCCAGGGAAGAAATATTTTTTGGTCGTCTTCTGAAATTGCGTTCCCGATCAAAGATAATCTGAGTCAGGATCAGAATGGCTTGGTGCATTTACCTTCCGGATGGTATTATCAACTTACACGAACAGTAAAGGAGTATACTGTTCATGGTTTTATTTTAATTAAAAGAGAATTTCCGTACCAAAATAGATATATTAAGAATTCTATTCATGCTGATTTTAAGCTTGCGGATAATTGTCTTGTCGACAAGTTTAAGCACTCGAATTCGTTGAATATTTGTCGACCTGACGGGAAATTCCTATTCTCTATTCTTCCTTCTGCTGGATCATTTCAAGCAGATAAGAATTCTGATTTTAATGCGTTTCTATTTCTCACTCTTGTTATAATGATTCTTTATCAGTTAATGATAGGGCTCAAATACAATGCTAATCTATCAAAGTTGCTGAAAGTTGGGCTAATGCTTTTAACTACAAGTGTCATATTTTTATTCGTCAACGAATTTAAGTTGCCAAATCTGCTTTTTCAGACTAAACTTTTTCAGCCGCAGTCATTTGCTTATAATACTTGGCTCTCTTCATTTGGAGATTATTTACTCGCAAGTATTTTAATGTTCTTCTTGGCATACTCAATTTGGTCCTTTCGAGGGGTTATTCACCACAGCTGGAAAGTTATAGTTAATGTACTGTCGTTTGCTTTCGTTGCTATTTATTTTTCATTGACTGCTCTCTTGCTAAAGATCTTAGTTTTAAATTCGACAATAACCTTTGAGTTTTTTCATGATTTAAATTTTTCTCCACTAAATTTCTATGCCTTTTTTGCCCTCTCTTTGCAGCTAATTGGGTTTTTTCTGTTGGCATGGAGTCTTAAAGTTGAATTTTACATTAAAGGCCACAAGATTCAGTTCGTACTATCGATCATTGTTGCTGCACTCTTGGCTGGTTTGTTGGTCTCCCATTTTTTAAATCCAATAAGTTGGAGTGTCTTTTTGTTTTATGGACTGGTATTTATTGTGATATGCCGTTTTGAGCAAGAACATATCAGGTCCTTTAAGTATACATTCTTAATGTTAGGCTCGCTAATTTTAGCGACCTATATTAATTTATATACTCAAGCCTTAGTTCATGTAAAGAGTGAACGAATGCTTGAGGTTCAGGCTGTAAAGCTGAGCTCGGAGCGTGACTCCGGAGCAGAGATATTTCTCACCGAACTCGACAGTAAACTTCGCTTAGATACAAACATTAGATCCAACCTTGCACCACCTTATAAAAAGCTTGAATCCTATTTGCAAAATACCTATTTTACAGGTTTTTGGAGAAATTACAACTTGCAAGTAACAGTTTGTAGTTCAGGTGATAGCGTCCTTGTTATAGATGAAAAAAGAAGTTATCCTTGCTTCGACTTTTTCAATAAATTAATTGAAACAAAAGGAATCCAGGTAACAGGGAGTACGTTCTATTTTATGGATAGGATAAATGGTCGAATCTCGTACCTGGGTCAAACCCAGTTTAATAATCTAAAGAATATTCCTGTCCATGTTATTCTTGAGCTTACCTCAAAAGTTATTCCGGAAGGGAAAGGTTATCCAGAACTTTTGCTTGATGAGCATGCTTCCAGAGAGAATTATTCTGCCGATTTTAGTTATGCCAAATATTTCGATGGAACTTTAGTTGATCGTGGAGGCGACTATCAATATAGCCTAAAGTTTTCTGAGCATATGCCAATTCATCAGGAGTATATGCATTATTCCAAAAATAATTATCACCATTGTGTTTATCAGCGTGATGGCAATAATTTTATTGTCGCAAGTTATCCCGAAATGAATTCTTTTCATTTGCTGAGTGTGATAACGTATTTATTCTTGCTGTTCTTTTTCGTGGGTTCATTAATCATCCTAATCACCTCTCGAAGCCTTAATATTCAGAAGAACAGGTTCGATTTGAGAGAAAAGATTCAGCTGACTCTTCTTTTCTCTCTGCTAGGGATTTTAATTGTTATCGGCCTCTCTTTAATCCTGTATAATTCAAATACACTACTTCGATCTGTCCGGGAAAGTCTAAATGAAAAGTTGGTCTCGATCTCTTCGGAGGTGACGATTAGAATCGGACAAGAGAATGAGTTGAATCCTCAGATGCGTGATTATATGAATGATCAATTGATTGTGTTGTCTGACATTATTCGGGCAGACATCAATTTGTATGATGTTCATGGCAGCTTATTTGCTACATCAAGAAGTGAGATTTACGATAGAGGACTTATGTCGCGTCACATCGATCCCGTGGCGTTTAGGGCTTTGTTGGTCGAGCAGAAGACCTTGTTTCATCAAGATGAGAGTTTAGGGGAGATGAATTTCTTCTCCGCCTATTCGCCTGTATACAATCAAAATAACCGATTGGTGGGCTACTTAAATCTCCCATATTTCATGGGGCAAGACGAATTTAAAAAACAAGCTTCCGATTTTATTGTAGCTTTCTCAAATCTCTATATTGTACTTGTTATGATCAGTCTATTGATCGCCTTAGTGATCAGTCGGAAACTCACGGCTCCATTGCTGCAGATCGAGAATAACCTAAAGGGGATTGAGTTAGGCAAAACGAATGCGAAAATTGAATATTCTGGAGAGGATGAAATTGGACGTCTTGCTAAAGAGTATAATAAAAAGGTTGATGAATTGGCTGAAAGTGCTGAATTACTTGCCCGATCTGAACGTGAATCGGCTTGGCAGGAAATGGCTCGGCAAGTCGCTCACGAGATCAATAATCCATTGACTCCTATGAAGTTAAGTATTCAGTATCTTCAGCGGTTAAAGATCCAGGAGTCTGCTGATTTCGAGGCGTATTTCAGTCAAGTTAGTAAGACCCTTGTCGAGCAGATTGATGCCCTCTCTTTGATCGCTTCTGCCTTTTCTGACTTTGCCAAGATGCCTGGATTTAATGTTGAATTGATTGATTTAAAACAGAGAGTTCGCGAGATTATTCCCCTTTTTAAGCAAGCCAATGGGATAGCCGTAACGTTAGATATTCTTTCTGAGAGTGCGATTCAGGTTATTGCCGATAAAGATCAATTAGGAAGAGCACTTATTAATCTAGTGACAAATGGAATTCAGGCCATTCCCCAAGATCGGACGGGTCGCATTCATGTGGAGCTTAATAGGGATAATGATTGGGCCTTTATTACCATTACCGATAATGGTATTGGAATCCCCGAAGAATTAAAAGATAAGTTGTTTGAGCCAAGTTTTACAACTAAATCAAGTGGTATGGGCCTAGGATTGGCGATCGTTAAGAAGATCGTCGAGAATGCGAATGGAGAAATTTGGTTTACCTCAATCCCAGATGTTGAGACTGTTTTTTATTTGAAGTTTCCTTTGGCTGCTGAAGCGCAATAATATGGGCTCTTTGATTAGTGCCCCATCTCTGCCAAAAATTTTATCCGAACCATACGAATATCCTCCACCTCATAGTCATCGCCAAACTCTGCTAACGCTTCCTCCATGGTATCTGAAGTTGCATCTTCTCTGAAGTAACGATAGATATCTTCAATTTGCTCCTCGTCCATGACATCGTTAATGTAGTAGTCGATGTTTATTTTTGTGCCCGAATTAATGATCGCTTCGAGTTCCGTGAGAAGTTCGCCTAAACTCATCCCTTTGGCTTCCGCGATCTCGTTGAGTGCCAGTTTGCGATCAATATTTTGAATGATATAGACTTTGTTTTTAGATTTGTTTGCAACCGACTTCACAACCATATCTTGTGCCCGTTCAATCCCTTTCTCTTCTACATAATCTTTTATGGCATCAACAAATGGCTGTCCATAACGCTGAGCCTTTCCTTGTCCGACCCCAATAATCCCTTGCAACTCTTCGATAGTAGTGGGATATTGTATTGACATATCCGACAAGGAAGGATCTTGAAAGATGACAAATGGAGGTAGATTTTGTTTGGAGGCTATTTTTTTGCGCAAGTCCTTTAAAATCGCAAACAGCTCTGGATCACCTGCCGACTGTCCCCCTTGTGGAACTTCTTCATTACCCTCTGCCGACTCATAATCATGATTTTTAACAATCATAAAAGATCTTGGATTAGCGATAAAATCTTTTCCCGCATCGGTGAGCTTTAAAACACCATAATTCTCAATGTCTTTATGCAGAAATCCGGCAATGATACTTTGTCTTAATACGGCATTCCAGATCTTGTCGGAATATTCATCCCCTTCACCGAAAATTTCTAATGTATCGTGTGAGAATGATTTAACGGTTGCGTTTTCTACTCCGGTTAGAATATTTACCAATTGCTCCCCTTTGCATTGCTCTTTTACTTCAACCACAGCTCGCAGGGCCATCAGCACCATGTCACGACCTTCGATTTGCTCCTTTGGATTTAGACAGTTGTCGCAAAATCCACAATTTTCCGTTTCGTATTTCTCCCCAAAATAATGAAGCAATATTGTTCTTCTGCAGACAGAAGACTCTGCAAAAGCGACCGTGTCCAGGAGCAGTTGTTGCCCGATCTCTTGCTCTGCTACAGGTTTTCCCTGCATGAATTTCTCTAGCTTTTGGATGTCTTTATAGCTGTAAAAGGCAATGCATTTTCCTTCGCCGCCATCACGCCCGGCTCTTCCCGTTTCCTGGTAGTACCCTTCTAGTGATTTTGGGATGTCGTAATGAATCACGAAGCGCACATCTGGTTTGTCGATGCCCATTCCAAAGGCTATGGTGGCAACAATGACATCCGACTCTTCCATCAGGAATTTATCCTGGTTTGCTGACCGCGTTGAAGAGTCCATTCCCGCATGGTATGCAAGTGCTTTAATGCCGTTAACTTGCAATAATTCTGCAATCTCTTCAACTTTCTTTCGACTTAGACAATAAATAATTCCTGATTTACCTGGATTATTTTTTATCATTCGAATGATTTGATCTTTGGCTTTGTTTTTGGGTCTGATCTCATAATAGAGATTCGCCCGGTTGAAAGAGGATTTAAAAACCTGAGCATTTTGCATGCCTAAGTTCTTTTGTATGTCGTGCTGAACTTTGGGTGTTGCTGTAGCGGTCAGTGCCATGATGGGGGCTTGTCCAATTTCATTTACAATTGGACGTATCCGGCGATATTCAGGTCTGAAATCATGGCCCCACTCTGAGATGCAATGAGCTTCGTCGATCGCATAAAAGGATATCTTAATCCCCTTGAGAAAATCGATGTTTTCAAGTTTGGTTAACGATTCGGGCGCAACGTAAAGTAGTTTGGTCTGTCCTCTTAAAATATCTTCTTTTACCTTTTGAATAGCAGTTTTTGTTAACGAAGAATTAAGAAAATGTGCGACTCCATCTTCGGTACTAAAGCTTCTTATTGCGTCTACTTGATTTTTCATCAAGGCAATCAAGGGTGAAATGACAATTGCGGTTCCCTCTTGCATAAGGGCTGGGAGCTGATAGCAAAGGGATTTTCCGCCGCCAGTTGGCATAAGGACAAATGTATCTTTTCTGTCTAGTATACTGTTAATTACCTCCTCTTGTTGTCCTTTGAATCGGTCGAATCCAAAGTACTTCTGAAGTTGGTCGATAAGTGTTTTTTTATCTGTCATAATGGCTTGTCAAACTTGATCGCAATCCTTTTTTTTTTGTTCCACTAAGTTATCAATTTTATTGCCTAGCACAAGGAATTCTACTAAAATCAATAAAATTTAACATTTCAGGCTTTTAGATTAACTGAAGTGCTTCTATAAATGGGTCAAAGAATTGTATATTTGTCCCTGAATTTTAACATGAATTACTCCTAACAGAATTTCAAATAGCGCTCCATGTCAATAATGGGAATATTCTCAGCTAAAAATAAAAAGTCTAAAAAGCTCAATGAAGAAATGTCTTTTATTGAGCACCTCGAAGAACTGCGTTGGCACCTTGTGCGGATATCAGCTTCAGTGATTTTCGGAGCGATCTTTGTCTTTATAAATGTCAAATTTATAATGGACAAAATACTTTTTGCTCCAAAGTATCCTGGTTTTATTACTAATCGGGCTTTTGCTTGGCTTGGTCAGCAATTTAACTCACCAGACTTAGTCATCAATACACAGCCATTTACTATTATCAACTACGATATGGCGGGTCAGTTTTCGACTCATCTTAGTATTGCCATGATTGGGGGAATAATTATTGCAATCCCCTATATCTTTTATGAGTTCTGGACTTTTATTAAGCCTGCATTATATGAGAAGGAGAGGAAACATGCTACTGGAGCTGTGTTCTATAGTACTTTGCTTTTCTTAATCGGTGTGTTATTTGGCTATTTCCTAGTCGTGCCATTGTCGACTCATTTCTTCGGATCTTATCGGGTAAGTGAAGAAGTTGTCAATCAGATCAATCTTAATTCGTATATAAGTTCGGTGACGACAATTATGTTGGGAGCAGGGGTAGTTTTTGAATTGCCTATTGTGATCTATTTCTTGGCCAAAGTTGGACTAGTAAGTTCTGGATTCTTAAAGACTTATAGACGGCATGCCTATATCCTTTTGTTGTTGTTAGCCGCAATTATAACACCTCCTGATGTATTTAGTATGT
Source organism: uncultured Bacteroidia bacterium (assembly GCA_903905505.1). Taxonomy (GTDB): domain Bacteria; phylum Bacteroidota; class Bacteroidia; order Bacteroidales; family Prolixibacteraceae; genus JAAFHB01. Next base: position 20,368 of record CAIVGL010000106.1, on the reverse strand, counting down.
TATTGGTTTCATTTCCGATGATCATCCTATATGAACTAGGGATTGTTCTTGCAAAAGGGATTGAAAAAAAGAGAGTAAATAAAGAGGTTCTTGAAGCCTAGACATTAATACGCGATAACGATGAAGCTAAGAGCTGAAAGCATTGTAAAAAGTTACAGAAGCAGAACAGTTGTAAAAGGCGTCTCTCTAGAGTTAAATCAAGGTGAGATCGTTGGATTGTTAGGGCCTAATGGTGCTGGCAAAACAACATCGTTCTATATGATCGTAGGATTAATCAAAGTCAATGGAGGTCAGATTTTTCTCGATGAGACTGATATCACAGATTATCCAGTTTACAAAAGAGCGCAGCTAGGCATCGGTTATCTTGCTCAAGAGGCCTCTATTTTTCGCCAGATGAGTGTTGAGGATAATATCCTCTCTATTTTGGAGATGACCAAATTTTCAAAGGAATATCAACACGAGAAGTTGGAGTCGTTGCTAGATGAGTTTGGACTTCAGCGTGTTCGTAAGAGCTTAGGGATTCAACTTTCAGGTGGCGAGCGCCGCCGGACAGAGATTGCACGTTGCTTAGCTATCGATCCTGCATTTATCTTATTGGATGAGCCATTTGCGGGTGTCGATCCAATTGCGGTGGAAGATATTCAGCAAATCGTTTTCCGACTTAAAGAGAAAAATATTGGCATATTGATCACCGATCATAATGTGCATGAGACACTTTCAATAACTGACCGTTCGTATTTGCTGTATGATGGTCGGATCTTAAATAGTGGTTCCGCGGAGGAGTTAGCACAGGATGAGGAGGTTCGTCGACTATATCTCGGACAGAATTTTGAGCTACGCAGACCCGTTACTCATAAGGCGGCTTCTAATCCTGACCTTGAAGTATAATAATTCCAGAATATTTTTCTTTCTAAGGTTTCAGGAATAAAAAAAACACTATATTTGCACCGCATAAAATTAGCGGACGTGGCGTAATTGGTAGCCGCGCCAGACTTAGGATCTGGTGCCGAGAGGCGTGGGGGTTCGAGTCCCTTCGTCCGCACTGCAAACCATTAAACCGCCTTTTTCCCTTAATGGAATTAGGCGGTTTTTTAATTCAGAACAGGTAAGCCTTTTACCTAGCCAGAAGGCAATTAAGATCTTAAAGAGGAAAATATGAAAATTTCAAAGACTAGCATTGATGATTTGAATGTTGTTGTTCGGATAGCAATTGAGAAGCAAGATTACGAGACAACGGTTAATGAAACATTAAAAGAATACCGCAAAAAGGCCAATCTGCCTGGTTTCCGTAAAGGGATGGTCCCTTCTGGCCTCATCAAAAAAATGTATGGTAAGTCAGCCGTGGCTGAGGAGGTCAATAAACTTCTTAGCAGCAATCTTAATAAATATATCACCCAAGAGAATCTAAATATCCTTGGAGAGCCATTGCCCTCTGCAACAGAGCAACGGATGTTAGATTTTGAGCATGATTCAGAGTTTGAATTTGTTTTCGACCTAGGTCTTAGCCCAGAAATCACGATAAACTTCGATAAGATAAGTAAGCTTCCTTATTACGAGATCAATGTAGATGCTCAGTTGATTGATAATCAAATTGACGGATATGCAAATCGATTTGGAGAAAATATTCCTGCTGAGGTGGTTGGCGATAAAGAAACAACGAATGGTGATTTCGTTCAGTTGGATTCAGCTGGAAATGCCCTTGAAGGGGGAATTACATCAGCTGGCGTGCAGATGTCGGTGCAGTTGATTAAAGATAAGTCTATTCAGAAACAGTTCAAAGGAAGCAAAGTTGGTGATGTGCTTAAGTTTGATCTGAAGAAAGCTCTGAACAATGACCAGGAAGTAGCCCACTTGTTGAAAATCAAGGACGACGAGGTTGCTGCAGTTCTCGGTGATTTTAGCTTTACCATTCAAACGATTAACACTTTTGTCCCTGCAGTTTTGAACGAAGAGCTATTTAAAAAGATATTTGGTGAAGAGACTGATGTAAACACCGTTGACGCCTTGCGCGAAAAGGTTAAGTCTGAACTTAAAGAGAATCTTGTTTATTCAAGTGAATATCGTTTCTCTTTTGATTCAAAAGATGCATTCACGAAAGCCGTTTCCATGCGTCTGCCTGAAGCTTTTCTAAAGCGATGGTTGGTAGAGACCAACGAAAATGTTACTGCCGCTCAAATAGAGGAAGAGTTCGATCATTTCCGAAAAGATTTGGAATGGACCTTGATCAAAAGCAAGATCGTGAAGGATAACCAGATTCGTATCGAGGAGGCCGATATTACCCTTATGGCTCGTGAAATGGCACGGATGCAATTTCAACAATATGGTATGTCGAATGTCCCTGACGAATACCTTGATAATTATGCCCAATCTATTCTTCAAAATAAGGAACAACGTCAAAAAATGGCGGAGAAAAAGGTCGAAGATAAGGTTCTTGAACTAGTTAAGGAGAAAGTTGGCGTGAAGGTGAAAAAGGTTTCTCAAAAGGAATTTGACGAATTATTTGAAAAATAAACACTAGGACGAACTAATCGGAGTAAGTTTTGTAACTTTGTGTGAAATTAATTTTTAGTCTACGTTTCTAAGAATTAATTTCATGCAGAGTTTTTTTATTTTAAAGCAGTTGATTATGAGCACAAACAATACCGAATTTCATAAGTATGCAACCAAGCATTTAGGCATCAGTAGTCTGAATTTATATAAATATGAATCGATCTATGCCAATGCCTATATTTCACCAACAATCATCGAGGAACGGCAGTTAAACGTAGCACAGATGGACGTTTTCTCACGTCTGATGATGGATCGTATTATCTTCTTAGGTATTGCTATCGATGATTATGTGGCTAACATCATTCAAGCTCAGCTGCTTTTCTTAGAGTCGGCTGATCCAGGTAAAGATATTCAGATCTATTTTAACTCTCCTGGAGGCTCCGTGCATGCGGGGTTAGGGATATACGATACCATGCAATATATCAATTGCGATGTCGCAACAATCTGTACAGGTATGGCGGCTTCTATGGCGGCTGTTCTTATGACTGCTGGCACAACAGGTAAACGCTCTGCGCTAAAGCATTCGCGAATTATGATTCATCAACCTATGGGTGGAGCCCAAGGGCAGGCTTCCGATATTCAGATTGTTGCAAATGAGATTGCTAAATTGAAAACAGAGTTATATCAAATTATTGCGACCCATTCTGGCCAGACCATTGAAAAAGTTGAACTAGATTCAGACCGTGACTATTGGATGACTTCGCAGGAAGCCAAAGATTACGGCATGATTGACGATATCCTTGTGCGGACTAAAAAATAAACCGCAGGAGACTTTCGACGCATTTAATCTTTAAATTGCAGAATGAAAAAAATGGATAAGTGTTCGTTTTGTGGTAGGGACAAGAAAGATGTTCGTATACTTATTGCCGGTATGGAAGGCCATATCTGCGAAAATTGTATCGATCAGGCTCATACTATAATCGAAGAAGAGTTTAAGAAAAATAAAAACTTTGAACTGGCAGGGGTTGAACTCAAGAAGCCCAAAGAGATCAAAGAGTTTTTAGATCAATATGTAATTGGCCAAGACGATGCAAAAAAAGTGTTGTCGGTTGCTGTTTACAACCATTATAAGCGACTTAATCAGTTTGTTGACGATGATGGTACGGAGATTGAAAAATCAAATATTATCCTTGTGGGACCTACGGGAACTGGCAAAACATTGTTGGCTAAGACAATTGCAAAGATGTTACATGTCCCATTCACCATTGTCGATGCAACCGTATTGACAGAGGCTGGGTATGTTGGTGAAGATATTGAGAGCTTATTAACGCGTCTGCTTCAGGCTGCCGACTATGATGTAGTTGCCGCTGAACGTGGGATCGTATTTATTGATGAGATCGATAAGATTGCGCGAAAAGGAGACAATCCTTCGATAACGCGCGACGTTTCTGGAGAGGGTGTTCAGCAAGGCCTGCTTAAACTGCTTGAAGGATCAATCGTCAATGTTCCGCCTCAAGGTGGTCGCAAGCATCCAGAACAAAAAATGATCCCTGTCGACACAAAAAATATTTTGTTTGTCTGCGGTGGCGCCTTTGAAGGGATTGAGCGAAAGATTGGATTACGGCTTAATACCAAAGTTGTAGGTTATAAGGCAAGTCTAGAAAATGGGCAAGTCGATCGTAATAATCTATTGCAATATGTCTCTCCCCAAGATTTACGCTCTTTTGGACTTATTCCTGAGATTGTGGGCCGTTTGCCGGTGTTAACTTATCTCGATCATCTTGAAAGAGATGCATTGCGAAGAATCTTAACCGAGCCAAAAAATTCCATTATTAAACAATATGAGAAACTGTTTAATATGGATGGCATTCAAATAACTTTTCAAGAGGAGACCTTGTATCTTATCGTGGATAAAGCCATTGAATTTAAGCTTGGTGCACGTGGATTAAGAGCTATTTGTGAAACGGTAATCATGGATGTGATGTTCGAGATGCCTTCTGGCTCGAGCAAAGAGATCGTTATAACACCTGAGTTCGCTGCCGAAAAAATTGATAAGCTTAGTGCAATTCGTTTGCAAGCGGGTTAATTCTTAAATATAGGTGATAAAAAAGGTCGTTATGCAATTGCATAACGACCTTTTTTATTGGATTGTAACTTGTTTAGTTGGGCATTTTGTAAACAATCGAATTTATCGTCATTCCAGCGCCCACTGATGTAAGAATAATCACATCGCCATTTTTAATCTCATGCTCTTTCATCTTATCTTTGAGTACAAGATCCAGTAGGGTAGGGACAGTAGCAGTCGAAGAGTTTCCAAATCGTTGAATCGTCATCGGCATAATCCCTTTATCATACTCTGTTTTCCCGTATAATTTGAATACTCGGCTAAGAATTGCCTCGTCCATTTTCTCATTGGCCTGATGGATGAGTACTTTGCTGACATCCTCAAGCGAGAGCCCCGCTTTGTCTAAACTCGCCTTTACAACGCCAGGAACAGTGCTTAACGCATAGGAATAGACCTTTGATCCTAGCATCTTTAGATATTGATGGTCTGTAGACACATTTTTGTTAACAGAGAATCCCATATTGAGCATGCCATGATCATCATCAGATCTAAATGCGTGCGATAGAATGCCTACCGGCACATCACTTTCAACCGCTTCTACAATTGCAGCTCCTGCGCCATCCGAGAAAATCATACTGTCACGATCGTATGGATCGGCAACTCGCGATAACACATCTGCACCGACAACTAGTCCACGCTTAAAGGTTCCGCTTGCAATGTAAGCATTGGCAATGATCATCGCATTGGTCCATCCTGGACAGCCTGAGATGACGTCATTGGTTAAAACGTCGGGCTTCAGGATACCTAGTTTTGTCTTTACCCGACTGGCCAATGCTGGACAGACATCGGTCTGAACTAGGCCATGAGTCATATCTCCAAAATTATGAGCCACGAGAATAAACTCGATGCTTTCTGGATCGATACCCGATGTTGCGAAGGCATCGCGGGCTGCTAAGGTGGCAAGGTCACTGGTTACTTGGTCGTTCTCGGCATATCGACGCTCTTGAATGTTTGTGATCTCAAAGAATTTACGAATGATTTCACTGTTGGGAATTTCAAATTTTTTATTCGTTGCTGGATCATAAAATTCCGCATCTAAGAAAAAATCATTTGGAATAATCTTTTTCGGTATGTACGATCCAGTTCCAACAATAATGGTATAGATTTTCTTACTCATATGGATTATTTACTTATTCATAAGCGATTCATTTGTAATCTTTTCAAGTTTAAATGTCTGTCCGTCATAGACACCAAAGGTGCAAACTTTAAACCAATCTCCAAGGATGATTAATTTGCTCGATTCGGAGAGATCAAAATCTAGTGCAATATGCCGATGCCCCATTACGAAGTAATCGAAATGGGTCTCTTTTAGCCTCTTTTTTGCATAAATTAGCTGATGTTCTTTGTCCTCACCAAGAAATCCAGGGCCTTCAATGCCTTGATTAATCCGGCTGTTTTTAGAACAATAGTTTGCTAAGCGAATACCCAAGTCGGGGTGAAATTTAGCGAATGACCACTGTACAAAACTGTTTTTAAAGAATCGGTTTAGAACTTGATATTTCCAATCCGTTTTGCCTAAGTCGTCACCATGAGCTAAAAAGAATTTTTTTCCGAAAAGTTCGGTCTCTAGCGGTTCCCGATGGATAATCATCCCCGTTTCTCGTGGTAGGTAATCGAATACCCAGATGTCGTGATTGCCGGTGAAAAAGTGGACAGGTATGCCACTGTCGCAGATCTCAGCTAGGGCTCCAAGCACACGAACAAACCCTTGTGGCGCAACCGTTCGATATTCAAACCAGAAATCGAAGATATCACCAAGCAAATAAAGCTCAGCAGCATCTTTTTTTATTTCATGCAACCACTTTACAAAAATTAATTCCCTTTCGCGACCATGTTTTAAAGCTGCAGCTCCAAGATGCACGTCAGAAGCGAAATATATTTTCTTGGTTTGATTCAAAACTTGATGAATATAGGTTAGCTCAACTAAAAGCTAGATTTTCGTTTTATTTTAATACGGTACTTAAGGCTTGGTTTATTGCTGGGCCTTTGAGGTTTCGTGCTATAATATTCCCCTCTTTGTCTAATAGGTAATTAAAGGGGAGCTCCTGCACATTGTAATTCGATACAGCTTGAAAACTTCCTTTCATATCACCCACGTTGATGCAATTTAGCTTATCTTCCACTATGGCTTCCGTCCATGCAGATTTGTCGTCATCAACACTGACCATGAAAATTTCAAATCCCCGGTTTTTAAATTTTTGATATACTTCAGATAATACTGGGTTTAATATTCTTGAACCTCTGTCTTTTGCCGACCAGAAATGGAGTAGGACGTATTTCCCATGTAGCGACCAGAGATCTCGTTTATGACCATCGACATCAGGTAGAATTACATTTGGAGAGTTAACGGCATTGGTTTCTATTGCATTGTTGAAATTTCGAGATCTCTCCTCCTTAATATACTGCAACGTATTATTGTACAAGGCTCCAACTTGCTCATTTTTAGGATAAACAGAAAATAGGGCAGAGGCTGCAACTTTCATGGCTTGCAGGTCATTGATCACAAAATTTGTCTCATTCCATTTTTGATATAAGGCATACACCGATACCAAGGAGAATGGGTTGTTTTTCACAAAAGCGGTAACATAGTCTGAATGCCTAGTGATCGTTCTATTGTAACTTGTCTTTAGGGATTCAGAATTAGAGGTATTTACGAGGTTTATTTTTTGTGCCTCAATGATTTTTTGCAAGGAGTCAAGCTGATTCTTCGCTCGGTGAAAACGGTTGTCTAAATCACGTAAACTCTCAGAGCCAATTGATCCTTTAACACCATAGTCGCGGGTAAAATTGCCATATGATCCTGAAATAATCACATGCTCTGTCGAGTCTACGAGTAAGGTTACAAAACTCTTTTTTGATAGCTTTAGAAGGTAAAATGTTGGTGTAGAGCAATTCCCTTTTAGTTGAAACTCTCCTTGCGAATTGAGTTTTACCGAATCGGAACTGGCCTGGTTGCTTAATAATAGTTTGCTTAGATAAACAGTCTTCCCTTCGCCTCCACTTAATTTTCCAGAAATGGTAAAGTTCGTTTTCTTACCACATGACGCAAGCGAAAGCAGTAGAATGATAAAACAAATGGTATTTTTCATTGGTAGTTTGATGTTAATCTATTTTCCAATCTGTTTTTATCCTCGCAAAAACAGAGTTTGTTAGCTTCTTATCTAACAACAAAAGTATAAAATCCTCGTTAATACCAATCAATTAGGTTGGTAATACTTCGCTGTTGTAGTTCATTATATTCGATTTTGGTCTTTTCGGTAGCTATATTTTGACTATTTTTACCGTCTGAAAACAGTATGGCGTGCAGATTCATTACGATTTAAATAATTTTAAGGCCAATAGGGCTGTTGTTACTATCGGAACGTTTGATGGTGTCCACTTAGGCCATCGCGAAGTTATAGCTGAACTTAAGCGTCTTAGTGCCTTATATAATGGGGAATCGGTAATTTTCACCTTTGACCCACATCCCCGAAAAGTGTTAGCACCTGATGAGGCCTCTTTGCGCTTGTTGTCAACAACGCAAGAGAAGATCCGTTTGATGGAGTCACTAGGTATTGATCATTTGGTAATTTATCCTTTTACAATCGAATTTTCACGATTAACTTACGATGAATTTGTTACTCAAGTGCTTGTAGGTCAGCTTGGAATATCAAGCTTGGTGGTGGGCTATGACCATCGCTTTGGACAAGGACGAAAAGGTGATTTTCATTCATTGCAAACACTCTCAAATGCACTCGGATTTAAAGTTGAACAACTTTCGCAATTATCTGTTGATAATCAAACAGTGAGTTCTTCAAAGATACGCATCGCGCTTGATAAAGGAGATGTTAAATTGGCTAAGAATTACTTGGGGTATAACTACTCACTTACAGGGGAGGTTGTTGAAGGTCAGAGGCTAGGGCGGAAACTTGGGTTTCCAACTGCCAATATTGACACCCATGACTCTTCCAAGCAAGTGCCACAAGATGGTGTTTATGCCGTAATGGTTGAGGTTGGTGGCGTAATCCATCAAGGGATGGTTAACATCGGTGTTCGGCCTACAGTTAATTCAAATGCCGATCATAAGACTATTGAGGTTCATATTCTGAATTTTGATCAAGATATTTATCATGCAGACATCACGCTGCATTTTGTCGATAAAATTCGTGATGAGCAACGGTTTAATGGATTGGATGAATTAAAAAAACAACTTGAGCAAGATCAGATTAGTGCTCAGAAATTTTTGTCTTAAATAACTTTATCGCATTATATAAACAAATTACCACCTAATAGATTACATACAGAATGAGTCAGATCGAAAATTTTAAGGTTAAAGATATTTCATTAGCATCTTTTGGCCGGAAAGAGATTGAAATAGCAGAGAAAGAGATGCCCGGATTGATGGCGCTTCGCCAGAAGTATGGAGCACAGAAACCATTGAAGGGCTCTCGGATCATGGGGTCATTGCATATGACGATCCAAACAGCTGTTTTGATCGAGACTCTGGTCGAACTTGGAGCTAGTGTTAGATGGTGTAGTTGCAATATTTTCTCCACGCAAGATCATGCTGCAGCAGCCATTGCTGAAGCTGGAATTCCTGTCTTTGCCTGGAAAGGGGAGTCGCTTGCCGAATATTGGTGGTGTACTGAGCGTGCCCTTGACTTTGGAAATAACCTGGGTCCAACACTGATCGTCGACGATGGTGGTGATGCGACCATGATGATGCATCGTGGTTATGAAGCAGAAAATAATGCAACGATACTTGATGAAGAGGTTAGTGCGGAAGATGAGATAGCTCTAAATGCGATTCTTAAATCGGTGCTTAAATCCGATGCTGGACGCTGGCATCGTCAAGTAAAAGAGATAAAAGGGGTGTCGGAAGAGACCACAACTGGTGTTCATCGTCTTTATCAGATGGTGGAGCAAGGTCGATTGCTTTTCCCTGCCTTTAATGTCAATGATTCTGTAACGAAATCGAAATTCGATAACCTTTATGGTTGTCGGGAGTCTTTAGCCGATGGAATAAAACGCGCTACCGACGTTATGATAGCCGGAAAAATTGCCGTAATTGCTGGTTATGGCGATGTAGGAAAAGGTTGTGCTCATTCGATGAAGTCTTATGGTGCAAGGGTTATTGTAACCGAAATCGATCCAATATGTGCTCTTCAAGCTGCGATGGAAGGCTATGAAGTGAAAACAATGGAAGAGGCGGTCCTTGAAGGTAATATTTTTGTGACGACAACGGGTAATCTCGATGTGATCACAGCCGAACATATGGCGAGTATGAAAGATCAGTCGATCGTTTGTAATATCGGCCATTTTGATAATGAGATACAGGTTTCACGTTTGGAGAAATGGACTGGGATCGAGAAAATAAATATCAAGCCACAAGTTGATAAATATCTTTATGCCGATGGTCATGCCATCTTCTTACTTGCAGAGGGTCGCTTAGTAAACCTAGGTTGCGCTACCGGTCATCCATCCTTTGTGATGAGTAGCTCGTTTACAAACCAAACCTTGGCTCAGCTTGAGTTATGGACTAAGAATTATGAGGTTGGCGTCTATACCCTTCCAAAACATTTAGACGAGGAAGTGGCTCGCTTGCATTTGGGGCAACTCGGTGTTAAACTCACTGTGCTTTCGCCAAAACAAGCCGAATATCTAGGTATATCAGCTAATGGTCCATACAAACCCGAATACTATAGGTACTAAAGAGTTCAGAAATTATCAGTGGATTTTAAAAGGGAGGATTTGTAAATTCTCCCTTTTTTGATGCCTCTATTATCGTGTTACGGTTAGGCTTTCAATCCCACTTACAATATTGTACAGCTGTAAATAACGAGTTGCTGGCCCTTTTACTGGTTGTCCGCCACCCATGAGATTGAATTTAGAACCGCAGACATTGCAAATTCCAAAGAAATCACTGGCAAATATGGTGAATGGAGGGGTGACTAAGTTTTTTACCGGTTGCACAGTAACGATACCAGAATAATCTTTTTCATTCGGACAGCAAGCGTCATAGGCTGCGTATTGGGCTAAGTCAGGATTGATGCAAACGACTATGATCCCTTTCACGCCTTGATTCTCAAATACGACTGAATTTCCAGGTATAGTCAAGAAATTATAGTTGACTAGGGAGATCCTTAAATTGATCTTGACTGGAGGCAAGAAGGAGTTCTGGTCTTTGGCACAACTTCCCAATATCAAGATTGCAATGATTAGCCTTAAGCTTATTGTTTCTAAATATTTGGTCAGTTGAGTCATTTAAGAATTATTCTGTATTGCAAAGGTAATAATTTGAATCTGTTTTTATTTTGATTCTTCTCGGTAGTTAAAGCTCCGTTTTAGTTGTCGCGAGATCTAATTTGTTCGATTATTTTTTTTAACAGCAGGGTGTACACATTTCTTAAAGATTTTATTTAAATTTGTACTTATTAAGATCGGGAAGAGTTCCGGCATGCCGGAGTTCTTCTTGTTTTTTACATTATACCAGACTAATAAATTTTAGATGAGCAAAATTACTTATATCTCTGCTGAAGGGTTAAAAAAACTTAAAGCAGAGCTAGAGCAGTTGGTCAATGTTGAGCGACCAGCCATTTCTAGAAATATAGGAGAAGCGATAGAGAAAGGTGATATCTCTGAGAATGCAGAATATGACGCTGCTAAAGATGCCCAAGGCATGCTCGAGGCTAAAATATCTTTATTGCAAAGCCAACTAGCTACTGCCCGAATTATTGATCAATCCAAGATTGAGACTGACGTAGTTCAGATCATGAACAAGGTGACGATTAAGAATAAAAAGAATAATACAACAATGACTTATACCATTGTTTCGGAACATGAAGCAGACTTAAAGATCGGAAAGATCAGTGTAAATACACCCATCTCACAAGGTCTTCTAGGGAAGAAAATCGGCGATAGTGTCGATATTCAAGTTCCATCTGGAAGCATCTCATTTGAGATTATCAATATTGAGTTAGGAGTTTAAAACTCGAAAATTATCTCCATGTCGACTATTTTCTCGAAAATTGCTAAAGGAGAAATACCTTGCTATAAGGTTTTAGAAGATGAGAATTACCTTGCCTTTCTTGATATTTTCCCTGTCGCAAAAGGGCATGTGTTAGTTATTCCCAAACAAGAAACAGATTATATTTTTGACCTTGCAGATGCTGATTTATCAGGTCTTATCCTATTTGCAAAGAAGGTGGCAGTGGCTATGGAGAAAGCATTACCCTGCAAGCGAATTGGGGTGGCTGTATTAGGACTAGAAGTACCTCATGCACATATCCACCTTATTCCGTTGAATAGTGAGCGGGATATTGACTTTTCAAAACCTAAATTGACTTTTACTGCTGAAGAGTTTGGGGCTATAGCCTCTTCTGTGGTGTCTCAGTTTTGATCTACTTCACCCGGTCGGGATTTTTTCGAACAAACTCTTCCCAGTTTTTTATCTTCCCTCCAGATGTTGGGCTTTTCAATTGAAGAAAATGACAGACAGCTGTCGCAAGACCATCAGTGGCATCTAAGTCATTTGGTAAAATCTCAATGTTGAACATTTGTTTTAAAAAGTAGGCAACTTGCTCTTTCGTAGCAGAGCCATTTCCTGTTATTGCTTGTTTGATTCTTAGTGGAGCATACTCAAAGATTGGAACATCTCGGTAGAGAGAAGCGGCCATCGCAACCCCTTGAGCTCGACCTAACTTTAACATCGATTGAACATTCTTGCCAAAGAAGGGAGCCTCAAGCGCTGTCTCATCAGGTTTGTATTCATCAACTAAATACAAGACGCGAGTAAATATGTGACTTAATTTCTCATAGTGCCCAGTAAATCCAGAGGTCTTGATAACCCCCATAGCAATTACTTGAGCTTTATTTTTTGTGATTTTAAGCACTCCGTAGCCCATAATATTGGTCCCTGGGTCTATTCCTAATATCGTTTTATTGATCTCCAATGGTGCTTTTTTTTCAAATTTAGTTGAAAATTTTATCTAGGCAAGTTAATTCTAAAAAGAACAAGCTTATAACCCTACTGTTTCGTTTGAGATCTACTTAGAATGGGAGTTTTGTTAGATCTACATTGCCGCCCGAGAGTATTAGACCAATTCTGAGATTTTTGAAATCTGCTTTGTTTTCCAATAGAACAGCCAGCGTTACTGCAGCAGAGGGCTCAATAATGAGCTTCATCCGTTCCCAGACCATTCTCATCGCTACCACGATCGACTCTTCAGAAACCGTTATGATCTGATCAACTTTCTCCCTGATTATTTCAAAGTTAGGCTCTCCTAAAGAGGTTAGCAAGCCGTCGGCAATTGTTTTCGGATTATTAGAAGGAATAAGATAACCTGCCTGAAAGGATTGATAGGCATCGTCAGCATTCTTGGGCTCAGCAGCTATTACTTGACAATGCTTTGATAGTGCCTTTGTCGACAGAGCGGTCCCTGCAAGCAATCCTCCTCCTCCTACAGGACAGATTACTGCATCTAGATCTGGAAGCGACTCTAATAACTCCTTTGCAGCAGTTCCTTGACCCGCAATTACCTTGAAGTTATTATACGGATGAACAGGAGTAACACCAGTTTGTGCGACAACTTCGGCCAAGGTCTTTTCCCTCGCTTCAAGCGTCGGTTCGCAGTACGTGATTAGTCCACCATAGCCAGCAGCTGCTCTCTTTTTTATTTCTGATGAATTGGAGGGCATCACTAAGTGGGCCTTTATTCCTCTTCGCGAAGCTGCATAGGCAAGTGCTGCGGCATGATTACCCGACGAGTGAGTGCCAACGCCACGTTTTGCTTCCTCTTCCGACAACGAAAAAACGGCATTGCATGCCCCACGGAATTTAAATGCCCCTGTCTTTTGAAGGTTCTCGCACTTGAAAAATAACTCTGCTCCAATAAGTTTGTTGATGGCCGAACTGGTCATTATTGGAGTCTTATGAATAAAATCACCAATGAGTTGATGAGCCTTGACCACGTCAGAATAGCTGGGCAGATTCACTATTTCGATGATTTAGCCTTCGTTTGTTTGGCGATGTATTCAACGAGCAATTCTCGTATTCTTGTTTCTACATCATAAGTATTGGCATTAATTGGTAAGGCGTTAAACGCATTGCAATAGAGCATAAAATCCTCCAGCGCTTCACCATTATACCCTGAAACCTTTTGAATTACATCTTTGTTATACACCAAAGAGAGAATTTGCCAATCTTTTTCTGAGTGAATAGCCGTTAATGCTGTTCGCTTTTCCTTCTCATCCTTACTTAAGTAATACGACACGTAGGACAGTGGATTCGATAGCGCAGCAAGTACTTTTGGCTTTGAAGCAAAATAATCACTTCTTAATTCCACCGGTACATTTACCGATTTGCCAACCGGAATACCATGCATATTAACCTTAGGTCCAGATCCTTGAACTTCGACTGGATTCAATAAAATTCGCGCAGAGGAGAGGGTGATTATGGCAGTTCCATTCTCGTTCTGAACAATTTCGCTTACAGGAACTCTTTTGTCTTTGTAATTCAACGACTTAAACGTGATGGTGTCCATTGGGTCGGCTTGAATAGAGAATTTCCCTGTCGCATCAGTCATGGTTCCTCCACGAATGCGCATGATTAAAACCTGAACATAGCCGATCCCTTCCTTGCTGGCTTCGTCAACAATTTGCCCTTTAACATTGATCATGTCTTCAGGGAAAAATAATTGACATTTAGCCGATTCGCTAAACCCAAGCATGAAAAAAAGTAATGCAGCGAATAGAAGATTATTTTTTGTCATTTAGATGGTTTTTCCAAAACGAATGTGACGTATCGTACCTAATTCTCTTGTAAGTTATTCTTTTGTTGTCCAGTAATTTAATTCGCGTTTAAAGGCGCAGAGTTAATAGTTCAGATTTTTAACCCTCTCCATAGCCTGAAGAACATCTTCTCGGTTGGCAAAAGCCGAAAACCGAAAATATCCCTCTCCCGATGGACCAAATCCCGATCCAGGTGTGCCAACTAAATTTGCTTCATTAAGCAGCTTGTCGAAGAAGTCCCATGAGGTAAGGTTGTTTTTCGTCTTGACCCATACATAAGGTGCATTGATGCCGCCAAATACAGTATATCCTAATTGAGCTAAACTCTCGCGGATGATTTTTGCATTTTCTAAATAATAGTTAATCAGTTCTTTAACCTCTTTTTTTCCTTGGTCTGAATAAACTGCTGCGGCAGCTTTTTGAACGGGGTAGGAGACGCCATTAAATTTAGTGGTATGACGACGCATCCAAAGTGGTTTAACTGCCACTTGGTTCCCTTGACGATCATAGGCCATTAGCTCATTGGGAATCACCGTAAATGCACAGCGTGTGCCTGTAAAACCAGCAGTCTTAGAGAAACTTCTAAACTCAATGGCCACTTGCTTCGCCCCTTCGATTTCGAAGATGCTGTGCGGGATTGAATCTTCGGTAATATAAGCCTCGTAGGCTGCA
Organism: uncultured Bacteroidia bacterium; assembly: GCA_903905505.1. Taxonomy (GTDB): domain Bacteria; phylum Bacteroidota; class Bacteroidia; order Bacteroidales; family Prolixibacteraceae; genus JAAFHB01. The sequence continues at coordinate 5,313 of CAIVGL010000106.1, read as the reverse complement.
TCGTATAGGATAATACTTTTGTTGGCGATAGCATAGTCAACCCATTGTTTTAGGATCTCTTTGCTCGCAACGGTACCTGTAGGATTGTTTGGAAAACAAAGAAATATTAAGTCAGGCCTTTGCGATGGCAGTTCGGGTGTGAAGCCATTCTTTTCGTTGCAGGGCATATAAACGATGTTGTCGAAATAACCATTCTCTTGGCAGATACCTGTTTTTCCAGACATGACTGTGGTATCAGCATAGACAGGGTATACTGGATCACAGATCGCAATGATATTCTCATTCCCAAAGATCTCTTGGATGTTTCCGGTATCACATTTCGAACCGTCTGAGACAAAAATCTCATCGGCAGAGATGGCAACACCACGATTCTGATAGTCATTTAAGGCAATAGCTTCACGCAAAAAGTCATAGCCTTGCTCTGGTCCATATCCTTTAAATGTGTCCTTGTTCCCCATCTCTTCAACGCCATCGTGAAAGGCTTTTAATATCGCAGGCGATAAGGGCTGTGTGACATCGCCAATTCCCATCCGGATAATTGCTTTATCTGGATTCGCTGCTGCAAACTCTCTTACCCTGCGTCCAATCTCAGGGAATAAATATCCTGCTTTTAATTTCAGGTAGTTTTCATTAATAAGTGCCATGTAATAAATTGTAATAGTGTTGTTTGTAATCTTTTAATTCCCGTTCTGAGTCAACAAAGATACAAAATATATCTTGGACTCATCGGTTATAGACTGGGACTTTAGCTATTGCTGGTGACCTGATGGAACAAGTATCTAAACCTATTGTTATTTGTACTTAATATGGGTGAAATTTATTTACTTATTCCTTTATTATTGCATATGATTTTTTAATTTCACCTAGTCATTGTAGAATAATAAATCTGAAGACTATGAGAGTTTATAAGTTCGGAGGAGCTTCCGTTAAGGATGCTGCTGGGGTTCGTAATGTTGCAAAAATTATTAGCAGTTATTCCGGTAAACTGGTTGTGGTTATTTCTGCAATGGGAAAAACAACGAATGCTCTCGAAGAGTTGGCTCATTTTTATTTTATTGAAGACAAGGAGGGTGTTCGCACTAAAATTGACCTAGTCCGGAAGTCTCACGGCACACTAATAGAGACTCTATTTCAAGGTCATTCGCTAGTTATAGACCTGGAAATTAGTATGATGCTGGACAATCTAGCTCTGCGATTAAGTGCTCCCCCTTCTTTGGATTACGATTTCGAGTATGATCAAATTGTCTCGTTAGGTGAGATCTTATCAACTAAAATAGTGAGTGCTTATTTGAATTTAATCGGTATTAAAAACGCCTGGTTAGATATCCGACAAGTCATTCGAACTGATTCTACTTGGCGTGAGGCTAATGTAAAGTGGGCTATTTCTTCCGAATTATTAAAGAAACAAGTTGACTTTAATCAGCAAAGGATTTACTTAACGCAGGGTTTTATTGGTTCAACATTAAGTGCGCAGACGACTACTTTGGGACGAGAAGGATCTGATTATACAGCTGCGATTCTTGCGAATATGTTAGATGCGGAAAGTGTTACGGTATGGAAGGATGTGCCTGGCATTATGAATGCCGATCCAAATCGGTTTGAGCAGACACAGAAATTAGAGACTTTGTCCTATCGTGAAGCCGCGGAAATGACTTACTATGGCGCTAAGGTCATTCATCCGAAGACGATGAAGCCACTTGTAGAAAAAAATATCCCGCTTTATGTTAAGTCGTTTTTAGCTCCAGAGCTAGAAGGTTCTGTGATCTGCAAGATTGACCATGTGATGAATTATGTTCCGGTGTTTATCTCGAAGGAGAATCTTGTCTTGGTAACTATTTCGCCCCTTGACTTCTCGTTTATTGCTGAGGATAGTATTAGTGATTTTTATCGACTTCTTTCAACTACCCGCATTAAGGTTGATCTTGTTCAACAGTCTGCGATGAATTTCTCTGTCGCGCTAGAAAGGCCTGAGAATGGGTTTGATGATTTTATCACACAGCTAAAAGAACGTTTTGTTGTCCGTTATAATGAGGGTTTAGAGCTGTTGACGATTCGTTACTATACCGATGAAGTGATCGCTTCAATGACCAAAGATAGGGTGGTTTATGTCTCGCAGCGAACTAGAACAGCGGCGCGATTTTTAATGCGGTAGGTGATTATTTTTTAAAAATCAGTTTGAATATCGGTTTTTGACCTCTCGATTTCCCTTCAACATTATATACCTCATAGGCTAAAGTCATCGAGATGATTTGCTTTTGAAATGCATTGGTCGTTTTGTTCCATCCCCACGATTCTTCAAATTGAATCTTTGTAATATCTTTCCGTGTGAAGATTTTTTCGGCCTCCATCTGCTTCAAAGAGGATATTTTTATTGGTTCTCCAGTGAAGTAATCGATAGGAGCCAATTTCCCCGCATAGACCAGGGTAAAAACTTCTTCTATTAAGGCGTTGCGTTTAAAATCTGCCAGACATTCTTGCCCCCAGCTATCTGTTGAGTCTTGTGCAACGAGATAGGAGTCGGATGTTATTTTCCCAAAAGTAGTCTGGTTATCTTCCGTTTTTGGTTGATTACAGGCTATAAAAAGGGCAAGTGCAATAATTCCAATTAGTAATCTACGACTGGTTTCGATTGAATGTAATTCTTTCACCTTTCGTAGATTCATGGAATGTTCCAATAGCTTTTGGATTGTTGTTTTCATAAACAAGGTTTCCATTTACGAATGTCTGATTTACGAAGTAGTAGAATGACTCTCCTTCGAATGGTGACCAGCCACATTTCGAAAGGATATTTTCCTTTGAGACAGTCCATCTTGCAGCGTCAACTAATACTAAATCAGCCTTGTATCCTTTTCTAATATATCCTCTTTTTTCGATGCCAAATAAATCGGCGGGTGCATGGCACATCTTTTCAACTACTTTCTCGATGGATATTTTCCCTTGGCGACTCAGTTCAAGCATCGCTATCAGCGAATGTTGAACTAAAGGACCTCCAGATGGAGCCTTAAAATAGGTTTGATTTTTTTCTTCCAAGGTATGAGGGGCATGATCGGTCGCAATGACATCAATTCGGTTCTCATTGATCCCTTTCATTATGGCCAATCGGTCGTTGGCTGATTTAATCGCTGGATTCCATTTGATATGAGTCCCTAGTCTTTCGTAGTCTGAGTCAGAAAACCAAAGGTGATGCACACATGCTTCATTGGTAATCTTTTTATTTTTCACAGGCCCCGCCTCAAATAAGGCAATCTCTCCAGCCGTTGAGAGGTGAAGAACGTGGAGTCTAGTTCCATATTTTTTCGCTAATTCAACGGCTTTTGAAGTGGATTTAAAACAGGCGCTAGTATCTCTGATCTTCGGGTGTTCACTAATTGGAACCTCTTCACCATACTTCTCTTTCGCTAATGCAATGTTGGCTTGTATGATCTGCTCGTCTTCACAGTGGGTTGCAATAAGCATTTTCGATTTGGAGAAAAGTGCCGAAAGAGTGTCTACGTTATCAACTAACATATCGCCTGTTGAGGATCCCATAAAGACCTTTATTCCGCAGACATTAGATGGATTTGTTTTTAATAATTCATCTAGGTTGTCATTTGTTGCGCCAATATAAAACGAATAATTAGCCAATGATACTTGAGAGGCTCTGGTGTATTTTTGTTCTAATAGTTCTTGTGTTGTGGCTTGAGGAATCGTATTTGGCATCTCCATGAAGGTCGTGATACCGCCTGCAATTGCAGCACGCGACTCGGTTTCTATATCTCCTTTGTGAGTAAGTCCAGGGTCTCTAAAGTGAACCTGGTCGTCAATAACTCCTGGTAACAGCAGTTTTCCTCCCGCATCTATGACATCGGCTTGAGCAAGAATATTTGCTGGTACTTCATCTCTGAATATCTTTTCTATGACCCCATTGCGGATAAGAATACTGGTGTCTCTTAATGTTTTACCTTCATTTACAACTCTGGCATCTTTGATGACGATGTCTCTCATATTGAATATCTCTTGTTTAGGTTATTTACTCAAGGTTGCCCTTTGGTTAAGTGAAATTAAATAAAATTAGTGAATCAGAATCGTTTTGTGCTGTAGTTTTTATCTTATAAAACGAAAAGTCGATTTCAAGGGAGGTTATTACTGGTTAGTTGTATTGCTAATTTTTGGGTATTTCGTAAAATAACTTTTCAATTTCATCCAGATCACCCCTTTAAATGCCTCTCCGAAAATCCCTCCAGACATCTTTGACACGCCGTCTTTGCGGTCTGTAAATATGATGGGGACCTCTACGATCTTAAATCCATGCTTCCATGTCTTAAATTTCATCTCGATCTGAAAGCCATATCCTTTCATCCTAATATTCTCTATTCCTATTTTTTCTAAAACTGTATTTTTATAACAGATAAACCCAGCTGTAGTGTCCATAATCTTCATCCCGGTTACCTTTCTGACGTATACCGATGCAAAATATGACATTAGAACTCTTTCTAATGGCCAGTTTATAACGTTGATTCCCGATATATAACGAGATCCTATGGCTAAGTCAGCACCTTGGTTTTCGCAAGCCTCTTTAAGTCGAATGAGATCATTCGGGTCGTGCGAAAAATCGGCATCCATCTCAAAGATATAGGTGTAGTTGTTTGCAAGTGCCCATTCGAACCCTGCTAAATAGGCTGTGCCTAAGCCCAGCTTCCCCTTTCTTGAAATAAGATGTAATCTATCCGGGTGTAGTGCTTTTAGATCATTTACAATTGCAGCTGTCCCGTCAGGTGAGTTGTCATCTATAATTAGAATATTGAAATTTCCCTCCAGAGATAATACTTTGAGTATTATCTGAGAGATATTCTCTTTCTCGTTATACGTAGGAATTAGTACGATGCAATCAGACACTTTTTATAGATTTTATAAGATGTAAAAATAGCATAATTAGGAATTATATTACATCATGACCAGTATGGATGCTATTTTTCTGATTTTGTTGCCTGTTTGACAATTGTGATTTATATCAGGTTTTTACTGTTCTTGACGATTTCAAGCGTTTTGAGTTGCTTTTTTTGTTGATAAATTCTTTGTTTGCTGAAGTTTTATGCTGTTTTCAGATCTTCTTGGTCGTTGTATCTATTTGTATGATAGCTGATTATTTCAGGTAGAATATTTTTTATTTTTTTTTCGTTTTTAGTGAATGGAGTGTTGAAAAACCTTTTACATTTGCACCACGATTTTAGGATCGTATGAAGGCAAGATAAAAAGATTATCGTTCTACAATTTCATGAAAAGCATTTTTCCTTTAAAAAAGGTTGATTAAAGTTTTTGTGGAGTTAATAATTG
>CAIVGL010000105.1 GCA_903905505.1 uncultured Bacteroidia bacterium | reverse complement strand
TCTGGTCCAGTCGTTACCATCCGAGATGATCAACATAGGACGTGGAGCACAAAGGGCGGCAATCTCAACATTACTAGTTTGATGCGATTTGCTTTTGTGAATTGGCATGCCACTCTCGCAGGTGCATCCACCAAAGAAATGCGCAGACACCATCACTGCAGGGACTGAAACTTTAATTCGATTATCTATCGCGGTTAGCACAAATGTCTGAGTTCCTCCTCCCGACTCACCGGTGATACCAATCCGTTCAGCATCAACATCTGGACGAGAGATTAGATAATCAAGTACTCGACGGCTATTGTAAGTTTGCAATAATAGAGCGATCGAGATATCATGCGTCACCTGCTTTGCATCGGCGTAACCAACCATGTCGTAAGCAAAAACGACTGCTCCCATGCGAGCGAGTACCGCACAACGAGCCTGCACTTCAGCCATCAAGCGTCTATTCTTCCAATGACCATGAGGACTTAGAATAGCAGCGCACTTATTGGTGGCTTTGTCAGGACGGTAGATATTCCCGGTGATATAAAACCCAGGAAAACTCTCAATTGCAACATTTTCAACAATATATCCGTCACCCTTAAACGTATGTGTAACTAATAACTTAAAATCATTTCCACCTTGAGGCATCTGGTTTAATTTCATCCCCTCAGTAATACCAGTCCGAATGATCGCAGCACGCTTTTCCCATGAAGCCTTGTCATGCCAGGTGGAAGCAAATTGCTTCAACATTTTATTCCCTTGATCTTCAGTCCAAAATGCACCCTGACACAAGAAATTTTCTTGGGCAATAACATTCGCGTTTAGACCAATAAAAAGTGTAATTAATGCATATTTAAATCCATTTATAAGTTTCATAATAACTAAATTTAGTCTGTTCGTTGTCTCTTAAATTCGTTCGTTTAATTACCCAAAAAACATAGATTGGAAAGAGCTAAAAATATAATCAGCGGAGGCCAAATACTTATGCTATTTTGCCTAAAGCACATTAAATATTAACCTTAAAAATTTTATATTAAAAAACGTTTAATTTTACCCTAAACTTAAAGCAAACATCGGCGATGAAAACCTCTATTTTATTGACTACAATACTATTCCTATTTTTTGCAATTCCATTACACGTGAAGAGTATGGAGGCTAAAAAATCACTTATTCCTGCTCCTGCATCGGCAGTTTGGGGCACTGGCACATTTACCTTTTCCGGTCAGACCAAGATACTAGTTTCGCCCTTGAATGAGCAGACTCGGTTATCAGCAGAACTGCTGGCAGCACTGGTAAAAAATCCGACTGGCAACAACGTAGCAATTTCCCAAGGGGATAAATCGCTCAAAGGTTCGGTTGTGATGCTTATCGATGGTTCAATAAAAAATAATGAAGGATATGTATTAGATGTATCCTCCAAAGGGATAACGATTCGTGCGAAGAGTGCAGTGGGCCTATTTTATGCCGTGCAAACTATTCGTCAATTGTTACCCGAAGAAGTTGAAAAAGCCGAATTAGTGGCAAATCTAAAGCTTTCGGTACCTTCCTGCACCATAACTGACGAGCCTCGCTTTGCCTATCGGGGGATGCATCTTGATGTAGGTCGCCATTTGTTTCCTGTAAAAAATATCAAGCGTTACATCGATATGCTTGCCATGCATAAGCTGAATAATTTCCATTGGCACCTGACCGAAGATCAAGGGTGGAGAATTGAGATTAAGAAATACCCTAAGCTAACCGAGATTGGAGCTTACCGAAAAGAGACTGTTGCAGGAATGCAAAAGAAAACTGGGAACACCTTTGACGGAATACCTTATGGTGGTTTTTACAGTCAGATTGAGATCCGAGAAGTTGTGGCCTATGCAAAAGCAAAATTCATCACTATAATTCCTGAGATTGAGATGCCTGGTCATTCGATTGCGGCGTTAACTGCTTATCCTCAACTCTCCTGCACTGGCGGTCCATTTGAAGTTCGTAAACTATGGGGCGTCGAAGAGGATGTGTTCTGTGCCGGTAACGATCAGGTTTTTGGATTTGTTGAAGATGTGCTGACTGAGGTTATGGACCTCTTCCCATCCCAATACATTCATATCGGTGGCGACGAATGTCCAAAGAAACGTTGGAAAGATTGCGCCAAATGTCAAAAGCGGATCAAAGATCAGGGGCTTAAAGACGAGTTAGAGTTGCAGAGTTATTTTATTCAACGAATTGAAAAGTTTGTCAGTTCAAAAGGTCGTAATATCATCGGATGGGATGAGATCTTAGAAGGTGGTCTTGCACCTGGAGCTACGGTCATGTCATGGAGAGGCGAAGAGGGTGGCATCGCTGCGGCTAAATCAGGTCATGATGTTATTATGACTCCAGGGAAATACACCTATTTCTGCTATTACCAATGCGAAGACCGGACCAATCAACCGATCGCGCTTGGTGGCTATGTTCCGTTAGAATTAACTTACAGCTACGATCCATTACCCAAAGAGCTTTCAGCCATAGAGCAGAAACATATCTTGGGACTGGAAGGGTGTTTATGGACTGAACAAATTCAGACTCCTGAACTTCTGGAGTACATGGCGTATCCCCGAACATTTGCCATTGCCGAGACAGGTTGGTCTCCAGCAAATCTCAAGAATTTCGATAGTTTCGTTAAACGGATCACAGAAATGCACAAACGATATGATGCAATCGGAGTTAAATATTATACCGGGGAATACCGAGATACGAAGGCAGCTAAAGAGAGTAAGTAGTAGCTTTTCGTCAAGTGGGAATATCTAAAGCTCTTCCCCTAAATTAGTTTTGAAAAGCGAACCTCAAAACAGATTATTTCGGAAAACAAAGCATCAGTCGGCAGAATCCCTGGAAACACCATTTTTGATTTTGCAAAGAATATCAACAGATATCTTTAAAAACTAAGGAATCATTTCCGCTTTTTTAAGCGCATTTGAGTAAAATATTTAGATTTGAGATCCCTATTTTTCGGAACAATTTTATAATTACTTTGTTTTTTTAATAAAAAGAAGATGAGCGAGATTTATCTATTATCCTGGTTTGATAAAAATACGATTAAGCATCTGCGGTTGCCGTTTTCATTTTTCCTAATGCCCGTATTTTTATTTGCATTAAGTCAGTCCGAGCAGGTAAACTGGTATACCACCATTATCGCTTTTATTATTTTGCATCTAGTGATATTCCCATCATGTAACGGTTATAACAGTTACCAGGATAAGGACGAAACGAGTATCGGGGGATTGAAGAACCCACCTAAAGTTTCGGAAAATCTTTTTTATGCTACACTCTTGATGGATATCACTGGAATCATAGCCGGATTTTTGGTCTCCCCCTATTTCCCTGCTTATATTTTGATATTTGTATTGATGTCAAGGGCTTACAGTTACAGAAAACTGCGATTAAAAAAATATCCAATCATCGGATTTCTAACTGTTTTCATCTTCCAGGGGGCATTTGTCTATTTAATGACTTCCTACGCAATAACCACCAACTCGCTCAATTCCTATTTTACCGTTAATAGCATTATTTGCATGAGCGTTGCCAGTTTCTTTATTGGCAGTATCTACCCGCTTACCCAAATCTATCAGCATGAGGCCGATAAAAATGATGGAGTAATCAGTATGAGTTATAAGCTTGGCTACATCGGCACCTTTGTATTCTCTGCCGTGTTATTCATCCTAGCAACCCTATTCTTGTTTTATTACTTTAACAGCAAGAATCAGCCAATGGCCCTAGTTCTATTTTTATTAATCCAGCTACCGGTGATTTTCCAATTATCAGTTTGGTTTAGTAAAGTCCGAAAGGATACTACACATGCAAATTTTGAGAATACCATGACGATGAATTTGCTCACATCGGTCTGCATGAATTCCTATTTTGTAGTGCTGATCCTAAACAATCATTACAATTGGTTTTAACCATGAGCAGAATTATTTCCATAGGAACAGCTGTTCCCTCTTACAATTCCAGGCAGACTGACATTCTGAATTTCATGCAGAAAGCTTATTCCGACGATCAAACGTCTCGCAAGCTAAATGTGCTTTTCCATCATAGTGGCATAAACAACCGATATTCAGTCGTTCCGGATTTTGGCACCAACGAATCCGATTCGAATCATCTGTTTAATACTCAAGATAAGCCAAATATTGAAAAAAGACTGAATGTATTTAAAGAAAATATCATTCCGCTCGCTACGGATGCCATTCAAAATGCACTGGAGAAAATCCATTCAAACCTGCATGAATTCGAGATTACCCACTTAATTACCGTTTCCTGTACAGGTATTTATGCGCCGGGGCTGGATACTGAAATCATTGAGAAGCTGGGATTAAACAAAGAGATCTTCCATACCTCGGTTAATTTCATGGGTTGCAATGCCGCCTTTCATGCCTTGAAAATTGGCGATCTGATTGCCCGTTCGGATGAAAATGCCAAGGTCCTAATCGTGTGTGCTGAATTGTGCACAATTCATTTTCAGCCAAAGGATAATCACGATAACCTGCTGTCAAATACCATTTTCGGAGATGGCGCAGCAGCAGTTCTTCTAGTTTCTGATTCAGCTGCTAAGCGAAACAATTACAAAGGGATGACGATAAGTGGATTTTACTCAATCCTGTTGAATAAAGGCAAAGGATTGATATGCTGGGATATAACGCCGCTCAATTTTGAAATGGTTTTAGATGCCGGAGTTCCCGAACTTATTGGCAGCGAAGTGAACGAAATTTTAGTGAAAGCAGGGAAGAAATTGAATTTCAATCCTTCCTCAATTGCCAAGTGGGCAATCCATCCAGGCGGGAAAAAAATATTGGATACGGTAAAAAAGAAAATAGCACTCAGTGAATTCGACATGAGCTATTCCTATAAAACATTGGCTGATTACGGAAATATGTCGTCACCAACCATTTTATTTGTAATGAATGAGATTATGCAGAGCAAAAATATGCAAGGAGAAAAGCTATTCTCAATTGGATTTGGTCCTGGATTAAGTATTGAATCTGCACTATTTACCTATGAAGAATAGATTTAGCAGCCGGTCTGATCAGAAGGAGCTACTTGATGAGCTGAATATCCCAAAACAGCTGTTGCATAAAAATCTCAGGGAGCTGGATATTCTAAACCGGGCAACAGGCGGGCATGCTATATCTTTAAAGGGAATAGGTCAATTGATAAATGACCGGGATAGGGTCTATGAGATTGTTGATCTTGGATGCGGAAGTGGTGATTCATTAAAGGCGATAGCCAACTGGGCGCGAAAACACAAATTTAAGGTGTCGCTTACAGGGGTCGATATGAATGCAGATGCGATATCGTATTTAAACAGACACTGCTCCCAATATCCTGAAATTAGCGGTTTTACCGGCGACTATCTAGATTATATGAATCAGGTAAAAACAGTAGATATTGTCCTTTGCTCCTTGTTTTGCCATCATCTGAACGATACCGAGATCCTTAGCTTATTCGAGTGTTTCAAAGATAAGGCCAAAGTGGGATTTGTGATCAACGATCTGAAGCGCAATCGAATGGCATATTATTCGGCCTGGTTATTTACGCGGATCTTCAACGGTACAAAACTTGCACGGAACGATGGCCCTGTTTCAGTACTTCGGGGTTTCCAGTATAAGGAACTGGATAAGTTGCTAAGCCAATCAGGTCTTGACAGCTATACGATTAGTGAGGAATGGATTTTCCGCTTCTTAATTGTTGGAAAAACAGATAAGTATGAGTCAGGCAGGTAATCTGACAACAGATGTGCTCATTGTTGGCGCAGGTCCTGCAGGTCTGATGATGGCCTGCCAGTTGGCTGTTCACGGGATCCCTTTTCGTATAATCGATAAAAACAGCTCCTCATCAGTAAATTCAGGGGCACTTATCGTACAAGCCCGGACGCTAGAAATTTTTGAACAAATGGGAATTGCCAAGATTGCTCTCTCCCAAGGGGTTATTGCAGAGCGGATAAACATTATTTACAACGGTAAAAAAATTTCAAGTACTGGAATCCAGAATTTGGGCGGAAACCTATCAAAGTTTCCCTATTTACTGATGCTTGAACAATCCCAGACCGAGAAACTGCTACTTAACTTTATCGGTGAACGTGGTCATACGGTCGAAAGAGAAGTCGAACTGCAGAGTTTTAGCCAGCAAGATGAACGTGTAACCTCGAAAATTACCCTAAGCGATAACTCAGAACAGGTCATCTGTTCTAAATATATCATTGCTGCTGATGGTGCCAATAGTTCAATTCGGCAGATGCTTCATATTCCTTTTCTGGGCAAGAGCTATCCAAATCCCATTTTCATTATTGATTGCGAAGCTGAATCCGAATTAATTCCAGGCGAAATAAGTTTTGCTTTCTCCGGCTCTTCTGTTACCGGTTTTTTTCCGATAAAAGGTTCACGTTGGAGAATCGACAGTAATCTTCCAACTGCATATGACAACCGGTCAAAACTAACCTTCGAGGTCATTGAGCAGAATTTTAAAACGTGGACCCGAATGAATATTGATTTTCAAAGTCAGCAATGGTTTTCGGTTACACGCTCTTCACAAAAGCAGGCAGAAAACATTCGGAGCCAGAACTGCTTCCTAATCGGCGATTCAGCACATGTTCATACTCCCGTTGGAGCTCAGGGAATGAATACAGGATTGCAGGATGCCTTTAATCTTGGGTGGAAAATGGCATTTGTAATTAAACAAAAGGCTGCACCTTCAATCCTTGATAGCTACACTTCAGAGAGGCTCGGGATATCCAAGGGATTTGCTCGTTATGCCGATCTGGCTTTCAAGGTACTCACAAGCAACAGCAAGACAGTAAAATTTTTGCGGTTGTCATTTCTGAGGCTTTTTTTTACCTTCTTATTTCCGTTTATTTCAGGGCTTAAAAACTTCCGTTTAGGATTTTTTAGATCCATTTCACAAATCAATCTTAACTACAGAAAGAGTATTCTATCGCATCATGAATTCGGATTTCATTTTTTACATCACTCTCCGTGTCCCGGAGATCGACTACCCTATTTTGATCTGGTCGATGCAGAAAAACCATCTTCAATCTTTGAAAAGCTCAATTCCGAATCTTTTAATCTGATTGTGCTAGCCGATTCCCTGACCAATGAGCTCAAAGAAATTGCAGATCAGTTTAACCTCAGTATTCTTCTAATCCCAAACAATTCATCGAACGCAGGGATATACACACTGTTGGGAATCAAAAAAACGGGTTACTTTCTGATCAGGCCGGATATGTATATTTCGTTGATCTCGCGAAATACAGGTCTCAGCTATTTAAAAAAATTTATTACTCAGATAGCTTTAAACGCTCATAATAACAAATAACAAGCAACCTATTTTAAAATTAGAAATCGAAGTCTTTCAAGGTTTTATTAAATTTAAATAAAATCTTTAAAAGGATTGCTTCTCTGTTTTTA
>CAIVGL010000104.1 GCA_903905505.1 uncultured Bacteroidia bacterium | reverse complement strand
TGCCCATAGAACGGGATAATTTAACTGAGCCTCGAGAGCAGTTGCATAAGTTGATTGCCCCATTTATGCTGCGTCGGACCAAAGAGCAGGTAGCAAAAGACTTGCCTTCGCTCACTGAAGAGACCATCTTTGTTGAGATGGCTGCTGAGCAATTGGCTTTGTATGAATCTGAAAAATCGGCCATTCGAAATGCTCTTTTAGAGAACTATCACCCAGAGGGATTAACCCAATCGGCATTTTATGTCTTGCAAGCCTTAACGCGCCTTCGACAAATTGCAATCCATCCGAAGTTAATTGATCGAACGTTTGAATTCGAATCAGGGAAATTTAATGAGATTATGGCGATGTTGTCAATTCTTGTAGCGGAGAATCACAAGATTTTAGTCTTCTCATCCTTTGTAAAATCGCTTAAGCTTTTTGCTGCTGAATTTTCAAAGCACCATTGGGAGTATAGTCTGCTGACGGGTCAAACGGTCGATCGGAAACAGATTATTGATGATTTTCAAGGAGATGTGAATAAGAAAATATTCTTGATCTCCTTAAAAGCTGGGGGAGTGGGCTTGAATCTTACGGCTGCTGATTATATTTTTATCACCGATCCGTGGTGGAATCCTGCTGCAGAGATGCAGGCGATTAGTCGTGCTCATCGAATAGGTCAGGATAAGAAGGTTTTTGTCTATCGTTTTATTGCAGAGAATTCCATAGAACAGAAAATACAAAAGCTTCAAGAACGGAAATCAAAACTTGCGAATGAATTTGTTTTGGCTAACGATCCATTGAGGTCAATTTCAAGCGCTGAGGTGCTTGATCTATTTGATTAAATTGAAAAGGATAGAACCGGGCGGCTCTATCCTTTTACTAAAACTAACTAACCTAACTAAACCTAAACTTATGAAAAAAAATGTACTACAAATATACAGTAGTTGAATATATAAATGCAACTATTTTGTGTTAAATAATTGTAAATAAGGTGTTTTTTTGATTTTTAGGGGGGTAAAGTTTGATTTTTGAGCTTCATGGTGATGATTGTAAATGATGTCTTTGATCGTAATGCCTCTTTTAAGAAGTGAAACATTTGAATTTACCCATTTTATTGTGGAAAAAATAAATATCTTTGCCTCTTGAGTTTTTCAACTATTTATTATAATTCAATACAGAAAATTAAACCTTTGAACCAATGCAGAATAGAGGATTGATAAGGCTTTTAGCCATCTCGTTAGCTTTAGTATGTTTTTACCAGTTGTATTTCACTTTTGTTACCTACCAGGTTGAAAAGGATGCAAAAGCTTATGGCATCAAACAAGCTAAGATTAAGAAAGTAGGGGCAACTGCCTTGGAATCTGAGGCATTTGCTGAGCGAACTGAAGCTATTTACTTAGATTCTATCGCAAGTAAGCCTGTCTATAATTTCTTGGGAATACATAAATACACCTATCGTGAGGTTAATGAGTACGCGATTCCACTCGGTCTGGATTTAAAGGGTGGGATGAACGTTACCTTAGAGATATCTGTTGTTGATCTTGTTCGGGCGATGTCAGGATATAGCTCTGATTCGACATTTACAAGGGCAATCGCACTGGCACGAAAGAATCAATTAACCAATGGTCAAGACGATTTTGTTACAATTTTCGGAAAGGCTTTTGAGACTGTTGATCCCAATGCAAAGCTAGCAGCGATCTTTAACACCTTGGATCTTAGAGATAAAGTAAACTTTAATTCGTCAAATGCGGATGTTTTAAAAGTTATCCGTCAAGAGACTGACGCAGCAATTGATAATTCATTTCAGATCCTCCGTACTCGTATTGATCGGTTTGGTGTAGCTCAGCCTAATATCCAACAACTACAAACAAAAGGTCGTATCCTTGTTGAGCTTCCTGGGGTAAAAGATCCTAAACGTGTTCGTAAACTTTTACAAGGGACTGCAAATCTTGAGTTCTGGGAGACCACTGAGAATAGTGAAGTTTACCCCTTCCTTTTAGAAGCCAATAAACGTCTACGTGAGATAAATGAAGCGAATAAAGCTATTGAGGCTTCTAAAACTATAGCTACTGCCCCTATTGAAAAGAAAGATTCGCCAAAAGCAACTGACTTATTAAGTGAGGTTAAAAAAACAAGCAAAGATTCATTGTCTGCTGGTTCAACAGAAGAGATTGCTAAAAACTTCCCGTTGTTCTCTGTTCTTTCTCCAAGCACTTCGCGTGATGGTCAACTATATAGAGGTCCAGTAATTGGATATGCGCATAGCAAAGACACCGCTACAGTAAGTGAGTATCTCTCTTTGCCACAAATTAAAGCTCTATTCCCTAGAACGATGTTGTTTAGGTGGGCTGCACAGCCAACTGAAAAAGAGGGTAACTTCTTCCAGTTAATTGCACTTAAAGTTACAAATCGTGATGGTCGTGCTCCTCTAGATGGCGATGCTGTTGTAGACGCCCGTCAAGACTTTGGCCAAAATAAGGCAACCAGTGTTGTTGAGATGAATATGAATGCTGAGGGTGCTAAGATATGGCAACGTATGACTCGCGAAAACGTGGGTAAGAGTGTTGCTGTAGTTCTTGATAATTATGTTCAGTCATTCCCAACCGTTCAGGGTGAGATTCCAAATGGTCGTACTGAGATTTCTGGAAATTTCAGCATTGAGGAGGCAAAAGATTTAGCAAATATGTTAAAGTCAGGTAAGATGCCTGCTTCTGCAAATATTGTTCAAGAAGAGATCGTTGGTCCTACGTTAGGTAAAGAGTCAATACAAAGTGGAATGATCTCTTTCTTTATCGCTTTCCTATTAGTATTGACTTACATGATTGTATTCTACTCTCGAGGTGCGGGTCTAGCTGCGAATATGGCTCTGGGCGTTAACCTTGTTTTTGTGGTAGGTATCTTAGCTTGTATTGGTGCAGTATTAACACTTCCTGGCATTGCCGGTATGGTCTTAACCATTGGTATGGCTGTGGATGCAAACGTATTGATCTATGAGCGTATTGAAGAAGAGGTTCGAGCAGGTAAAGGTGTGAAGCTAGCTATTAAAGATGGTTTCTGGCATGCTTACTCTGCGATTATCGATGGTCACGTAACTTCATTGCTTACCGGTATTGTTCTTTATGTTTTTGGATCAGGACCAATTAAGGGATTTGCTACTACATTGATTATTGGTATTGTTACCTCTTTATTTACTTCAATATTTATTACTCGTTTGATTTTCGAACGCTGGTTGGATAAAAATAAAAAAATCACCTTCATTACAGACTGGTCTAAAGAGTGGTTGCGTCATGCAAACGTTCCATTTATTCAAAGTCGTAAGTTCTTCTACTACTTCTCAGGATCACTACTTCTTATTTCAGTGTTGTCCTTAACCTTTAAAGGTTTGAATTATGGTATTGACTTTAAAGGTGGACGTACATATGTTGTCCGTTTTGACCAAGATGTAAATGTTGAATCTGTTGTCCAGTCTTTATCTGGTGCATTTGGAAACGCTCCCGAAGTGAAAACTTATGGTGGAAATAATCAAGTTAGAATTACAACTGATTATAAGATTGCCGAAAATGGTGAAAGCATTGATGCTGAAATCGAAGGATTATTATTCAAAGGATTAAAGCCTTATTTGAATGCAACTGTTTCTCAAGATAAATTTTTAACGGATTATCAGATGAGTTCTCAGAAAGTGGGACCTACGGTATCTGATGATATTAAAAGACAAGCTATATATGCTGTAATCTTTGCTCTTTTGATTATCTTCTTATATATCGCTTTCCGATTTAGAAACTGGGCAATGGGTATTGGTGGATTAGTTTCGTTAGCGCATGATGCGATCATATTATTGGGTACGTATTCTTTACTCGATGGATATTTATCTTTCTCGCTATCGGTCGACCAATCCTTTATCGCGGCAATCTTAACGGTGCTGGGATATTCGATCAATGATACGGTGGTGGTCTATGACCGTTTACGGGAGTATTTACATATCCATCCAAAACAAGATACGTTGAAGACCTATAACGATGCAATGAATAGTACGTTGCGCCGTACTTTTAGTACCTCTCTTACGGTATTGATCGTGTTGGTGGCTATCTTCTTATTCGGAGGAACATCTATTAAAGGATTTATCTTTGCGATGTTATTTGGTATTTTTGTAGGTACTTATTCTTCTGTGTTTGTTGCTACTCCAATAGCTTACGATTCTTTGCCTAAAAGCAAAAGAATAGAATCAGAAAAGAAATAAGCTGATCTAAATGGATAGAAAAGACCCGGCTTTTTTGAAGTCGGGTCTTTTTTTTTAATCATTTGAAGTGGCTAACGTTTAAGGTGGAAAATTTATATCTTTGTGATAAATAATTCGAATATGGGACAGATACTTCTTTTTTTTAGTGGGGGAGAGATCATGGTTGTTGTTTTTTTTGCACTGCTCTTTTTTGGTGCTGATGCAATACCTGGTTTAGCACGTACCGTTGGAAAAGGGATGCGTGAATTCAATAAAGCAACAGCCGACCTGAAAAATGAATTCGAAAGTCATACCTCAGATATCAAACAAGATCTTACAAAGATGACCGATAAACTTGAAAAAGGGGTTTCGGAAACCAAACGTAAGATCGATGAAGAGCTGAAGGACTGAGAATTGTTTGTAATCTAAGTGGATAACTGGATTGATCCGAATCGCACTCCCAATTGATTTTTCTGAGCCATAATTTTAAATTCAAGACTCAAAAGGTAAAGGGCAAAACTTGAAATTTGCTTTTTGAACTTTGATTTTTTAAATTTCTTTTTTTTTCTGATGCTGAAAGCCGATCTACTTCTTAAGTCATACGGAGACCTTAGCGTATTGAAAGGGATCTCACTTCATGTCCGAAAAGGAGAGATTGTTTCGATTGTAGGTTCAAGTGGTGCAGGTAAAACAACCTTGCTTCAGATTCTAGGGACACTTAGTAAGCCTGATTCTGGAAAAGTCTGGATCAACAATAAAGAGGTTTTTGCTATGGGCGAGAAAGAACTTTCTCGCTTTCGAAATCAAGAGATCGGCTTCGTATTTCAGTTTCATCACCTGCTACCTGAGTTTACTGCTTTAGAAAATGTATGTATTCCTGGCTATATCGCTGGAAATCCACAGAAAGAAGTCGAAAATCGTGCGAAAGAGCTTCTTGGTATCCTAGAGTTAAACGACCGCTTCGATCATAAGCCTTCACAACTTTCTGGTGGGGAGAAACAACGTGTTGCTGTAGCACGTGCCTTGATTAATAACCCTTCCATTATCCTTGCCGATGAGCCATCTGGAAATCTAGATTCAAACAATCAAGAGGAACTCTATCGCCTGTTTTTTAATCTGCGTGAGAAATTTGGACAGACCTTTGTTATCGTAACTCACGACACCCATTTTGCAGGACTTACAGACCGTATGATCCAAATTAAAGACGGAGTCGTAGTTGGTTAGTCGGAATGGACTATATGCCTCTATTTACTTTGCAATCGTGAAGCTAACGATTCGTTATGGCTAAATTATCCCGGAACCTAACAAAGCCGAAAACACCAATAATACGATTGCAACAAAGATTTGTAGCGTTTTGATGGTTATTTTTTGACCGCCTTATTTCCAATATAAACCCCTAAGAAGGCACATAGAACGGCAAAAGTCAATAGTGTCATCTTTGTTGAATCAATGCTTTTAAGGGTCGTGGAGGCATATAGCGAGAGTCGTGTGATGTCAACAAGACAGGAAATAACCACTCCTGTGCCGATAAATAGTTCTTTCGATAAGCCAGCTCGAATTAAAAATGAACTTCGCAAAGCCCCTTGATTGCCCGATAGTCCTCCAAAGAAACCACTAAGTAACCCTCCAAGTGGCATATATTTCTTGTCGAATTGCATCCCAGAAAGCTTGGGGATTAATTCAATCAAGGAGAAGATCAATAATAGCAGTGAAATGGTGAGTTTGATGGGAGTAATAATCTTGACCTTCTCATAAAGTGTGTAGGTCAAGATGGGATTCGAATTAGCGAGTGTATTTAAGAAATAAGCTCCAATAAAGGCAGCAATCACCGAAGGTATACCAAATCGGACAATAATTTTCCAATCGATGTGTTGGTAATAAAACCCTAACTTGATTAGATTATTTGAGAAATGGACAATTGCT
>CAIVGL010000103.1 GCA_903905505.1 uncultured Bacteroidia bacterium | reverse complement strand
TCTGGATTTGTGGTGCAAAGCTGGTTTGTAACACGCTTGTTCTGGTCGTTCAGCATATAATACTCAGGATGCGCCGCTAAATACTCATCTTCAGGAAACAGATTATGAAAGGTGTGAACAAACATGCCGCCATAATCAATTGTGCCACCCCACTCCTCAGGAACCTTAGCGCTAGGAGCATTTGTGCGGTTATGTAATGACCAGGTTGCATCAAAGGCAACATACCAAAATGGATCTCTGCAGCTTAGGGCAGGAACAAATGTGCGCAATGCTGGCGCAAATTTCAAGGTTCCAATCGAAGGGATCATGTTACATTCATTGGAATACCAACGGCATCCAAGGTCTTCTTCCAGCAGCGCATATACGCCATTGATCACACCACGAGTACGGCCTCCCCAGATGAATAAAGCATTGTCTTTCTGATCGATGCCATAACCTTCATCTTTGAGGTTCTCGGCGCTCGCAGTTAACTTGCTTTTCTTAAAAAGTTGCGTCTGTCCAATGCTGATAACTTGATCGCTGGTTTTAGAATTTTTTGATTCCGTAACAATCTGAATTGTTGCTCCGGTGATTTTTTCAAGCCAGGTCTTTAGATCCTCCGCCGCTTTTTGATCTTGAGTTGTTGGCTTTTTACTGAGTAGGATTGAATAATTTGCTTTGTTATTTTCGGTTATCGTTAGTTCGGCGCCGATTTTTGCTGTTGGCTTCAGTGAATTAATCCAAGCAGAACGGTTGTTCGCAATGTCGATTGTATTTATCGCAGCATGGCCAACTTGAACAAAGCCAAGGACAAAGCTCATTGAAACTGCAAAGCCGTAAAACAGATTTTTAATTTTCATTTTGTATTTTTTAATAAATTAAAAATAGACTTAGGTTGCTTTATAGCATACCTAAGCCTAGCTGATGATTTATGAAACTAATAGTTGTTTGTAGATTGAAGCCCAAGGTTCTCTCATCTTCCTTTTTAGCATGCTGTTGGCTAGATCGTTATGGATGAATTGCTCTTTTTTCGGATCCCAGTTTAGATCTTGTTGCAATTTCATAGCGATGTTACCAAGGTGCGACATGGTTATAGAACGATGTGCTATTTCTACCGGTGCAATGGTCTCTTTTTTAGAGATCACACAATCGATGAAGTTACGGAAATGATTATCACTCTTATAAAGGTGAATTTCTGAAGGCTTGATGACTGTTTCTCTTAAACTCTCTGGGAACACGGTATGACTACCTCTGTTGCCTCGAGCCCATCCTTCTGTACCGCGGAAGGTTACACCCGACTGAAGTTTATCCGAGATAATCAACTTTACTCCATTCGCATAGACACATTCGAAATAGTAATGAGCAGCGCTATTCCAGATTGGATGAACGGCCCACTCCACTTTTGCATTCTGAATTTTTACTGGTCCAGTATGCTCTGTGTCCATTCCCCATTGAGCAATGTCAGGATGATGACCACCCCAATCGGTAAGCTGTCCTCCAGAATAATCTAGTACCCAACGGAAGTTTACATGAGTCCGAGCAGGACAATAAGGTGCATCTGGAGCAGGACCAAGCCATGTCTGATAGTCGAAACCTGCAGGTACTGGCATGGTATTAGTAAGATTACCTGTCTTGCCATAGTCAGGAGTTCCTGCAGGAAGACCACACTCTACAGTTAAGAGTTTTCCAATACGACCATTTCGA
>CAIVGL010000102.1 GCA_903905505.1 uncultured Bacteroidia bacterium | reverse complement strand
GAGTTAGGAGGATCGCCTTCCGAACAAGAGATTGAAGAACTTAAAAAGCGAAGTTTAGATAAGAAATGGAGCAACTCTATAAAGGCTGTTTTCGAGAAAGAGTTATCTAAACTCGTTCGTATGAACCCGGCTGCTGGAGAATATTCAGTTCAATCGGGGTATCTTGAGACTCTTCTTGACCTTCCTTGGAACGTCTATTCAGAAGATAATTTCGATCTTCACAACGCAGAACGAATTCTCGATGAAGATCATTACGGGTTAGAGAAAGTCAAAGATCGAATCTTAGAGCATCTAGCCGTATTAAAATTAAAAGGCGACATGAAGTCTCCGATCCTATGTCTTTACGGCCCGCCGGGTGTTGGCAAGACCTCTTTAGGTAAATCGGTGGCCTCAGCCTTGGGACGAAAATTTGTACGGATGAGCCTTGGTGGCCTTCACGACGAATCTGAAATACGTGGTCATCGTAAGACCTATATCGGTGCGATGCCTGGACGGATCATCCTGAACTTAAAAAAAGCAGGAACAGCTAATCCAGTCTTCATCCTTGATGAGATCGATAAAGTATCTAGCGATTTTCATGGAGATCCTGCATCTGCACTTTTAGAAGTATTAGATCCAGAACAAAATAGTGAGTTTCACGACAATTATATCGATCAAGATTTTGATCTCTCGCGTGTGATGTTTATCGCAACAGCAAACTCTTTAAACACGATCCATCCTGCATTACGCGACAGACTTGAGCTGATTGATGTAAGTGGATATCTAATGGAAGAAAAAGTTGAGATTGCTCAACGACATCTTATTGCCAGACAACTTGAAAATCACGGTCTAAAAAAGAACGCCCTAAAATTCAGCAAAGAATCGCTAACCAGACTTATTGAAGACTATACGAGAGAATCGGGTGTTCGTGAGATGGATAAGCAACTGGCGAAAGTTACTCGTCGAGTGGCTCGAAAAGTCGCATTTGGAGAACCGTACGAGAAAAAAATTGGAGTTCCCGAGATTCTTGAATATTTAGGTCAACCGAAATATAGCAAAGAGAGCTACGAAGGGAATGAATATGCTGGTGTTGTGACTGGGTTAGCCTGGACTTCGGTTGGTGGTGAGATCCTCTATATTGAGACAAGTCTAAGTCAAGGGAAGGGGAGATTTACCATTACTGGAAATCTCGGCGAAGTGATGAAAGAGTCTGCAACCATTGCATTAGAATATCTAAAAGCGCACAGCAAACAATTAGGACTAACGGCAGAAGTATTTGAAAAGTGGGATGTTCACATGCATGTTCCAGATGGGGCGATTCCGAAAGACGGACCATCGGCAGGGATCACCATGACTACTGCTTTGGCTTCGGCTTTCACACAACGAAAAATCAGAAGCGGTCTAGCCATGACGGGCGAGATCACCCTTCGAGGTCGCGTCATGCCCGTTGGCGGAATCAAAGAGAAAATCCTAGCAGCCAAACGTGCTGGCATTAAGGAGATTATACTTTCAAAAGAGAACAAAAAGGATATTACTGAAATTAAGGAGATCTATCTCAAAGGGCTTACGTTTCATTATGTTGTGAACGTAGCAGAAGTGCTCGAAATCGCCTTATTAAAAGACAAGGTTAAAAATCCCTTAGCGATTGCATAATTTAAGAATGGTGGTAAAATAGAAGATCTATTTTACCACCATTCTCTTTATTCATCGAAGCCACTACCCCACCTTTTCCAGAAGCACGGCGGCTTGAGCAGAGATACCCTCTTCGCGACCCTCGAAACCCAATTTTTCGGTGGTCGTTGCCTTTATGCTGATCTGATCAAGATCAACATTTAAAATAGCTGAGATAATTAATTCCATCGCCGGAATATAATTCTTTAATTGGGGCCGTTGAGCAACAATTACTGAGTCTAAATTGACTAGGCGATAACCCTTTTGCGTAACCAGCTGGTAAGTTTTAGTTAATAAAATTTTACTGTCAATATTTTTAAATTCGGCTGAAGTATCAGGGAAATGGGTCCCCAGATCACGTAATTTAGCGGCACCCAGCAGTGCATCACATATGGCATGCAACAAAACGTCGCCGTCGGAATGGGCTAAAAGCCCTTTTTCATGAGGAATCAGAATACCTCCAAGCCAAAGCGGCTCGCCTTCTAGTAGTTGATGTACATCATAGCCAATACCAATTCGATTTGTCATTGAGGTAGATTTTATTGTGACTTAAGATCCCTAAAATACGAACGATTAAGCACAACAAAGTAACTAAATTTTCAAGGGTAATGGGATAAATAATTGGAATAAATTTATTCCGTTTTAGTAAAAATCTACTGCATGAATTACCCGAAATCAGATTGAGACATAGCTTATTGAACAAAGGAGTACCTAATTCAATAATTTCCGATATATTTGTATAGGTTTTACTTGAGACAAGTGAATCAAATTCATGGGGTCATCATCCCAGAATGAAGTCATATTATTTATACTTATATTTGTAGTCTTATAGCATAAGTCATTTTAAAAGACGTTAAAAACATGAAGCTTAAAATTCTTTTTTATATAGGTGCGATTTTATGGATTACATCATCATGTAGTCTAATCAAAAAGAAAAAAGGAAATGTTTCTACCACAACAGGGTGGGCATATAACAACCCTAAAAATGGAGGGTTTGAATATCATTCAGGCTACAATCAAAGTGCCGGACCCGGCTTAGTTTATATTCAAGGTGGCACTTTTGCCATGGGACGGACAGAGCAAGATGTGATGTTTGAGAACAACAACACCCCACGCCGCGTAACCATTGGCTCATTTTACATGGACGAAACAGAAGTTCGCAACGTCGACTGGAGAGAATATATGTATTGGATTCAGCGTGTATATCCGAATGATCGGGAGATCGCTAAATCGGTTGTGCCAGATACCCTAGTTTGGCGCAGTGAGCTTTCTTACAACGAACCTTATCTTGAATACTATCTTCGTCATGCGGCCTATTCAGAATATCCTGTCGTGGGAGTAAGCTGGCTGCAAGTTGACAAGTACTGCAAATGGAGGACCGACAGAGCAAATGAAGTCGTTCTTATCAACAGCAAAAAACTTGATGCTAATCTCACTCAAAGTGGGGACAAAGTCTTTACTTCAGATGGCTATCTCAATGGAATGTACGAAGGTGCTGAAGGGAAAAAACCTGCGAAGAATATGGGCAAAGACGGCGGTACTCGTCGTGTAAATATCTCAGATGGACTTATTGGACCGCGATACAGACTGCCGACTGAAGCAGAATGGGAATATGCAGCACTAGGATTATCCGGCAATACGGAAGAAGAAGTTGTGTTAGGTCGACGCATCTATCCTTGGAACGGGAATCAGATCAGAGATGCGAAGAAAGAAAATAGAGGTCAGATGTTAGCAAATAGCGTAAGAGGCAGGGGTGACTACATGGGAGTTGCTGGATTCTTAAATGACGGCAATGAGATTACAGCTCCAGTACAATCTTTTCAACCGAATGACTATGGATTATATTGCATGGCCGGCAATGTTAACGAATGGGTACAGGATGTTTATCGTCCAGGATCACCATCTGTCGTGAATGAATTTCAGCCGCTAAGAGGTAGTGTCTATTCGAATTTCAGAAGAGGCACAGACGGCAAAATGGTAAAAAACAAATACGGCGAATTAGTTAAGGATACCGTTGCAAATTATGCCAACTTTAAAGATGGCGATGCTCAATCGATTATTGCAGAAGGCGACGATTGGAAAGCCAATACAGAACTTTCAACAACAAGTCAAATGTATGGAACGGCAACCGGCAATGTCATTGCAAGAATCTCAGACCATAGTCGAGTATTCAAAGGAGGTAGCTGGAAGGATCGCACCTACTGGTTAGGCCCTGGCACTCGCAGACAATTGGATGAACGAAAAGCTACCAACGACATCGGATTTAGATGCGCAATGACTCACCTTGGTGATTCAAATGTCAATTAATAGATTCAACTCAAAATAACCTAAAAAACCTCATCTGCAAAATGGGGTTTTTTAATTCATATCTTGGACATGTCGATAGAAGAGCTATACAAACTATTCGAGATCAATCCTTTTGTGTCAACAGACACCAGAGACATAAAAAAAGGATGCCTATTTTTCGCCCTGAAGGGAGACAATTTCAATGGGAACAAATTTGCAGCTCAAGCCTTAGCTCAAGGAGCTTCATCTGTCGTAATTGATGAGGCCGAATACAAAATCAATGAGCAATGCATTTTAGTCCAGGATGTACTTGAAACACTGCAAGAACTGGCAAGTTTTCACAGAGTAAAATTGGGAATTCCCATTGTCGCTATAACTGGGACCAACGGTAAAACAACGACGAAAGAATTGCTCACAACTGTCTTGGCTAAGAGATACGCTGTTGTAGCCACCAAGGGAAACCTAAACAACCACATTGGAGTCCCATTAACCCTTCTGTCGATGAATAAGTCGACTCAGCTGGGCATTGTGGAGATGGGGGCAAACCACCAAGGTGAGATTGCTGCGTTATGTGAGATTGCAAAGCCTAATTTCGGACTAATCACCAATGTTGGGAAAGCTCACCTAGAAGGGTTCGGCTCTTTCGAAGGGGTTAAAAAGACCAAGGCCGAGCTCTATCGGTATATCGACAAGCATGGAGGAAGAATATTTCTCAATACGACAAACAACCATCTGATTGAGATGGCAAATGGAACCAGTGCAATTGGATATCGGACAAAAAAAGAGGGATCAGGCATAGAGGCCGAGGAGATCAGTTGCTCTCCGATGCTGATCTTTAAAGTAAAATTCCCCAAAGGATGGCTATACATCAAAACTAATTTAGTGGGAGCCTACAACCTTGAAAATGCGTTAGCAGCAGTCTGCATTGGACAATACTTTGAGGTTGATCCCCAAGATATCTGCAGTGCCCTTGAAGCGTATATTCCGGCAAATAATCGGTCTCAATATTCAAAGAGCGCATTCAACGAAATACTCATGGACGCTTACAACGCGAATCCTACGAGTATGAATGCGGCTTTAGAAAGTTTTGAGTCCTACGAATCGCCCTCAAAAGCAGTTATTCTAGGCGACATGTTTGAGTTAGGAGATGCAGCGCATGAGGAACATCAGAAAATTGCGGACAAGGTAGCTAAAATGAGACTGCAGCTAATCCTTCTTGCAGGGAAAGAGTTCTTGAAATGTCAGGTGGCCAATAATATTCACGTTTTTGAAGACGGCAGTGCATTAAAAGCCTATTTAGAAGATTTAAATCCCCAAGGCTATCTAATCTTGATCAAAGGATCAAGAGGGATGAAACTCGAACAAGTTATTGACGCCTTATAATTCAGGAGGATCCAGAATATAGCTCACGTTCAGTTGAAAATTTTAACGTTGATAAAAACAACTATGACTCAATTGATTTATAGAAACGCAACACTTGCTGACTTGCCAAAAATCGTTGAGATTTACAATTCCACTGTTGCATCCAGAGTGGTAACGGCCGACTTAGAGCCCGTTTCTGTAATGAGTAAACAAAAATGGTTTGAGGAGCATAGCCCCAATAAAAGGCCGCTATGGATGGTGGAAAATTCAGCAAAACAAACTATCGGATGGGTAAGCTTTCAATCCTTTTATGGAAGACCGGCTTATGATGCAACTGTTGAAATAAGCATCTATTTAGACGCAGATCAAAGAGGAAAAGGGTTTGGTAAAAAGATCTTGCACGATTGCATCGAAAAAGCGCCAAAATATAAGATCAAGACCCTACTTGGATTTATATTCGCGCACAACGAACCGAGCTTAAAACTTTTTAAACATTTCGGATTTGAAGATTGGGCCAATCTTCCAAATATTGCGACCCTTGATGGGGAAGAAAGAAGCCTGCTAATATTGGGAAAAAGAGTTGAAAAATAAACGATTAAATCCCTTAACTTTGCAGCCTTAAGCAATGAATAAATCTCGTTTGTGCAAAATTTAAAATCACATATTACCAACCCTGTCTTTAAACAGATAGGGATTATTTCAGATCAAGAAGGTGTTGAGACTTATGTCGTTGGAGGTTTTGTGCGCGATATCTTACTGGAGCGAAATAAAGGGGTCTCCGATATCGACATTGTAACTGTTGGCAGTGGCATAGAGCTAGCAACAAAGGTCGCCTCAACACTTCACAAAAATCTAAAAGTCAGTGTATTTCACAATTTTGGAACAGCCATGTTTCGCTATGACGATATTGATTTTGAATTTGTAGGAGCTCGAAAAGAGTCGTATCGTTCGGAGAGTCGCAAGCCAATCGTTGAAGATGGCACCCTAGACGACGATCAAAAGCGGAGAGATTTCACCATTAATGCACTTGCGATAAGTTTGAACAATGAGCGATATGGTGAATTGATAGATCCATTTAATGGATTAAAAGATTTAGAAGATAAAATCCTAAGAACACCATTGGCTCCAGAAATAACCTTTTCTGATGATCCACTTCGAATGATGCGTGCGATTCGCTTTGCCGCACAACTTGATTTCGTGATCGAAGAGAATACGCTATTGGCCATTGAAAAACAATTCAAACGGATTGAGATCGTCTCAAAAGAGCGCATTTCAGATGAGCTAAATAAAATTATGTTATCACATAAACCTTCTGTAGGGTTTAAGTTATTAGAGAGAACTGGCCTATTACAACTCATCCTTCCAGAGGTACAGAAGCTCAAAGGGCGTGAAACAATCAATGGCATTAGTCACAAAGACAATTTCTATCATACGCTCGAGGTTCTTGATCGCATCTGTAAAAACACAGATAACCTATGGCTTCGTTGGTCGGCCTTGTTGCATGACATTGCAAAGCCAGTAACCAAAAGGTTTGACCCGCGACTAGGGTGGACTTTTCATGCGCATAATTTTGTAGGGGAGAAGATGGTACCTCGTATGTTTGACCGACTAAAACTGCCATTAAACGAAAAATGTAAGTTTGTCCAGAAAATGGTCTCACTTCATATGCGACCAATCGTACTTTCCGAAGAAGAGGTTACCGATTCGGCTGTTCGCCGACTTTTATTTGATGCGGGTGACGACATCGACGATTTGATGACCCTTTGCGAAGCAGATATTACCTCAAAAAATCCAGAGAAGGTTGTTAAGTATATGGCTAACTTTCAATTGGTCAGGGAGAAACTAAAAGATATTGAAGCTCGTGATGCATTACGTAATTTTCAGCCACCTGTTAGCGGAGAATTAATCATGGAGACCTTTAATCTTAAGCCTTGTAAAGAGATTGGACTCTTGAAATCGGCGATAAAAGAGGCCATCTTAGAGGGTGAAATTCACAATGATTACGAGCAAGCATACCAATACATGCTCATCAAAGGTGCAGAGCTTGGACTTGTCAATCAGACTGCGAAAAAGGAGTAAGCCCTCAATCTATTTGCCACGACGAATAAGTGGGCGACGGGGTTTTTTGAACTCTTCATCGCCAGTTCTAATCCAACATTCTCGATTCTCTTTGATAAAATCGGCGATTGAACGAGGATCATGGCCAGTCAAGGTTCGGAAAACATCATTGGTATAATTCATCTTCCCACTTCTTGCAGCGGCATAAAGCAAAGACAACGTGAAGACATAAAGCAATTGTTTCTTCTCGAGTAGTTTCTGCCTAACAAATCGAATGGTCGATGGCTTAGCATATTTTATTTCGCGACCGAGCTCATCGGAGAATAACTTCGCGATCTGGTAAAAATCAAGCGGCTCAGGACCAGTGATCTCATACGAATCATGCTCATGACTTGGGTTCATCAAAACCGCTACAATGGCCTCTGCCACATCACGGACATCAATATAGTTTACCAGACCATGGCCAGCAGGGATATTGATTTTATCGTGTGCTAATATATCCTGACGATGAAGGGTTGACAGATTCTGCATGTATAGGGAAGGGCGCAGAATCGTTGTTGGAACAGATAACTTTTTAATATGATTCTCGGTGCGATGGTTGGCAAAAATTCGATTGCGTTCAGCACCAATAATAGAGACAAATACAATATGCTTAACGCCCAAATGTTCTGCTCGAGCGAGGAATGGGAAAATATAACGGGAGACGTCTGAGACTTGATTTGGTCGAATAAGCACCAACTTAGTCACCCCCTGAAGTGCCTTGTCATAGCTTGATGGCTCGTCAAACTCAAAATGGCAGAAGGTACAGTTCGAAATGCCTTCGATGCCCTTAGCACGTTCGATGTCCCGAACAGCAGCTACCACCTCAACATCAGCATAATCCTTACTTGCCAATAGTTTCAGCGTACTTAGCCCCACGTTTCCCGTAGCTCCTGTGATTAAAACCTTCTCCATAAAAGAAAAATAAATCAGATTTAAAATAAGTTCATTAATACTAGAACTAAAATAGCCTAACATCGAGTCATACCAAACCTATACAACTGCGAATATCGTTAATTTAAAGAAATAAAATAGCATTTCCCATAAACCATTTCGCCCTTCACTAGTCGCTATATTAGCTTTAGTATTCATAAAGATATCTATTTGCTCTATATCAGAGCTATACTCACCCCTTTGGGCCATCAAAATAGTTGGGAATTACATTTTTTTAACCAAAGCAATTTAATGACAGAACTTAACACAATACCATCGGCCATTCAGCGCACCTATAAAATTAGGTGTCTAAAGTGAAATAAAGAGCAATAGTTTTATCTTTAGCATCGATATAATTATAGCTCTTAATCCATGAAAAGTTTTGGAACTCTCCTATTTGTAATTCTATTTGCACTCAGCTCAACGGGCCAAATTAAACCGATGGATCATCTATTCAAGGATAGACAAAACGAATACAGCCCTTATCTAACTGTAGGCATGCAACTTACGCAACTTTGGTTTACACCAACATTTAATGGAGAGATTGGAACCGGAGTACTCATTAACAAGACCTTCTCGATTGGATATGACTATACCAAATCATTTCTGAATATCTTTCTTCCTTCATCGAAACAAGATGGGCAAATTGAGATGACAAAAAACGCCCTGCATCTTGAGTATACCTTATGGCCAAAACAAAAAATTCACTTGTCATTTCCATTGGAAATTGGGATGGGAAATTTGGGAATTAAGGGTATTGCCACGAGTAAGATTACCGGAAAACCAGGGTTTAATTTTTTCGAACCAGGCGTAGTGATAGAAAAAAACTTTTGGAAATATGCGAAATTCGGTATAGGAGCAAAGTATCGTTATGCCTTTAACGTTGACTATTGCGGCTTAGGGTCCAGTGACATCAGTCGATTTACTGCTGTTCTTTTCGTAAAATTCGGGAAATTCACTTTTCCTAAACACTAAGATTTATTCCTCCTCTCTTGAGGGGCCAAATATCTCTTCAATCAACTCCTTGTATTTTGCCTCAATAACTTTCCGTTTAAGTTTTAGTGTTTGTGATAATTCGCCACTCTGTGGGCTCCAAGAATCGGCAATCAAACGGAATCGTTTTATCTCTTCATGCTGTCCTAATGTTTTATTTATCTCCTTAACTTCTTGAAGAAACTTACGCTGAACCAGTGGATGACTGATCGTCTCTTGGTTATTCTCCGTCTTAATATCCTGTTCAGAGCACCACTCATTTAAAATCTCGAAGTTCGGAGAGATTAATGCGCTCGCGAATTTCTCGTGGTCTCCAATAACTATGACCTGGTCGACTAAAACACACTCCTTAAGCTTATTCTCAATCATCTGTGGCGCAATATATTTACCTCCAGTAAGTTTGAAAATCTCCTTTTTCCGGTCCGTAATCTTCAGGTATTTCCCATCTTCGAATCTTCCAATATCACCGGTATGAAACCAACCATCTTTATCGATCACTTCGGCCGTAAGTTCAGGCTGCAGATAATATCCGATCATTAGATTTGGACCTTTGGTGAGTATTTCTCCATCTTTAGCAATCTTCACTTGCACACCTGGAAGAACTGGGCCATTGGTTCCAATTTTCATCTCTTTGGTAACCAAGTTTCCTACAGCCACGACAGGGGAGGTCTCCGTAAGGCCATAACCTTCCATGATATATATTTTGGCGACACTTAATCCGCGTGCAATTCGAGGTTGTAAGGCAGCCCCACCGCAGATAACCAGCTGAAGATTCCCTCCAAGGGCCTCTCTCCATTTTGAATAAATAAGCTTGTCGGCGATAGATAGCTGCAGTCGATACCAAAGGGATTGCGACTTATTATATTCAAATTCTTTCCCTAAGTCAACAGCCCAGAAAAACAATCGTTTCTTAACCCCTTTCAAAAGCCTTCCTTTAGCCAGAATGCCATTATAGATGCGTTCAAGCAATCGAGGAACACAGCTAAATATATGTGGCCTTACCTCTTTTATGGCTGGCATGATCTGAGCTAAGGTTTCAACATAGTAGACACCAACACCTTTAGAGAGAAAATTATATACCGCTATCCGCTCTAAGATATGGCACAAAGGGAGAAACGACAATGCTTTATGCCCAAGTCCAAGCTCATAATTTTTTGCATGACCCGTAAAATTTGAGACCAGATTTGTATGCGACAACATAACGCCTTTAGGGATTCCTGTAGTCCCAGAGGTATAAATCATGGTGACCATTTCCGACTCCTCGATAGATTCCTTTAGCTGAGCTAACTTAGGAGTTAATCGTTCTTCGTGACTCAGTCCAAGTTGATAAAGCGACTCAATATTTAACGCATCATCAACTTGATTGAACGTAAATACCTTCTCAATACTGGAAATCTCTCCAACCATCGGACTAATCTTCTGATAAAGCTTATCATCAGAAACAAAGATTAAACGTACGGCGGCATGGGAGAATATATAGCGATATTCATCCTCGCTAATTGTAGGGTAGACCGGGACATGAACGGCTCCAATCATAGCAATAGCCATATCCACGAAAGTCCATTCTGGACGATTACCAGAAACGGTTGCGATCCGATCCCCTTTTTGAATATCCAAGGAGAGTAATCCAATGGCGAGCAGGGTCGATTGACGAGCTAATTGCTCGGTACTAAAAGTTATCCAATTATTGCCATATTTACCACAAACAGCATCTGGACGAGCGAATTCGGCCGAGCAATGTTCGAGTAGGTCAAAGGTCCGTTTGATCTGCATGCTGTCTTATTAAACGATTAACAGCACAATAATAGCAAAATTAAAGAGGTTTTTGCTCCTTTTTAGATGCAAGATAGGCTAATATCCCAACCAGACCATAAAATACGACTAATTGGTACGGAAACGTTAATCCTTCGCCACTGCCATAGGAGTGCAATCCTGAAAGATAATAGTTCACACCAAGGTAAGTCATTAAGATCGAAAGCAAACCAATTACTGAGGCTAGGTTAAAGGCGAGCCATCCGCGGAAGCCAGGAATAAGTCTCATATGCGAGATAAATCCATAGTACAACACACTGATCAATGCCCAAGTCTCTTTAGCATCCCATCCCCAATATCTACCCCATGATTCATTCGCCCAAACGCCACCCAAGAAAGTTCCGATGGTGAGAAAATAAAGTCCTAAAATCATAGATGCTTCATTGATGCTGGTCAACTGAAGTATGGTTTTTTTGATACGATCGGTATTGGATTCGTTTTGAAATGCAGCCATCAGAAGGTTTACAAATCCGATGATAGCACTAACGCCCATAAAGCCATAACTTGCCGTAATAACTGCCACGTGAATGGCCAACCAATACGAGCGAAGGACAGGGACTAGATTCGTAATCTCGGGATTTAACCAACTCATCTGAGCCACAAACAAAGTTAAACCTGAGAGTATTGCCGAAACAGCCAATACCATTGGATTGCGTCGTGCAAAAATAAGTCCAGCAAGCATAACTGCCCAAGCGATATAAATCATTGATTCATAACCATTACTCCAAGGAAGATGGCCAGAAACATAGCCGCGAATGATTAGACCTGCCACTTGAGCGACAAAACCAATTGACAAACCAACAACAACATAATTAACCGCCTTTTGACGAAGTGGTTTTCCCGTAAATAAGGAGTAGAAAAATAGTCCAAATAGGATAAAGCCTAAAAGCGAATACCAAGCCGAAAGGTCTTTAAATATATTAACGTGATTGTAAATAATTTCAAGATTTTGCTTCATCTCACCCGGGATAAGTGCGGATCCAAATTGTTCTTGATAACCGATGATCATCGCAATGGTTTTGCTCGCCAACTCTTGATTGCCATTGCGCATCGACATCACAAATTCAGGAAAAACCCGAGCAATCAGTGTCGAATCAGACCCAAAGCTTTTTGGAAAATGGGCAATTGGTGTGTACCATTTAAGATCTGACTTATCGGGTGAAGGAAAAAACTGATACATATCACCGTGATAAATCTGGTATACCACATTTAACCGATCATCAATCTTTATAACATTATTATCAAATAGCATGCGATCACCTGGTTTTTTAGCAAAAGCCGCCTGTACTTCGTTGATTAACTTATAAGCACCCTGATTATCAAAAAAATCATTGAAAGAGGCCTTCCCTTTTGGAACGCCTAACTTTATTCCGACTTGCTCATCAGAGAGCGAAATCATAGGTGTTTGTTGCCATTCTTGAGGAAATGCAAGCATCCCAAGGACGACTTGCTCAGGTGTTTGACCCGCGATCTCTTCGGCACGAGAAACCTTCATCACCATCTCATAGGCCAGAGTACTGAATGGTTTAATTCTTCCATCATGACCCTGCACCCAAACTTTTGCAAACTCTTTTGCTAGCAAGGGAGACACTGGCTTCGGCTCAGCAGCATTTGCACTTAAAGAACCGAAAAGCAATACTGCAATAACGAGTTTTGACACAGATGACGCACGCTTCAATAATCCAACGAAATAACTATTTGGATTAAAAATAGAGAGGAGGATAAACAAGAACAACGAGAAATAGCCCATATACGTAATTAATGTGCCAGCGAGGTCATCATTCACAGAAAGAATTGTACCCCTCTCATCCATATCATATGAAGACTGATAGAATCGAAATCCTCGATGATTCAGAATGTTATTCATAAATATTTTATAATCCTTGGTTATACCCTGTTCTTTGTCGGTTAATGTAACCATACTTTCATAAGAGGCTGGGCTATTAGAACCAGGGTAACGTTCTAAAACGAAATCGTTTAATTTTATAGAAAATGGCAAGATTCGCTCTTCTGGACCAATCCACATCTGGTAATTTATTCCACCAATAGAGCTAGAGAATTTAGCCGACTCATTTGTGTTAGATGTCCACAAGGTCACTTTTTGTCGCTCATTATCACAGCCCACTTGAAACACCAAGGCGTTTTCACCTGAAGGCATACCGGTACCAGCTGCAGCTTCAGCACGTCCAGATGGAATAAATTTCTTAATCACTAGTGAGGTTCCACTAACCTGATAGATCATTTTTTCCGTACATACAAGAGGTTTTCCTGGAGGGCAAACCGAAGTTAGTTGTGCTCCCATATTCGTAGCTCGAAGGGTATCATTTGCCAATAGCACTAAGCTATCCCCTTTTAATATAAATCGAACGTCAGCATCGGCATTAAATCCAATTGTTAAACCATTTGCATTGATCTGCTGGCCAACATGCATCAACTCGCCCTTACGGCCTCCACTCTGTGCATAGACAAGATCAATTAGCGGTTCTCCTTGGGGATCTGGAGTCAGACTTTTCTGTGCATCTGCAAAATAATTTACAAGCTTAACTTCAACCTCCTTAGCGCCTATCTTAACATGCCCTGAAAGGTTCCCTTTAGCTAAGGCAGATTGACCTGCAGACTTTGAAATACCTTTTTGCTCTCCCTGAAAGCTTGTATTAAAATTAAAATTAGTTGAAGAAGATACCAATACATTGGTTGTCTCTCCTTCGCGAATATGCATCACCCCTTCGCTACCAAAATAACGTGTAACTCCAGCACCTAGAATGATTAGAATAAAAGACAAATGGAAAATTCCCATCGTAAGTTTCTTCTTAAGATACATCTTATGACGCAGAAAGCTGGCGATCATGTTTGCACACAGAATGGCCAAGATCAACTCGAGCCACCAAGTATTATAAACCAACGCCCGAGCGGCTTCGGTGCCGTAACTATTTTCAACAAAAGTGCCAATAGCTAGTGCCGTAGCAAATAGAAGCAAAAGAAATCCAGCTGTTGCAGCAGAGAACAGAAAATTAAAGAAACTCTTCATAGAAGTAAAATTAAGATAGGCTAAAGGTAGTCAAAAAACAAAAGCCTACCCCTAGATCCAATCTGAATTAGCATGTGATTTAAAACTGGAAACTAGATCAGTTTTTTTGCTTCACTCAACAATGTTGGTATACCTGCAGGCTCTTTACCCCCTGCAGTCGCGTAAAATGGCTGACCGCCGCCACTACCATTTACGGACTTAGCCAAATCACGCACAATAGATCCCGCATTCAATCCTTTCTCTTTCAATAGATTGTCCGATATCATAACATGCACATTCGCCTTTCCATCAATCTCTGCAGCAAGCACTAAGAATAAATTCGAAACCTCCCCTTTTAACTGAAAAGCGATGTCTTTTAGTATCGCGCTAGAATCCACCTTAAGCTGTTTAGCCAAGAAATTAATCCCATTTACCGATTCGATAAGTGGCAATAGCTCCTTTTTAATTTTGCTTGCCTGCTCTTTTTCAAACGCTTCAGCTTGTTTGGTCAGCACTTGAAATTTTGAGAATAGATCTTCAACTGCACCTTTTACATCTGAAGGATTATTAAACAAAGAGGCGATATCTTTTAGTGCACTAAGATTCTGATTCACATAAGCTTCAGCTTTAGATCCTGTGATAGCCTCAATTCGGCGCACACCAGCAGAGATTGACCCTTCAGAGAGAATAATAAACTGACCAATATTTCCCGTTGAAGCGACATGTGTTCCTCCACACAATTCGACCGAATCTCCAAATTTAATTACGCGAACATGATCGCCATATTTCTCTCCAAAAAGAGCGATTGCCCCCATTTTACCGGCCTCTGCCATGGGTACTTCACGCTGCTCATCTCTTGGGTCATTGAGTCGAATAAGCTCATTTACGCGTTGTTGAATCTGTAACAACTCCTCATCAGAAACTTTTTGGAAATGACTAAAATCAAACCGAAGTGAATCGGGAGTTACCAACGACCCTTTTTGCTCAATATGTTTACCTAGAATTTCGCGTAAGGCATGGTCGAGAAGATGGGTTGCGGTATGGTTGTTTTCGGTTAATCGGCGATTCGTTGAATTTACCGTTGCATTAAACACTTGGTCTGGATTGGCAGGCAATTCCTTGGCAAGATGGACGGTCAGGTTATTCTCCTTTACCGTGTCGAAAATTTCGATCTTCTTCCCATCAGACTCAAGGTAACCGGAATCCCCAACCTGGCCACCTGATTCTGCATAGAATGGAGTGGTATTAAATACCAACTGGTAATATTCCCCCTTTTTACCTTTAACTTTTCGGTAACGATTAATTTTTAGCTTAGCCTCAAGAACATCATAGCCGACAAAGCCCTCCCCTTTTGACTGTTGAACTTCAACCCAATCACTGGTCTCTGTTTGTGTTGCGCTTCGCGAGCGATTTTTCTGGGCCTCCATGGCGGATTCAAAGTCGGCCTGATTCACAGAAAGCCCCTGCTCTCGAAGGATTAGTTCGGTTAGATCCAGTGGGAAACCAAACGTATCGTATAGTTCAAATGCCACTGTCCCACTCACCTCTAACCCTTTTTCCTTCTTCGTGTCATCAATAATGGCATCGAGCATTTTGATTCCCGTCTCAAGTGTGCGAAGAAAAGAGTCTTCCTCCTCGCGAATCACGTTAACGACTAAATCTTTTTGTTTAACTAATTCAGGGAATGCCTCGCCCATATTCTCCGCCAGCACGTTAACAAGCTGATGGATAAATGGTTTTCTGAATTCCAAGAAGGTATATCCGTACCTTACTGCACGACGCAAAATACGTCGAATCACATATCCTGCTTTATTATTTGAGGGTAACTGACCGTCGGTGATCGCAAAAGAGATAGCCCGGAGGTGATCTGCAATAACACGCATGGCAATATCAGCCTTCTCATTTGTGCCATATTTAATCCCTGCGAGCTGACCGATATGATTAATCACATTTTGAAAGACATCGGTATCGTAATTCGATTGTTTATTTTGAATCACCATACACAAACGCTCAAAACCCATTCCGGTATCGACGTGTTTTGCTGGCAACTCTTCAAGTTGACCGCTAGCTTTACGGTTAAACTGGATAAAAACTAAGTTCCAGATTTCGATCACTTGAGGATGTCCTTCATTAACTAAATCACGACCATTAATTTTCTTTTTTTCTTCTTCGCTACGAATATCCACATGGATCTCAGAGCAAGGGCCACAAGGACCAGAGTCGCCCATTTCCCAGAAGTTATCCTTTTTATTCCCCTTAAGAATACGATCTTCAGGAAGATATTTTAGCCATAAGCCATGCGCTTCAGTATCCATCGGCACGCCATCTTTAGCGTCCCCTTCGAAAATAGTTACATAGAGTTTATCGACCGGAATTTTATACACATCGACCAGTAATTCCCAGGCCCAATCGATTGCGTCTTTTTTGAAATAATCGCCAAAAGACCAGTTGCCAAGCATTTCGAACATGGTATGATGGTACGTATCGTGGCCCACCTCTTCAAGGTCGTTATGCTTTCCGGATACTCTAAGGCATTTTTGAGTGTCAGCAACTCTCGGATTTTTCGCAGGTGAGTTACCCAAGAAGATATCTTTAAACTGGTTCATTCCCGCATTTGTGAACATCAATGTTGGATCGTTCTTCACTACCATTGGGGCAGAAGAAACGATAGCATGCTCCTTGGATGCAAAAAAATCAAGAAATGTCTGACGTATCTGTTTCGAATTCATATTAATTTGTAATTAACATCGATAAAATTAAGTTCTTGTTGGGACTTCAGCCACTCAAAAAAATAATTTCGATAGATTTGTGGCGAATAAACGCCGGACTTATAAACCTTGCAAAATTAGATTATTTCGCTAATTTTGATCCTAATGAATAAAAATAAAGAGTAAAGATAATGGGTAAAACCAATTATAGATTTAATCCCGATACTTTAAGCTTTGATAAAATCGAACGGAACATCAAGACTTTGTTCCGTTTTATCCTTGGATATCTATCTACTAGCCTTGTTTCAGGGATACTTTTCTTTTTTATTTTTCTTCAATTTTTCGATTCTCCGCAGACCAAAAGACTCAAACGACAAAACGAACAATTGCTTTCACAATACGCTTTAATGAACAAAGATTTTGAGAAAGTCTCAAAAGTTCTGGAGGAAATACAAGAGCGTGACGACAATATTTATCGAGTAATTTTTGAAGCTGAACCGATTCCGGCAACGGTTAGAATGGCTGGATTTGGGGGAACTAATCGATATTCAAAACTCGAGGAGATGGATAATTCTGGATTGATTGTCAGTACAACCCGAAGGTTGGATATTCTTTCAAAGCAAGTATTCGTCCAGGCCAAGTCGTACGACGAAGTGGCAAAGATGGCGCTGAGCAAAGAAAAGATGATTGCCTCCATGCCATCCATTATGCCTGTAGCCAATAAAGATTTAAAGCAAACAGCCTCAGGTTGGGGAATGCGTGTCCATCCGATCTATAAAATTCTCCGTTTTCATTATGGAATGGATTTCACAGCAGCCACAGGGACAAAGGTTTTAGCGACTGGCATTGGCACGATAAAATCGACCGATCGAGAAACGGGATATGGGAACACCATTGTGGTCGATCATGGGTTTGGCTATGAGAGCTATTATGCACATCTTAGCCGTATTAATGTACAAGTAGGACAACAAATAAAACGAGGCGATGTGATTGGATTTGTGGGCAGTACTGGAGCTTCTACAGCACCGCATCTGCACTATGAGGTGAGCAAAAATGGACAGAAAGTAAATCCGCAGAATTATTACTTCCAAGATCTCACGCCGCTTGAATATGAAAAGATGATTGCAATTTCAACCAATATGGGACAAAGTTTCGACTAAAATTATACACCGTGGCATTTAAAGAACCAAAAGCAGAAAAACATTACTACTCCATCGGGGAGGTTTCTACCAAGTTTGGACTTGCTCCTTCAACCTTACGTTTTTGGGAAAAAGAGTTCGACACGATCAAACCTTTTAAGAATAAAAAAGGGGATCGATTCTATACGCAAGAGGACATCAATCACTTGTCTTTGATTCATCACCTAGTCAAAGAGCGTGGCATGACCTTAAAAGGAGCAAGAATACAAATCAAAGAGAATAAGTCGGAGACCGATTCAACCTTTGAGATCGTGCAGAAATTACAACAGATAAAAACTTTTCTACTCGAAATTAAGGAGTCGCTTTAAGCAACTTTTCATCGCTATTAAATTAACTTATTTGCACGATGCATATCAGAGAGATCATCTCATACCTTGAATCAGTTGCTCCACCAGTCTACCAGGAGTCATACGACAATACTGGTCTGCTAGTTGGAGACCCAAACGGACTTGTTTCGAGTGCATTATTGACTCTCGACATCACCGAAGAGGTGATCGACGAAGCAATTGAGGCTGGCT
The DNA here is from genome assembly GCA_903905505.1 of uncultured Bacteroidia bacterium. Taxonomy (GTDB): domain Bacteria; phylum Bacteroidota; class Bacteroidia; order Bacteroidales; family Prolixibacteraceae; genus JAAFHB01. The sequence continues at coordinate 33,929 of CAIVGL010000102.1, read as the reverse complement.
GTGAATTAATCATTGCACATCATCCAATTATCTTCAAAGGGGTAAAAAAGCTCACCGGCAAAACATATGTTGAGCGGTGTATCATTAAAGCGATCAAAAATGACATTGCCATCTTTGCATCACATACGAATTTGGACAGTATAAAAGGGGGAGTTAACACCAAAATTTGTGAAAAAATTGGATTGACAAACCTTGCAATCTTAGCTCCTGCCAAGGAGCAATTACTGAAGTTAAGCACCTTTATCCCTGCAGATCACTTGGAAGTTGTTCGGGAAGCACTCTTTTCGGCTGGAGCAGGTGCGATTGGAAAATACGACAAAGCAAGTTTTAGTGTAGATGGACTTGGAACCTTTCGAGCCGGAGAAGATGCGAATCCATATGTCGGTGAGATCGGTGCGTTTCACTCAGAGAAAGAGGTGCGGTTTGAGACTATTCTGCCACGCTATTTAAAAGATAAAGTTGTAAATGCGTTGGTTTTGGCACATCCGTATGAGGAGGTCGCCTACGATTTAGTCCTACTCGAAAATAATCTATCAGACGTAGGCTCAGGAATGATCGGATGGCTTCCAGGAGCAGAGAATGAAGGGGACTTCTTGTCTCGACTTGCTCAAATATTTGGATGCAAAACCATCAGGCATAGTGCTTTAACCGGAAAACAAATCAAAAAAGTGGCGGTCTGCGGAGGCTCTGGAAGCTTTTTAATTCAGGACGCCATTGGTGCAGGAGCCGACATATTTATCACTGCAGATCTGAAGTATCATGAGTTTTTCGATGCAGAAGAAAAAATCATCTTAGCAGATATTGGACACTATGAAAGTGAACAATTTACCAAGGAGCTTTTTTATGAGATTCTTATAAAAAAATTTCCTAACTTTGCACTCCGTTTATCGGAAGTAAAAACAAACCCTGTATTGTACCTTTGTGAGCAATAATAAAATTGTAAATTTCAGATTATGTCAGTAAATACGATTAAATCAACAGAAGGAAAAGAGGTTTCTATTCAGGAGAAACTAAAAATGCTCTATGAACTTCAAACCGTAGCATCAGAAATCGACAAGATCAACACCTTGCGTGGAGAACTTCCATTGGAGGTTCAAGATCTAGAAGATGAGATCGTTGGATTAAAGACCCGTATTGCAAATCTTACCGAAGAGCTAAAAAGTCTTAATCTAACCATCGGGATTAAGAAGACTGAAATAAAAGATTCTAAAAGCAAAATTGATAAATACAAAGAGCAACAAGATAACGTGCGTAACAACCGTGAATTCGACTCGCTCTCGAAAGAAATTGAGTTCCAAACCTTAGAAATCGAACTGGCGGAAAAGAAGATTCGTGAATTTACAATCGACATCAAAAGTAAGTCTGAACTAGCAGAGACTTCTGAGAAATTATTTGTCGAAAGGGAAGAAGATTTGATCAGAAAACAAAAGGAGCTTGAAGAGATTACTGCTGAGACTGCTGTAGAAGAGGAGAAGTTGAAGAACAAAGTGATCAAAATTGAAGGGATGATCGAAGAGCGTTTAGTTATGGCCTTTAACCGTATTCGGAAGAATGCTCGTAACGGACTATCTGTTGTTACTGTACAGCGTGATGCTTGCGGTGGTTGCTTCAACAAAATTCCACCACAACGTCAAATGGATATTGCCTCTAGAAAGAAAATTATTGTTTGCGAATATTGCGGACGTATCTTAGTGGATAAAGATATCGCAACTCCAATTGAAGAATCTGATCAACCGATCTAATAAATTCTTTTTAAAAAGATAAAGACCTACTCACAACGAGTAGGTTTTTTTTTGTCTAAAACACTTGCTTCCTAACATTAAGTGATTGAATTTCAAATTACTATCCGTTTACAACCGGTTATTATCCGTTATTAACCGTTTAATAACCGGTTAAATTCGACTGCGGTATAGTATAAACGGATATAACCGGTTTTCATCCGAATAAGGGGACTAGTCTCGATTAGATTTACCTGATAACTATTTTGTTCACTATTAAAACATCTACGATGAATGCTTTAAGAAACAGCGTAAGGCTAATTGGCCATTTAGGTGACAATCCTAAATTCAAAAAATTGGACAGTGAAAAATCGGTCGCAAATTTCTCCCTTGCCACCAATGAGAATTTCAAAGATCAAGAAGGGAACAAAAAAACGGAGACGACATGGCACAAATTGGTTGCCTGGGGTCGACAAGCCGAGTTTACTGAGAAATATCTTAAAAAAGGGAGCGAAATTGCCATTGAGGGTAAGTTAACCAATCACTCGTATGAAGACAAAAATGGCGAAACACATCTTGTCACCGAGATTGTAATCAACGACATCCTTATCCTCGACAAGAAAGCGGCCAATTAAGAAATTCAACCATTTCAAGATTTGAGCTGAGTCAATTAGGATCGCATGGGCTCAAGGTTCCTGCTATTCTAATTGATTGAATGTGTCGACTAAAACCTAGAATCTACAGGTTGCAGTTATGATTCAGCCTGCTTCATCGAGAAGGCAATTCTTTTCCTAGGAACGTCGACTTCCAAAACTTTCACCTTGACGTGTTGGTGAAGCTTAACCACTTCAGCTGGATCACTGATATATTTATTCGCTAACTCACTAATGTGCACGAGGCCATCCTGTTTAACACCCACATCGACAAAAGCGCCAAATCGTGTAATATTAGTCACAATCCCAGGCAAGACCATTCCCACATGCAGATCAGACATTGAAAAGATCCCCTCGGCAAATTCGAAGACTTTAATACCTGTCCGTGGATCAAGTCCGGGCTTCGCTAATTCAGTCAAAATATCGGTAAGCGTGGGCAATCCCACCTCTTCACTGAGATAACGATCTAATTCCAACTCTTTGCGTAGATCTTCACGCCCAATTAAATCCGCCACTTTGCATTTCCGATCAGTAGCAATTTTGTTCACTAATGCGTAGCGTTCGGGATGAACGGCCGAATTATCAAGGGGATGTTCTCCTCCCGTAATTCGCAAAAATCCGCCACATTGTTCGTATGCTTTGGCACCCATCCGTGGGACTTTTTTCAAGGTTGTTCTATTGAGAAATGGTCCATTCTCTTTTCGATATTCTACAATATTCTGAGCTAACAATGGTCCTAATCCGGAGACAAAGTTGAGCAAATGACTGCTGGCTGTATTCACGTTCACCCCCACAAGGTTTACGGCTGACTCCACAACAGAATCTAGACCTTTCTGAAGCATTTTCTGATCTACATCGTGTTGATATTGACCGACACCAATTGACTTGGCTTCAATCTTCACCAGTTCAGCCAATGGATCCATTAATCTGCGTCCAATAGATACGGAGCCTCGGACGGTAACATCATATTGTGGAAATTCATCCCGTGCAATTTTTGAGGCCGAATAGATAGATGCGCCATCCTCGCTGACCACAAAAACCTGGATGGGGCGATCGAAGGTGATCTTTTTAATAAAGGCTTCCGTTTCACGACTAGCCGTTCCATCACCAATGGCAATAGCCTCTATTTTATAGGTGCTGACCAACGCCGAGACTTTTCGAATCGACTGACTGACTTCTCCTTGCGGCTGATGTGGGTAGATGGTTTCATTATGCAAAAGATTTCCTTCGGCATCTAGACAAACAAGCTTACATCCACTTTTATAGCCAGGATCGAGAGCTAATACCCGTTTCTGACCAAGTGGAGCAGCGAGCAGGAGCTGACGTAAATTTTCTGCAAAAACCCGAATAGCCTCAAGATCTGCCTTCTCTTTTGACGAAGTGAAAAATTCGGTCTCGATGGCCGATGAGAGCAAGCGTTTATAACAATCACGAATGGCCAATTCCATTTGTACAGAACAGGCATTCCTGCTTTTGATAAAAAATCGTTCCAAAAGACCAATAGCTTTGACCTCATCTGCATCAATAGAAAGTTTTAAAAATCCCTCCTTCTCACCTCTTCGCATGGCTAATAAACGATGCGACGGGCACCGCTTTAACCCTTCGGAAGAGTTAAAATAATTACTAAACTTAATCCCAGCCTCCTCTTTACCTTTCACCACTTTGGAGGTGATGATGGCCTCCCGATCAAATAAATTACGGATCATCGTTCGAGCATTTGGATCTTCATTGATCCATTCGGCTATAATATCCCGAGCACCAGCAAGCGCAGAGTCCACATCTAAAACAACATCCGTTAAAAACGGAAATGCCTTATGCTCAAGATCCGCTTCAAATTGTTTATAGATCAACTTTGCCAAAGGTTCCAACCCATTTTCACGGGCCACCGTGGCTCGAGTGCGTCGCTTCGGTTTATAGGGCAGATAGATATCTTCTAGTTCATTGAGATCGTAACATTGTTGAAGTTTAGATTTCAACTCAGGGGATAACAGATCTTGTTCTTCAATACTCTTTAGAATGGCAGTTTTTCGCTTCTCGATCTCCTCAAAACGCTCTTTTGCATCTTTGATGTCCCCAATAGCCACTTCATCTAAACTACCGGTCATCTCTTTCCGATAACGGGAGATAAACGGGACGGTTCCACCCTGTTCAAGTAAGACTATCGTGTTGGAGATCTGCTTCGTGCTTATCCCAAGTTTTTGGGCTATTAACTGTATCATTGTTGCTGTTGTCATACCCACAAAATTAACAAGATCAAGGATAGCAGTTAAATTTTTGGATAAAAAAGTGTATGTTTGATAGAATATAAACTTCTCCCCTATGAACCAACGCGTTAAAAACATCATTATTACGCTTGCCGTCGTGTTATTTGGACTTTTGGTCTACTATTTCAGCTACATCCTCACTTACATCTTAATAGCCGCTGTATTGTCCTTAATTGGCCGTCCGCTAGTTCGAAGGTTTCAACAAATTAAAGTACGCAGCTATCAGGTAGGTGATTCAGGAGCCGCAATCTTAACCCTTTCGATCTTATGGATCGGATTAATTGGATTTTTTGTCCTCTTAATCCCCATGATGTTTTCTGAAGTCGATCAGTTATCGAACATCAACATACAAGAGGTGGTCAATTACCTCCATACCGCTTTTAGTGAATTTAAAATGAATTTCCCCAAAATTGCGGGGAATATCCCGTCCAATGATTTCTTGGAGAACTATCTAGAGACACAAGCGAAAGGATTTTTAAACATTGAGGAAGCGAGCAAGGTATTTGGCTCGTTTGCCAGCGTATTGGGGAATCTATTTTTAATGATCTTTTCCGTCTCTTTTATTTTATATTTCTTTTTGAAAGAGGAGAAATTATTTCGCAATTGGGTACTTGTATTTGCTCCTGTAAAAACCGAGTCACGTGTTTCCAAAGTGATGGATAAAATTGGAGAACTATTAAAGCGTTATCTTGTCGGCATCCTTCTTCAGATACTTGGCGTAATGATCCTATCCATAGCTGGATTCACCCTTGTAGGAGTGGGCTTCGGACATGCAGTCGTGATCGGAGTATTTGCTGGAATACTAAATGTTATCCCTTATATTGGCCCTTGGATCGCAGCCACATTTGGACTGATTGTCGTGATTGCCAATAATCTAAATTCAAACTTTACAGCAGTAACTTTCCCCTTGATGTGCTGGGTTGTGGTGGTGGTGATGGTGGTGCAATTTATTGACAGCATGGTATTTCAAACGATTATCTATGCCCACAGCGTCAAAGCTCATGCGTTGGAAATCTTCTTTGTAATCTTAATGGCCGGTGGGATTGCAGGAATACCGGGGATGATCTTGGCGATCCCAGCCTATACGGTTATTCGAGTTATTGCAGGGGAGTTTTTATCTGAATTCAAAATCGTGCAACAGCTTACGCCAAAAGAGAGTTCCAAGAAATAGAGGTGAGAAAAGAGTTGAATAAATCAACTCAATTAAAATCAGACTACGAGATCAACGCATTAAAAACCAACAGCAAGAATACCATTAACGCGTAAGAGTTAATCAGGATAAATGCTTTATGAATAGTTTTACCACTCTTCTCTCCGAAAAGGAAGCGATGAAACAGCAAGATAAACCCGAAGTTCATACCCACCAGAAACACCAATAAAAGTGGCTTGAAATTAAAATCAAAGAATGGGAATAGCATTAAGAAAACAGAGGTTATAACGCCCCAATAGAACACGACTTGTTTGATTTGCCCTTCGTTTAGCGTCTTTGAGATTGAAGAGAAGCCAGCCATCTCATACTCTTTCCCATATTTAATCATCAACAGCCAGAAATGGGGTATTTGCCAAAGAAATACAAAGATGGCCACAAACATGGCATGTGGATGAAAGATATAAAATCCAGCAGAGGTCCATCCGATCAATGGAGGAACGCCACCAACGACGGCTCCTGGAATAATAGCAAGCCAGCTACGTGTTTTTAGTGGAGTATAGATCAGGTTATAGAATACGATATTTGACAATCCCAAGACCATCGGAAGCCAACCATTTAACCCTAGCAGCAATGTACCAAAAGCCAGAAGAACCAGAGAAATGATTAAAGCTGACGAGCTAGAAATTTCGCCTGAAGGAATGGGTCTATGATTGGTACGAGGCATAAGGCCGTCGCGCCTGCTTTCTTGAACTTGGTTGAGGACTGTTGTACCCGCAGCTAAGAAGAAGACCCCTCCAAAAAGATAAAGCACAGCCCAACTAGGTGCGCTACCGGTCAGAAAATAACCTGTGGTCGCAGAGATGGTGACCATCAGCGAAAGTCGCAGTCTGGTCAACCGGATTAGGACATCAAAATTTGGAATACGGTTATTTTTGCTCACTAGATTTCTTGAAATAATCTACGATTTTATCAATATCTTCTGCCTTAAGGACATCTTTATACGATTGCATCAGCCCTTTATTATAGCCTTTTACAATTTCGCCATTCGGATCAACTATAGCTCTTTTTATATAGTCAGCATTTACTTCAACCTCCTTTTCACCCTGGTCTGTTAGCACAGTGCGTTTAGCCCCAAACATATCTTTAAATGAAGGCCCAATAACTTTTGTGCCATCAAGTGAGTGACAGGTTATACAGGCATTCGCTTTTAAGACAGCCATACCAGGATGGTCATTGCTTACTACCTTAAGATCTGCTAACCAAGTCTTAAATTCAAGACTATCCACTACGATAGCTTTAGCAACCATCGCGGAGTGAGCCAAACCACAATATTCAGTACAATAGATATCGTATTTCCCTTTCGCTATAGGCTGAAACCATAAATAGTTATTATAACCAGGGATCACATCCTCTTTAACTCTAAAAGCTGGAATAAACAAGCCATGATTTACATCTTCAGAGAAAAGATTAAGCTTTACATTTCGATCCAATGGAACCACTAAATCGGGTGAAATTTTCCCATTGCCGTAATCAAAACTCCACGACCACATCCGGCCAATCACTTTCACCTGCATGGAATTCTGAGGAACCTTACGCATAGGAGCGAAGGCCACCCAGCCATAGTAAAACATAAACAATACCAAGATCAATGGAACAACGGTCCATATAATCTCTAATGGTACGTTCCCACTAAATTGCTGTGGATTCTTATTCCTTTTTCTCGAAAAATGAATAACAATATAGATCATTGCCACAGTAATACCTATCGTAAAAATGAAAGATATCGCGAAAATAAATATAAATGCGCGATCGACACTTTCTGCAAAATTGGATGCTCCAGAGAACATTGTTGTCATAGTTTTTTAAATTATCTGAAGTAATAATCAATAAATGTTATGATGACGATAATAGCGAATAGTAAAAATACGCCGCCTACCATCAAACGCAAAATAAGTTTTTCACCCTTTAGGTGCATAAAATAGGTTAGTACGATTGTAGTTTTAACCGAAGCTAAAAATAGGGCCATGGCCAATGTATATATACCAAGGTCTAATTTAACTACCAAAATCGTCGAGATGGTTAACAAGAGCAAAACAAACAAAACTTTAAAGTTTTGCGCGTAACTCGTTATATGATTGTCGTGATGATCTTCCATTTTATTAATGCTTTAATTCTATAAGTATAGCGTTATCTCTTCAGGCATTCCAAACTGAATGCTAGGTTATTAAATACAATAAAGGAAAGAGGAAGATCCAAATTAAATCGACCAAATGCCAGTAAAGCGCACCATTCTCGTGTAATAAGAAATGCTCTTTATTGATCTTGCCAGATTTCACCCGAAGCATAATGATAGTAAGCAATATTCCTCCTACCACCACGTGAAATAAATGGAGTCCAGTCATTAAGAAATAGAGACCGAAAAACATAATCTCTCCGGGAGGCAAATTACGCATCACATCAGATCCTGGATAGAGGTGCAATTCAAATTTATGGCCGTATTCAAAATATTTATTGATCATAAAGACACCAGCTAAGATCAGAGTCACAAAGATTAGACCTACAGCTAAGTTCTTTTGACTCTTTTGAATCGCAGTTAAGGACATCGCCACGGTCATACTACTAACGAGTAAAACGACTGTATTTGTTGCACCAATAAATGCATTAAGTTCAAGAGCAGCATGGTGAAAGTCCTCACCATATTTAGCACGCATAACTGCGTAAACGATAAATAGTCCGCCAAATAAAAATAACTCCGTAAATAGGAATAACCACATCCCCATTTTGCCGGTTTCGACATCTATATATTCGCTATGTTCAGAATGCTCAGAATGTTCGGTTGTTGACATAAATCTATTATTTTTCTTTAGTATATGGGTTGTCAAAGACATAAGGTTCACGCGTAATAACTGGAATCTCATCAAAATTTTCATGAGGTGGAGGTGATGGAACTTGCCATTCCAGCGTTACGCCATGCCAAGGATTTGCAGAGGCTTTAGCACCTCTGCGCACATGATAAACTAGGTTTGTAATCATGGCTATCAAACCAATAAATAAGATCACTGCTCCCACTGAGGAGATCGTTTGACCCAATTGAAATTTAGGATCATAATCGTAATAACGACGAGGCATACCTTGGATCCCCATAACAAACATTGGGAAGTAAAGAATATTAAAGCCTGTAAATAGGAAACCCCATGCTATGTTAGCCCATTTAATGTGATACATCCGACCATAAATTTTGGGGTACCAATAATGCATGGCGGCAAAGAATCCAAAGCCCATACCGCCGAAGATAATGTAGTGGAAGTGAGCGACCACAAAATCAGTATTATGTACATGGATATCAGTAGCGACAGCTCCAAGGGTAAGACCCGTAAATCCACCAATCGTAAATAAGAAGATAAATGAGATCGCATATAAAAGCGGAGGTTGAAGATCCACTGATCCACCATACATGGTAGAGAGCCAGTTGAAGACTTTTATCGCACTAGGAATAGCCACTAAGAAGGTTATAAACGAGAAGAACCAACGTGATTCATAGCTCATTCCTGAAGTAAACATATGATGACCCCAAACAAAGTACCCCACTAGGGCAATAGCCAAACTTGAGAATACGATTGGAAGATATCCAAAGACCGGTTTCTGACTAAAGGTAGGGAAGATCTCTGTTACCACACCCATTGCAGGCAAGATCATGACATAAACAGCTGGATGGGAATAGATCCAGAATAGATGTTGGTACAATACTGGGTCTCCACCAAGTTTCGGATCGAAGAATCCCACATGCAAAGTCCGTTCGGCAATGACCATCAACAGGGTAATTCCGACCACTGGAGTGGCCAAAAGTTGAATCCAAGCCGTTGCATATAACGACCAAGGGAATAGCGGCATTCTAAACCAGGTCATCCCTGGTGCACGCATACGATGAATCGTTACAATGAAATTTAATCCAGTCAGGATAGAGGCAAATCCCAGCGTAAAGGCGGCCAATAAGGCTAAAATAATATTCGAATTGACCTCGGCGCTATAGGGGACATAGAAGGTCCAACCGGCATCTGGAGAGTGACCGTTCGCAAATTGGCTATATAAACCTAGACAAGCACCTGTGATATAAACATAGAACGAGAATAGGTTCAGTTTTGGAAAGGCCACATCCTTTGCTCCAATCATGATCGGAAGGCAGATATTCCCGAAAACAGCAGCTAGACCAGGAATCACGACGATAAAAATCATAATAATACCATGCAAGGTGAACAATGCATTATAGGTCTGAGCCGTCATAATAGTTGGACCTATGGTAGATTTTTCAATCTTCATAAGCACTCCTAAGACAGCGGCGGTCAAGAAGAATATGGTAATAGCATACAGATACAGCAGTCCGATACGCTTATGATCGGTAGCCGTCAACCACGACCAGAGCCCGGTCTTATGATTGAGGTAATTTAACGGTTCGGCAGATACTTGATTATTCATTATTTTACTTCTTTAGATGATTTTCTTCTGGATGAGATGAATAAATAGACGACAAAAAAGAACCCTACGATTAAGGAAAAAGTGCCCATTAATCGGGTAACTTGCAAAGTATAACTTCGGCCACGTGGATCATAAGCAAAGCAGTAGTCGAGGATTTTAGAACTTGTTGGGCTTGCCAATCCTTTCCGAGCTTCGACTACGGCCATCTTCACATCAAATGGAAGGAAGTTAGTACCATATAGATAACGGGTAATCTTACCCGTTGGACTTAACATGATAATGGTTGCGGGATGTGCGAAGTCAACTCCTTGTGGCTTAAAACGAAATCCAGCAGCCTCTGTAATTGCCTGTATATTTGGCAATTCACCTGTAAGATAATACCAACTAGAGCGATCAGCTTCTTTGATCTTCTGAACAAAGTTCTGCTTTTTCTCCCGAGCTTTCTCCGGCGTATCTTTGGTATTAAAGCTTATCGTAATAATATCATAATCTTTTCCTAGAGAGAGATCCATCAAGCGGACCACTTCTGACACACCATCTAAAAGAGGGCTGCAAATACTAGGGCAATCAAAATAAACAAAGGAGAGAATAGTCGGTTTTTTGATTAGGCTACCCAGGGTAACCGTGTCATTGTTTTCATTTAGAAATTTAAGATCTAGCGGAATCGTCTCGCCTAGTCGCTCCATAATTCCAATCTCAACGTCGCGTTGAACCGGCGTTTGAGCATAGGTCGAAAGACCTAAGATACCAAGTAAAATGATTAACACTAACTTTTTCATCTCTCTGAAAATTAAGATTGCATCCACTTCTATTCTTTACTACCAGCACGGTAGATCGCTCTGATCTGAAGAACTACATAAGCAATAAAGCCCCAGGCAGTTAAGACAGCCAAAACATACGCAAAGATAAGCCAGACTGGCGACTTTTCTAGCACACCCCACATGGAACGCTGATCAGTCAAGGCTGGACGATTTGTTGGTACACCAACAGTTAGATTTGCTTCAGCTGAGGCCTCTCCAAATGCAACTTCATCGGTTAACTTAACAACAAGTTGAACATTTCCTATTGAATCTCCAGGAAGATCCTTCGGGAAATTAAAAGAAACTTTACCTAACGCATCAGACTTACGTGCCTCATCGATAGGAAGATTGCCGAAAAAACGTTTGGCAAAAAGTTTTACTTCTGCACCAGCCACTGGCTGAGCAATATTCTCTTTAAGTGAGGTAAGTAAAGCTTCAACTTGCCCGCTTGTTTTATTCCAATTTAATTTAATGGATACATTTTGAGCAGAAGCACTCCCAATCGTTGGGACCGCAACCTCCTGCACATATTTAGGATTAAAGCCTCTCATAAATGAGATAACACGCCAAAGATCAGTTGAAGAGAGTGTATTCTTAAAGGATGGCATTGCCCCACGACCTTGAATTAACTTAGAATGTAAGGCACCATCTGTATTTGCTTGCATTTTTACAGAAGCAGCATCCGGAGGTATTGGGACTAATTGAATGACGTTATTTTTTCCCGGATCACCATGGCACGATTTACAATTAGCCACGTAAATTACTTCCCCAGCCTTACGTGTTGAATCAGTAAACGCAAAGGGACTCTTCAGTGCTGCCTCAGCTGGAGCTACAACCCATTCTTGAGCCGACAACTGCATTGAAAAAAGGACAATTATAAGTAGGATAAAATATCTTTTCATAGGTATTTCGCGCTTATTTTTGTGATTTATGGTCTAACTCATGTTGCTCTTCTGCCATCTCCCAAATTGGAATCACAGGAAAGAACTTTACAAGAATTGTAATAATGATTATAACTAGCAACAATGTTCCAACGGTAATAGCTGTCTCTATAATCGTTGGCTGATAAACCATCCAAGCCTTCGGTACATATTGCATTGGCAAGAATGGATGATCTTGTGTTGGAACTACAATTAAAAATCGTTTAAACCAAGCTGCGATCAACACCACGATAGAGATAACCAGCATCGAGAATGGTTTCCGAAAGAAGCTAAACAACAGCAAGATAATTGGAAGAACTAATCCAAGTAGTTGAACACTCCAGAACATAAGGGCGTATTCACCGACAAACAGATCATGAAGATGTATCGCCTCAGCCGTTTTCATTTTGTAAGATGGCACGAGGTATTCGTTGATATTAAAATACAAGTATACGATTGACACTAAGACTAACAGTTTACCCATCATATCGAAATGATGATTGGTAAGATATTTATCTAGTTTATAGTTTGAACGGATAAAATACATCACAATAACCACCGCTGCGGATCCAGCCACAAAAGCTCCAGCAAGGAAGTAAGGGCCGAAAATAGTACTATCCCATCCCGGTCTAAGGGTAACGGCAAAAAGCCAAGATGTGACCGTATGAATGGCAAAAGCTGTTGGGATGATCAAGATTAATAAAATACGAATTGCCTTAAGTAGAAGGCGATATTGCTCAGGGGTATGTTGCCATTTTACGGATAGCACCTCATACATATTCTGAAGCCACTTGGGCGTATGATTCATCCGCCCCTTACTGATTGCAAGATCTGGTATTAAAGGCAAAAAGTAAAGTAAAATACTGATTGTAAGATAGGTGGTCACAACAGTCACATCCCAGATAATTGGGGATTGAATACGTCCATGGAGAATAACATTTGCCAGTCGCTCTGGACGTCCCATATCTGAAACAATAACCAGTCCCGCAACTGCTGCAAATGCTACCGCGATGATTTCTGCAATTCGAGCGATAGGCTTCACCCATTTAAACCCGATCAGACCGAGGACCGAACTAATAAGCATTCCGACCAAACTTGTTGCGACAAAAAACACAAAGTTGGCAATATACATCCCCCAACTAATATAGTCACGCAAGCCGGTAACAATTAAACCTTTATCCCACTGAATATAATAGGCATAAATACAACCCATTAAGGAGACCCCTAAGAATCCCATCCACACCACAAATCCTTGTGTAATTCCAACAGGTCTTAAAATATCAGCTGCAATAGAATCGAGTTTTTTGTCCTGCAAAAAATCGGTATTTACTTCTGACGCCATAATTTTTTCTATTTATTTAAATTTCTATAATTTCATTTTCAAGCGACACCGAAATATCGACGAGCACTGCTTGCAAAGTTTAGATTGACTGCACGGGATCTTTATCCTCCTTAAATTCAAACAATCTATTTTTTGCTGGCAGGTAGTAAACACGTGGCTTCGTCCCTAACTCAGGCATCAATTGATAACCCGCATTAACCTTAAGTAATTCACTTAAGCGGAAGGTCTCTTTGGTTGTTCCATTGGTTACTGAATCTTGATTTTCATCTCCAAAATAGTATACCCCATTTGGACAGGCAGAGACACAATAAGGAAGCTTACCTTCGCGAAGACGGTCAGAGCTAAACAAACATTTCGAGATTGTTCCCTTGCGCTGAGGAACATTTAGTTCAATATTATATGGCGTACCTTTATCGGCTTCAACCACAAGTGGCTCTTCCCAATGGAATAAACGAGCGGAATATGGACAAGCTGCAATGCAAAAACGACAACCAATACAACGCTCATTATCGATTAGCACGATACCGTCTTGACGTTTAAAGGTCGCATCAACAGGACAAACGGCCACACAAGGTGGGTTATCGCAGTGCTGACAAGGTTTTGGCATAAAATAGGGAGCTGTATTCTCAGACTCCTGCATAACCAAGGTATTAATATGGTATTCGTGTGGACGAAGGTGGTGAGCTCCTTGACAAGCGGTAATACATTTACGGGCATTACGGCATTTGGCCAGGTCGATAACCATCACAAAACGGTGCCCTTTTAGACCTTCGCGACCTTGTTTTTGAAGTTGATTAAGATCTACCTTAATATCTTTGAATCCCTCTTTCGGAACTTCTATGATACGGTTATCGGCTGTAAGAACTCTTACGAAATTAGCACCCGGCTTTGTCTCTTCATATTTATAACCGGTGTAAACAGCAGCACCGCCTGCCGCAGCTACTGCGCCGAATAAACCAAAATTCTTAAAGAAATCACGCCTAGAATTGGTGCTATCATGCCCAGGATGGTCGTGATCATGACTTGCGTCTTTACTGTTTTGACTCATAAATTACGTGCTATTTATCTGTTTACACCACTTGTGAATACTATTCTTAAGCAGCGAATATTTTATTTAAATCAAAAATTACGCTGAAATCTAGTTCCAATTTTATGCTAAAAACCATTTCTCAACCCTCTAAATTGGAGTATGATACCCCTAGATATTCCAGGAAAATATTTTCAGAATTATCGATAGATACCTAACCAACAGCGCCTTAGACAAGGAGAACTCCACTCTAAAACTCCTTTAATTACGGGGTCGAAATTACAATTATATTTTAATATTCATCCCTATTCAATGGGAATTTTCGCACTCTTTTTTAAAACTTATACCAACTCGAATTTAAAACTTAATGAAAAATGATTTTCATCATACCTGATCGAATCGCTGTGATATTAAGGTTTAAATTAAGAACAAATTAACAAACAAAGAGTTTTCATTTACACTGTTCTTAACCTAATGATAACATAACAAGAATCAACAAAAACTTCACCCGAAGAGATACCTATAAATAGGGATGAGAAAAATACATATTAAAGGGTATAGGTGAAACGGAAAGAGAAACAGATCTTTGGAGTCTAATTATCGAATAGACATTGTCGAAACAAAAAAGAACTGAAAAGTTAAAAGATGTTGTAAATAAAATTATTTTTACATCACCTAATTGAATTCCCATTTACCTAAAATGTTAACGACAGATAAAATATTATTTGGAGAGATCAAGAATCGTAACCTAAAAGTTTACGAAGCTTTGTTTCGCGAATACTACCCGCAGCTAGTAAAATTTTCAGAAAACTACATATACGATAAACAAGAGTGCGAAGACATCGTCCAGAACTTGTTTATCTATTTCTGGGAAAATGCCGAAAGGATCAATCTCACCTTGTCTATAAAAGCCTACCTATTTGAGTCGGTCAGAAATCGGTGCATCAATCATCTACGTGATTTAAACATCCACGACAAACACAACTTACTCTACCTAGAAACGCAGCTGAATTACGAAAACCATTCAGACACTCCAGATCCTGAGGTTATTCTTAAAATAAACGCTGCCATAGCTCAATTACCTCCACAGATGAGTGAAATATTCAGACTTAAATATCTGGAGGGGAAAAAATTAAAAGAGATCGCAAATCTAAGCCAGGTTAGTGAAAATACCATAAAAACGCAACTACAACGAGCCAAAGATAAAATAAGAAAAATCCTTGGTAATCGCAACGCGATTAAATTAATGTTAGCACTGGCTTTGATAATAATTTATTAATCTAGAGCTCACCTATCTCACAAAGCACATCAAACCACCAAACATGATGACAACCAATGTGTTCCAAGCCAGTTTTTCACGTTTAAGAGGGTGGTATATTCCTAAATTATAAAATCCAACAAAAAGAAAACAAACTTTATTTTAACATTTATTTAACTTTTGTCACCCTTTTTGTATTTTCGTGTGTCATACCTAAACTATAATATAATAGACTATGATCAAGAATCGCATTATGATTGATTTTGAAATTATCTGGAAAAAGGCAAATCTATCCTTGACGGCCAAAGAAGAGCTTGCGCTTTCGAAATGGCTTAAAGAGGATGCTAGCCACCAAGAATTTCTAAATAATGCAACAACCTATTATTCACAAGGCGCCAGTTTTGAAGCGTGCAAAATTGAATGTACCAAAGCATGGAATAATTTCAAGCATTCCACATTAAAGAAGAATAACCGTCAAGCGAGCTGGATCATTTCAACAGCAGCCGCGGCCATTGCAGTTTTTGTCTATTTTACCTATTTCCATGTTACGAAGAAAGAGAGTGACAATGCGATTGCCCTTATAAAAGCTGAAGCCATTCATCCAGGAAGCAATCAAGCGACCTTAAAATTAGCGGATGGCACGGTTCACGATTTAACTCCATCGCAACATATTGTTTTAAAAGAAGGGGCTGCAGTGATCAAAAGCGAAGGGGCAAAACTACAATACGCTGCACAAAATCAGATTCCAGCGGAGATCAAATACAACACCTTAACGATTCCAAGAGGAGGAGAGTTTTTTCTTGAACTTGCAGATGGGACTAAGGTATGGCTAAATTCTGAAACCAGCTTACGTTACCCAGCGCAATTTGGGGCTAACGAACGTCGAGTAGAATTAACTGGCGAGGCTTATTTTGAGGTGGCGCACAACGAAAATTCACCTTTTATTGTAGAATCAAGAGGTCAGACAGTAAAAGATATTGGTACCGAGTTCAACATATCGGCTTATACCGAGAATCCTATTGTGACAACAACCCTTGTAAAAGGGTCTGTTGCCATGTTTGCAAATACAAGTCCTGACAAAGTTCAGACCTTAGAGGTTAATGAGCAAGGGGCTGTAAATAGAGAAAATGGAAAAATTTCAAAGCGTATCGTTGGCACGTACCAATATATTGCTTGGAAGAGTGGTCGATTTGTGTTTACTAATCAACCATTGGCTCAGATTATGGAAACCTTAGCAAGATGGTACAATGTAGAAGTTGTGTTTTCGCAAGAAGAGTTGAAAAACTTCCGTTTTACTGGGGATTTAAAGCGCTATACCGATTTTAGCGAAGTGATCAAATTAATCGGAAAAACAAACGAAGTAAATTTTCTAGTCGAGGAGAAAAAAATCACGATTAGATAACTAAAGAGGCTTTACAAAAATCCGGAGAATGTTTGCACCATTCCCCGGATCACATTCAGCAATAATAACTAAATGTTTTAAACAAAAACCAGTTCAAAAGTATGAAAAAAAAACGATGGAATTCCATCTGCAACAGCGGGTGGACAAAAATCTTCTTTATGATGAGGATTACTATGTTTTTCATTTTCGCAGGACTCTTGCAGTTATCGGCAAGTGTCTATTCTCAACAGACCGTCCTTAACCTGAAGGTCGAGAAAGCGAATGTATCAGAAGTATTAAGGTTAATTGAGGATCAGAGTGATTTTCAGTTCCTTTACCGTTCTGATAATTTAACGAATGTTCCTGAGGTGTCTGTCGACATGCACGACGCCAAATTGGAAGATGTACTTGACAAAGTGATCACTCCTTATGGGTTTACCTATGAGGTTGATGATCGCACTGTTGTGATCAAACGCGCTGAAGCTTCAGACGCGAACAATCCAGCAGAACAGCAGAAGAATGCGATTACAGGTAGTGTTGTCGACACCAAAGGGCTTCCAATTCCTGGAGCCACCGTTTCTGTTAAAGGAACGACAATTGGTGTTACAACAGACATGGATGGCAAGTTCAGTCTATCTGTAGCTTCTGATGCAAAAACATTGGTTGTTTCCTTTATTGGTATGAACTCACAAGAGTTAGCCATTGCAGGGAAAACATCCTTTACTGTTTCGCTAAAAGAACAAGCTGTTCAA
The DNA here is from genome assembly GCA_903905505.1 of uncultured Bacteroidia bacterium. GTDB lineage: Bacteria > Bacteroidota > Bacteroidia > Bacteroidales > Prolixibacteraceae > JAAFHB01. Next base: position 16,191 of record CAIVGL010000102.1, on the reverse strand, counting down.
TTAGGTGAGATTGTAACCATGGGTTATGGTGTAACAACCACTCGTGAAAAAATCAGTGGTTCTGTATCGACTATCTCTCCAAAACTATTGGCAGATCGTGGTGCAGTTACCTCTCCGTTAAACTTGATCACTGGTCTTGCAACTGGTGTACGTGTAACGGCATCAACCTCACTTACTGGTACGACGCCAACTGTACAGATCCGTGAAGTATCTTCTTGGAAACAAGGAGCTGGAGCACTCTATGTTATTGATGGTGTGGTAATGGATGTTCAGGCTTTTCAGGCGTTGAATCCAAATGACATTGCCTCGATGAGTATTCTTAAAGATGCGGCCTCTGCTGCTATTTATGGTATGAAAGCGGGAGAAGGTGTTATCTTGGTAACAACTAAAGTTGGAGATACTGGTAAAGCTAAAATCAATTATGGCTTCCAGTATGCTTCAAGTGATCCAATTCAGCTTGTTCCTAAACTTAATGCCTACGACTATGCGCTTCAACAAAACCGTTGGAGTAAAATGGTTGGCAGATCAGCTACAGCAGGCGATTGGTATTTACCTTACGAGTTAGATTTTTTCAAAACGCACAATTATAGCGCGTTCGATGAATTCTGGTCGAATCCAGTTTCTAAGAATCATAACATCTCGGCGAGTGGCGGTTCAGATAAGACAAAATATTTTGTCTCTGGTAGCTGGAACACAACCGACCAACCAAAACTAAGTGTAAACTACGAGAAATACACCGTTCTAACGAAAATTGAGTCTAAAATTACAGATCGCTTAACATTCAACTTTAGAATGTCTGCATCATGGGACAAGAACGTACGACCAACTTCTGCAGGTGGAGCACCAGGAGCTAATAGTGACATCAGTGGAAGTATCAATGGTAACGACCTAAACTATGGTAACCTATACCTTCGTCCAGCAGTACAGCCTTATTCGATGGCAATTGATGGGGTTAATTATCCATTAGATCCAAGCATTGCTTCGGTCATGTTTGGTAAGAGTGGTAATAGTCAGTATTTCAACACAGCCTTAAGTACTCAAGGATCATTAAAATACCGTATCCCTGGAATTGAAGGATTGTCTGCTAGTTCAACTTTAACCTACAACAACAGATGGTCTAAAGACAGACAGTGGAGTACTTCTCCTTATTACTATAACATTATCTACGATCGACATATCCCAACAGCTGCATTCAACTTTTCAGGTGCAAACGGATGGAGAACTAGAAATGCACAAGGTAATAACACTTACAACAGTTTAACTCAGAACTACGGTTCATCAACTGGTTACCAAGGAAACTTACAATTAAACTATGCGCGTAGCTTTGGTCAACACAACATCGCAGCATTTGCGGGTTATGAGTTCCGTGGATCTCAAGGTGATGCAATCTCGGCTTATCGTCGTGGTTTTGCGTTAGAATCATACAACCAGATTAGCGGTGGCAGTACCGATGTAGCGAACCAATTAACTTCTGGTGATATCACCGGTCAAGACGGTATGGCTTCGTATATCGGCCGTTTAGATTATGACTTTTCAGGTAAGTATATCTTAGGTGCTACGATGCGTCGTGATGGATCTTACAAATTTGCACCAAGTCAGAAGTGGGGTAATTTCCCTGCCGCATCTGCAGCATGGATCGTATCTAAAGAGTCATTCTTTGAGCCTGTAAAAAATGTGATCAACTCATTTAAATTAAGAGGATCATATGGCTTAACTGGTACCGACACTACCAACCCTTGGCAGTGGATGGATATGTTCTCAGGAGGTTCACAAGTTACAAACAACACGGACGTATATTCAACTTTAGCAACTTCAGTTGTACCTAACCCATTTATCACTTGGGAGAAAAATGCAAACACCAACTTAGGTGTTGAATTTGGAGTACTAAATAATACCTTAACATTTGCTATTGAAGGATATAACAAAAGAACGACTGATATCTTATCAAACAGACTTTTGTCTACACCTTCAATCATTGGTGCAAATCTTCCTGATGTAAACTACGGTATTATGAAATCATGGGGAACTGAGTTAACAGTGAACTACGCAAATAAAATTGGCGAGGTAAACTTCTCAGTTGGCGCGAATGCATCTTACAACAAGAATAAAGTTCTTGTGAGGGATTTAGCAGCTGGCACACGTGCGTATGATATCGAGGTTGGACAACCAACTTACCGTCTTCGTAACTGGATGATCCTACAAAACAGAACTGGTAATGGTGTTATCCGTACCGTTGCTGAGGCGTTAAGAATTGGGGCTGAAAATGCAGTTGGTGCAACTCGTTATACGACTACTGGTGGACAAGTTCAACCAGGACAGGTTTTCGCGCAGGATTTTCGTGGATCAAACAACACGCTTTTTGCAAACTCTCCTGATGGTAACGTAAATCAGAATGGTAACGATGATAAAGTTTGGTTCCCTGGTAAATATAGTTCACCACGTATGGTGTTTGGTTTAAATGCAAACATCAGCTACAAAGGTTGGAATTTAAATATGATCGCAGCCGGTGTTGGATCGTACTGGAGAAGTTGGGATAGAGGATACACTGCAAACTTCTCAATGTATAGTGCATTCTGGGGAAATGAGTGGACTCCATCTAACATCAATGGTATGCCGAGCCCAATCTATGCATTAGGTGGAGGATGGCCAGGTGGCGGAACTGATAAGGCAAGTACTCTAAACCTTTACAACATGCAATTCTTACGTATGAAAAACATGTCGTTAAGCTATACCATCCCAGCTAATTTAAGCCAAAAAGTTGGTATTCAAGGGGTGAAACTATTTGTCAACCTAGAGAATCCATTTATGATCTATAAACTTTGTCCAAAGATCATGGAGCCTGAAGCAACGGAAGGCGGCGCCTACCCGATCTTAAAGAGTTATTCATTAGGAGTTAACATTACTCTGTAATAATCTTTTTATAAAACCTTTAAAATTATACTATTATGAATTTATATATAAAGAGATACGTTGTCCTTTTGGGATTTACGATGGTGCTTTTATCATCTTGCAATAGAGTATTTGATGATATCAAGCAGTACAAGAGTCTTGACCCTTCGATGGTTTGGACTGACGAAGCTTTTACAACCCAATATGTGAATAAATTTTACAGCGGGTTATATAGTGACTTCACGAAGATGGATGCTCCAGCAACGGAAGAGTTTGGCCTTTGGCAACAAAATGCCTGGACTCAGTTTAACACCGATCAAATTGCAACTGGTAGTGGATCAGGTATTCAAGCCTATACTACATTTTCAAGTGCCTATTCAAATATTCGTGATCTAAACAGATTCTTTGAAAATATTGGTGTAGCAACTTACGCAAGTAAAAACAAACTTAAAGGACAAGCTTTCTTTATGATGGCGCATCAATACTTCAAGTTGGTTAAGACTTACGGTGGTGTACCACTTGTAAAATCAGTGATCAGTGCAAGTAGTCCAAACCCTCAAGAGCTAGGTCAAGCAAGAAATACGACCTTAGAGTGTTTTAACTACATCACACAATGTTTAGATAGTGCGATTGCTTATCTACCAGAGCCATCAGGACCTGGGGTAGCCATAACAGGTTACGATAAGTTTAGGGTGACTAAACCAATTGCGTTGATCTACAAAGCTGATGTATTGATGTGGAAAGCAAGTCCAATCTTTAATACTACACCAAGCCAAGCTTACTGGCAAGATGCATATACTGCATGGTCAACAGTTAAAACTTGGTTAGATAGCAAAGGATATGGTTTATACACCACTTCAAGAGGTTTAACAAAACCTTATACTGCGATGTTCTATGATAAAGCAGGAGCGAAAAAAGAGTGGATCTGGGCACAAGAATTTACCTATCCAACCTCAAACTCGGCTGGTCTTTATAAAGGAAGTAGTCGTCCAACAGATCAAGGTGGTGGTAATGAAGATGCCGTTCCAACATGGCAATTACTTCAACGTTACCCGATGTTAGACGGTAAAGATACCCTTACCTCTACCTATGCCTATAACGATAAACTTTTCTGGAATAACAGAGATCCTCGTTTCAAACAAACATTTGCATACAATGGAGCGAAATTTGTATTCCCTCCAAATCCAACTGCAATTGCCAATCCAAATCGTCGTGAGTGGACCTTTACCGGAACAATCAAAGGAAATCATCCTTTTGATGTAACACGTGGAGGAGGAACAGGAGTTCGCCAGAGAAAAGGGTGTGACACCACACTTCACAACCAACAGTTAGATCAGATTGCTACAAACTGGCCAATCTACCGTTATGCTGAGGTTTTATTAAGCTTAGCTGAATGTGCCAATGAGTTAGATGCTAACCGTTCACAAGTTGTAGGTTTATTGACTCCAATCAGAGCAAGAGCCGGAATCGAGAATAAAGATGGTAGCTATGGTTTTGCTGGTGTAACCGACAAAGCAGCTTGGACTAAGTTAATCTTGAACGAGCGTTTGATTGAGTTAGTATACGAAGGCAAACGTGTTTGGGATATCAAACGTCGTGTGTTGTTTGGAGACTTCCGCAACTACAGATACTGGTATGGTAGGCAGTCGAAGCTGAATGATGCAGGGGTAAACAACCTCAAAATGAAAGCTTCAATCAATGGTAAAACCATTGTCATTGCAACGCTATCATCAAATTCATTATCAGCTTCTGATGTAATGAGAGCAATGGGTGATACCTTGGCAAAATCTACAAATCCAGATGCACTTTACCTGGAAATGTTTACGGATAAAGTGATCATTGCTGACGCGAGCGCCAGTGTACTGAATCCTCATGACAACAATGCTCTTGAGCCAATACCTTCTGGTATCCTATTAACTGATCCAAAGGTTGTACAAAGCAAAAATTATGGCGGTACATTCGATCCTAAATTTAATTAATTGGGATAAGTAGCTATTATAAAAGCATTAACAAGTTAAAATGAAAAAAATTATGAGAAAATACTTATTATACACAATGGTCGCAGGACTTATGAGTGTACTAGCCTTTACTTCTTGTAAGAAGTCTGAGCCAGATGTCACTTTCCCCCTTCCTGGAACGGTCTGGATCGGAAATCCATTGTATGATTTAATGACAAATCGTTATTACAATGGTGACGTAACGCATGTTATGACCCTTACAAGTGGAGGTACGGCAAAGATTCTTACGGTCGACAACCATACCTTACGTACGACTATAAACGTTGTCGCAAATAAAGCGGCAACATGGACTGCCGACGGAACTAAATTCGACTTGACAACTACCGCTCTAGGAAGTTCTGGAAAAAAGTCAGAAATAGTGGCAGCATCTCCAGTAGTCTTGAGAGGTACATTAAGTTATGAAAATGAAAACATCAACTTTGCTTATGGAGATACGACTTACCTTGCCTTTGATCGGGTAAGAATAGGTAATTCACCACTTGCATCTAAAGTTTTCAGAGGAACCTTTCTAAAAGCTGGAGCAACAGTGGCAATAGATTGCGTTTGGATTTTCATATCTGACAAAGGATGGCAAATGATTGTCCCTGGTTTCCCAGTGACTGTATGGCCATTGTCAAAATGGAACATCGAAACTGGCAATGTATTGCACGTTGATTACTTTGGTGGTGTAGCAAGTTCTGCGATACCGATTAATTACGCAAATCATAGTGGAATTTATACTCCAGCTAATGATTCAATTGTGTACAATACAACTGCTGTACCAGCGGCCAACGTTGTTGGAACAGCTTATCCAGCAACTGGAGGTTCAACATCTTACTGGAAAGGTGTATTCCGCTTGAAAGAAGTTAAATAATTCAGATTTAATAAATTCTCTAAACTCCCGAATTTCTATTTAGAGGTTCGGGAGTTTTTATCTCTCTAAGCTATACGCTCAATATTTATAGCTTTAAAATAAGTGTCTACAACACCACCTTTTTAGTGTCTATAGAAGTGATGCCTGTGCGAACTATGTCCAATAAAAATCAAAAGATGAGAATAAAAAGCAGTTATTTAACCTTGGCCCTAATCGCACTCCTTATATCTGCATTTGGATTAAAAGCACAAGTCATACCGCGACCAGAATATCCAAAACCACAGTTTGAGCGTTCAACCTGGGTGAACCTAAATGGTACCTGGTCGTACACCTTCGATTTCAGCAATACTGGAGCCCAAAGAGGTTACCAAACCTCCACCGGTTTCAATCAAAAAATTACGGTCCCATTTTGCCCTGAAAGCAAACTTTCTGGAGTCGGTTATACCGACTTCATCGAAAACATGTGGTACCACCGCACACTTGAAATTCCTGCCGCCTGGCAAGGAAAAAAAGTCTTGCTCCATTTTGGTGCCGTCGATTATCAAAGTGAGCTACTCATCGACGGACAACCAGTCGGAACACATTTTGGAGGAACAGCTTCGTTTACCTACGACATCACCCGATTTATAAAATTTGGAGCGAATCATCAGCTAGTCTTACACATCATTGACATCACCCGTTCAGGCAAACAACCCGTTGGCAAACAGAGTGGAGCCCTAAAATCTTATGGTGGCGTTTACACGCGAACCACTGGCATCTGGCAAACCGTATGGATGGAACCAGTATCACCCAATGGATTAAAAGACTGTCGCGTTACGGCAGATTTTGATCACAACAAATTTATCTTCGAACCACAGTTTTATGGACTTGAGCGTGGCATGAAGCTTAAGATCCGTATTCTTGAAAAAGGGAAAGTCGTAAACGAGAAAACACTTATTGCCAGCAACTCAACAAGCGCTGAGCTGACTTTGAAAAATCCAAAGGTGTGGTCGCCAGAATCTCCGTTCTTATATGAATTCGACTACCAAATAACCGACAAAAATAACCACCTCCTTGACGAGGTAAAAAGCTACGGTGGACTACGGAAGATCCACATTGAAGGAAACCGACTTTACCTAAATAACCAACCGCTCTATTTAAGACTAGTGCTAGACCAAGGGTTTTACCCAGATGGTATCTGGACAGCTCCTACAGATGCGGCACTAAAAAATGACATTCAGCTCTCTTTAGATGCTGGCTTCAATGGAGCTCGTCTGCATCAAAAAGTCTTTGAAGAACGGTTTCATTACTGGGCCGATAAACTAGGCTACCTCACTTGGGGCGAATCATCGAGCTGGGGATGCAACACCGCAGATGTCGAAGCAGGTCGTAATTTCCTTAGTGAATGGGAAGATATCGTAGAACGAGATCGCAATCACCCTTCCATCATCATCTGGACGCCGTTTAATGAGACTGGCTTGAAAAAAGCTCACCCGATTCACTACGATCGACTAGTTAATGATGTCTACAATGCAACAAAACGGATTGACCCGACTCGGCCGATCAACGATGCCAGCGGATATTACCACATCAAAACAGATATTTACTCGTCTCATGTCTATGAGCAAGACCCTGCCAAACTCAAGGAGATGATGGCTCCAACTGCTAATTCGGCAGTCTACGTCAACAACACTGACCAAGTACCCTATGAAGGCCAGCCCTTTATCCTCGATGAATATGGTGGAGTACGGATGATATCAAAATCAGTTCCTGAAGACGGCTATTGGTTTTACAAGGATGCTCCATCGACAGAAGATGAGTTTGTGGCTCATTTAACAAAACTAACAGATGCGATTTTATTCTATCCTTCCATATCGGGTTATTGCTATACTCAACTCTTCGATGTTGAGCAAGAACAAAATGGCATTTACCGGTACGACAGGACTCCGAAATTTACAATTTCAAAAATCAGAGGGATCTTCAATCGAACTCCGGAAGCCTTTCAGCCAATTAAAAAACAATAATTAAAAATTAAATCCAGCATACAAAAGTCCAAAATAAATCATGAATAAAAATCTATTAAAAATTGCCTTTGCACTTTCAATCATAACATTAATTAGTCAAGCTATTTACGCCCAGACTATTCCCCGTCCAGAATACCCACGGCCTCAATTTGAGCGTTCAGAATGGAGAAATCTGAATGGTGCTTGGAGCTATACATTTGATTTTGAAAAAACCGGATTAAAAGATGGAAACAGCAATTCAGCAGGCTTTAATAGTGTGATAAACGTCCCATTTTGTCCAGAGAGCAAACTTTCAGGTATCGAATACAAAGATTTTATTGAGGAGATGTGGTATCAACGTAAGATTGAGATACCAGCAGCGTGGAGTGGACAACAAATTCTAATCCATTTTGGTGGTGTCGACTATCAGAGTGAACTTTACATTGATGGTAAATTAGTAGGCGATCATTGGGGTGGCACATCTTCGTTTAACTTTGACATTTCTGATTTCGTGAAACCAGGAGGCACCAATAACGTCGTGTTAAGGGTTATCGACAACCGTCGTGGAGGAAAGCAACCAGGTGGAAAACAATCCTTTGATTTAAAGTCTGCAGGGTGCGATTATTCGCGTACCACGGGAATCTGGAGAACGGTTTGGCTTGAACCAGTTGCAAAAAACGGGTTGAAAGATTGCCATGTTACGGCAGATCTTGACAATAGTCGATTTATTATTGAGCCTCAGTTCTATACCCTTGAACGAGGAATGAAGTTGAAAGTACAGATTCTTGATGGAGAAAAGGTCGTATCGCAAAAAGAGCTTTTTGCCGGCAATAACAATGCGGTTGAACTTCCAATCAAGAAGGTAAAAACCTGGTCGCCAGAATCACCATTCCTATATACAATTAAATACCAAGTCTTTGACGGCAAAAAAACCTTAATTGACGAAGTAAAAAGCTACGCTGGAATGCGTAAGATTCACATTGAGGGAGATCGAATCTTTTTAAATAATAAGCTACTTTATCTTCGGTTTGTGTTGGATCAAGGATTTTATCCTACCGGCATTTGGACTGCTCCAACGGATGAAGCGTTAAAAAACGACATTCAACTATCGCAAAATGCTGGCTTTAATGGAGCTCGTCTGCACCAAAAGATTTTTGACGAGCGTTTTCACTATTGGGCCGACAAGTTAGGCTATCTAACCTGGGCTGAATCATCAAGTGGTGGCTTTGGAGCGAATGATCCAGAAGGTAGTCGTAATTTCATGAGTGAATGGTATGAGATCGTTGTGCGCGATAGAAATCACCCATCTATCATTGCTTGGACGCCATTTAATGAAACAGGGTCATCAAAGAATATTCAGTTTGGTCGATTGGTTAATGATATCGTCAACAACACCAAGAATTTAGACCCAACGCGACCTATCAACGATGCCAGTGGCTGGACTCATCACAAAACAGACATCTGGACGGCTCATTGTTACGTTCAGAATCCTGAGGAGTTTAAGAACTACCTCGATCCAAAAGAGAAGGGGAAGATATTCACCAATTATGCGGTGCAAAAATTCAAAAATCAGCCTTATGTGCTTGATGAGTATGGCGGCATTGGTTGGGTTTCTAAATCACTCAGCGAATCATCGTGGGGTTATAGTCAACCTAAATCGTTAGAAGAATTGTACGATAGATTGGGTAAACTTACCGATGCTATCCTAACGACAAAATACATCTCAGGCTATTGCTATACGCAGCTTACGGATGTTGAGCAAGAACAAAATGGAATCTATAATTACGATAGAAGCCTGAAATTTGATATGACCAAGATCAAGGCCATCTTTAGCAAAGTACCTGCAGCCTATCAGAAATAGAAAAATATAAAAACAACCTTGAATATACAAAAACGAATGCGCAACTACTTAAGCATCATCCTGTTTCTTAGTGTCATCCTAGCTTCATTTTCGACGTTAGCTCAAAAATCTACGATTGCTGACTTTGTCAATCCGATGATTGGAGCCTTTAGTCCGTCGGGGTCAAAATTAGCCGGTAAAGATTGTGGAAGAACCTTACCCGGAGCTACGACACCCTTTGGATTAGTTCAACTAAGTCCAGACACCAATACGGGTGGTGACAACGGCAATGGTTATTCGTGGTTTAACAAAACCATTGAAGGTTTTAGTTTCACCCACCTAAGCGGAGTTGGATGGGGTGGCGATCTTGGGAATTTCCTCGTTATGCCAACAACAGGCCCCTTGAAGACCTTCAAAGGCAGTGAAGCTAATGTTGACGAGGGGTATCGATCTCGATTCTCGCACGACAATGAGGTGGCTAAAGCTGGCTATTATTCGGTAGTGCTTGATAAATACAACGTAAAAGCTGAGTTAACGGCCGCACCGCGATCAGGAATATTACGATTTACCTTTCCAAAGAACGAACTTTCACGCATACAGATTGATCTCTCACGTCGTGTGGGAGGAACTTCGGTAGAGCAATATGTGAAGGTAGAAAATGACCATACCATCAGTGGCTGGATGAAATGCACCCCCGATGGAGGTGGCTGGGGCAATGGCGCGAGGGTCTGGTATACGGTTTATTTCTATTGCGAGTTTAGTAAACCACTCACCCATTATGGTGTTTGGAGTGCTGAGTTTCCGGCCGATTGGAAAAGAAAAAACGGTGAAGTAAATACGCCAGAATATCAGCAATTGGTCGCAAATGCGAAAGTTAGCTACAACATTAAAGAGCAGCAAGGTAAACACTTGGGATTCTTTACCGAATTTGCCACAGAAGAGGGAGAGCAGGTATCGATGAAGAGTGGTATTTCCTTTGTCAATGTTGAAGGGGCAAAGGGAAACCTAGCGAATGACATTTCACATTGGAATTTCGATCAAGTTGTGCACGAGAGCAAGTCTGCCTGGACCAAGGCGCTTAGCAAAGTGATGGTAACAGGAACGAATGATGCAGACAAAATAAAGTTCTATACCGCGATGTATCGCACCATGGTTGACCCTCGGAATTTCACCGACTACAATGGAAATTTCATGGGGAGCGATCAAAAAATTCATCCGGCAGTAGGTTATACCGCTCGCACCATCTTCAGTGGGTGGGATGTCTTTCGCAGTCAGTTTCCGTTGCAAACGATCATTAATCCCGAGGTGGTCAACGACGCGATCAATACGTGGATTGAAACAGCTGATTTCAGAGGAGATCATAGCACCCCAAAATGGGAAATCATGAATTACAATACAGGGGTTATGCTTGGGAATCCTGGTGTTGTGGTGATGGCAGATGCCTATATGAAAGGGATTCGTAATTATGATGTCGAAAAAGCATATCAGAATTGCAAGGCGACTGTAGATGGGAATAGCAGTGGGAGAGAAGGATACCTAAAAGGGTCAATATCTGGCACCCTAGAAAATGCCTACTCAGAATGGTGTGTTGGTCAAATGGCAAAATCATTCGGACGATTAGAGGAGGCCAAATTTTATGATCAAAAAAGCCACGCCTATAAAAACATCTGGAACAAGGAGGTTAGCTGGTTTCGTGGCAGATTAAGTGATACCGAATGGCTTCCTTGGAAAGGAAAGACCGTTCACGGTCAAGGGTGTGCCGAATCTAATCCATACCAACAAGGGTGGTTTGTTCCTCATGATGTACCGGGGATGATGCAACTTATGGGGAAACAGTTTTTCATCGATGAACTAACGGCCTTCTTCGATAAATCGCCTGATAATTTCAAATGGAACGATTACTACAATCATCCCAACGAACCTGTGCACCATGTACCATACCTATTCAATGAAGCGGGTAAACCTTGGCTTACACAAAAATGGACCCGTAAGATTTGTTCGAATGCTTATGGAACTGATGTCTTTGGATTAAGTGGAAACGACGATGTTGGACAGATGTCGGCTTGGTATGTGTTGTCAGCCATGGGTATTCACCCCATCTGTCCAGGAGACAATAAATACCAGATTACAAGTCCAGTATTCGAGAAAGCCACAATATTCTTAGATCAACGATACGCCACTGGAAGAACCTTTGCCATTGTGGCAAAAAATAACTCAGCTGAAAACATTTACATTCAGTCGATGAAATTAAATGACCAACCCTTAGACCGCTTTTGGATCACCCATCAGGAGATTATCGCTGGGGGGATCCTTGAGATGGAGATGGGATCGAAACCAAACATTAAAGAATAATAACTAGCCTAATAGAAACTAATGAAGATTACGACTAGACTGAAAATTATTTTAATTGCATTCATGGGATTTAATGCCTCTATCGTTTTGGCGCAAAGTGTCAGCCCAAAGGTCGTAACTATTCCAAACATCGATTATAAAAATTTAATCTCAAAAGCAGACTTAAACTATACCCAGCCAGTAAAACGGACAGAAGCAGGTCAGCCTATTGGAAATGGCCGTATGGGAAGCTTAATTTGGACGAACCAACAAGCGATTAACTTGCAAATTAATCGGGTTGACTACTTCAATGTCAATGCGAGCTCGACCACCTTCGATGGCACTCCGCGAGATTATTGCGGTGGTGTTGGCTTTGTGGATATCGATTTTCAAAGCAATGAACCTCTTTTTACAGCCCCTAATTTTAATCAGCATCTATCGTGCTACGATGGGACCGTACAAACAGACGGGAAAGGGATTAAAACCAATGCTTTTGTCTGGAACGATCACGACGTCATGGTGCTTAAAGTTCATGACACAAGAGCTTTTCAAACGCCATCAGTGGTCAATCTTCGTACCTTAAGAGCCCCTATTGTTCAGCGAGCAAAGCATAAGTCCATCTCAAAAATATCAATCATTGGAGATAAGCTAATCTTGACACAGGAGTCATCAGAGCGCGACTATTATTGCAAATCGGCCGTTGCCATCACAATACCAGATGCTCAAACGAGGGCTTGGATTGCTAAAGACACCGAATTAAAACTCTCGACCTTAGCGGGTCAGAGGGATTATACGATCCTTATCGCCAGCGCAGCCACGTTTGATCCAAAATTTGATGTGGTAGGCAAAGCGATCAATCAGCTTGAAGCAGCAGCAAAGCAAGGGGCTGAAAAGATGCTAGCCTCAAATAAAGATTGGTGGCATTCGTTCTGGGAGCAGTCGTATATACAACTGCATAGCCAAGATGGAGAAGCCGACTATGTTGGAAAAAACTACGCCTATTACCTCTATTTGATGGCCTCAACATCGCGAGGCGAATATATGACCAAGTTCAATGGTATGTTATGGACTACCGATGGCGACACACGTGCGTGGGGTGGTTCATATTGGGGAGCCAATCAAAGCTGCTTGTACAATGCGTTGCTTGCCGCGAATAAGTTTGAGCTGATCAATCCGATGTTCAAAATGTATTCTCGCATGATTGATGCCTGCGCCCTATCGGCTAAGCAGCAATGGGGAAGCCAAGGTATTTACATTGCTGAAACCATTGGTTTTGAAGGCGATCCTGCCTTGCCAGATTCCATTGCAGCTGAGATGAGCGAGTTATATCTACTAAAAAAACCTTGGGATAAGAGGTCTGAGTCGTTTAAAAACTTCGCAGCAAATCACAACAGATGGCTTAGTCGTTGGAACAATGGCATTGGCAATGGCGCCTTTGGACCCGTTACCCATATCTTTTCAAGGGGGGCTAAGATAGCCTATACCTATTGGATGAATTACGAATACACCCAAGACAAAAAGTGGCTAGCCGAATCAGCCTATCCGATGGTTAAAGGGATTGCCGAGTTTTATCGCAACTTCCCAAATGTCAAAAAAGCCGCAGATGGGAAATACCACATTTACCATGTGAACGATAATGAGCCTGTATGGGATGCCCAAAATACTGTAGAAGAGATCTCTTCGATGATGGGGATCTTGCCTGTGGCTATCAAAGCATCGGAGATTCTTCAAGTAGATGCTGATTTACGTCCATTATGGAAAGAGTTTTTAGCCAACCTCTCCCCTCTTCCGATGAGTTCAGAATATCCTGCATTAAAAGATAAACCGGTGACTTTTGTCAAAGGACTTCTTCCAGTTGTTGATGGCGAACCATGGACATTACCAGACCTAAATACGATGCCAATCTGGTGTTTCGATTTGTTTACGTTAGAATCGAAGAATGCAGAGATGCTGAAAATTGCGAATAATACCTTCGATGGCTACTTTCCAAATGGCATTAATCAAAATACACTTGCTGGCTCATTAACAATGTTACCCATTGTAGGGGCGATGTTGGGTCGTTCGGATGCGGTTAAATATCTTATTCCAAATCAGATGAAGGCCTTAACAAAGCTAACCTTCGAAAATAGGATGGATATCCTAGAAGGTACTCAGGCAGTTACTGCCGAGCGTTTAGGAAGATCATCAGATGCGTTGCAGAATGCACTTTGTCAGAGTATCCCCTCAAAGCCAGGAGAGCAAACAATAATTCGTGTTTTCCCGGCATGGCCTAAAGAGTGGGATGTACAGTTTAACTTATTATGCCGAGGCAACTTTATGGTCTCGTCATCACACGAACATGGAGAGATTGCGTATGTTAAAATCAAATCACAGGCTGGAGCTGCTTGCAGTATCCGCAACCCATGGGGTGTTGAACCTATAGATCTTTATGCTGGCTCAAAAAAAATAAAATCAGCAGCGGGCGAAATCATTAATTTCAAAACAAAACTTAACGAACAGTATATCCTAGTAAAAAAAGGGGTAGCCATTCAGAACTAAATATAATATGGAAAATTTATCACGTAGATCATTTCTTACCTCTGCCTCAGCTGCTGTGGCAGGGACAGTTTTTCTTCCGAACCTCATTAGCTGTAAACCCAGCAATCGACTAAACATTGCGGTTATTGGTGTTGGTGGTAGGGGCTCGGCAAGCTGGACACAAGTTCCAAAAGAGAGTATCGTGGCCATGTGTGATGTGGATGACCGGCAAACTGCCCAAGGGTTTAAAGCGTGCCCAAATGCGAAGAGATATAAAGATTTTAGGGTCATGCTGGATGAGATGCACCGAGATATTGACGCGGTAATCATTGCGACACCTGACCACACTCATTTTGCAGCGGCAATGGCTTGTATGGAACTAGGCATGCATGTATTTGTTGAGAAACCGTTGTGCCATAACATCTGGCAATCACGGACGCTGAAAAAAGCGGCAAAACACTATGGCGTTGTTTCTCAAATGGGAAATCAAGGACACACCACCAATGGAATCAGATTGGTCAAAGAGTGGTATGATATGGGACTACTCGGACAGGTTAAAGAGGTGCACGCTTGGCAACCACCTCTTAATAATAACAAATCGGGCGCTTTTTACCCATCTACAAGTTTTCCACCTGAAGCCCAGCAAGTGCCCAAAGAACTGGATTGGAATTTATGGCAAGGACAAGCCAGCGAACGCCCTTTTAACAAGGTTTATGCACCAGGCGACTGGAGAGGTTTTTATTATTACGGGAATGGAAAATTAGGCGATTGGTGTTGCCATACCCTTGATGCCCCTTTCTGGGCCCTTGATCTTGGGATGCCTTACCATGCAGAGGGAAAACAAATCAATCCAATAGCTGATCACACATTCGTTTCGGAACAGTCTCTGGTTACCTGGAAGTTTGCTGCCCGTGGTGAAAAAGCTCCAGTGACCATGAAATGGTATGAAGGATTTGGCAAACCTGAGGTAAGACCTGAATGGGGAATTAGTGAATTGCCTGTTGAAGGGATGATTATGATTGGGGAGAAGAAAACATTGATCACCGGAATGCGACCTAACGATGCCAGACTTCTTGTTCCAAAAGAGGAGTGGGAAGAATTTAAGAAGAACCCTCCAGCCAAAACAATTCCAAGAATATTGGAAGAGAAACCGGTACAGGAATGGATTGCAGCGATTAAGAGCCACACCTTACCGGGATCAAACTTTGACTATTCGGCAAGTTTAGTTGAGATGGCACAAGTGGGTATACTTGCACAACGTTTTGGTGGCGAGATCAATTACGATGCAAAAACCATGAAGGCTGTGGGTCGTCCAGAGCTTGATATTTACATCAAAGAACCGGCCCGCAAGGGATGGTCGTATGGTGAGAACTTATGGTAGTTCTTAAATATAAATACCTATCAATTTTATAGAAACCTAAAATTAATTTATTCAATATGAAGATCAAGTTCAGTATACAGGCGAGTCTTATTCTTATGCTTCTTTGTTGGAGTATCGCAACACAAGCAGTCACAGTCAAAGAGATTGGCTCTAAACCAGTCATTTCGATGGCGAAAGATTCCTTAACTGCTAATGCCGACTTCCTAAATATGCATTATGGGTTCTTTGCCCACTATTCATTTCCAGGGAAGAAATACCAATGGGGATCGACCGACTGGATCGATGGATCAGCCATCCAAAGCTTGGATGAGCTAGCTGATAATTTTGATGCAGAAGATCTGGCACAAAAAGCGGCAACCATGCGCGCGCAGTATGTAATT
>CAIVGL010000101.1 GCA_903905505.1 uncultured Bacteroidia bacterium | reverse complement strand
GGATTGCGACCTATGCGCATACCCGAATTGGAAGAAGGGATGCAAATGGGCTCAGGAGGGACCTTATACATCGGCGACAAAGGGAAAATCTTGGACGACAAAATCCTCCCTCGCTCCTTGCGAGAATCGTATACTGTTCCTAAACCATATCTCATTTCGTCACCAGGCCACGAAGAGGAGTGGATCATAGCTTGTAAAGGTGGAGCCCCTGCAGGATCTGATTTCGAATGGGCTGGACCATTAACAGAGACCGTTTTACTAGGAAATATCGCACTTCGAAAAGAGATTAAAGAAAAAATGAGCACCCAGAGCTTAAATTGGGACCCCGTAAACTTTAACTTCCCTAATCTCCCAGAAGCCGATCAATTCCTCCATTACGAATATAGAAAAGGTTGGAGTTTATAAATGGATAAATGATTTTATCTCACTATTTTTGTCTTTCGTAAAAAGGCACTTAATCTTCCTAAAATAAATTAGAGACGCCCACAAAGCGTCTCTAATTGCATCTAGAAATACAATGACAACTAAATACCTAAACAAACCTTCCCAATACAATAACCTCCCATTTATTGAGGTGAAAAACAAAGCATACAACTTAACTGTAGGCTGGGATAAGATTTGTAATTTCATCCAGAATGAAGTCGCTAAACTGGCAAAAAACAAGACGATAATAGTTATTGAGACCTACCAAGGAGTGCTGCACGAAGAACTAATCAGCAACTTAACGACGCTTATAAATCCAACGAAATTCATTCATTCCGACTCGTGGTTTTTATCGGAACAGAAGATTCAGCAATTGGTCTTTCCTGACGTCACAGACGACCGGATCTTTGGGCGAATAACGAATCTAAGCATGACAGATTTTTTTGATCCAGTAAAAGTCGAAAAAATCAAACAAGAAATAAAAAGTTGCACAACTGGAACCATTCTGATTTATGGTTATGGCAGCTCACTAATTTTCCCTGAATCAGATTTATTGATCTATTCGGACATGCCAAGATGGGAAATACAGCTAAGGATGCGCCAACACCTGGTCGATAATTTAGGGGTTAAAAATCGCCAAACTCAAGATTGGATGTTGCTCTACAAACAAGGATACTTTGTCGATTGGCGAGTATGCGACGAACTAAAGAAGACCTTATTTGACCGATGGGATTTCGTACTTGACACCACAAAAGCTAATGAGCCTAAATTTATCGAAGGAAAGGCAATCCTAGAGGGGTTAGCCTCAGCAGCTAGTCAGCCATTCAGCGTAGTCCCATTCTTTGACCCAGGTCCCTGGGGAGGCCAATGGATGAAGGAAGTCTGTAACCTTGATCCAAAAGCACCCAACTATGCCTGGTCCTTTAATGGCGTACCGGAAGAGAATAGTCTATTATTAAAGTTTGGCGAAGAGGTGATTGAAATACCATCCATCAATCTTGTTTTTCGTCACCCAATAGAATTACTGGGTCCTAATATTCACAAACGTTTCGGAGAAGAATTTCCGATCCGCTTCGACTTTCTTGATACCATGGACGGTGGAAACTTAAGTCTGCAGGTCCATCCGCTAACCGAATATATCCAGGAGCACTTTGGAATGGCGTACACCCAAGATGAAAGCTACTATATGATGGAGGCAGGTGACGATGCGATCGTTTATCTAGGACTAAAAGAGGGGGTAAATCCAGCGCAAATGATCGACGAATTAAAAGAAGCACAAACAGGAATTTCGTCATTCAATGCCGAAAAGCATGTCCAAACATGGCCAGTCAAAAAACACGATCACTTTCTTATTCCTGCTGGAACAGTGCATTGCTCTGGAAAAAATAGTTTGGTACTCGAAGTCAGTGCAACACCTTATATCTTTACGTTTAAGCTTTGGGATTGGAATCGACTAGGGTTAGACGGGAAACCACGACCGATCAATATTGAACATGGTGAGCAAGTTATTCAATGGGATCGGACCACGCAATGGACGAAAGAGAATTTAATCAATCGGATTGAAATTATGCAATCTGGTGATGGATGGACAGAAGAGCGCACAGGACTGCACGAGACCGAATTTATTGAAACAAGAAGACATTGGTTTACAAAAATCGTTAACCACAATACGCAAAACACCGTCAATGTGTTATGCTTGATCGAAGGTGACGAGGTTATTGTTGAAAGTCCATCTGCCAACTTTAAACCCTTTATCATTCATTACGCAGAGGTAGTTATTATCCCTGCTGCAGTAGGATCATATACCATTCGACCCACAAAAAACAGTGAAGCCAAGAATTTTGCGACGTTAAAAGGATATGTCCGAGCTTAATTAAAATACAAAACGGATCAAAATAAGAAGAGGAGGCTTAATTGAATAAGCCTCCTCTTTGTATTTACAGATCAACCAAAATTACAAAAGAAGCTTAGTTCTAAGGTTTGTAATACTAGTCTTAATGGAATCAAATGGTTTGCCATCTTGCGTAGAATCTTGCTCGACGAACATATATTTCAAACCTGCTTTTTCTCTGTTTGCCAATATCTCTTTGAAATTAATGATACCAGTTCCTACTGGAGCAAAATCTTTTGTTGCTGGCTGGTAGAATGGAGCCTCTTTAGTCTGAGCATCTTTCATATGAAAAAGCTGGAAACGACCAGGATATTTTTTAAACATTTCGACTGGATTTTGGCCAGCTTTTGTTGCCCAAAATAGATCCAGCTCCATAGTAACCAAGTCCTTGTCCAATTCCGGCAACAACACATCATAGTAAGGAATTTTACCTTCAACGGTATCAAACTCAAAATTATGATTGTGATAGCCAAACTGAATCTTATGTTCTTTCATAATCTTTCCAACTTTATTCCAGTCGGCAGCCATCTTTTTATAACTCGATAGTGTTTTGCGAGCTTCTTCAACAACCCAAGGTTGGATACAATATTTAACCCCAAGCTTGGCATGATCTTCTGCCATTTTGGTTGCATTATCGATGGTAATTCCTAAAGCTTCAACCTGAGTATGACTGCTGATAATCTGCATCCCAAGATCATTGACGATCTTTTTAAAGGCAACTGGCTCATAGCCATAAAATTTTCCATTTGAATAGCTCGCAAGCTCAAGGTATTTATAACCAAGATCTGCAACTTTCTTTAAAGAGCCAACCACATCTTTCGCCATCGCATCACGAATGGTATACAATTGAACTCCAATACCCATGCTCTTAGGGGCCGCATTAGCAGCAGACAAAGAAAAATCAGATAAAACCAGAGCCCCTAATGCCGTTGTAGCTGACAATTTCAAGAAATTCCTTCGAGAATTTAAATTTTCCATAAATTGAGATAAAATATTTAGTTAATGAAGATGTGTTTTTAAGATCACTGTTTCAAGTTTAAAATTAATGAAAATTTCACTACCAAGGAGCATTGGAGAAAAACTATTCTCATATAGGAGATGGATCTTAAATATTATAGGTTCAACTCTAAATATATAACCTTCAAAAAGAAAATAGTTTATCTTCGTGTAGTTAATTGCTTCGAACTAAAACCCACAACTATACTACCATGCTATTCCGACCACTAAATTATCTTGCCTTATCACTTGTTTTTGTCCTATTTCTTGCTCCAGCAAAGGCTCAAACCACGAAAAGGATAAACATCATTCCTCAACCGTCGATGGTGACAGAGAAACCAGGAGAGTTTATCCTTTCAACTGAAACTAGAATAATTAGCGACCCGATATTTGCTGAAATTGCAGAGTTATTTAGTTCTCAATCCTTTATTAAGCAAGGGACTGCCAAAGAGAAAAATCAACCTCATCAGATACGGTTTAACCATGTTAGAACCAATATCATTCCAGATAGTGCAGGCTATCGCTTGTTGATAACTCCAGAGCGGATTTCCATTTTTGCACGAACAAAAATTGGCGCTCTTTATGCGATGCAGTCCTTATTACAGCTTCAACTAGCACAGCAAAGCCGCACAACTATCCCATGTGGAGAGATTAACGACCATCCTCGATTTGGATACAGAGGAGCGATGATTGATGTGTCTCGTCATTTTTTCTCCGCTAGCTACATCAAACGATTTATTGATCTGATGGCTTTATACAAGTTAAATACTTTTCATTGGCACTTAGTTGACGGGCCAGGCTGGCGATTAGAAATAAAAAAATATCCCGAGCTAACGTCAAAAGGGGCTTGGCGGACTCATAAAATTTGGAAAGAATGGTGGAGCACCGAACGTCAATATTCTACTGAAGATGACCCAAATGCTTATGGAGGATACTACACCCAGCAAGAAGCAATCGATATTGTTGACTATGCTCAAAAAAGAGGAATCACCGTTATTCCTGAGATTGAGATGCCGGGTCACTCTAATGAAGTGCTTAGTGTATTTCCAAACCTCACCTGCACCGGAAAACCATACCGCAGTGGGGAACTTTGTCTTGGCAACGATTCAACTTTTACATTCCTTGAGAATGTGCTCACGGAAGTTTTGGCTATCTTCCCATCCAAATACATTCATATTGGGGGAGATGAAGCCGATCAAAAGGCATGGAAACAATGTACAAAGTGCCAGAAAAGAATTAAAGATGAACATCTAAAAAACGAGTCAGAACTGCAGAGTTATGGCGTTCGTAGGATGGAGAGATTCTTAACAAACCACAAAAGAAAACTTCTTGGCTGGGATGAAATTCTAGATGGAGGCCTAGCACCCGATGCGACTGTTATGTCGTGGAGAGGTGAAAAAGGTGGAATCACAGCTGCACAGATGGGTCACAATGTAGTTATGACTCCTGACAACTATTGTTATTTCGACTATTACCAGGCCGATCCAACCACTCAGCCTAAAGCAATTGGAGGTTATCTTCCGCTTGAAAAAGTTTATTCTTATGAACCAGTACCAGCCGTTCTTGATCAAAGCAAAGCCAAATATATCCTTGGCGCTCAAGCGAATATCTGGAGTGAATATATCGGAACGCCTGAATATCTTGAATACATGGCTTTCCCTCGACTATT
>CAIVGL010000100.1 GCA_903905505.1 uncultured Bacteroidia bacterium | reverse complement strand
GGGTACAATGGTGATCACCTTGGGTGAGGTAGTGAAAGTTGACCCACAGCCATCAGTTACGACGCAATTAAAACTATAACTTCCCGCAAGGGTTAACGGAGGTGAATCATAGGTTGGCGAATTTGTTCCGATATTTCCATTGTTCAGTTTCCACTGGTAGCTGTATGGTGATTTGCCACCCGTTATGGCTGTTGTGAAACTTAATTCAGCAGGATTGTATCCGGCGCATTCAGTTAAGGCGTCCGTATTATGTGCACCTGGAACTAGTGTGGAATAAATGCTAATACTTACGGAAGCACTGCCATTACAATTTGTTCCTGGATCTTTGTAGGTAACAGTGTATTCTGTCGCTTGAGTTGGTTTTATATTGGTCGGATTTACCGCTGTAGAAGTAAATCCCACAGGAATAGAAGTCCAGGTTGGACTAGGATAGTAGGATTCGCCACTCAGTGTTATATTGTCTATAGCCCAATATTTATCAGT
Source organism: uncultured Bacteroidia bacterium (assembly GCA_903905505.1). Taxonomy (GTDB): domain Bacteria; phylum Bacteroidota; class Bacteroidia; order Bacteroidales; family Prolixibacteraceae; genus JAAFHB01. Next base: position 28,719 of record CAIVGL010000100.1, on the reverse strand, counting down.
ATCAAATTTGTACTTAAATCGGATATAAAATATGGGTTTGTTTATGTATGTACTCAAATTAACGGTGACATGCACAAAGGTTGCGGATGAGCCCTGTGTTGCAGTGTACTTGACTTCAGGACTTAATTTTGACCAGCTTGCTCCATCTAAGGATGTTTCTATTGAAGACTCATCGCTTCTCCCATTATCTTGAAAATAATGCCAGAAACTTAACGAAAGCGATTTATATCCCACCGTGTTCATGGCAGGACTTGCTAGGTATGTTTCACCTTTTGCCGCAGAACTATTCGATAAAATAAATTGAGAATTATCATTTGAATGAAAGGTTTTCCCATCCAGGACAGTCCCATCGGGTTTTAATGTCCAGTCTGCTGATGTTGATGCTGCATCCTTATGGGTGATTGTCCAATTTGTGGTCCCATTAAAATTTTCGTCCAATAAAATAGGTGCGCGGGGGCTTGGGGTGTTTGAGGTAGAAGTAAGATTTATGGATCCTCCGGGGCAGATCGCATTTACATTAGATGATGCAGTTACAATTGGAGAAGGTATAACAACAACGGTAACGGTGTTAATGGTGGTACAACCATTTGCAAATAAGTTGTATAGGTAATTTACTGCGATTGGATTTATGGTTGAATTGACAAGCACTTCATTTATTATGCCAGTTCCGCTGGTTCCTAAATTGGTTATTCCAGCAACCACAGCTCTGGTCCATGGGAAGGTGCTTGTTGCATTACTACTAGGCTCATAATGGAATTGGGTATTGCTGCAAATATTGGATGGATTAAGCGGACTGGTTAGTGATGGAGAAGGGCTAATGGTTACTGTTAGCGTAAATGTAGGACCGATACACCCTCCTATTCTTGGAGTTATTGTATAAATTGCAATTGCTGTACTAGCAGTTGTAACATCTAGTGTTTGAGTGATTTCAGTTTGAGGAACTGCTTGTGCAGAGCCTCCGCTAAATCCAGTGCCAGTAGGAGCAGTCCAAGTATAGGTGGTGTTCGCTGGTGCTCCTGATGGGGTTATAGAGAAGGTGTTTCCACTGCAAATTGTTGTCGTTTGATTTGAAAGGCTTGGAGGGGATACATTTGTTTGAGGCTGTCCACCGGCAAGCAATAAAAAATTGAAAAATGCCCGCTGGGCTGCAACTTGTTCAGGAATTGTGCCATTTGTCAAATCATGTCCAGCTTCATACATGACTAGCCCTTTTGTCCCAAATGCAGGACCATAGGCAACGATTGCTGCAGTATTGGGATAAGCAATAACTGTTTTGGTATTAATATAATTAGGATCAAAAACAGCCAGAGTTGTTGTATTTCTCCAACCCGAAGCCCCTGGGACATAAATATCCTCAGAACCATTAGTTGTGGCCCCGTCCAAAATCCCCATGAACTGCATTAGGGGGTTGCCAAACGATGTATAGGTATATGGTGATGTACCTTTAGAGTGATTCCCCCATAATACCAATCCGTTATTGCTTAGGAAATTACACCCAGGGATGCTTTCCATGGCACTAACGGCATGACAGCCAGCCCACATGGCGCCGCCATTATTTATGAATCCTTGTAATGCTGACACCCATGCCGCATCCCAATCCTGCGGATCAGCATGTGGTAAAATATACACATCCTGGGTTCCACTTACGCTTCCGCATTGGGGTAACATTGTTGGATTTGAATTTTGTTGATAGGAGGAGGATGGAATTCCGGCATTGGTGTAATAAGGTTGAATTAATTGATCATTTGCAGCATCCAGAAAAGCTCTTGGCCAAATTGTCAAAGTTTTATAAACTGGTGCCGTAAAACTAGCTGTGGTAGGACCATCAACTACCACACTCAGAGCTTTCCATTTGGTAATTATTGTATTTGCAGCAGAAATATTGGCTGCATCGATGATAAAAGAACCACCTTTATAAGCTTTATTCCCATTGGCAGAAGTAACAGCATTAAAATCAATACCATCTTTAGCTTTAGAAGGTTCAATTGCCCAATCGACAGGTATGCCTGCCTTTATAAGTTCATACACCATTCCATAAGGCTTTAGGCCGTTTGCTATTGTTTGGGTGGGCTGCCCCATGTCGATGATATAGGCTCCAGCACTGTAAGTTTTGGCAAGTCCAACTTTTGGAATCAGTAGCACTACGAAACTCATCCATAAGAGAAGTTGGAAAAAGCTTTTTCTGCGAGTTATTACGTTTTTTGTGACTCTGATTTGCAGCTTCTTGGCAATCCCTTTCCCCCACCCGATCCAAGTGATCAGACGAAAAAGTGGGTCGAGATGGGATACTGCACGAGTATTCACAGGCGAATTTCGATTAAGGGGTTTGCTTGGCTCTGTCAATGCACTTAATTCGTTTGAAAAGAGACAATTAACACAAATTTAATCGCGCGCGTAAGGAGAGTCGTGAATTAATCGAATAGATCCGTTTCTATCCGGATCTAAACGGATAGAAACGGATAATGAAGTTGAATTTGAACTTGATTTGGAGAACCGAAAAGACCAAAAAAAACAGCAAAAAAAATGGTGCAAGATGAAAACCAAATTTTCACCTTGCACCATCCTGCAAAAAACTCAAAAAAACTAAACCCTACTCAAGATAGGTGTAGCCATATAATCCAGAACGGTAATTCGAAAGAAACTCTTTCCCCTCTTCCGTGGTGATGATACCCGATTTAACCGAAGAGGTTACCCAAGTCTCCACCGTACGCACTAGCTTCTTTGGATTGTATTGCACATACTCCAACACTTCGGCTACCGTCTCACCATCAATAATCTGGTCGATGCTGTAACCCTTATCGTTAACCGATACGTGAACCGCATTCGTGTCCCCAAAAAGATTGTGTAGATCACCCAAAATCTCTTGATAAGCACCAACCAAAAAGACCCCAATATAATAAGGCTCCTTTGGTTTTATCGAGTGCACAGGTAGGTAATACGATAGATTTCGCGTAGAGATAAAATTGTCGATCTTCCCATCCGAATCGCAGGTAATATCTTGCAAAGTGGCCGAGCGATCGGGCTTCTCATCGAGACGCTGAATCGGGATGATCGGGAATATCTGGTCGATAGCCCATGAATCGGGTAGCGACTGAAATAGCGAGAAATTACAGAAATATTTATCCGATAATAGTTTCGGAAGACTGATCAGCTCTTCTGAGATATGCTTCATCCCATTGGTCATCTGCTGCACCTCTTTGGCAATCGACCAGAATAAACGCTCAATCTTAGCCCGTGTCTGAAGGTCTAAAAGACCAAGACTAAAGCGGTCGAGCGTCTCTTCGCGGATCTGCTGCGCATCGTGCCAGGTCTCATGCATCCTTGTTTGATTCAGTGCATTCCAAAGTGAATAGAGCTCTTTCAAAAGCTCATGATCGTTTTCGTCAATCACCTCTTCTTCAGACCAGATTGGCAAACTAGTTGCTTCTAGTACTTCGAAAATAAGTACCGAATGATGCGCCGTTAAGGAGCGCCCCGATTCGGTGATGATATTTGGATGAGGCAGGTTATTTTTATCACTCACGTCAACCATGGTAGAGACTACATCGTTGACATACTCTTGAATGCTATAGTTGACGCTACTTTCGCTGTTCGACGAACGGGTACCATCGTAATCGACACCTAGTCCGCCACCAATATCAACAAAGCTAATGTTATAGCCATGATGATGCAGCTGAACATAAAACTGTGAAGCTTCGCGAATGGCGATCTTAATGCGTCGAATCTTGTTCACCTGACTTCCAATATGGAAATGAACAAGATGAAGACAATCTTTCATCTTGTTGCGCTCCAAAATATCGAGCGCTTCGAGAAGCTCACTGGAGGTAAGTCCAAATTTACTCACATCGCCACCTGAATCTTCCCATTTGCCACTTCCAGAGCTGGCTAGCTTGATTCGAATACCTAGATTTGGTCTGATCTTAAGTTCTTTTGCGATCTTAATAATCAGCTTGAGCTCACTAAGTTTCTCTACGACTAAGAAGATCCGACGACCCATCTTTTGAGCCAGCAAGGCAAGCTCGATATAGTCATCGTCCTTATATCCGTTACAGATGATTAGGGAATCGTTGTCGGTGTTAATGGCAATTACGGCATGTAGCTCAGGTTTAGAACCCGCTTCAAGACCGATATTAAATTTCTTTCCGTGGCTGACAATCTCTTCCACGACAGGTCGCATCTGATTGACTTTAATCGGATAGACGATAAAATTCTGCGCCTTATAGGTATACTCTTCAGAGGCAATTTTAAAGCAACTTGCCATCTTCTCAATCCTGCTATCTAAGATGTCAGGAAAACGGATCAGCATTGGAGCCGAAACATCTCTTAACTGAAGCTCTTCGACTAACTCTTTCAAGTCAACTTCCACGCCATCTTTGCGCGGTGTAACGACAACATGTCCTTTGTCGTTGATCGAAAAGTAATTAATTCCCCATCCAGTGATGTTATAAAGCTCAGCTGAATCTTCGACACGCCATTTTCTCATTCAGTAATCCTTTGTATGGTAAAACCTGATTTATAATCTTTTATGCTTAATTTTTTCATTTTGGCAAGCTCATTTTTCAACGACTTAAATGGTTATTTATCTTTCAAAAATCCATTTGCTTGCGGCAACGAAAATAACTATTTTCTGTTCATCCCGCTTATCCCTAATTCATTTTTTGGGAATGCCCAAAATTCGCTATAAAGGTAGTAATTTTGCACCATCATGAAGTGCCCAATTCAACGGGCAAAAAAATAGAATTTAGAACATTATGGAGCTAAAATTTACACGCAGTTCAGAGAGCCAATTTTTCGCAAAGGCTCATTTGGTTTTCGATCGGAATAATCTCTCAGACATTGAGCTGAGTGAGGCCGAATCGATCTATGTCAGAAAACAATTGGAGGAGCAAGATCTTGCGATTCTAAATAGATATAACGAATTGATTTTGTTGATCTTGCTAGATAAAACTGTCGTCGAGAGTGCCCTTTTAGAAAAAGGACGCAAGCTGGGGAACGAGCTAGTTTCCATTTTGCGCAAGGAGAAAATTACCCAGATTGATTTTAGTGGCTTAGCAGATGACCAACTTTTAGCACTTGCCGTTGCTGAAGGATTGGCGTTAGGGAGTTATCAATTTTTAAAATATTTTTCTGTTCCTCCAAAGAAGTCGTGGCATCTTGAGCAGATTAATTTTGTAGGTTTTCAAGATTCAGAACTGGAAATAAATCATCTTGAAGCTCGTGTTGAGGCGGTCTTTTTTGCTCGTAATTTAGTCAATGAGCCAGCTTCGCATCTCAACGCCGTTGGACTGGCGGAGTCGTTTAAGCAGATGGGAGAACTCGCCGGATTTAAGACCGATATTTTCCACCATGAGAAGATTAAAGAGCTGAATATGGGTGGTTTATTAGCGGTCAATAAAGGGAGTATCGACCCACCAACATTCTCTGTATTAACCTGGAAGCCTGCGAATGCAAAAAATAAGAAGCCGATAATCTTGGTGGGTAAAGGGGTCGTTTACGATACTGGTGGTTTGAGTTTGAAGCCAACCAAAGACTCGATGGATTATATGAAATGTGATATGGCCGGTGGAGCTGTGGTGGCTTCGGTGCTCTATTATGCAGCCAAAACGAATCTGCCACTTTATGTTATTGCACTTGTCCCATCAACAGATAACCGTCCCGATGGAAATGCGTATGCGCCAGGTGATGTTGTGGTGATGCATAGTGGCAAAACGGTGGAGGTGTTAAACACCGATGCAGAGGGTCGGATGATCTTAGCCGATGCACTGAGTTATGCGAAAGATTATGATCCTGAATTGGTTATTGATGTCGCAACTTTAACCGGTGCTGCGGCTGTGGCTATTGGTCAGCAAGGGATTGTGGCGATGGGTACGGCAGGCTCTTCGACCTTTCAAACCCTAAAATCTGCAGGCGAAAAAGTGTATGAGCGGATTGTCGAATTTCCGTTATGGGATGAATATGGCGACTTAATCAAATCGGACATTGCAGACCTCAAGAATGTAGGTGGACGGGAGGCTGGCGCGATTACGGCGGGGAAGTTTCTGGAGCATTTTATCGCCTATCCTTGGATTCATCTCGACATTGCCGGACCTGCCTTTTTAAGTGCGGCTGATCATTATCGGAGCAAAGGGGGAACGGGTGCAGGTGTTCGACTGCTCATTGATCTTGTAACTCGCTTAGCTTAAGTCATATCAGTTGATATTGTTAAGCTGTTTTCCTGTGATTTAGAATAGACAAACCCCAACAGCTGTTTGGGTGCTTCGCTCTTCGGCCCCAACTCTCAAATTAAAACCTTATATTTGACAAGTAGACCACTTCATGAAGTGGTTGTTTTTTAACTTTTAATAGGCTACGAATGGACCAACATAAAATTAGAGTGGGGATCACCCACGGAGATATTAATGGCATAGGATATGAAGTGATTATCAAGGCTTTAGCCGATAATCGAATTCTGGAGATGTGCACCCCAATTGTTTATGGATCATCAAAGGTAGCGGCCTATTACCGCAAAGCCATGGACAGTGAGATTTTCACCTTCAACACCATAACTACCGCAAAAGAGGCAAATTCAAAGCGCTCTAATATCATCAATTGTGTGAGTGAAGAGATTCGCGTGGAGATGGGTAAATCGACCAAAGTGGCAGGTGAATCGGCCTTAGCTGCTCTTGAAGCTGCTGTTCGTGATCTTAAGGCAGGCGACATTGATGTGATCGTTACGGCTCCTATCAACAAAGAGAATATCCAATCTGAAAATTTCAAATTTCCTGGTCATACCGAATATTTCGCCAACGCTTTTGGCACCAAGAACTACTTGATGTTAATGGTCAGCGATGTGCTCAAAGTGGGTGTGGTAACTGGACATATTCCGATTAGCAAGGTTGCGGAATCGATAACGATTGAGAGTATTCTAAGTAATCTAAGAGTTTTGCATAAAACGCTATTGGAAGATTTCTCGATTCGCAAACCGCGTATTGCCGTTCTTGGATTGAATCCGCATGCTGGTGATGCAGGTATTATTGGCACTGAAGAGGATACCATTATTATTCCTGCCATTAAAAAGGCGAATGAGGAGGGGATTATTGCCTTGGGACCCTATCCAGCCGATGGATTTTTTGGAGCTGGCGACTTTGCGAAGTTTGATGCCACCCTAGCGATGTATCACGATCAAGGGTTGATCCCATTTAAATCGATGTCTTTTGATTCTGGTGTAAATTATACTGCAGGGCTTCCAATCATTCGGACTTCACCAGGTCATGGCACGGCTTATGATATTGCTGGAGCGGGTACGGCCTCAGAGGAATCATTTCGGAATGCGTTATATCTTGCAATTGATCTTTGTGAGAACAGAAGGCAATATGCTGTATTATCGAAAAATCCATTGAAGCATAGCGAGTCAGACCGTTATGGTGGCGAGTAGGTCTTGAATCGATTATTTTAATTCAACGTTATGTACGAATATATTAAGGGGATAATTTCTAGCTTAACCCCTGCAGGTGTTGTTGTTGAAGCGGGTGGTCTTGGATACTTTTTACATATTTCTGTCAATACCTATTCACGTCTGAAGGGAAACGAAAATAGCAAGTTATTTCTGCATCAAGTGGTGCGGGAAGATGCTCAACTTCTCTACGGTTTTGCAGATCAGGAAGAGCGTGATTTTTTTCGACTGCTAATCTCTGTTAACGGCATTGGGGCTTCGATTGCGATCATGATGCTTTCCTCTTATTCGCCTGAAGATCTGAGTAGTGCGATTGTCACCGACAATGTTAACCTCCTCAAGGGGATTAAAGGAATTGGTGCCAAGACAGCGCAGCGTGTAATCATTGATTTAAAAGACAAAGTTGGCACCGGTGTTGTTACGAATAAGCTTTTCCAGATTGGCGGTTCGGTTGTTCGTAATGAGGCTTTAAGTGCCCTTGAGATGCTTGGGTTTAATAAGAAAACAGTCGAGAATTCACTGGATCAGATTTTAGCAAAGAGCCCAGATCTTACGGTTGAACAGCTTCTTAAAATTGCCTTAAAAAGTTTTTAAAACAATAAGTTGCAGCGTATATTCTTAAATACGGCGGTAGTTTTATCTTTATTGATCATCTCCTCTGTAACTGGCAATACCCTTGTTGGTGGGAGGCAAGATCGTTCAACAGGGAAAGTTTTGAGTACTGATCATCTGGCACCTAACGATTCTCTGTCATCAGATTCAACGCGCAAATTACCTTTCCCCTTTAAAGACCAAGGAGCTTTTGCAAAAGCTGCAGCTCAGGATTCTTCCCCTATCTATCTTCGAAAGCCTTCGAATATTCGCACGGTTGTTGAGTATGACCCTCTCTCGGGTGACTATCTGATCTCTGAAAAAATTGGCTCCTTAGATTATCGATTGCCTACCTCCATGAGACGTGGAGAATACCTAAAAACCGACTCGCGTGAGGCTATCGATCGCTATTGGAGGGAACGGATGGCTCAACATTCGTTGGATCAGAAATCACAACTTATCCCTCAGTTTCGCATTGGCGGCGAGGCTTTTAATAAGGTTTTTGGATCTGATATTGTAAGTATTAAGCCGCAGGGTTATGTTGAAATGGCGCTAGGGATTAAGACCAGTAGGATTGAAAATCCGTCTATCCCGGTCAGGATGCAGAAATACACCACCTTTGATTTCACCGAAAAAATCAATGTCAATCTTGATGGTCAGATTGGTGAAAGGCTGAAGATGAAGTTTAATTATAACACCGATGCGACCTTTGATTTTGAAAATAAGATCAAGTTAAATTTTGGTGGACATGAAGATGATATTGTTAAAAAAGTTGAGGCTGGAAATGTCTCCATGCCTCTATCTGGAACGTTAATTAGAGGTGGCACCAATCTTTTTGGGGTTAAAACGGATTTGCAGTTTGGCAAGTTATCGGTCTCCACTGTTTTATCTCAGCAAAGAGGGGAGACGAAGATGATCAATACCGAAGGAGGGGCCTCAAAATCAAAGTTTGAGATCAGTGCGACCGATTATGATGCGAATCGGCATTTCTTGTTGGGTCATTATTTCTACGATAATTATGATAAAGCGCTTCAGAATTTACCGATCATAAAATCGTCAGTTACGATCAATAGAATTGAAGTTTGGGTGACCAATAAATCTAGTCGCTTTCAAGAGTCTCGTAATGTTTTAGCTCTAATAGATCTAGGCGAACGGGGTACAAACAAGCAAAATCAGACTATCTCAGCTTTTGGCGATACTCCAGGGTTGCCTTATCCATTGAATACGTTTCCAGGGAATGGGATCAATGGTATTTACAACGAGATAAAAAACAATTACCCAGGTGTTCGAACTATATCTGGCATTACACAGACCTTGAGTCCGTTGGCGGCAAGAGATTTTGTGGCGGGTCGTGATTATGAAAAGATTGAAAATGCTCGTTTACTCGATTCTACAGAATATTCGATCAATCGACAATTGGGATATATCTCCTTGTCGCAATCGTTAAATACCGATGAAATTTTAGGCGTGGCCTATCAGTATACTGCAAATGGTGAAAAATTTCAGGTGGGTGAATTTTCTACTGATGGGATTACAGCTCCATCCACATTAATCTTGAAACTGCTAAAAGGGACGAATCTAAATCCATCCTTTAAGAGCTGGAGTCTGATGATGAAAAATATCTATAACATCAACAGTCAAAGGCTTTCGCCGGAAGAGTTTAAGATGGAAGTATTTTTTCGAAATGATGCTGCAGGCATTAACATGAGCTATCTCCCCGATGGTCCTCTTAAAGAGAAATTGCTCTTAAGGGTTATGAATCTTGATCATTTGAATAAGCAGCTTGACCCGCATCCGGATGGAGTTTTTGACTATCTGGAGCGAGTGACCATCAATTCTCAACGAGGACGAATAATTTTTCCAGTGATTGAACCTTTTGGATCAAACTTGGAACGACAGCTGAACAATGATGGTGCGGCAATAAATAAATATGTCTTTAAGACTTTATATTCGAGCACAAAGACATTGGCTATTCAGGATGCTGAAAAGAATAAGTATAAGCTTATCGGAAGCTATAAGGGTGCTTCAAATACAGATCTTTCTCTCGATGCAATCAATATTGCAAGAGGATCGGTTAAAGTTTTAGCTGGGGGGCGTCAACTGCAGGAAGATGTCGACTTTATTGTGGACTATACGCAAGGGAAAGTAAAAATTATTAATCAGGGGTTATTGGAATCGGGAACGCCAATCTCGATCTCTACAGAGAGTCAAGATTTGTTTAGTATGCAGCAAAAAACGATGATTGGCACCCATTTAAATTACGAGTTTGGTAAGAATTTTAATCTAGGAGGTACGCTGATGTATCTGCATGAACGGCCACTTTATCAGAAAGTTAATTATGGAGAAGATCCAATTTCTAATTTAATGTTAGGGTTAAATGGATCGTACAATACCAAGGTGCCAATGATCACCAAACTGGTTAATGCCATCCCATTTCATAAGACCGATGAAGAGTCTAAGATCTCGGTGGAAGCTGAATATGCTCGTCTGTTACCAGGGCATTCGAAAGTCATCTCAAAGGATGGTGCTGTTTATTTAGATGATTTTGAGGGGTCGAAAACACCGCTTAGTCTGAGGTCATTTGTAGGGTGGACCATGGCCAGCACGCCACAAAATAATGAACTCTTCCCAGAGGGGAATCTTATCAGCCATCTTTCCAATGGATTCAATAGGGCTCATTTATCTTGGTATATGATTGATCCTTATATGCAGCGAAGCACAGCTCCATCCTATCTATTATCTGAAAAGAAGCTGGATGATCATCGCACGCGAGAGGTTTTTCAGTATGAGATATTTCCCAATAAACAAACCCCTTCAGGGCAACCTACCAATATCCCAACACTCGATTTAGCCTATTATCCAAGTGAGAAAGGTTCGTATAATTATGATGCACAGCCTACTGCGCACTCCTCTGGAGTGGAGTCTTCGGGACTATTACGTGCGCCCGAAACACGTTGGGGTGGGATCATGAGAAAAATTGAAACAAGTGATTTCGAGTCGGCAAACGTCGAATATTTAGAGTTTTGGGTCATGGATCCATTTGTCATGGATTCGATAAGTAATCCAAATCCGGGGGGTGATCTCTATTTTAATCTTGGTAATGTATCAGAAGATATCTTGCGCGATGGACGTAAATCATTTGAGCATGGGTTGCCTGCGGATGGAAATTCTTTAAATGCAGATCAGACGGCCTGGGGGAGAGTGTCGAAGCAACAATCGCTAGTTAAGGCGTTTGACAATGCTCCAGAAGCTCGAGCCAATCAAGATATTGGGTTGGATGGACTTAATTCAAAAGACGAAAAGAGCTTCTTTGGGAATTACCTCAATACCCTTAGCGGTCTGCAAAGCTCTACCGCGCTGGATCAAGCGACAAAAGATCCTTCGAGCGACGACTATCATTATTTTAGGGGAACCGATTATGATAATCAGAAAAAAGATGTGTTGTCAAGGTATAAATATTACTCTCGATCGGAGGGTAATTCACCCACTTCTGCGCAGTCTCCTGAGAGTTATCCGACGGCAGCAACCTCCATTCCCGATGTGGAAGATATTAATGATGACAATACGCTCTCAGAAACTGAGGCGTACTTCCAATATCACGTTAAGGTGGATAAGAACAATATGGCCATTGGACAGAATTATATCGCGGATATTAAAAAGTCGGATGTTACTTTATTGAGTGGAGCTAAATCTCAAATTACCTGGTATCAATATCGGATTCCAATCAGTTCCCCTGAGAAAGTATACGGTTCAATCAATGATTTTAGATCGATTCGATTTATACGAATGTTTCTAAAAGGTTGGAAAAAGCCTGTTGTGATGCGTTTTGCTTCACTCGATCTGGTGCGGACCAACTGGAGACGATATGGCCAAACACTTACCGAAGATAATAGTGCAACGAATCCGAGCACTCAATTTGATATCTCCGCGGTGAATATTGAGGAGAATGGAAACCGAAAGCCAGTCAATTATGTTATACCTCCAGGAGTAAGCAGGGCTATTGATCCTTCGAATCCTCAGCTTATTCAGCTCAATGAGCAAGCCATGGTCTTGAAAGCTAACGACTTGCAGCCAGGCGATGCGCGAGGAGCTTATAAAACCATGCAGGTCGATATGCGTAGGTATAAGAATCTAAAGCTCGATGTGCATGCCGAATCTGTTCCAGCCAGTATTTTGCGCAATAATGATTTATATCTCTTTGTTCGAATAGGTACAGACTTTCAATATAACTATTACGAGTATGAGATCCCCTTGTCGTTAACTGCGGCTCGAAGTGACTATAATCCCAATGTTTTGGCCGATCAATTAGCGGTATGGCCGGAGGCCAATAGAGTCTATATTCCTTTAGATACCTTAGTTGAACTTAAGCTAAAGCGTAATACGGAGATGCGTAAGGCTGGCTCAACCATTACCATAGCGACTGTTTATGAGGAGGTGCATGCCGGTATTAATGGGAATAAAAATCTAATTAGGATAAAGGGAAATCCGGATCTAAGCCAGGTTGAGGTTGGTATGGTTGGTATTCGAAACCGAAAAGGGAGAACTCTTGGACCTAAGTCTGTTGAGGTGTGGGTCAATGAGTTAAGGCTTACTAATTTTGAAGAGAAAGGTGGCTGGGCAGCGGTAGGTCGAGTGTCAGGTAATCTAGCTGATTTAGGAACTTATTCCTTTGCGGGAAGGATTACAACCTCGGGATTTGGCAATATTGATTCAAAGATGGGGCAGCGCACCCTAGCAGATACACATCAGTATGATCTTTCGGCCAATCTTGAACTTGGCAAATTTTTCAAGAATGAGTCGGGGGTTAAAATACCACTCTATTTTGGTGCCTCTAAATCGGTGGCAACACCTGAATATTCACCGTTAAATAAAGATGTTAAAATGGGTGATGCCCTTGCCAATGCTGGGAGTACTCATGCGCGGGATTCAATCAAGCATATTGCTGAAACCTATAGCGAGAGGCGAAGTGTAAATTTAACGAATGTCCAGATCGATAAGCCGGATAAAACAGGGAAGCCTAAGATTTATGACATCTCTAATTTCACCCTTACTTATGCCCATAACACCTATGCGCAGGGGGATATTACCACGGCCCAGAATACCACGATTAACACGCGATTTTTAATTAATTACAATTATGTCGCGAGACCAAAACCGATCGATCCCTTTAAAAGTGTTAAGTTTTTAAAACCAGCTCCCCTTGCACTGATTCGTGATTTCAACCTAAATTTTATTCCGAGTCAGATCTCGTTCCGATCTGATTTGAATCGAACGAGTAATACGACGCAATATCGGGATATTACCAATCCAGGATTCGCCATTCCTAAATCATATCTTTCCAATTTCCTTTGGAATAAATATTTTGATTTTAGGTATGACCTTACGCGCGGTCTGAAAATTGATTTCACCTCTGTCAACTCATCGCGAATTGATGAGCCGCTTGGTTCAATGGATAAAAATCTGCCAGGATATCAAGCTCGACGAGATACTATTTGGCAGAATATTCTAGACGGTGGACGAACAACGCATTACAATCACAATTGGAATGCCTCCTATACCTTGCCGATTAATAAATTACCATTGCTCGATTGGACAACCTCTTCAATAATTTATAGGGCCGGATATGACTGGGATGTGGCACCACTTACGAACTCGAATTACGTCCTGGGAAACAGTATAAGCAACTCAAATGCAATTCAACTAAATGGGCAGGCTGACTTTATTCGATTGTATAATCGAGTTCCCTATTTAAAACGGATTAATCAGAAATATGGCGAATTTAGTCGGGGTCGTCGGGAGGTTCAAGTGCAAAGAGGCCAAGCGCAACCGATGAATTTTGCCTCTTCCAGATTCAAAGATGCCAAAAGTGTATTGAAGAAAAATGTCCCTCAATCGATATTTCATAAACTGGGGACGTTAAATGTTACCCTACGAGTGACCGATGAGAAGGGAAAAGTGATCAATGGCAAGATGAAAGTGGCCAATGAGAATCGAATAATCTTTACTCCAGAAGTCGATTGTGCTCGAGCTGTGGTTGAGGTTACTGGAGGAAAAGATAAGCAGTCGGCTATGAACGTTAAGCTAGACGAATATGTCGCGCGGCTGTTGATGATGTTGTACAACGTGAATGTCTCGTATTCACAAAATGGAGGAACTGGATTATATGGTTATTTGCCAGGAGCCAATTTCTTTGGTTCTTCGAACTACGAGGGATCGAGAGGAACGAAGATTTTTGCCCCTGGGCTACCTTTTATCTTTGGTCAGCAGGATGCCAATTTCGGAGTGACGGCTGCCCAAAGAGGATGGATATCTTCTGACTCAATTGTGAATAAACCAGTTATGCTCAGCAACAATACCCGTCTTAATATTCGGGCAAAGATCGTTCCATTGCCAGACTTAAAAATTGACCTTATTGCCAATCAGAGTTTCTCCAGCAACTCGTCGGAGTTCCTACTTTATAATAGCCAAGAGGGATGGGGAGGCTTTAATAAGATGATGAATGGGAATTATAGCATGACGATTATCTCTATTGGCTCTGCCTTTGAAAGCTTAGGGAAATCACAGGCTCAAGAATCTAAAGCATGGAATCAGTTTAAGCAAAATCGGGAGGAGATTGCCATGCGCTTAGATCGTTCAAGGGTTTCGAATTCAACTTTTGGATATGCTCCTGGACAGTTCGATCGAGTGACTAATTTCCCGTTAGGCTATGGCCCGACTTCGCAAGAGGTCCTAATCCCATCGTTCCTGGCCGCCTATTCAGGTGTTAGCGCGGATAAGGTTCCATTAACACCATTCCCATCGGCTAAATTTATGCTTCCAAACTGGCGCATTCAATATTCGGGGGTCGTGAGTAAAATTCCAGGTCTGAAAGAGGTGATGAAATCGATGAATATTATGCATGACTATAAATCGACCTATAGCATTGGTTCGTACATCTCGAATTTAGACTATGAAACTGAAAATGATGGGTTTAGTTATATGCGTGATGCCCAGGATAATTTCTTGCCTAAATATGGAATTTCTACGATAAACATCAATGAGACTTTTAACCCCTTAATTGATATCGATATTACTTGGTTGAACAATGTTACCTCTCGATTTGATTACCGAAAGTCTCGAAATATTATGCTTAGCCTGACAAATAATCAAGCCATGGAGCTTTATAATAATGAGGCTAGTCTGGGCTTTGGATACCGTTTCGAGAATATGAAGGTTTTTGTAAAGACCAAGAGTTCTCAAAAAACCTTCAATAACGATCTTAATATCCGATTTGATGTAGCCTATGGGAAGAACAAAACTATTTTGCGTCAATTGGTAGAAGAGAATGATCAAACGACTGCAGGACAAGAGACTTTCTCTGTTAAGTTCTCGGCCGATTATAATCTAAGTCAGGTTTTTCTTGTGCGTCTTTTCTATGATCGACTTGTGAATAGTCCCTATATTTCAAATTCGTATCGTACCACCAATTCAAATTTCGGAGTTAGTTTTAGGTTTACTTTAACGCAATAAGGGTGCTTCGATTTTTTCAAGCAAATGCAATACTGGCCAAGCTAACTTTAACCCCTTCGATTTCAAGTAGTGGCAGACAACAAGCCTCAAGGGTGGCACCCGTTGTGATCACATCGTCGATTAAGAGTAGGTGTTTCCCCTTAAATTGAGAAGGATTTCGAACACTAAAGATTCCGCAGACATTCTCCCATCTTTCAAATCGCCCTTTAAAAGTTTGTGATTCACTGTAGAGATCTCGAACAAGGTTTCCTAAAATCAAGGGTTTATTCATCGCTTTCGATAATCCAGTGCATATCTCAACACTTTGATTAAACCCTCTTTTTTTCTCCTTTTTAGGATGTAGCGGAACGGGTATTATGGCATCAATCTGCTGATAGTCTAGCTCATGGGAAAGTTCAATGCCCAAAAGAAGGCCCATCTTTTGTCCAACCTCACGATTTCCCTGATACTTTAGTGCATGCAATAGATGCTGAAGTCTACCCCCTTTATCAAATCGACAAAAGGAGGTGGCTAGCTCAATGGAGGTTCGACCGGTAAATATTTGGTAGACCGGATTTTCTTTAAATTGATGAAACCCTGTGCGAGGAAGGTCCGCTAAGCAGTTTAAACACAACACATTCTCTCCGATAACAAGCGAAGTGCCACATCCTGCACAAAGTCGAGGGTAAAACAGAGCTAGCAGGTCGTCGAATAGGCTCATGGGCTGGTAGGTCAATGGGAGTTCATGTGCTATCAAATTTACACAAACCAATTGTTAAAGGATGAACTTTGAGGTATGATTAAGAAAAAATTAAAAATTTAAAGTACCTTTAGTAGCAAAATATTGACGTTATGTCTAAAGATAAAAAGAATAAAAAAGCTTTAAGTTTTAACAAGCATGGCTTAAAGAGAGCTATCCTGGAAGTCTATTACGAAAATAGTAATCAGTCTTTTAACTACAGGCAAATTGGAGCTGCTGTGGGAGCAAAAGATCATGGGCAGTTGCAATTGGTAAATGTCGTGCTGCAAGAACTTCGCGATGCAGAAGCTTTAGTGGAGACTGAACGAGGTAAATATCAGCTGAAATCACAAGGGGGCACCGTCACTGGCATGATGGAGCTGAATTCGAAAGGTTATGGTCAAGTGTCAAGTGAAGAACTTGAAGAGCCCGTATTTGTGTCGGCAGCCAATATGAACCATGCCCTCGATGGCGATAAAGTTAGAGTTAGACTTTATGCACGGCGTAAAAGAAGCAATCCAGAGGCGGAAGTTATTGAGGTTATTGAGCGTGCCAAGACCACTTTTGTTGGAACGATAGAGATCTCTCAGTTTAGCGCTTTTCTGGTCCCTAATAAAAAAACCCCTTTCGATCTTTTTATTCCTAAAGATAAGCTGATGGGGGCTAAGCATGGCCAAAAGGCGATTGCTCGTATTATGGATTGGCCTGAAAGAGCAAGAAACCCATTTGCCGAAATTATTGACGTGCTTGGCGATGCAGGTAATAATAATACGGAGATGCATGCAATATTGGCCGAGTTTGGATTGCCGTATCACTATCCCGAAGCCGTTAATCAAGCTGCTGAAAAAATTCCTGTAATCATTTCGAAAGAGGAGATCAAACTAAGACGTGATTTTCGAAAGGTTCCCACGTTTACCATCGACCCCGTTGATGCAAAGGATTTTGACGATGCATTATCGATTCAGAAATTAGAAAATGGATTCTGGGAAATAGGGGTTCATATTGCGGATGTGACACATTATGTTAAGCCTGAATCCTTGCTTGAAGATGAAGCCTACAACAGAGCGACTTCTGTCTATTTGGTAGATCGAGTCGTTCCTATGTTACCCGAAAAATTGTCGAATGGCGTTTGCTCATTGAGGCCCCATGAAGATAAGCTATGTTTTTCTGCGGTATTTCAACTCGATGATCTGTGTACCATCCATGATCAGTGGTTTGGCCGTACGGTGATCTATTCCGATCGTCGGTTTACCTATGAAGAGGCTCAGCAGATCATTGAGACTGGCGAAGGCGAGATGAAAGAGGAGATATTAACCTTCGATAGACTGGCTAAAAAATTACGAGAACAACGATTTGAAGAGGGTTCGATAGGATTCGATCGTGTGGAGGTTAAATTTGATATCGATTCAGAAGGAAAGCCGTTGAGCGTCTTTTTTAAAGAGTCGAAAGATTCTAATAAGCTGATTGAGGAGTTTATGCTTTTGGCTAACAAACGAGTGGCTGAATTTATAGGCAAGCCAGATGGCAAAAAGAAAGAACGGACCTTTGTCTATCGAATACATGATAAGCCAGATCCGGAGAAATTAGATTCTTTTAACCATTTTATCAAGCGTTTTGGATATGGCATTATGACCAATAATCCGAAGACTGTGATGGAGTCGATGAATCGATTAATTGAAAATGTAAATGGGAAAAAAGAGCAGAATGTGATTGAGACATTGGCTATTCGGACGATGGCTAAAGCAGAATATTCTACCCGAAATATTGGTCATTATGGCTTAGGTTTTGAATTCTATTCCCATTTTACTTCGCCAATACGTCGTTATCCAGATATGATGGTTCATCGATTGCTAGCGCGATATCTCGAAGATGGACGATCGGTGCAGGCCGACCAATACGAACAAATGTGTAGGCATTCGTCCGACATGGAAAATAGAGCGGCAAGTGCTGAGCGATCGTCTATAAAATATAAGCAGGTTGAGTTTATGGCCGATAAAATTGGACAGCAATTTAAAGGGGTCATTTCAGGCGTTAAAGAGTGGGGTGTTTATGTCGAGCTAGACGAGAATAAGTGTGAAGGGATGATCCCGATGTTTGAACTGACCGATGACTTTTATGAGTTTGATGAGAAAAATTATTGCATCATCGGTCGACGGATGCATAAGAAATATCAATTGGGTGATACCATAGAAGTTGAAATTGCACGCGCAAATCTTGAGCGAAAGCAACTTGATTTTCGTATTGTGGGGGAAGAAATGCCAGCTCAAAGAGTCAAAACTGTGCCTCGCGGAAAACGTTGGAAATAGAGATTAGTCAAGGAGTTTGTTATTGCTCAGCAAGATAGAATTGGTCTGTCAAGTGTTTGTAAGACTCTTAGGTTTTTAGTTTATTTGTCTTCTAAATTACGCCCTACGGTGAAAAGTTTTTTAGAAATATTTCAGGTACTTAATACGAACAATTAGTGTGACAAATTCGGAATCTATATTTTTGAAAATTGTGCTGGTTATCCTAATCCTAGTGATTGGATATCTTATTTTCTCTCGCACGCTAGCATTTGCTAAAGGATCACAAAAGAAAAAAATGTCCTTCAGCAAGCGATCAAAGGCTGTTGCTGCAACCATAGAATTAGTTAAAAGTCATCGGATTAATCCAACACATATTGTGGTGGAAGTTACAAATGACGGCACGAAAGAGCTTGATTTGCAGGCCCCAGTGCTCTTGTTTAAACGATGGTTTACGACCCGAAAATTCAAGATCCTTAAAGTGGAATATTCTGAGATCTACCCCATTCTTTTGGCGCGTGGCACATCGTATGATCTAAATATCTCCCTTGAACAGCTCTATGAATCTGTTCCTGAATTACAACTAGCTTGTCGGATGAGTGTTGAAATGAAAGATCTTACTGGAAAGAAATTTACAAGTCAGACAATTCGTTTGAAATGGTTTTAAAAGTATGAGATCCTGGAAATTCAAAGAAAATAATTTTATTAATTTTCCTGTTTATGAAGGGAACGATTTAGGCGTCTTCTGGACACCTAAAAGAACAACCATTCGAATCTGGGCACCCACCGCTCAGCGTATTTTTTTCAGACTCTATCGAACGGTTCAAGAGAGCAAAGCAATCAAGGAGGTTCAGTTAGCGCCTGATCAAAATGGCACTTGGGTCTATACTGTTGAAGAGAATCTTGAGGGGCTATTTTATACTATTCAGGTCAGGGATGCCATTGGATGGCTCAAGGAAGGACCTGATATCTACGCAAAGACCACCGGTGCGAATGGGAAGCGAGGCATCATAATTGACCATGCTAAAAGCAATCCAACTTATTGGGAAACCGATCTTAGACAGGTCAAGCCTAACCCAACGGATATGGTTATTTACGAAGTTCATATTCGGGACTTCTCCATGTCTGCTTCTTCAGGGATAAAAAACAAAGGAAAATACCTTGGATTTACCGAGGAGGGGACCAAACTTTCTTCCGGCGAGTCGACAGGTCTGGATCACCTAAAAGAGTTAGGTGTTTCGCACGTCCATCTGTTGCCAGTGGCTGATTTTCATACGGTCGATGAATTGCGTCCTACAGCTCATTATAACTGGGGCTATGATCCACTGAACTACAATTCCCCTGAAGGGTGGTATTCCACAGACCCCTGTGATGGAATTACCCGGATTAAGGAGTTGAAAATGCTTGTGCAGTCGTTGCATAAAAATGGAATCGGGGTTATTCTGGATGTCGTTTATAATCATACTGGTCTTAATCTGGATTCCTATTTTAATCAAACTGTGCCTGGCTATTTTTATCGATTTAATAGTGATGGCACCTTTTCGAATGGGAGCGGTTGCGGCAATGAAATCGCCACCGAACGTGAGATGGTTCGGCGCTACATCATTAATTCGGTTGCCTATTGGGCAGAGGAGTTTCATATCGATGGTTTTCGATTTGATCTAATGGGGTTGTTTGATTTAGAGACCATGAATCAAATTAGACATCGGCTCGATGCAATTGACCCTAATATTTTCCTTTATGGGGAAGGGTGGACTGCCGATCGGAGTCCATTAGAAGAGAAAGTTAGGGCAATAAAAGCGAATACCAATCAGTTGGATCGGATCGCGACTTTTTGCGATGATATGCGCAATGGGTTAAAAGGTTCTCCGTTTGATAAAAAGGTTGGCGGTTTTATCAGTGGGATAAATTTTCTGGAGGAGCAGATTAAATTTGCTATTGTAGGAGCCGTAAAGCACGACCAGCTGATTTATGATTTTGTAAATACCTCCAGAAATGGTTGGGCGAACACCCCTGCGCAATGTGTCAATTATGTTTCTTGTCATGATAACTTGACCCTTTTTGACAAGTTGAAATACGCCTCTCCCGAGGCAAATTCTGAGCGGATTGAACGGATGGCCCGTCTTGCTTTTGCCATTATTCTCACCTCTCAAGGTGTCCCATTTATCCATGCAGGAGACGAGATGCTTCGGTCGAAGGGAGGCAATTCAGACTCTTACAAATCTCCCGATTTTGTCAATCAGATTGAATGGTCGAGTAAAGCCGATTATCCCGATTTAGTGATATTCCTGAAAAACTGCATTGAGCTTCGACGCCACCATCCTGCGTTTCGGATGATGGATGCCGACTTAGTCCGATCGAAGTTGAGGTTTTTCGGCAAGTATATTCCAGGCGTCATTGCTTATGAGCTAGGGGATCATGCAAATGGTGATCCGTGGCGCCGCATCTTGGTCCTTCACAATGGGAATAATTATTCTATTGAGTATGAGGTGCCTCTCGAGAACTGGTTAGTTGTGGCTCAAGACAGCATCGTGCTCCCTAATGGAGGAGGTTATTCGAAGACGAATGTTGTTCATCTCCATCCGATCGCAACGATGATCCTAGCGGTTGAATAGTCGTGTTACGGCTAAAATGCAGCCATCAATAAGTTAATATCTGTAACGGGAATGCTGAGTACCGCACCAATATCAGGATTCGTTAAAACGCCATTGTAAACATATATCCCTTCACAAAACCCGCGGTTTGATTTGACATAGTGGTTGACACCACCTGACTGTGCGATCTCAATTAACATCGGAGTTAAAATATTGCTCACCGCAATTGAGGTGGTCCGAGCAACGCGCGATGTAATATTTGGAACACAATAGTGGATAACCCCATGCTTCACATAAATAGGCTTTTTATGGTTTGTGATCCGTGATGTTTCAATGCATCCCCCTTGGATAATATTTAGGTCTATAATTACGGAGTTCTCTTTCATCCCCTCGACCATCTCCTCGGGAACGACCATTTTGGGCACTTCATTCATCGAGAGGGCTCCTATTACCACCTCGGCGGTCTTCATCGCTTTACGAAGCGCTTTCGGGTGAAAGACAGAGGTAAAGACGCGTTCTCCAAGACGAGCTTGGAAATCCATAAGTTTGGAGATTGAATCATCAAAGATTTTTACGGTTGCTCCAAGTGCTCTTGCTGTTCTGGCTGCATGTTCAGCAGCTGTCCCTGTACCCAAAATAACGACTTCTGTAGGTGAAATACCCGTTATTGATCCTAGGATTACCCCTTTGCCATTTCTTGCGGTACTTAAATATTCGCTAGCAACGATCATGGAGGTGTTTCCCATGATCTCTGAAAAAATTTGCTCAACAGGGAAAAGGCCATATTCATCTTTCATGTATTCAAAGCTCACAGCCGTAACTTTTTTGCGCATTAAGCAGCGCACAGACTCCTGCGTTTGCAAGGTGAGGTAGAGGGGCGACAATAAAAGTTGATTCCCTTTCATCAATTGGCTCTCTTCTTGTGTGAAAGGGGCCATTTTTAGGATGATATCGCATAGGAAAACTTCGGCGGCTGTTTGGCAGATTACGGCTCCAGAATCGGAATAGGCTTGGTCGGAATAGTTCGCTTCTAGTCCTGCCCCTTTCTCAATAAATACATCATGACCACTGTGCACAAGAACCTCAACAGACTGGGGAGTCAAAGGGACACTGTACTCCATAGAGATCGAATTATTTGGAATGCCAATGGATAATTTAACATTCCGAGGGCTTCTTTTGTATAACTCTTCACGCGGAAGAAGCTGGTCGTTCGCAAGTGTTGACAGTTTGCTCTCTTTCCTTTGATTCATAATTTCTGAGTCTTTAAGCGAATACGATTAATTCGATTCGAGGATTCTTGAGCCACCCTCGACCTCTTTAATATGTACCTTTATGGTACTCTCGGGCAATAATGATTCAATCAGTTCGGGCCATTCAATAAAACAGTAACTACCGCTATAGAAATAATCTTCGTAGCCAAAATCATAGGCTTCACTTAGGCTTTTTATCCGGTAGAAATCGAAATGAAAGATTGCCCCTCTCTGTTCTGTTTCATATTCGTTGATAAGGGCAAAAGTTGGCGAGGTAACGTAATCTAAAACCTTCATCTCTTCACAAAGGGCCTTAATAAAAGTTGTTTTTCCAGCTCCCATAGAGCCATAAAATGCAAATATTCGGTCGTTTGGATGAGCCTCGATAAACTTGGCGGCTATCGGTTTTAGATCGGAAAGTGAATTTATTTCTGCTTTAAACATGCTTTAATTGGTGATTTATACCCCAATTATAACGAAAATCTCCCTGTTATAAAAGCGAATGAATTTTTTTTGCAAGTTATTTCGCATCCTTAGGGAAGAATAGATGATAAAAGTGTGCAATTGCAAGTTTTGCGCATCCTAATTTATCGTATTTTTGAAACATCAAATCAGACACATTAAAAAATTAAGCAATGAATATTCCATCAAATTTAAAATACACGAAAGACCATGAATGGATTCGTGTCGAAGGGGCTTTTGCTTTTATCGGAATTACCGATTTTGCACAAGGCGAATTAGGCGACATCGTTTATCTTGAGATTGAAACAGTCGGTGAGCAGTTAGCGAAAGAAGAAATTTTTGGGACAATCGAAGCCGTTAAGACGGTGTCTGACTTGTTTATGCCTATCTCGGGTGAAATACTTGAGATGAACGAAGCTTTAGCTGACGAGGCCGAGCTGGTGAATAAAGATCCATACAACGCAGGGTGGCTGGTCAAGATCAAAGTGGCGGATGCTGCTGAACTTGATTCTCTACTAACTGCCGATCAATACAAAGCAATGGTTTCAGAGTAACCTTGCTCCTTTCTTTTCCGAATTTCAACTGATAGTGGGGTTTAACCAAATTGGGTTAAACCCCACTTCGTTTAATCTAAACCCGATCTCTTTTCCCCTTCTCTGAAAACGAAAATAGTAGCCTTCTTTAACCTATTTTTCGTTATATTTGGTAGATATATAGTCTGTCTTGAAAATTTTCAACCGAATAGTTGTCTATTTTGGAAGCCTTATTTTTGCTCTTCTCTTTGTTGCACCTACCTCCGGTTATTCGCAACAAGATCCGGTTTATGCCCAATACATGAATAACTTATTGGCAATTCAACCTGCGTATGCTGGTCTTTCGGGTACCTTAAATTGCACGGGTGTATCTCGGGCACAATGGATTGGATTTGATGGTGCGCCCAACACGAATACACTCACCATAAGTGGTCCAATTCAACGGTATGGAATCGGACTTGGATTGAGTATTGTGAATGACAAATGGGGTCCGATTAAGCAAAATGGGGTCTATGTCGATTACGCCTATCGCGTGCAGATCATCTCAGATCAATATCTCTCTTTCGGATTAAAAGGGGGCTTTAATTTGTATCAAGCCGACTTAACGAATCTGGCAATTTGGGATCATCCTGATCGCGTATTTATGTATGATGTAAGGTCTCGTTTTCTTCCAAATATGGGTGCGGGCCTGCTTTGGCATAGTGATAAGTTTTTTTTAGGGGTCTCCATTCCAAAGGTTATTCGCAATAGTCTACAAAATCAAGAGGGGACTAAATCGTATCGAGAGGTATATCATATTTATGGAATGGCAGGTAAAGTTTTTATTCTGGATAGGTGGTTGAAAATGAAGCCTACAGTACTCTATCGGTGGGCCGAAAGAACACCTAGTTTTGTCGATTTAGCGCTGAGCTTCTTGCTCTATGATCAAGTTTGGATTGGAGCTACGTATCGAATTCAGAATTCGGCGGGATTAATTTTTCAGTATCACGTTAATTCTCAATTAAAATTTGGGTATGCCTATGACCGCACAACCTTCAATCCAACTCAGGTTAATTCAGGCACACACGAATTTTTAATTAGCTACGATTTTTTGACTCTTCGGCGCGGACAACATATCACCCCTAGATATTTTTAATTGGGCATTTCAGACGTCAGAGCACTTAATAACGCCCGAATTCAATTAATTGGCTAGGAAATAGCGCAATTGGTCCATCATGATTGGAACATCATCTAAATCAACACCATGAACGACAAGACTCGGAAGGTCTTCCTCAAAGGCCTCCATGAAATCTTTCTCTGTATTGTCCCCATCGTTGATGCTTCTCTTATAGAAGTCGAGTGCGAATTTCCGATTCCCAAGGCACCACTGTACATGCCCCATATTCATCAGATCAAACTTATTTGGGAAGTCGCTGATTAATCGTTCATAGTATTTTTCGGCCTGTGCAATTTTTCCGACTAAGAATGAGCACCATCCGATAGGCCGCCATACTTTTTTGTCTCCTGGTGCCAAGTATTCGACTTTGAAGTACGACTTCAACGCTTCCTCATATTGCTTAAGCTCCATTTGACATTGGCCAATAGAGACCTGCAATGATAAATTATCAGTATCAAGCACATCTGCCAACTGGTAATATTCAAGAGCTTTCGCTGGCTTCTTTAAGTTCCGATAACACAACGCAATTTTTTTGTAATTCCAGAGCTTATTCTGATCAAAAAGATCGGCTTTAAGATAGAGGTCGAGGGCTTTCTTATAATCGCCCATTTTCTGATAACAATAGGCTAGTTTTTGGACTAGTTCTACCTCTTCTTTTGTTTGAAGAATTAGTTCAAAAAGTTCTGCGGCTTCGACAAAATAATTTTTTGAAAAATTAAATTCGGCAATATTACGCTGTATTTTAAGATCTTCCTTTAAGATTTTTGAAAAGACGAATTTGTGATGAAAATCGAATTTCCACGCAAAGATATCTTCAAACCCTTCGTGCTGCGGATGGATTTTGTAGAATCGATAAAGATCTCTTATGTAATGATTTATAATGATTTCTGATTTGTTTAGTTTTGCCAATAGAGATCCTTCCTTGGCAAAATCTTCTAGTTGTTCTGCCTCCGCGTTTAGGGATTCTTCGACCATCTGCTTATAGTCAGGTGGAATATTGGTAATGCTGAAGAAAAAGGAGTACTTATCTGAATTGCACAGCATGGGCGATTTCATGATTAACTTAGTCAGGGCTTGATCTTCGGGCTCGTCTTTGTTAATCGGATTATTTTTAATCTCGGGATGGTCAGGGGTAAAGGGGACAAACCAATTGGCTATTTCACTGAAAAATGGAAAATGCTTAAGCATCGAAAAGGAGCTGAGGAAGACATCTGCGCCTTCTAATTGCATCTCGGTAAGCTCTTCCATCTTTCCAAGTAGGCCGGGTGAATCTTTTAAAATCTCTTTCCATTCTGGATTTTTATCTTCCGTCATCCCCTCTCCAAGTAGATTTTCGATACTTAGTTTATTTCTCAGGTTCGGACTCAACTTCAGCATCTCAGGAAATATCTCGTCTTCTAATTTTCGTTTGATCTTTTCGGTCTCTTTACTGCGAATAAATTGCAAGATGATTTTTTCTAGATTGGAGCGAAAGCGCAGATCCTCGATAAAAATAGTTAGACGACCCAAGATAGCATGGTAGAATGGCATCCGTTGATCATAGTGATAAATCCCAATAATAAGTCCGATCAGCGCTCTTTGACTAACCTCTTCAGAAGGATCTTCAAAGGTATTAAAGAGCATAATGATCTTGTGTTCGTCAAAATAGCGCATTAGACTTAGGGTCAACCCAGTTACGACAAGTGATTTTTCATGATAGGGAACACTTTCGTTCTTCATAAAGGTTTCTAGGAATTGAAGCTCATCGCCAGTCAGCCGATCGGTAAACCAGATGTGGTAAAAAATGGTAAATATTTTTTGAAGATGAATCTCTTCTTCTAACCTCCTATTTTTCTTTGTTTCTTCGGATGAATCGTGAAGGCTATGCAACTCTTTTTGGATGTAAAATTTTTCTAATTCAGAGCCCAATTGTCCAAAATCGGTGATGTAATGCTTTGCAAATCCTTTCTTTTTCTGGTATTCAATGGATTGAGATGTTTTTAGACGAAGATTCTCAAAGCAATTATCGGCAAGTTCAAAGGTGGATATCAGCAGATGCTCATAGATATTCTGTCGCTCAGGATCAGTAATCCCTTCGACGGTATATTTGAGCATATATCTGTAATTTTGTTCTAAGGTGATGTATTTCTCATGCAGTTCTGCAAGCCCTGTAAAGACGATTAGTTGCTCTAACAGGTCAAAAGCTGGCTTTAGCTTTCTGGCTGATAGAAGGCTACATATATTTTCGTATTTTACTTTTACTTCTCGTTCTTGCATTTTCTGATCAATGGGTCTATTAGATCAAATTTACATGAAATAATAGTTAATACCAATAATAAGTTCTGGCTCTTTGATATTTTGAATTCTGAATTAATATCTTTGAAAAAACAATTTTTATTTTGGCGATGAGTACACGACTTCGAAGCAAGGAAATAAGCTGGTTATCTTTTAATGAACGACTACTTCAAGAGGCATCAAGACCTGATGTTCCTCTTATTGAACGGTTGAAATTCTTGGGTATCTATTCGAATAATTTAGATGAGTTTTTTCGTGTTCGTGTGGCCATTTTACGTCGATTAGCGATGGTTGGTCAGCTAACTTTGGCTGAAGGTGGAAATCCCCGAGAGATTCTTTCTCAAATCGAGGAGATTGTTGTTGAGCATAGCAATAGGTTTGGAGCCATTTATACTCAAATCTTAACAGAGTTAGAAAAGGAAAATATTTATATCGTAAATGAGACTCAATTAACTGAGAAGCAAGGCGAGTTTGTAACCCATTACTTTAAGCGCGAGGTTCGTCCGCGAATTATGCCGATCATCCTGAAGAAAGGGACTAAGATGCCTCTTTTAAGTGATGATGCCATCTACCTAGCAGTGGAAATGGTCAAGCATAAGAAATCGGAATTTGCGCTCATTGAAGTCCCTAGTGATTCATTGCCACGATTTGTCGTTATTCCCTCAGAGGATGACAAAAAATACATCATTCTGCTTGAAGATGTTATCCGCTATGAATTAGATGATACCTTCTACATGTTTAGCTATCATAAAATTAGCTCCTATATCTTTAAATTAAACCGGGATGCAGAATTGGATTTAGACGATGATGTAGCTGAGAGTTATGTTAAGCGTATCGAAAAAAGTATCGTCAAAAGAGGGAATAGTGCGTTGGTTCGGTTTGTCCATGAAAAAGATATGCCGGAGAATTTACTCTCTTTTATTCTGCATAAGCTCAATTTTAAAAAAGGCGATGTGGTCATTAGCGGTGGCCGGATTCATAATTTTAAAGACTATATGGGATTCCCAATGGTGGGGGCCGAACATCTTTACTATAAGCCAATTAGTCCGGTTAGGCACCCTAGCATTATTCATGGACAGTCTTATTTAGATAGTATTAAAAAAGGGGATGTATTTTTCCATTTCCCCTATCACTCTTTTTTCCATTTCGTTGATTTGTTGCGTGAAGCATCTATTGATCCGAAAGTGACAGAGATTAAAATGACCATCTATCGATTGGCGCGCAATTCTCATATTGTTAATGCATTAATTAATGCGGCACGAAATGGCAAGAAAGTTACAGTCGTACTCGAATTGCAAGCTCGGTTTAATGAGCAGGAGAATATCGAATATTGGAATATATTGGTCAAGGAGAACGTCAAGGTAAAGTTAGGGGTGCCTGGACTGAAGGTTCATTCTAAATTATGTTTAATTACTAGGAAGGAAGGGAAAGATCATAAAAGATATGCCATGATTGGAACTGGTAATTTTAATGAGATTACGGCAAAACTATTTTCTGATCAGTTATTGTGTACTGCCGATCCGGATATTACTCGAGAAGTTGAAGCGGTATTTGATTTTTTTAATCGAAATTATAAGGCTGGACGGTTTCAGCATCTTTTGGTCTCCCCATTTACCATGCGCAAAAAGATTGTGGCTATGATTAAGCAAGAGATCTTGAATGCAAAACGGGGTGGCGAAGGGCGAATATTTTTGAAATGTAATAACCTAGTTGACTTAGAAATAATTTCTAAATTAGAGGAGGCCGCGCGTGCTGGCGTTGATGTTCGACTTAATGTTAGGGGGATGTTTTCAATGTATACTGAATCTGGAGACCAAAAGGTCGTTGTCCCTGCAATTGGTTTGATCGATAGATACCTAGAGCATTCTCGAATGTTTTATTTCCTAAATGGAGGCGATGAGCGTGTTTATATATCTTC
>CAIVGL010000099.1 GCA_903905505.1 uncultured Bacteroidia bacterium | reverse complement strand
TGCCTTGGCGCAATATATCCTGCCGCACCCATTAATGCAAAATTCTTCATATTAGTTATTTCTGTTATTCAAAAAAGGTTTGATAAATTCCAGTTTGTGTTCCGGAAAAAAGAAAAAATCGCCTTCAACATCCATGTGCGCATCGACGGGAGAAAGTATTCCTCCTACAAAGCTAAAAGATTGATAGTTATAGTTACTTAAAAAGTCAAAAATAAGCTTTCTATTGCGCGCTTCAATCTCAATTTGAATAATCGGCGTAAATGGTTTTAGAAGAAATTCAAGCTGCGGAATGATATGAATTTCAAATCCTTCAACATCACATTTAATATAATCGCACCGCTCAAATTGACCAAATAAGGTAACCGGGGTATACATTTTCTCCGTAAAGGTAAATTCAAAAGCGCCTGTCTCATTCTCATTTAAGACGCGCGTTAATCCATGTCGTAGATACTTATTGCTTTTCGGAATCCCCATCACGATGGGTTTATCATCCTCATCTCCTAAGGCGTAAGGGATAATCGTTGAGTTTTTGGAGCCCTTAAGATTAACCGCTAAAACTTCTCTGAATAAAGTTACTGGCTCAACACAATAAACCTTCCCTTTAGAGCCTGTCAGGCTTGAAAAGATCCGAGAATAGTACCCTAGATTTGCACCAATATCGATAATATGATCACCCTTTTGAATTAAATGACGCACGAAATAATGGCAATCAAAGGTTTTATTTCTTTTTAGAATACCGAAATTGTAGGAAAGGAAAAAAAGTCGACTGACGACAATTAAGTAATTTTTAACACCTAAAATGCGATATAATAACTGTTTAATAAACATATTTACGAATTAGCTGTGTTTTGATTTCTAAGATTAATTGAATGATATTCAATTAATCTTAGAAACTTGATTATTTTTTAGCTCATATTTCTCTCCGCTCTCCCAACACGTTGCAGTCCCTGATTTGTCAAAATTTAAGGTATGTCCATATTCACTCACCCAGCCCATTTGTTGAGCAGGATTTCCATAAACTAGCGCGTATGGTTTTACGGCTTTTGTGATCACAGCTCCAGCGCCAATCATCGCATATTCGCCTATCTCATTACCGCAAATAATTGTCGCATTTGCCCCAATTGATGCCCCTTTACGAACTATGGTTTTTAAATATTCATCTCTGCGAATAATTGCACTACGAGGATTTAAAATATTCGTAAAAACCATCGAAGGACCTAGAAACACATCATCTTCACAAATAACGCCAGTATAAATAGAGACATTATTTTGAACTTTTACATTGTTTCCCAGAACTACAAATGGCGAAATAACCACATTCTGACCAATGTTACATCGTTCGCCAATCTTGCTGTCAGCCATAATATGACTAAAATGCCAGATCGTAGTCCCAGCTCCAATTTCACTTTTATCGTCAACAATAGCAGTAGAATGCGCAGTATACTTTATCATAACGAATGATTTAATTGGTGAATACTACTTGAAATATAGTCCTGTTCGGAGAGCGTAAGTTCGGTATGCATTGGCAACGCCAAAACCTGGTTGCATAATTTTTCAGAAATTGGAAAATCTCCAATTTTATAATTTAAATGGTTAAAAGCTGGCTGAAGATGAAGAGGACTCGGATAATAAATCATGGTGGGTATACCTGCAGCTTTAAGCCTTTCTTGCAATAAATCGCGCTTATCGGTTTTCAGCACATATTGGTTAAATGTATGCTTCGCAAACGGACTTCGTGCTGGAACTTTAAGTCCACTTGAATTTTGGAATAGCAGTGAATAATAGTCTCCAGCCTTTATGCGACTGGAAATATAGCTATCCAGATGTTTCAATTTAACGCGCAAGATAGCTGCCTGCAAGGTGTCAAGTCGCGAATTGCAGCCAATCATTTCATACACATATTTTTGTTTTCCTTGCCCGTGATGGGTAATCATTTTAGCCCGATTAGCCAGTTCTAATGAATTGGTGGCTATTGCCCCCCCATCACCAAAGCAGCCTAGATTTTTAGTTGGGAAAAACGAATGGATACTTAGATCGCCCATCGTACCCGTCTTCTTAATCATTCCATTGCCAAAAATATATTCAGCACCCAGAGACTGGGCCGTGTCTTCAATAACTTTTAATCCATATTGATTCGCAATTTCCAATATTGGCTCCATGTTGGCCGATTGTCCAAAGAGATGCACAACCACTATAGCCTTAGTTGCAGGGGTGATCTTTGAAACAATAAGATTCTCATTTAGGTTAAATGTATCTTCCCAAACATCCACAAAAACAGGTTTGACGCCTAATAATGATGCGGCTTCAGCTGATGAAACATAGTTAAAAGTAGGCATTATAACTTCATCGCCTGCCTTAAAACCCAGTGCTTGGTAGGCAATCTGCAAAGCATCTGTTCCATTTGCACAGGGAATAACATAGGATGAACCTAGGTAAGAAGCGAGATCAGAACTAAAGGCAGAGACAGATTCCCCATTGATAAAAGAAGTGCTATCGATAACGCCTTGAATAGCCTGATCAACCTCTTCTTTAATCTTTAGGTATTGCCCATGAAGATCAACCATTTTTATCGAATGTCCCATATTGCCGTTTAGTTCAACCATACAAATTTGCTAATAATTTCATTAGTCTGCACAATAAAAGGATCGAATAACGCCAATAGAAGGGGAGATCGTATCAAAACCAACTAAAAAAGTCTTTAGTCGACAAGTTGATTCAAGACATTCGCCAATTCTTTGGTCAGATTTTGGCGTGTATATTTTGTGACAGCTGTTGGACTAGAATCCAGGTTTTTATCGCAATATCTTTGATATAAGGTTAAGATATTGGCTTTGATTCCTTCATAATCGTTGGTCTCTGCAATCGTGCCAGTAGACGTTTCTTGAAGGATTTTAGCTAGGTCGCCCTGAACGGGTCCCAATGCGAGGATTGGTCTGCCCGAAGCCATATATTCAAAAATCTTACCGGTTAAAATGCCAGTCGAATTAGGGCTATCCCGATTAATAATCAAGGACAAGACGGCTGATTGTTTCATGATACGAGGAACAGCATCATGAGAAACATATCCCATCGCATTCAGATGATCAAGCAAGCCATAGCTTTTGAGGTCGTCAAGAACAGCCCCTTGCACCTTCCCGACCAGTTTAATCTCGAGATTACGTTTAAATTCAGGATCATTCTCCGCTAATTCGGCAAGCACTTGCCATAAACTAACCATATTAAAACTTGGTGGCAGCGTTCCAATATGGGAAATTGAAAATTTAGAGTCCATCACAAGATCAGCCACATCCATATCATGCGGATCGAATCCATTGGTTATCAATTTCACATTCGTCGCTCCCATTGCCTCATAATTCGCTTTCATTTCGCGACCTACAACCACTAATGCATCACAAGAAGTGATCGTTTTTAGCTCTAGTCTTTTATGGATCCTGTCCGCAAAACCAGAGATATTCATCTCTTTATAGTAGTCAATGTCGGTCCAAGGATCTCGAAAATCGGCGATCCAAGGGATCTTATGTGTACGGGTTAATTTCAGCGCAATAAGGTGCATCGAATGTGGTGGACCAGTAGAGACGATGGCGTCAACAGGATTTTCATCCAAGTATTTTTTTAAAAACTTCACCGATGGTTTAATCCAATACTTTCTGGCATCGGGAATAAATAGGTTCGCTCTAATCCAAACAGATATTTTATGCAAGAGAGAAGTTGCGCTTTTTTTAGCAGCAACATGATCTGTGATGCTAGGAGCTGTTTTCTTGCCGATAAGCCGCTGATAGGCCTCATATGGCTCCCAAATCGGGGTTTTGAGCACCGTAATACCTTGAGGAATGTCGCGTAACAACGTTTGATCTGTAATTGAGAAGCCCGGGTTTAAGGGGGTATAGATAATCGGTTCCCAACCAAATTCGCGGAGGTATTTCGCAAATTTAACCCAGCGCTGAACGCCCGCTCCACCGCTTGGCGGCCAATAGTAGGTTATGATTAGGACTTTTTTCATGCAGTAAAGCGAAAATGCTACGAATTATGACTGTTAAATTTGACCCTAAACGGGAATAGTGAAGCCTATTTCGGGCTATGAAATATATTTTTTACTGGTGCGACGGCTACAAAATCCTTCAAATAAAGTGGCTCATAATAGGCCACATTCACAAAATTCTTTGCTGCGAAAGCTCTTTCCGAAAGGGGGACCAGATAGCTTGCTAAGGTAAGTATATCCTTCACAAAGATCGCATTCGAATGGGTAATAGCCTCTCTGCATTTTTCGGCACCATTTCCGAAAAAAAGGATCTTGCTATTTTCGAGCATCGAGGAGAAGGATAAATTATCAATAATATCGGCTTGAATATCCCGAATCTGAACACCTTGATGATCATAAAATGCGGTATATACTTCCATGCGGCGTGCATCAAGCATGGGGCATAGCAATACCTTATCTTCTGAATTCGAATATTGAGGCAGGTAGGACTTTATAACCTCATTTGCCATGGATTCTAGCGAAGAGATGGCGATTAGGGGGAGATTAGCCCCATAACAGATCCCCTTAGCAACTGAAACGGCAATACGAAGTCCAGTATAAGAGCCAGGACCCCCAGATATCGCCACGGCATCCAACTGATTGACCGAAATGGATGACTCGTCAAGCAACTCGCCAATAAAGGTTGTAAGTAGCGTTGAATGGTTTTGTCCTGTGGTATTCTCACGGATGCAAATAATTTTCCCGTTCTGCGCTAAAGCTACAGAACAGACTTCTGTTGAGGTATCAATATTTAAAATCAAAGCCATTTGCCCTTTTTTTACAAAGATGAGAAATATTCAAAAATACCAATCATCATCGATGTAAGTTTAAGCAAATGGCTTTGAAAATAAGTCCGCTTAAGTCAAAATTTAGGATCTCAACTAGTCAGTACTGCTAAAGGGGAACGAAGCTAGTCCAAGCTAATCAGAAGAACCTATTTATTTTTCTTCTCCAGGTCTAGAAACGGAACGTAATCCTTCAGTGCCTCTTGTGCCTGTTTTCTGGCTTTTTCGATTCTCTCCCTTAATTCCACGTTTTGATAGGGATAAGGCTAGGAGTTCTGCTCCTGTGAAATATTCGATTGCACTATCATGATTTAAATCCATTTAAGAATTCTAAAATCTTGACGATTAGGTAAAGCCTTATTTTTAGGATAAACACGAACGCCATAGTTGTAGGCTCCCGGTTTTGTAAGTGTTAACTCTAAGGAATAGTGTGTTAATCCATTCTCAGTTTTGCCTGCTGCAAATTCATGTTTTTCAACGTATTGCGGAGTTTCCGTACCCGTAGCAATAACGACTTCAACCCCTATTTCATCAGAAGAGAGTCCTTTATTATCTAATACAAGATGAGCTTCATACGTCTTACCCATTGTATAAGTATTGGTTATCCCATCAGCCAACTGAATACTTACCACTTCTATTTGATCCCATACCTTTAGAACTTTGTCTTTCCAGGCTGAAATCTCTTTCGCTTTTAGGTAATTATTATCCTTCAATAGAGTAAGTCGCGCTGCCAACGGAAGATAGTACCGGTTGAAATAATCTTTCATCATTCGTTTTGTGGTAAAATTAGGTGCCACATCAGCGAATGTATTTTTAATAAAGTCAATCCATAAGATTGGAAGTCCTTTTTCATTCCGATAGTAATAGGCCGGAACAATCTCATTCTCAAATATTGAGTAGATGGCTTCAGCATCTAAATCGTCCTGCAACTCATCATTATCAAAGGTTTTCTCAAGAGGGAGTGACCATCCAGCATCCTTTTTGTACCCTTCGACCCACCAACCATCAAGAACCGAAAAATGGAGCGTCCCATTCATAACCCCCTTTTCACCTGATGTGCCAGAAGCTTCAAGCGGTCGAGTAGGGGTGTTCATCCATACATCACAACCTTGCACGAGGATCTTGGCCAGATTCATGTCGTAATTTTGAATGAATAAAATCCGACCAATAAACTCTGGTCTTTTAGAAATCTCAAAGATGAATTTAATCAGATCTTGCCCGGCCTTGTCGGCAGGATGAGCTTTACCAGCAAATAAAAATTGAACTGGTCTATCCGGATTATTGACAATTTTCGCTAATCGGTCAAGGTTCCGGAATAATAAATGAGCCCTTTTATAGGTCGCAAATCGACGTGCAAAACCGATCGTGAGTGCTTGTGGATTTAATTTTGCAGTTGCTTCTGCAATATATTTTGGACTTTCATTCCGTTGAATATGCGTGTCAGAGAACCGCTGTTTGACATAGTTTACAAGTTTTTCACGGAGTTTAGATTTCGTCTCCCAGATTTGCTCGTCCTCTACTTTATACACCTTGTTCCAAGCTTGTATTTCTTCCTCTTGTTCGTAGTCGTGAATATCAACTGGCAGATTTTCAGGCGCTAAGAACTTATCATGAATGGTTTTCCATTCTGGAGCTGCCCAAGTTGGATAATGAACACCGTTGGTTACATACCCAATATTATCCAGCTCTTCAGGAAGAAACCCTTTATATAAATCAGACAGAACTTCCTTGCTAATTTTACCATGCAACATGCTAACACCATTAATCTCTTGCGACATATTTGATGCTAAATAGCTCATATTAAAATGGTCGTCTTGTGTCGAAGCCTTACCAAGAAATAAAAACTCATCTAATGAAATTTTCATTTTGGTGGCCATACTTCCCATATAAAGTTTAAATAGGTCGACATGGAAAGAGTCGTGACCTGCCGGAACAGGAGTATGGGTCGTAAACAGTGTTGATGCCCGGACAATCTCTTGAGCCTGAGCAAATGTAAGACCTGAATGATCCATTAGATTCTTAATCCGTTCTAACCCAATAAAGGCTGCATGACCTTCATTGCAATGATAAATTTCGGATTGCAGACCTAGTTTTTCGAGTAATTTGATACCGCCTAAGCCGAGCACCATCTCCTGTTTTAATCTATTTTCATTATCCCCTCCATATAAATGGTGAGTGATAAAACGGTCAAAATCCTGATTTACATCAAGATCAGTATCTAGAAGATATAGGGTAATACTCCCAATTTTTACAGACCATGCATGAGCATAAACAATTCGTCCAGGCATATCTATCCCAATGGTAATCCAGGAACCATCGCTGTCCATTACCGGCTGAATAGGGATTTTAGAAAAATGCTCTGCGTCATATTGAGCAATCTGTTCCCCTTGGCTTGAAATAATTTGTTTAAAATAACCGAATCGATACAATAGGCCGACACCCGTCATATTGACTTTCGAATCGCTTGCTTCCTTTAAAAAGTCGCCTGCTAAAATTCCAAGTCCGCCAGAATAGATTTTTAAACTAGTATGCAAACCAAATTCCATGCTGAAATAAGCAATACTTGGACCTCTAAGCACTTGTCTGTCAGCAATATAATTTTTTAATTGTTGTTCAACAGATTTCATGCGTTGAACAAATGCACCATCCGATTTTAGAGCATCATACCGACTAAGACTAGTTTCTTCTAAAAGAACAATCGGATTATGTTGACAATTTTCCCAGATTATGGGATCTACTTCATTAAACAATGATCTGGCCTGATCACTCCATACCCACCAAATATTTCTAGCAATTTCGCGCAGCGGTAAGAGTTCGTCTGGGACATTTGATTCAACAATAATTTTCTTCCAAGTTGGACCTAAATTTTCAACTTGCCTTATTTTTGGGTTTTGATTTTCCATCGAGATAAAATTCTAAATTCTGAAAATAACACACTTTCATGTGTTTCGCTTGACTTCTGACTTACAAAGGTAGCTTAATCCTCACAAGGTTAAAATATTTGGATTAATGTTAATGATTTATTAAAGTTAACCTATTTAAAGAAAGATTTAAAATATTTCTTCCCCTAATCAACCGATATATTCAAACCCTAATAATTTCATATCTATCTGTTTCACAATAGTCTATGATTTTTATACCCGATTCCTTTGAATTCCCGGTAATTCTCCTTAGATTTGTACCCTCATAAAGCAGCAACGTTCATTTAAGTTCAACGATATATTGTGGGGTAGAGCAGTTGGTAGCTCGTCGGGCTCATAACCCGGAGGTCATAGGTTCGAGTCCTGTCCCCGCTACAAGAAACCCCTGTAAGTCAAAATCTTACAGGGGTTTTTACTTAAATACAAACAGCCAAACCTATAAAAATCTTAGCATAGATCTTTTATCTTTGTACCGATCTTAACTTCATTATTTGGGAACGCACATGAGATGCCTAATATCCAATAGTCATAACCCCTACTTTAACTTAGCCACGGAGGAGTATTTTCTGAAAAATGGCGACGAGGAGCTATTTTTGCTTTACCTTAATGAACCCTCTGTGGTGGTGGGAAAGCATCAAAATCTTCTTGCGGAAATAAACATAAAAGGGATTACAAACAACCAAGTAAAGCTAGCCCGGCGAATTACTGGAGGAGGAGCAGTCTACCAAGATTTGAATAATTTAAATTTCAGCTTTATCCACAATTGTCCTGAGCGAGATAAAATAAATTTCAAAGTATTTACCAATCCCATACTTGAAGCCTTGAAAAGTCTTGGTTTAGAAGCCGAATTTTCAGGAAGAAATGATCTTTTAGTCGAGGAGAAAAAGATCTCAGGCAACGCTATGCACATTTATAAATCGAGGGTGCTATCCCATGGCACCTTGCTATTTAATTCCGATTTAAACATGCTTTCCGACAGTCTTAAAAATGATCGGACTCGTTATGCCGACAAGGCGATTAAGTCGGTAAGATCGCCTGTAACCAACATTCTTAGTCATCTAAAGCCCGCAATTTCAATCGAAGAATTTACCCATAAAATTTTCACTCAAATTGTCCAGGGGAAACAGGATACGAACCTAAACAGACTAAGCGAAGAAGAAGAAATAGCCATTCAACATATTGCGAAGGAGAAATTTGAAACCTGGGACTGGATATATGGTTATTCCCCTAAATATGTTTTTCAAAACTCAATTCAGTTTGGTCCTGATTCGGTGACGGCTATTTTATCTATTGAAAAAGGGATTATCCTGAACGCTAAATTCGAGAAAGCATCAAGCCACAACGAATTTTTCATTTCACTTGAAAAGTCACTTTTCAATATTCCACATGATTTGAAAATGGTGAGAGAGACCATTGAGAAGGTCATTGAGGGAACCCCTAACTTGACCCTTGATGTTGCGCAGTTCTGTGCTCAACTATTTTAAATCACAGGATCATAAAACCAGTTAATTCTTCTTTTTAAAATAGTCCCCAATCTTATCCGCTTTATCTTTCCCAACCACTTCGGCTATTTCTTCAGCAGGTGTTAATTTTAAGCGAGCGACAGATTTGAACTTCTGCATGAGCATCTCAATGGTCTTTTCACCTATTCCAACGACGTTAGAAAGCTCATTTGAGATAAACGCCTTAGATCGTTTATCCCGATGGAAGGTAATCCCAAATCGGTGTGCCTCATTCCTGAGCTGTTGTAGAATTCGAAGAGTTTCGGAGTTTTTATCCAAATAGAGGGGGATTGGATCATCGGGGTACATTATCTCTTCTAATCTTTTTGCAATTCCAACCACAGGAACCGTCCCTCTAAGATTTAATTTTTCCAACGAATTGATCGCCGAGCTTAATTGTCCCTTACCCCCATCAATTAAGATTAGCTGCGGAAGCTCTGTCCCTTCATTAAGCACGCGCTGGTATCGCCGATAGATAACCTCTTCCATGGAGGCAAAGTCGTCTGGCCCTTCTACCGTTTTAATATTAAAATGTCGATACTCTCGTTTTGCTGGTTTACCATTTATAAAAACCACACAGGCTGCCACCGGATATGCACCCTGAATATTTGAATTATCGAAACACTCAATTCTGCGAGGCAACTCCTTTAATCGCAGATCTTGTTGCATTTGTTTTAGCAACCGATCTGTCCGATCCATCGGAGTTCGCAAGGATAGTTGTCTATTCTTGTCTAATTTATAGTACTTCACATTTCTCTCTGAGAGCTCTAAAAGTTTTCGCTTATCCCCAATCTGTGGAACAATCATTTTCACATCTTTCAATTCGATGTCTAATAAATAGGGGAGCAGGATCTCTTTTGAATTCAAAAAGAACTTCTGTCGGATCTCAATAATGCCTAAGGCCAGTAGCTCTTCTTTTGATTCAGCAAGTCGTTTTTTGATCTCTAAAGTATGGGCTTGTATGATTGCTCCATCGACGACTCGTAAGAAATTTACGTAGGCATAATGCTCATCTTCGTCCAACGAAAACACATCGACATTTGTAATTGAGGAACTTACAATTGTGGATTTACTCTTGTAATTTTCTAGAATAAATAGCTTATTTTTTATTTTTTCCGCCAATTCGAACTTATATTCTTCTGCGGCTAAAGTCATTTTTTTCGACAAATGAGCCACAACAGCGGATAGATTTCCCTTCAGAATATCCTTAATTTGAGCGATGCCTTCGAGGTAATCTTCTGCAGATTGGAGCCCTTCACAGGGCCCCAGACAATTCCCAATTTGATATTCCAGACAAACTTTGAATTTATTTTTGTCAACTGCCGATGGGGATAAATTTAAGTTACAATTCCGAATTGGATAAAGCCGCTTGACAACATCCAATAAAGTTCGGACCATAACCGTGGAGGTATAGGGACCAAAATATTGCGAACCATCACGAATTACATTACGGGTAAAAAACACACGCGGGAATGGTTCATTTTTGATGCAAATCCAAGGAAAAGATTTATCATCCTTTAAGAGCACATTATACCTTGGCTGATATTTCTTAATTAGGTTATTCTCTAACAGCAAGGCATCCTCTTCGCTATCGACCACGATATGCTTTATATCGGCAATATTGCGAACCAGAATAACGGTCTTTTGACTATCGTGATGTTTGGTGAAATAGGAGGCCACGCGCTTGCGTAAATTTTTTGCCTTCCCAACATAGATGATCTTTCCCTCCGAATTATAGTACTGATAAACGCCTGGCAATTCGGGCAACAAGGAGACTAAATCAGGCAGATGATCAGAAAATAATTTAGGCGAAGCCATACCTTCAACTTAAAAATGAATCAATGACCAAACTGGTATTGCAGGGTCCAGGAGCTCTTTGCCAGCTAAGAAATCAAGTTCTATAAAAGCATTCACATAGATCTTGGAGACGCCAAATCGGCGAACCAAACTTATGGCTGCCGCCATGGTTCCACCGGTGGCCAAGATATCGTCATGGATGAGCACCACATCATCTGAAGACAACGCGTCTTGATGGATCTCTAAGGTATCGGATCCATATTCTAAATCGAACGACTGGGAGAATACCGCCGCAGGCAATTTACCTGATTTACGAATCGGCACAAATCCAGCACCAAGCCGATCGGCCAAACTTCCACCCAAAATAAAGCCCCGGGATTCAATCCCTAGAACCTTCGTAATACCCAGATTCGAATATTTATCGGCAATTGAAGTAGAAACAAAATGGAATACCGCAGGGTCTCCATAGGCGGAAGTGACATCTTTAAAATTAATTCCCGGCTTAGGATAATCGGGAATATTGCGAACCGACTGCTTGACAAAAGCTAGATCCATAACTGCTAATTTTTGAAAAATTCAACATGTTCCACGTGGAACATTATCTACCCATTAAAACCAAAAGGACATTTATATCACTAGGGGAGACCCCCGGAATACGTGCGGCCTGACCGATAGTTTTTGGCTTAACTTTCTCTAATTTTTGACGAGCCTCGGTGGACAAAGATTCGATCAATTGATAATTAAACTTCTCCAAAATTTGAACGTTTTCTAATCGCTGTAGTTTCTCTGCAACGATATTTTCGCGCTCAATATATCCCGAATATTTAATTAGAATTTCAGCCGATTCGAACACTTCACGTTGAAGAGATAACTCCATTGAATCGTGAATCTCCTGAAGAGGTTTAATCACAGCTACAAGCTCAAAAATATCAATATGAGGACGCTTAATTAGTGCATCCAATTTAATGTTTTGCTTTAATAGACTAGATCCTTTAGATCCTAAAAAATCATTTATTAAATCGGGCTTAACCGAGAAGTTTTGACAAAAACTAACAAGGTTATCTTTTAATGCCATCTTACGAATAAGTCGATCGTACCGCTCATCCGTAGCCAAACCAATTTTATGTCCAATAGGGGTGAGGCGCTCATCGGCATTATCTTGTCGCAAAAGCAGACGATACTCCGCCCGAGAGGTAAACATTCGATAGGGCTCATCAACACCTTTGGTCACCAAGTCATCGATAAGGACCCCAATATAAGCCTCGCTTCGAGAAAGAACTATCGGATCGAGATTCTTAATCTTAAGATGAGCGTTAATTCCAGCCATAATCCCCTGAGCTCCTGCCTCTTCGTAGCCCGTAGTGCCATTAATTTGACCAGCAAAGAATAAATTATGGACTAATTTAGTCTCTAAAGTATGATTGAGTTGCGTCGGGAGAAAATAATCATATTCTATGGCATATCCCGGCTTCATAATTTTTGAATTCTCTAATCCTGGGATAGCATGAATGGCATCGTTTTGCACCCTCCAACTTAAGGAAGAAGAAAACCCATTCAAATAATATTCTAATGAATCAACACCCTCTGGCTCTAAATACAATTGATGTTGATCCTTGTCTGCAAACGTAATTAATTTCGTTTCGATACTTGGGCAATATCGCGGCCCTAAGCCTTGGATGGTGCCATCAAAGAGCGGACTATCCTTGAAGCCCGTTTCGATTATCGCATGTACCCTCGCATTCGTATAAGTAATATAACAAGGCAACTTAGGAAGCTCACCGCTTGTCTTCGGGAGAAAGCTAAATTGATTCGTCACTTCATCGCCATCCTGTCGAATTAGACGGTCAAAATCAATTGTTCTCTTGTCAATCCTAACAGGCGTTCCAGTTTTCATCCGACCAGCTAAAAACCCCTTAGAAACCAATTGCTCAGTAATCCCTTTGGAGGCAGGTTCTGATATTCGTCCACCCTTAATCTTTGAGGTGCCGAAATGCATCAGGCCATTTAAAAAAGTTCCACTAGTAATGATAACTGCCTTGGCCTTAAAAGTAACGCCGACTTCGGTCAAAACACCGCAGACCGAGTCACCATCAAAAACTAATTCGACAACTGTCCCTTGCCAAAAATCGAGATTGTTCTCTTCCTCTAAAACAGCTTTCCAAGCCGCAGAGAATTTAATCTTATCACACTGCGACCGTGGACTCCACATCGCCGGACCCTTCGAGAGGTTTAACATTCGAAACTGAATTGAGGAGCTATCTGTAGCTATCCCCATATTCCCCCCAAGAGCATCTATTTCTCTGGTAATCTGACCTTTGGCAATTCCTCCTACGGCAGGATTACAGCTCATTTGGGCCATCCGATTCAAGTCCATTGAAATCAATAAAACTTTTGATCCCAATCTAGCCGCAGCTAAAGCAGCTTCACAGCCAGCATGACCTCCACCGACAACAATAATATCGTATTCGTTTAAAACATCCATTACTATGAATTCTTATAAATCAAAATAAACTCATCCTCTAAAGCCCTCATCACTTTTTTAGAATCAGCACTCTTATCTGTAAAACCAATGAGGTGCAAAAGACCATGAACTAAAACTCGAATCAACTCATCATCAAAAGAGACTTGAAACAAAAGCGCATTTTCCTTAACACGGTCAATACTTATAAATAAATCTCCCGATACTTTATTCCCCTCCGAATAATCAAAAGTTATAATATCGGTATAATAATCGTGCTTTAAGTATTGCTTATTAATGGCTAATAGATAGTCATCATCGCAAAAAATATAGGTCAACGACCCCAGCACTTTCGCATATCTTTGAGTAACTCCAGTGAGCCAAACCGATAGTTTCCTTGCAGAAATAACAGGTCTTTTAACACCTTCTTGTTTGAAATAAATCGCCATAGATACTCAGTCCTTTAATCTTATCACTCAAAAAATACGAATGCGCCACAAAGATGCAAATAAAAAATAAGTTGTAATTAATTATTACTAAGACTTTTAAAATTTTCAAGGGACATAAAAAAGCTTTCGAATGATAAAATCTGCCATTAAAATACCTTTACGAGAGAGACAAATTTGGTCTCCAGAAGACAAAATAAACTCATCCTTCTCAAGTTTCAAAAGCTCTTTTGAAAAATAGGAGACTATTTTCTTGTCGAATCTATCAATTATAAAATTCTTAGAAATACCATTGGAAGTACGAAGACCCAACAATACATACTCGTTGTATTTATCTATTTCGTTAAGTAGTTCCA
This sequence comes from uncultured Bacteroidia bacterium, assembly GCA_903905505.1. Classification (GTDB taxonomy): domain Bacteria; phylum Bacteroidota; class Bacteroidia; order Bacteroidales; family Prolixibacteraceae; genus JAAFHB01. The sequence continues at coordinate 19,186 of CAIVGL010000099.1, read as the reverse complement.
CTTCAAAATAGGGGGAGCCATTCGCGATATTAAGAATATAATTCTTTGTACTACTAAGATTCCACTGTCTGCTTATCCCATTAAAACTATGGGCAGCAGGACCAACACCTAGGTAATTTTTACCCTGCCAATACGAAGAATTATGTCTAGATTGAAATCCTGGTTTTGAAAAACTACTGACCTCATAATGAGAGAAACCACTAAGCGCCAATAAATCAATCGTTGCATTAAAATGATCTAACACCTCTTCATCGGCTACTTCTTTTAATTTATTGGTTATTAGAAGCTTATAGAAATAGGTTTTTTTCTCAATGGTTAAGGCATACGCTGAAATATGCTGAACACCTAATTTTAGAACCTCTTTTATTGATTCCGTGTATCGTTCTAAGGTCAAACCTGGAATACCATAAATAAGATCGAGTGAAATATTATGAAAGCCAATATTTTGAGCTGTTTCAACCATATTTGAAAGCATTTGAGTACCATGCCTACGACCCAGATATACCAATATATCTTCATCAAAACTTTGAATACCTATGCTAAGTCTATTAATTCCAACCTCAAAAAGCTGCTTCAAATAAATTTCAGTTAAATCTTCCGGATTAGCCTCAAGAGAGATTTCACAATCGGCAGAGACATTAAAATTCTCTCTTACGGTACTCAACAGGTCATTAATATGGGAGATGGACAAAACAGAGGGTGTTCCGCCGCCAAAATAAATTGTTTGAACTGGCTCATCGGCTAAATAACTGCGGCGCAATGAGAGCTCTTCAACTTCGGCCTTTACTAATTGATTGATGGTTTTTATATTATTGCTAGCATAGAAATCGCAATAATGGCATTTGGTTCTACAATAGGGAATATGAAAATAAATGCCTGACATTGAATAGATTAAATTATTGTAATTTTGAATTGGTATTAATTTTGAATTGGTATTTTTCCAATTCGTTCAGCATGCCGACCCCCATCAAAAGATTGATTTAAGAATATATCGACAATAGATTTTGCTTCTTCATCATTTAGTAACCGAGCTGGCAGTGCACAAACATTGGCATCGTTATGATGCCTGGCTAAATCTGCCACACTTGAGTTCCAGCATAATGCCGAACGAACAGACTGGTGTTTATTAACGGTCATATTTATTCCATTACCTGTACCACAAAAGACAATGCCTCTATTAATTTCTTGTTTGTCAAAAGCGGTCCCTAACAAATGAGCGAAATCAGCATAATCACAACTTTGGTCTGAATCACATCCAAAATCAATGACTGCATAACCCAATTTAATTAGGTAATTCTTAATTTTAATTTTCAAATCAAACCCAGCATGATCAGAGGCTAAACCGATAGTTTTCATTATATTTAGAATTTTAAAATTAAAGTAACACTTTGATATTTAGGATTTTATTTAATACTATGGTCAGACGATGAAGTTATTAACATAAAATTGTGATTTAGGTTTAATAACTTTTTATTATTCTAATTAGCCTTAAAATGAAAGACTAGTTAGTAAGAATAAAAATGAAATAACCTACATGAACTTATGAAAAATTAACATGATTAATGAGTCCTATTTTTCAAATTTAACCCCTAAATATTTATAGAAAATAAAAAACAAAGATAGCTATTAACCATTCGTTAATAGCACTATAAAAGACAACAAATTAAGACAATAGGATGTTCATAGTTTTGAATAACTCGTTTAGAACTATTAATAGTAGATTAAACAAGAAGAAACAGATAAAGTTATAAACGATATGAACAGGCTATTATTAGAAATAGAGTTTAAATTTTAAATAAAGTAATAATAATAATAACTGTTTAAACTTGGAAGTTTGTTAAGTTGTAGATTGAATTATATGGTTTAAATTTGTGTGCTATAAATAGAGCTTTAAATACGCTATTGATGATATTAGATGATAAATTAGCCGTTTTACTTATCGAGGATAATATTATAAATCAAAGGGTTATTAAAATTATTTTAGAAAAAAATCTTTGTCAAGTAACTATTGCCAGAAATGGTTTAGAAGGATATGAATTTTTCGTAGCTACTAAATTTGATTTAATTTTAATGGACTTTCAAATGCCTATTTTAGATGGCTATAAGTCGACACAAAAAATTAGATCCTATGAATCTAAACATCCTGAAAAGGGAAAAACACCGATTATAGGTTTAACAGCTAGTATAGCTCAAAATAATAATCAAAAATACCTTAAAGTAGGGATGGATAATATTTTACCTAAGCCATTTAATCTCGATTACTTTAAAGAAGTCTTAAGCACTTTAGCTTAAAAATATAAATTGATTAATTGAATTTAGTGATCATGGATGATTTTATTGATATAAGAGGAAACGCTCAAGAAGATATAGATTCAGATTTTGATAATAAATTAAGACCACTTCGTTTTTCAGATTTTAGTGGACAAAATAAAATTGTTGAAAATCTAAAGATATTTGTTCAAGCTGCCGTTATGCGAAGTGAATCATTGGATCATGTTCTTTTGCATGGGCCTCCTGGATTAGGTAAAACAACATTATCCAATATTTTAGCGAATGAATTAGGTGTAAACCTAAAACTTACTTCTGGTCCAGTATTAGATAAGCCTGGGGATTTGGCTGGTGTTTTGACTAATTTGGAACCCAATGATGTTCTTTTTATAGATGAAATACATCGATTAAGTCCTGTTGTTGAAGAGTATTTATATTCGGCTATGGAGGATTATCGGATTGATATTATGATTGATAAGGGTCCAAGTGCAAGATCTATTCAATTGGATTTAAATCATTTTACCTTAATTGGAGCAACTACAAGAAGTGGGTTATTAACCGCACCATTACGGGCAAGATTTGGAATTAATTGTCATCTAGAGTATTACGATATTGCAATTTTAACAACAATCGTTAAAAGGTCGGCTAAGATATTAGATGTTCAAATTTATGAGGATGCAGCACTTGAAATTGCTAGAAGAAGTAGAGGAACCCCAAGAATTGTAAATGCTTTATTGCGACGAGTACGTGATTTTGCTATGGTCAAGGGGAATGGAACTATCGATATTGAGATTACAAAGTATGCTTTAGAAGCTTTGAATATTGATAAATATGGATTGGATGAAATGGACAATCGTATTTTAAGTACCATTATCGATAAATTCAAAGGAGGACCAATTGGAATAACTACCATTGCAACGGCCGTAGGGGAAGATTCAGGAACAATAGAGGAAGTATATGAGCCGTTTTTAATTAAAGAGGGTTTTTTAAAACGTACCCCTAGAGGACGGGAAGCAACTGAATTAGCTTATACGCACTTGGGTAGAACTCCAAACAGAACGAACGAACAAACCTTGTTCTAAACACTAAAATGTTAATGTTTAACTAATTGAATTTCAAATAGTTTAGGCCAATATTTTCCAGTAATAACGATTTTATTTTTTGTTTTATCGTAAGCAATCCCATTTAATACATCGACTGGATTTTTTTGATTCGAAAGGTTAGTAGGCAAAATGCCACTAAAATCTATTTCAGCTACTATTTTTCCCGATTTAGGATCAATTTTAATCACCGTATCAGTCGTCCAGATATTTGCCCAGATTTCACCATTGATATACTCCAGCTCATTAATATTTTTAATGGTCTCATTTTGATTACAGACCTGAATTTTTTTCTTCACGTTAAAAGTTTGCGGATCTATAAAATAGATAAATTCTGTACCGTCACTCATAATTAATGAACTTCCATCATTCGTTAAGCCCCAACCTTGCAGATTTTTGTAATTCCATGTGTTAAGAACCTCAAAGGTGTTAAGGTCACGAACAAAGCCTATTTGAGATTTATAGGTGAGCTGATATAGTTTATTATTTAATATGGTAATTCCTTCGCCAAAATATTGATCTTCAATTTTATATGATTTTAAAACTTTTGAAGTTAAAAGATCTACTTTATAAATTGCCGAATTTCCTTCTTGTCCGGTCCCCTCATATAGGTAGCCATTATTAAACTCAAGACCTTCGGTAAAATAGTCGGTGTTATGAGGATAAGATCGAATAACTTTATAGTCGTATTTCACTGGTTTGACATCTGAAAGCAGTAAAAATTCGGTGAAGTTTTCACCAATTACACCTTCATTCGTGGTTGAAATTGCTTTGATTACGTGTGTGCCAACCCCAAGATCATTGGTTTTAATTTGAGTATTAAAATCTATTTTATCACTAATAACCAATGATTTACCATCTAGGAATAATTCGGTATTTCGGAATGAGCCATCTTTAATTTTTGTTTTTAACTCAATTTCAAATTCTGTACCTAGGGTGATTTTTCTATTTTTAGAGAGTAATTTTATGGCTGTTACCGGTGGTCTACTTCTTTTTGAGGAGTGCGCACAATTCACAAATAGAAAGGATGTGTGGAATAAACAGAAGATTAAAACTACTAGTTTTCTCATAATCAGCGTTAAAATAATCAATTTAGGTGTTAAAATTGAACGGTTGAAAATTAGTAAAAATCGTTGGATATCAATAATGGTGTTAGCTATAGTTGGCGAGGCTTCACGAGGAACAATAAATGGATTGACTTGCTTTTAAATGTCACCCGAATACTCTAAAGGATTATATTTGTATTCAACTTTTAAATTTATCGATTTTGAGCGTATTTAAGAAGCTTGCTAGTGAGACAGTTATTTATGGCGTGCCTAGTATTATTGGCAGGTTTTTAAATTGGTGGCTTACTCCTTTATATGCCTGGATGTTTTTACCCGATGAGTTTGGTGTTCTTAGCAATATTTTGGCTTATGTGGCTTTTTTGCAAGTTGTATTAACCTACGGAATGGAGACATCTTATTTCCGGTTTGCAGGAAAGAGTGATAATCCAGATAAGGTTTATACCACAACAATGGTGTCTCTTGGTGTCACTGCTCTATTATTTATTTTGGCAGTCTTAGGTTTTGCTTCTTCTATTTCAAGTTGGATAGGCTATTCTGGGCATGAAAATTATGTAGTCTGGATGGGGATAACCGTTGCCTTAGATGCCTTATCGGCTATTCCATTTGCCAGATTACGACTACAATCTAAGCCTGTTAGGTTTGCCGTTTTAAAGTGCATTAATATTGCATTAAGCATCGCTCTTAATTTATTCTGGATTTATTTATGTCCTAAGCTTTTGCAAGCTAATCCAGATTCATTGATCCGATATGTCTATAATCCGAGCATTGGAATTGGGTATGCATTTTTATCCTATTTAGTGGCATCATCGGTTACTCTGGCTCTATTTTTACCTGACTTAAATCTAAAGAGATCTGATTTTGATTGGAGCTTGCTTCAGAAGATGTTGAAGTATGGTTGGCCAATTCTGGTAATAGGATTGGCAGGTATGGTTAATTTGAATATTGATAAAATTTTATTGCCTAAGTTGCTTGTCAATTCAGCGAATCCAATTTTTGAATTAGGAGTATATTCTGCAAGTGGAAAATTGGCAATTCTAATGGCCCTATTTATACAAGCATTTCGATTTTCTTTTGAGCCATTTCTTTTTTCACATTATAAGAATGAAGATTCAAAGCGCGTATATGCTGTAATAATGAAGTATTTTGTAATCCTGGGATTACTGATCTTTCTAGGGGTTATGTTTTATATGGATATCCTTAAATTCTTTATTGGGTCAACAAATTCAGGGTATCATGAAGGGATTAAAGTTGTTCCTTGGCTATTGATGGGGAATTTATTCTTGGGTATTTTCTATACTCAATCTTTGTGGTATAAGCTGACTGATCAGACTCATTTTGGAGCACGATTTGCGATTGTCGGGGCCATCATCACCATCCTTTTAAATTGGCTACTTGTCCCTATTTATGGGTATATGGCATGTGGATATGCTTTTTTTACAGCCTCGTTGGTTATGACAATAACGTCCTATATTGTAGGTCAGAAATATTTTCCAGTCAACTATGATTTGAAAACATTGGGATCTTATTTAGCTGTAGCCGTTGTTCTTTATCTTCTACAAAGGGCAATTGTTATTCCTAGTCCCATTTTAAGAATAGCGTTTAACACCTTCTTATTGAGTCTCTTTTTCTTATTTATTTGGTTTAAAGAGCAGCGTGATTTAAAGCGTTTGTTTCGATCTCAAAAAGGATAAAATTGGAAAGAGATCGGAATGTTTACTATCTTAGCAGACTGAAAATATAGTCGTAAGGACGCCAAATTAAAGGGGTTAGGTTAACAAATTAAGATCACCTTGGGTGTACTTTTGCAAATCGTATGACAATAACATGGAGTAAGATGAAAATTAAAATAATTAATAACTCTTCAAACGAATTACCCGAGTATGGCACTGAGCATGCTGCAGGGATGGATTTGCGAGCGAATCTTCTAGAAGAAGTTATCCTAAAGCCATTGGAACGTAAATTAATTCCGACCGGCTTATTTATTGAATTACCTATTGGTTACGAAGCACAGGTGCGACCCAGAAGTGGTTTGGCGATCAAGAAGGGGGTTACGGTGCTTAATTCTCCGGGGACAATTGATGCAGACTATCGCGGTGAGATTATGGTGATTATGATCAATCTTTCGAAGGAAGATTTTGTAATTCAGCATGGTGAGCGCATTGCTCAGATGGTTGTTGCCGCTCACGAAGTTGTTACTTGGGAGGTTGCTGAAGTTTTGCAAAATACTTCGCGAGGTGAAGGGGGCTTTGGTCATACTGGCAAGCAATAATTTTCATCTCAACCTAATATCGCAGTAAAATTATACGGATGGCAAAAAAGAATCATATAGTCGTTTTTTTGATTATTCTAATTGGCCTTAGTTCTGTTTTTTCCTGTAAAGTTTCAAGGAAAGTTGTTTTATCAGCTGAGCCTAAGATTGCAAATACAGATACGTTAGAGGTTAAGCTCTCTCCTGAGAGTCGAAAAGAATTTGAGTACCTTTTTATAGAGGGGTTGAAGCAAAAATCATTGGGAAATATTGATGAAGCGATCAAGTTATTTTCAAGATGTTTGGAAATTGATGCTCGCTCATCGGCAACCTTTTATGAGATGGCCAATATCCATGTCTCAAAAGATGATTTTCAGAGTTCGATGTTTTTGCTTGAAAAAGCTGTTCAGTTAAATCCTGATAATCAGTATTATCGATTATTACTGGTTAAAGTATATCAACAAAATAAACTTTATGAAAAGGCTGCTGAGCAATATGAAGCACTTTCAAAATTAGTCCCTTCAAATCCCGAATTTTTATTTTATCAAGCCGCACTAATCGCGATAGCCGGTAAATCGGATCAGGCGCTAAGCTTTTATAATGCATTGGAGCAGAAATTAGGTTACTCTGAACCTATTGCCCTCGGAAGGGAGCAAGTTTATCTTCAAATGGGGAATAAGCCAGCTGCTTATGGTGAGCTTGAAAAATTAATTAAGGCCTATCCAACGGTTTCTAAATATTATGGATTATTGGCCGATCTATATTTAGCGGATAAGGATCGAGTAAAGGCACTTGAGAATTACAATCGGGTTATTCAGTTAGATCCAAATGATGGGTTTGTCCACCTTTCTTTGGCTGATTTTTATCTCGAGGCGAATGATTCGGCGAAGTGCTTTGACCATCTTAACCTTGCTTTTTTGAATGGCGAGCTAGATTTAGAGCCTAAGGCTCAAATGTATTTGGGCATCTTGAAGGGTGGGGGCTCGATACTTTCTGATTCGCGGCAGCTAGAATTGATTCATTCCTTGGTTAAGGCGCATCCCAAGGATGAGCGACCATTAACTTTTCTTGTTGATTATTATCAAAATAAAAAGCAATTAGAGGCTGCAAGGGCTCAGATGCGGAAGATCTTGATGTTTAAAAAGGATCATTATCCCTATTGGGAGCATCTGCTTCTTTTTAATAATGATTTGAAGGATTGGAAGGCGATCAATGAGGAGAGTCAACAAGCCTTGAGCTATTTTCCCGAGCAGCCCATGATTTATATTTTAAAATCAGTAGGATTGATTCAGCAGAAAAAATATACTGAGCTTTTGGCTGTGATTGATTCAGGCTTGGTGCATGTTAAAAATGATCCGAAGATTTTATCTCAGTTGTATACCTATCGAGCAGAGGCATTCTATTATTTAAAACGCTACAATGATGCATTTGACGTTTTTGATAAGGTGGTGGCTTTAGATCCAGATAATTATATGGCTTTAAATAATTATGCGTATTACCTCTCTATCCGAGGCGAACGACTTGCAGTTGCTGAGAAATTGAGTGCTAAAGTAGTACAGAATAATCCAGATAATGCCACGTATCTAGACACCTATGCTTGGGTATTTTTCATGAAAAAGGATTTCCAATTGGCGAAATTTTACATGGAAATAGCACTTTCAAAAACTTCTGAAGATACAGCCGTTCTGATTGAGCATTATGGCGATATATTGTATTTCTTAGGGGATAAGTCTAATGCGCTAATTCAATGGAAAAAGTCGGTTGAAAAGGGGAATAAATCTAAAGTATTAATTCAGAAGATTGCTCAAAAGAGATTCATTAAAACAAAAGAAGACTAAAGTTATGAGGCACAATAAAAGGGTCGTTTCTTATTTTATGACTGCATTCATTTTTGGTTTTTTGGTTTTTAGTTGTAAGCATATTGAGAAGGTTGCTGCCCCTAAAAAGATAAGGCACTTAAGCAGAGGCCGGGTAATTAAACTTGTTAATGAGAAGTCGTTGCATTACGAAACTCTGACTGTTCGGAAAGTTAATTTTTCACTAAACAATGAAGGGAAAGAGACCTCTATTCGAGGATCTTATAAAATTCGAAGAGACAGTGTCATTCAAATGTATGCGCAGAAGCTCTCTATTCCAGTAGGCAAGTTAGAGGTCTCTCAAGATTCTTTTAAATTCGCTTATTTTATTGATCAAGAGTTATTCATTGGAGCGAATAGTTATCTCAGCAAACTTCTAGGCCTGGAAGTTGACTATAGTATTTTAGAGGCGCTTTTAAGCAATCAATTATTTTCTGTTCGACAGGATAGTAAAGAGAGTGAATTTATGGATTATGCCTGTGAAATAGAGGACCAGATGTATAAAATATCTTCTATTCGAACACGTAAGTTAAAGCGAATAAAAAAGAGCGACTTGACTTTAGAGCGTTATCGCAATAGACTGGATGTAGAGCGAATTATTAAACAAGAGATTTATATTGATGCTGATTCATTTGTGGTCAAAAAGATGATTTTTAAAGACTTGAATAGCGAAAATGGAATAAAATTAGAGTTTTCAAGATATGAAAAGGTTATGGAGCAATGGTTCCCTGGATTAATGCAAATTGAGGTATTGGGAAAGAATAAAGTTAAATTAGCCATCGAATTATCCAAGGTTACTTTGAATGATGAAAAGAATTTCGGTTTTTCTGTTTCGCCTAAGTATAAAACCAAGTTAATCGAATAATTAAATCCAAGGTTTTAGTGATGACCTATTCTTGTTTGAGATTTTATTGTCTACTCTTATTCGTAGGGATAATCCTTGTCGGAAGCGATGCTTATGGCCAATCTCTCGAAGAGTTGCGGAAACGGAAGGAGAAGACGGCCTCTGAAATAGAATATATTAATAGTCTGTTAAAGGAGACCAATAGTAAGTCAAAGGCCTCGTTAAATAGATTGTCAGTTCTGGAGAAGCAGATCAAACTTCAAGATGCTTTGATTAACAATATTACGGGTGAGATTGGCTATTTAGATTCATCCATTCAGCAAAATTCAAGTCGGATAGATTCGTTGTCGTTAACACTTCAAGAGGTTAAGAATAAGTATGCTTCCATGGTTAGATACGCTGATCGGAATGAAGATAATAGTAATCAACTGCTGTTTATTTTATCGGCTCAGGATTTTAATCAGGCTTACAAACGTTTTATTTATTTGAAGCAATATGCGGATTATAGACGTAAGCAGGCTGAGAAAATTGTGGCCTATAAGCATGCTATATCTGATCAATTGTTAGATTTCAATAAGCGTAAGGATGATAAGCAACAGCTTTTGGTGTCAAAAGTTAACCAGACAAAGATTATTGAGCGGCAGAAGAAACAGCAAAAAGGTGTTTATACGGAACTGCATCAAAAGGAGAAAGATTTAGGGAAGAAATTAGAGAGTCAGCGAAAGGCCGAGCTTCGTTTGCAGCAAGAGATTGAGCGGGTTATTTCTGACGAAGCAAAGAAAGTGGCTCATAAGTCGACGAGTGACAAAAGTGTAGTTTTGACTTCGGAAGACAAGGCTTTATCAGGAGGATTTTCGAATAATCGAGGAAAATTTCCTTGGCCAGTGTTGCGCGGATTAATCACAGATCATTTTGGAGAACATCCGCACGCAGTTTTAAAATATGTTACCGTTAGAAATTCGGGTGTTGATATCACCACTCAGGCTCATTCGAAAGTTAGGTCGATCTTTAAAGGTGAGGTTACCAAAGTTGTTGCAATTCCTGGGGGAAATATTGCCGTAATCATTCGACATGGAAGCTACCTTACGGTATACTCGAATCTAAGTGAGGTTTTTGTTAAGGCTGGTCAGCAGGTCGATGGGAAGGAAGATATTGGCAGTGTGTATACCGATCAGAGTGATGATAATAAGTGTGTGCTAAAGTTTCAGTTGTGGCACGAAAATACGAAACTTGACCCAGAAGCTTGGCTACATAAGATGTAAAATAGGCTAAGCATCAGGCTAATTTTTTATTTCAGATGGGGAGTGAGATTTGCAATTTTTATTAAGCCGGGTAGATTTATGATTTTTATTTTACGCCCGTTCAATTCGATGAGCTTGCTCTGATTAAATTCTGAAAGTAATCGAATTATAGATTCGGTAGCTGTACCTACCATATTTGCAAGCTCCTCCCTGGTTAAAGAGATTTGAATGGTTTTCTCTGAATCTAACTCAAAGCTATCTTTTAGCAGCAATAATATTTCAGCTAACCTTTCGCGAACCGATTTTTGCGCGATATCTGTAATATAACTATTGGCTTCTTTCAGTTCAGCACAAACAATTCGCAGCAAAGTAATCGAAAACGCGGGATTCTTCTCAATAAGGTTTAATAGTGTTTTATAAGGAACATGACACACGATGGCATCTTCAATGACTTTTGAGGAGGTGCTGGCCAATTCTTGGCTCAACAAAGAGCGATAAGCTATTATATCGCCCTGTTTGGCGAAGCGGATGATCTGCTCTTTATCATCATGTCCGGTTTTATAGATTTTTATAATTCCTTTTATGATGCAATAAAATCCGGTAAGCCTACTTCCTTCCTTATAAAGTATTGTCCCTTTTTTAACGGAGGAGCATGTTTTCTCATAGTTTAAACTATTAAGTTCGTTTTCACTTAAAGATTTAAAGAATCGAAAACTTGAAAGGGTAATTTCGTCTAAAGATTCATCTAATTTTTTCATTATTGATGATTTTGACCTCCCCAGATGGTACTTTTAAAGATACGATAAAAAATTTAATGAAATTAAGTTAGTTTTGTTAAACAATTTTATATAATTCAATGTTAAAATATTAAACTAAATTTTGTACAAACTATGAAAAATAACATCGATCAATTAGAAAAAACGGGCAATGGTCATTCAATGATCGCTCAAATCAAAGTCTCTCTATTTGCATTTATTATTCTTGTGGGTTTAGTTAGCTCAGCTTATGCGGGCGATTTTGCTGTAGACAAGGGTGCAAGTAAAGTTAAATGGGAAGCCAAAAAAGTTACTGGAAAGCACAACGGAACGATCTCATTTGCTAGTGGATCTATTACCGCCAAAAAAGGGATGATCTCAGCTGGATCATTTGTTATTGACATGAAAACAATCATTTGTGAAGATCTTACCGATGCTGGTTACAACAAGAAATTGATTGGCCATCTAAGTTCAGATGATTTCTTCGGGATTGCTAAATTTCCTGAATCTACCATGACTATTAAAACAGTGGCTCCAATTTCTGGTGATGACTATAAAATTATTGCTGATCTTACAATTAAAGGGATTACTCAGCCAGTTGCCTTTACTGCAAAAGTCACTAAAGACGGTCCTCAAATAAGTGCCTCAGGTGTGATTACGGTTAATCGTACGCTTTACGGAATCAAGTATGGTTCAGCTAGCTTCTTTCAGGGAATTGCGGACAAAGCTATTGAGGATAATTTTACCCTTACATTTAGCATCGTAGCGAAGAAAATTTAAGGATTGCAATTTTTTTAATCATTAAAGGGATGTTCTTTCGAGCATCCTTTTTTTGTAATCCTTCATAGATTACTTTAAATTTAACAAAAAGATGCTTTATGAATAAAGTTGCGTTGATTACGGGCGGAGCTAAACGAATAGGCCGAGCCATAGCCCTTCATCTCGCTAAAAATGGATGGGATTTAGCCATTCATTATAATAGCTCAAAAGAGGCGATTTCAGAGCTTGAATTAGAGCTGAAGGCAATATATCCAAATCAGCGCTTTGCTTCATTTAAAGCAGATCTTGGCGCTGCAGAAAAGGCAAGCGAGCTTGTTGCCAATGTGGTTGAGCGAATGGGATCTATTGATTTGTTGATAAACAATGCTTCAATCTTTGATTCTTCTTTACTGAAGAACAGTAGTAATGATTTAATCTTGCACCATACTATGGTCAATTATATCGCTCCATTTATCTTGATGCGAGATTTTGCAAATAGCACGAAACAGGGATTAATCGTTAACTTATTGGATACTCGGATCACAAAAAATAAAAGTGATTACCTAGCTTATAGCTTATCAAAAAAAGCATTATTCGAGTTAACAAAAATGGCAGCTTTCGAGTTAGCCCCAGCAATTCGGGTGAATGGAATTTCACCTGGAGCAGTTTTGCCACCTGAGGATAAAGACGACGCTTATCTTGATCAACTAGCTCTAAAAACTCCAATGAAAACTCCCTCAGGTCTTTTGGCAATACTTAAGAGTTTAGATTTTATTTTAGATAATCAAGATTTAACAGGGCAAGTGATCTTCTGTGATGGAGGAGAGCATTTAATTTAGATATCATTTAGTTTTAATTCTTAATCGAAAAGAAAAATATGGCTATTATTCGAATCAAAGATTTATTAATCCCAACTATTATTGGTTTTAATCCCGAAGAGAGGATTAACCTGCAAGATGTCGTTGTCAATGTTGAGATTGAGGTTGATATTTCAGCCGCAATCATTTCTGATCAAGAGGATGGAATTTATAATTACAAGACGATAACTAAACAGATTATTTCCTTAGTATCAGAAAGCAAGTATAATCTTCTGGAGCGATTAACGCATGAGATTTTAGAATTAATACTGGAGGATCAACGTGTCATTCGCTCCAAAGTGGAGGTTGACAAGCCTGGTGCTCTGCGATTTTCAGAATCTGTTTCAATTGAATTAGAGGGGTATCGAAAATGAAGCATGAATGCATCATTGGCTTAGGATCGAACATCAATGCGCAGCAGAATTTTGCAGCCGCAATAGATATAATTCGTTTAGAGCATGAAGTTTTACAGATTTCTAATTGGGTAAAAACAGCTCCAATAGGAATCGTTGATCAACCAGATTTTTTGAATGGGGCCTTAAAAGTCAATACAACTTTAAGTCATTCTGAGTTTCAAACGTTTCTTAAAACGATTGAGGATAGACTAAAGCGTGATCGCACTGCTCCGAAGTTTGGTCCACGAACAATTGATCTGGACATCGTGAAATGGGATGGAAATGTTATAGACCCAGATTATTTTACCCGCGACTTTTTGAAACAACTAGTTGATGAAGTTTCTTAACGCTCTTTACTTATAGCTTAGATTAGAAGGTAAAAACTTCTCAATATACTCTGTGGCAACATTTTTGCGTCGAGCGAAATCTTCTACCTGATCCTTTTCAATTCGCTCTAATCCAAAGTACACCGCATTTTTATGGGCAAAGTATTGTCCGCAGACCGATGCTGTTGGGTACATGGAGAAGTGCTCAGTAAGATGGATATCCACTTTTTCTGTTGCGCCTAAGAGATCGAATAATACTTTTTTCTCAGAGTGTTCAGGGCATGCAGGATATCCAGCTGCGGGTCTTATTCCTTGATATTTGCAATTAATCAAATCCATGGCCGTTAGGTTTTCATCCGGGGCATACCCCCAGAACTCTTTGCGTACTCGTTCGTGAATTCGTTCTGCAAAAGCTTCAGCCAGTCGATCAGCTAATGACTCTAATAGGATGGCATGATAATCATCCCCATCCTGTTTGAATTTCTCAATCCATTCAGCAATTCCTATTCCTGCCGTTACAGCAAACCCACCGCAGTAATCTGCTATTCCTGTGCTTTTAGGGGCTACAAAATCACTCAAGCAGTAATTCGGGAGGTTTTCGCCTCGTTTCTGTTGCTGTCTAAGGTGATGAAAGGTCCCTTGAAGGGTGTCTCTTTTTTCATCGGTATAAAGCTCTATATCGTCCCCAACGCTGTTTGCAGGCCATAGTCCAACAATTCCTTTAGCCGTAATCATTTTCTTTGCGATGATCTCATCTAAAAACAGATTGGCCTCATCGTAAAGCTTTTTAACCTCAGCCCCTTGTTTAGGGTCATCAAAGATGGCAGGAAACTTACCTCTAAATTCCCAGGCAATAAAGAAGAAGGTCCAATCGATATGTTGTCTTAGCTCTTCAAGTGGGTAGTCATCGAACGTTTGAATGCCAATCTTTAGTGGCTTATAGACCATTGAAGAGTCCCAATTTGGATTAAAGGCATTACTTCTTGCATTTGCTAGAGAGAGGTATTCTTTGGGTTTTTTTGCGCTATGCATCGCCCGCAGTTCGATATATTCATTTTGAATGGATTGAATAAATTCGGGATCTCTGACGAGCAGACTTGAGACGACCTGCACCGCTCGTGATGCATCTTTCACATATACAACGGTATTGCTGTACTCTGGCTCTATCTTAACCGCAGTATGAATTTTAGATGTTGTTGCGCCTCCAATCATTAGGGGTATTGTAAAGGCCCTTCGCTGCATCTCTTTTGCAACATGAGCCATCTCTTCCAAGGATGGAGTAATCAGTCCGCTTAATCCAATGATATCGACGTTCTCTTCAATGGCTCGATCTAAAATTTTATCTGCTGGAACCATCACGCCTAGGTCAAGAACTTCGTAATTATTACAGGCTAACACTACGCCGACGATGTTCTTTCCAATATCGTGTACATCCCCTTTTACGGTGGCAAGGAGAATCTTCTTTCTGATCGTAGGTGCCTGTTTCAGATCTAGCTTATCTTGTTCGATAAATGGCTGTAGGAACGCAACTGCCTTTTTCATGACACGTGCCGACTTAATTACCTGAGGAAGAAACATCTTTCCGCTTCCGAATAGATCACCCACCCGGTTCATTCCATCCATTAGAGGCTCTTCAATAACTCGAATTGCGCTATTGTATTCGGGGAGTAATTCGGTAATATCCTCTTCGATATAGTCTGTAATCCCTTTTACTAAGGCATGCTGAATACGTTCTTTAACCTCTAGAAGTCTCCACTCTTCCGTCTTCTCTTCTTTTTTTCCTCTTGCTTCAAGGTTTTCTGAAAATGCAAGTAGTCGTTCTGTAGAATCAGGTCGTCGGTTGAGGATAACATCTTCAACATATTCTAATAAATCTTTGGGTATTTCATCGTAGATCTGAAGCATCCCTGGATTGACGATACCCATATCCAGTCCCGCTCCAATGGCATGGTAAAGGAAGACCGAATGAAAGGCTTCCCGAATGGTATTGTTTCCTCTAAAGGAGAAGGAGACATTCGAAATTCCGCCACTTACTTTGGCGTATGGAAGATTTTCTTTGATCCATTTAGTGGCTTTTATAAAGTCAAGAGCGTAGTTGTTATGCTCTTCTATGCCGGTTCCAACTGTTAAAACATTGGGATCAAATATAATATCTTGGGCTGGAAAGCCTACTTCGTCGACTAGAATTCGGTATGCACGTTCACAGATTCGGATACGCTCCTCAAATGTTGCGGCTTGTCCTTGCTCGTCGAAAGCCATAATTACAGCCGCGGCACCATATTTTTTTATTTTATTGGCGCATGCTTTGAAAATTTCTTCTCCCTCTTTAAGACTAATGGAGTTAACGATGGCTTTTCCTTGAAGGCATTGAAGTCCAGCCTCGATAACGGTCCATTTTGAAGAGTCAACCATAACTGGCAATCGTGCAATGTCTGGTTCCGACATTACCAGATGAAGAAATTTCACCATCTCTTTCTCGGCATCTAGCATGGCATCGTCCATGTTAACATCGATTACTTGGGCGCCTCCTTCGACCATTTCTCTGGCGATAGCCAAAGCCTCTTCATATTTTTCATCACGAATAAGACGGGCAAATTTTATCGATCCTGACACATTGCATCGCTCGCCAATATTGATAAAGTTTGAACTTTTATCAACCGTTAGTGGCTCTAATCCACTTAATCGAGTTGCAATTATGGGCACAAATGGCTGATGAGGAGTTGCTACACTTGCCATCTGTGCTAGCTCTTTAATGTGCTCCGGTGTTGTGCCACAGCATCCCCCGATAATATTGACCATTTTTTGATCGAAGAAGTCTTGCACAAAAGCACCCATCATTTTGGGTGTCTCATCGTATTCTCCAAATTGATTTGGAAGTCCGGCATTTGGATGTGCGCTGATAAAAAATGGGGCTTTACGACCAAGTTCTTCGAGATAAGGGCGCATATCCTTGGCTCCTAACGAACAGTTTAGACCAATTGTAAGCAAGTTAATATGAGAAACGGAGTTCAGAAATGCTTCGACTGTTTGTCCAGATAAGGTTCGTCCGCTAGCATCTGTAATCGTTCCAGAAATCATAACATCGAGAACGATATTTCGTTGCTCTAGTGTCTCTTCAATCGCCATCATGGCTGCTTTAGCATTTAGCGTATCGAAGATTGTTTCGACAAGTAATAGGTCGACGCCTCCATCTAATAGTCCTTCGACTTGTTCGACATACGACGATTTCATTTCATTAAAAGTTACGGCCCTAAAACCGGCGTCGTTGACATCGGGTGACATCGAGCAGGTTTTATTGGTCGGACCTATGGCTCCGGCTACAAAGCGGGGCTTTTCAGCTGTTGAATATCGATTCGCGGCTGCTTTTGCAAGTTGTGCCGATTGCTTGTTGAGTTCATAAACATGATCTTCTAGTCCATAATCGGCTTGCGAGATTCGAGTCGCATTAAAGGTATTTGTAGAGAGTATATCAGCGCCAGCTTCAAGAAATAGTTCGTGAATTTCTTGGATAACGGCTGGCTTGGTGATCGATAGTAAGTCGTTGTCTCCTTTCAGTGAAGATGTCCAATTTTTAAATTTTTCTCCACGGAAGTCCTCCTCTGTTAATTTTACTCGCTGAATCATAGTCCCCATGGCTCCATCTAGAACTAGGATACGATGTTTTAATATTTCTCTTATGTTGCTTTTCTTGGTCATTCTATTTTGGTGTAATCCTCCTTGTTCTCTATTTGAAATAGGAGTTAAGACTATTTCTTAAATAACAACCGAGATCAACTTTTTGATCTGGAATTGTGATTTTTTTTGAGAACTTCGCAAGTTTATTATTAGAGTCTAAAGTTAATATTTACAGTTTGTATATTTCAATAGCCGCATTTAACTTATAAAATTATGATTGCCAATCGTTTGCCTGTTTTGCCGAATCCTATTAAAGGGGTATTTTTTGATATGGATGGAGTACTTTATGATTCAATGGGTGCTCATGCGAATGCGTGGAGCCAAGCATTTCATTTTTTTGGCTTTGATTTTTCTCCTGAAATGGTTTATCGCAATGAGGGGCGAACGGCACAGTCAACGATTAACCTAGTTTTTCAGCAAGATAAAAAGAGGGATGCCACGGAACACGAGGTTCTGAAGATTTATGCTAAAAAGACGGAGATCATAGCTGACTTTCCGGATGCCGTAGCTTTTGATGGGGTGGTATCTTTAATGAAGGATCTTTCTGAAAAGTCGATATCCATTTGGGTGGTTACGGGCTCTTCCCAGGATAAGTTTCTGAATGCTCTACTACAGGATTTTGAGGGTTATGTTGATAAATCAAGGATTATAACCGGTCAGGATGTTCAGCATGGAAAGCCTCACCCTGAGCCCTATCTTATGGCGCTTAAGAGGTCGGGGCTTGCTAGTCATGAAGTTGTTGTTATTGAAAATGCACCTCTTGGTATTCAGTCGGCAAAAGGAGCTGGTATTTTTACAATTGCGGTGAATACTGGAATTCTTGATGATCAGGTATTATGGGATTCTGGTGCGGATCAAGTACATAAAGATATGCTGGGGTTGAAATTTTGAAACAGTAGTTTTGATACAAAAGCTGTTTACAAAAAAAAGAAGCGACTGATTTGCAGTCGCTTCTTTTTTTTGTAGGTTATTCAGGTAATTATTTCTTTTTCTTAGTCAGGATATAAATCGCAGCTCCAAGAACAACGACTGCTCCACCAATTAAAGGGAGATTTGAACCACCATCAGATTTTGGTTTTTCTTCTTCAGCTGCTGCATTGTAGAAAACAGGTTTTGCTGCTTTATCTGCATTAACAGAGTCTTTTTTTGTAGCTGGCTGTGCAAGTGCAAGACCTAAACTACCCAGGAATAAAACTCCTGTCATTGTAAACATTAAGATTGACTTTTTCATACTCTAATTATTAATTTATTTATAAGAATTTGCTAACTCATCATATTTCTTTGCCACTTCTGGATTTGTCTTCCGATAGGTTTCAGCTAATGCTCTAACGGCTGGTATATACCTTGGATCCAGAATTAAACAATCTTTCAATAAACTTCTCGCTTCAGCCAGATTGGTCGTCATTCTAATATTTGCAAGGCTTACATAGGCCTCCGAATATTTAGGGTTATATCCTAATAAAGCTTTATAATAACGCTCTGCCTCTTCTGGTTTATTTTGTTCTACCGCAATATTACCAAGGTACATCAACGTTGGTTCGTATCTAGGATTGATTGCGAGGGCCGATTGAAGCGCTATTTTTGCGCTATCAATCTTACCTTGACCAGCTAAAGCAGTGGCAAAATTATAAAAGATTAATTCATCTTGTACATTTATTTTAAGTGCATCTGCAAATATTTTAGCCGATTCGACAAAATTTCTTTTTTTTAACAATTCAGACCCAGAATAGTCGAGCTTGGTCGCTCTTTTTAGAATTGTGCAGATTGGAATCCCATCTGCATAGATGGTATGGAT
>CAIVGL010000098.1 GCA_903905505.1 uncultured Bacteroidia bacterium | reverse complement strand
TCCGAACGGATTGGTTTATTATGCAGGGGAGTATCATCTGTTCTATCAATACAACCCGCTTGGTAAAGAGTGGGGATTTATGCATTGGGGACATGCTGTAAGCAAAGATTTAATTCATTGGGAGCATCTGCCTATCGCGATTGATCCGGATGATAATTCAAAAGATAAGAGTCATGCTACTGTTTGGTCTGGATCTGCCATCGTTGACGAGAACAATACCGCTGGCCTTCAACAGGGAAATGAAAAAACACTCTTGATTTTTTATACCAGTTGGGAATGCGGACAACGTCTTGCCTACAGTAACGACAAAGGGCGCACATGGCACAAGTACACAAAAAATCCAATCATCCCATTTGCCAAGGATGATGCTCGTGATCCAAAAGTTTTTTATCACCGCCCATCTGGAAATTATGTGATGGCGTTATATCGTAAGCCTGATAACGTAGAGAAACAAAAGGGAACTTCATTTTATACTTCCAAAGATTTAATTCATTGGGAATTGCAAAGTCATATAGTCGGGTTTTATGAGTGCCCTGATCTTATTCAGCTACCCCTTGATGGCAATAAAGATAAACAGAAATGGGTCCTCTTAAATGGAAATGGGGATTATAAGGTAGGTGAGTTTGATGGTAAAAAATTTACTCCAGAGACTGCAGCAAAAGTTCTTGATCATGGAAAGAACTTTTATGCGTCACAAACTTGGTCGAATCATCCACAAGGTAAGGTTGTGCAGTTAGCCTGGATGCGTGGAGGCGAATTTCCAGAGATGCCGTTTAATGGTCAGATGACTTTCCCTTGTGAGCTTTCACTTCGAATGACGAGTACAGGACTCACGCTTTGTAAGAATCCTATTGACGCAATAGCCTCATTGCATATGCGTGATAAAGAATTGATTAAAAAAAATAAAAATATTATTCCAGGTATTAAAGGGAATATCCTTAGCGGCATTTCCGGGGATGCGGTGCACCTTAAAGGTAAATTTGATCCAAAGACTTCAGACGGATTTGGTTTCATCGTTCGCAATGGGAAAAAGGAAATTGGAACTGAGATTCGTTATGATACCAACAAGAAATTATTAGAATGCTTAGGTGGTAAGGCATTTGTTGGGACAAAAGATGGGTTTATTCAGTTTGAGATTTTGATTGATCGTGCATCAATAGAGCTATTCGTCAATAACGGAGAGGTTGTTTTTAGCAGTTGCTTTAATCCAAGTGAGAACGATAAGGATTTGACCTTCTGGACGCAGGGTGGCGAAGTACTGGTTGATCAAATAGAGGCGTATGAGCTAAAGTCAGCTTGGAGCGAAAAGTAGCTTTGAGGTGCTGATTTTTAGATTTTTCTGAATTGATCAGTTGGTTTCTCATTTTTTGTCTCCTGTGCATGTAAAAATTGAGTTGTTTTGATGCATGCTGCATATCTCTCTTTAACTTAAATCCCTACCTTTGCACTTCAAAGTTTTGTAACTTTTATTGTTGTATGGCTGATTCAAACGGTAACTTACTTGATCATATCGAATTCCCCGAAGATCTAAGGAAGCTCAAGGAAAATAAACTTTCTAGGGTCTGCGAGGAGTTGCGGGAATTTATCATCCAAGAAGCAGCTTCTAATCCAGGTCATCTAGGGGCCAACCTTGGCGTTGTCGATCTTACCGTTGCACTACATTACGTATACAATACCCCCTACGATCAATTAATTTGGGATGTCGGACATCAAGCTTATGGACATAAGATATTAACTGGTCGCCGAAAAGTCTTTGCCACAAATCGGTTATACAAAGGCATTAGTGGTTTCCCGAAAATGTCAGAAAGTGAATACGATGCATTCGGCGTTGGTCACTCCTCTACATCTATCTCTGCTGCCTTAGGTTTAGCAATAGCCTCTGAGTTGAAAGGGGAGAAGGATCGTAAGGTTGTAGCCGTTATCGGTGATGGCTCCATGACCGGAGGGATGGCTTTCGAAGGTTTAAATAATGCTGGGGCTTCAAATGCTGATGTGTTGGTGATTTTAAATTACAACAACATGTCCATTGATCCCAACGTTGGCGGGATTAGTAAATATTTTATTCAGATACAGGCTTCTCCAGTCTATAATAGTCTGAAAACAAAGGTCTGGACAGCTCTCGGCAAGGTTCCTTTAATTGGTTCTTGGGCCCGAAAAATGCTGCAACAGCAGCAACAGCTTTTAAAGTCTGTCATGTTCCGAAAGAGTAACCTTTTTGAGTCATTTGGATTTCGTTATTTTGGTCCTGTAGATGGTCATGATGTGCTCGGTTTAGTGCGTATCCTTCATGATTTAAAATCTATTCCAGGTCCTAAAATTCTGCATGTAATCACCCAAAAGGGTAAAGGTTTTGCGCCAGCAGAAAAAGACGCCACCAAATGGCATGCAGCACCTGGTAAGTTTAATGTGACAACGGGGGAGGTGTTTTCTACTGCCACCGATGTTCCTGAATCTCCAAAATATCAATATGTCTTCGGTAAATCAATTATCGAATTGGCTAATTTAAATGAGAAAATAGTAGGAATCACCCCTGCTATGCCTTCTGGCTGTTCGCTTAATATGATGATGAGTGTTTTACCACATCGAACATTTGATGTTGGAATTGCAGAGCCCCATGCCGTGACTTTTGCCGCAGGATTAGCGGCTGGCGGGATGATCCCTTTTGTAAATATCTACTCCTCTTTTATGCAGCGTTCGTACGATCAGATTATTCACGACGTGGCCTTACAGAAATTAAATGTAGTCTTTTGTATGGATCGCGCTGGCTTGGTAGGTGCTGATGGTCCAACCCATCATGGGATATTCGACCTTGCCTTTATGCGTAATATTCCCAATATGATTGTCTCCGCTCCGATGGATCAGGTCGAATTGCGTAACTTGATGTATACGGCACAGCTACCCAATAAGGGACCATTTAGTATTCGGTATCCGCGTGGAAATGGCCCACTTTTAGACTGGGAACAAAAATTCGAAGAGGTGCCCATTGGTCAAGGACGTCAGATAACTGATGGCAAGGATATCGCAATTTTGACAATTGGACATGCTGGGAATTTTGCTGCTCAGGCAGTTGATCTTCTTAAAACAAAGGGCGTGACTTGTGCCCATTACGATATGCGTTTTGTCGTTCCTCTTGATCAAGCCATATTAAAGGATGTTGAAGCTCGCTTTGATACCATTGTCACGGTTGAAGATGGCATTGTAGACGGCGGATTTGGGAGTGCCATTGTAGAATATTTTGCCACTTCTGAAAAGAAAATGAACATTGTTCGACTTGGTGTTCCAATGCGATTTATAGAGCATGGCTCTCAAGCTGAACTTTATAAAGAGTGTGGCTTCGATTCAGCCGGTATTGTAACAAAAATACAGAATCTACTAGAGAATTCCAGTAAATAGTTTAATCTAATTTCTTGCAATTGGAGTGTAAACGCATGCTCTTAGTATAGCCGCACTTTCGTAGAATTCTAGTGGTTGTTTATTTAAATAAGATACAATCAATATCTATCGATGCTTTTCCATCGAATTGGTTTTAAAATAGATCTAAAAAAAGTGTTGGGTTATATTGGAAATTTTTATATTTTTGCGTCTCTTTTAAAGAGTGGAGCGAAATGAATTATCTTTCACAATATTCAATACCGTTTTCAGGTCTTAAAGAAGGTGGTCATTTATTTGATTTTTCTGTTGATGACCGTTTTTTTTCTGAATTCGAAGAGAGTGAAATAAAGAAGGGTAGTTTATTAATCCAGGTAAAACTGGAAAAAAGATCTACCTATTTAAGGTTGACTTTTGGGATTAAGGGTGAGGTTGAATTAATTTGTGATCGTTGTTTAGATCCTTATTTACAGCCGATTAAGAGTTCTTATCCAATGTTAGTTAAGTTTAGTGAAACGGAAACTGACGATGGAGACGAAGTGATATACCTTCATCCAGGAGCGCATGAAGTAGTGGTCGCAACGTTGATTTATGAATTTATTGTTTTAAGTATCCCAATCAGGCATTTACATCCTGAGCTCAAAAAGGGAAATTCTCTTTGTAATATGGAGATGCTTAATAAATTAAATGAATATAAATCAGCTGATTTGGCAGAAGAGTCGCCAATGGACCCGAGATGGAACGATTTGAAAAAAATTATTGATAAACAAAGTTAAGATTATTTAAAATGGCACATCCTAAGCACAGAATTTCGAAGTCGAGAAGAGATAAACGTAGAACGCATTACAAGGCGGTAATTGCGACATTGGCAACTTGCTCAAACTGTGGTTCTACAGTAAAGTTTCATACCGTATGTCAGGACTGCGGATACTATAGAGGTAAGCTTGCTATCGAGAAAATGGCATCTGTTTAATTTTTAACTCGAAATAGGTCTTTTTTTATACTTCTTATGAGGGGTAAAGATCAAAACCTATTCGCGATTTAACTATTGACCACTAAACTATCCTTCAGATTATCTTTAGTACTAATTTTTAAAGTATTAACAAATGGGAAAGCCAACATTTGACGAAGTTAAAACATTGAACTCTATAGCTCAAGACACTAAAATTACTGGTGATATTGAGTCTGATGGTGATATTCGTATCGACGGAGTTTTAAATGGCAATTTAATATGTCAAGGTCGTGTTATTGTTGGACCTGATGCTCGCATTAAAGGGGGTATCCGCTCTAATACTGCTGAAATTTCAGGCACTGTCGATGGCAAAGTTACGGTTGAGGATTTATTGACTTTAAAGGCCTCTGCAACCATTAATGGAGATCTTAATATGGGTCGATTCTCGGTTGAGCCAGGTGCTCGTTTTACAGGAAACTGCAAGATGAATGCGGTGGATAAATCAATTATTGACGTTGAATTTACCGGTTTGAAAAAAGAGGTTAGTTAAATTGTACTGCAATTTCACAAGAAGAGCCGGCAGGAAACATTATCCTTCCGGCTCTTCTTGTGAATAGGGGAATAGCTAAGGTGTTTTTAACGTATTTTTGTATCGTAGTGTTGATATTTGAAAGTCTAGGTGTAATTTATATTTCGTACAATGAATAACTTAAACAGTCATGTTCTTGGATTTGAGAATGCCTTTCGTATAGAGATTGAAAAAATCAAGCAAACTAAACCTTTTCAGCTCTACGAACCGATTGCTTATTCATTATCTATCGGAGGTAAACGATTAAGGCCCGCACTAATGTTGCATGCCACTTCGTTATTTGCTTACCCTACTATGGATCATCTTCCAGCTGCTATGGCTATTGAGATCTTTCATAATTTCACCTTATTACACGACGATATCATGGATAAGGCTGATGTTC
>CAIVGL010000097.1 GCA_903905505.1 uncultured Bacteroidia bacterium | reverse complement strand
GGGATCTCCTATACCAGCATTGCTCAAGCTCGTTTGAACTTTGAGAAGGAAATCTCGAACAAGGACTTTGAGGGGACTAAAGCTGCTGCAGCTGCTCGATGGAATGTTGCTTTGAGTAAGATTGAGGTGCAACTTGAAAAAGGTGCTGACCCAACTTATGTTAAGAATAAAATGATCACCTTTTATTCTGCCGTTTATCATTCGTTGCTTTTCCCTGCGACCTTCAGTGATGTAGATGGTAAATATATGGGTCTTGATAAACAGGTTCACACGGCTAATGGTTTTACTTATCGTAGCGACTTCTCCCTTTGGGATACCTTTAGGGCTGAGATGCCATTGCTAACTTTAATTCATCCCGAACGAAGCAACGATGTGGTTAATACCATGATCGCGCAATATGAGCAAGGTGGCTGGCTTCCAACTCCTCAGGAATTTGGCAATAGTTATACCAATGACATGATTGGGGATCATCCCGTAGTGGCTATTTTGGATGCATACCGCAAAGGCATTAAGAAATTTGATCTTCAAAAGGCGTACGCTGCCGTTCGAAAAAATGCCATGGAGACTCCTCCTGTCGGTCATCGGTCTGAAGGAAGAGCGGGATTGCAATTCTACCTTAACTTGGGATACCTTCCATACGACAAGATCAAAGAATCTGTTTCACAAACATTGGAATATGCTTTCAATGACTGGTGCGTTGCTCAGTTGGCAAAAGAAGCAGGTCATATGGCAGACTACGAAATGTTTATGAAAAGAGCCTATAACTACAAAAATATTTTTGACCGTCAGTCTGGATTTGCTCGCCCTAAAAACTCAGAAGGTAAATGGCTCGAGCCATTCGACCCTAAGTTTGTAGGTCATGGAAAAGATCGTCATTATACCGAGGCCAATGCTTGGCAATATACCCTTTTCGTGCCTCACGATGTGAAAGGGCTTATGGCGCTAGAAGGTGGACAGAAAAATTTCCTCGCTAAGCTTGATACGTTGTTTACAACAAGCTCTGACGTGAAAAGTACGGTTGTTGATATCACGGGATTAATTGGTCAGTATGCCCACGGAAACGAGCCTGGTCATCATACTGCTTACTTGTATAGTTATGCCGGTGCTCCTTGGAAAACTCAAGAAATGGTTCGCACAATAACGGATAGTCTTTATAGTGAAGGGCCTGCTGGTCTGTGTGGAAACGAAGATATGGGCCAGATGTCAGCTTGGTATGTCTTAAGCACGATGGGCATCTATCAGGTTGCACCAGGTCAGAATATTTACGCTATCGGAAGTCCAACATTTAGCAATGTGACTATCCATCTAGATAAGACTTTTGGCAATACAGGCGATTTTGTCATTGAAGCAAAAAATAATTCGAAACTGAATAAGTATATTCAGTCAGCAACCTTGAATGGTAAACCCTTAACTAAGACGTGGTTCGACCATTTGGTGGTTAAAAATGGTGGAAAGCTAACGCTTGTAATGGGACCTAAGCCAAATAAAACCTGGGCCATCTCTATTGTTGATGCTCCTCCGTCAATGTCAAAATAAATTTAATTTCAACACTTTAAGTAAAACAAAATGAAAACGCACTTCATCTCTTTTATTATGAAAAACATTCTTATCCTCTGTGCATTTTTTGTCCTTTTCATCAATCAGGTAAATGCTCAAGAAAAATTAAAATCAGACAAGCCTTTGCCGATTATGGCATGGTCAGGTATTCCAGAAGGGGAGACCAATGTGGACCGATTCACCGAACTTCGCGAGATGGGTATAAATGTCAATCTGGCTAATTATTCATCAGCCGATGCGATGCAGAAGGCATTGGATCTTGCTCAATCATTAGGATTGAAAATGGTTACCTCATGTCCTGAGTTAAAGAGTGATCCTGAGAAAACGGTAAAACGATTTTCAAATCACCCTGCATTGGCAGGGTATTTCTTGCGTGATGAGCCTGTAAAAAAAGATTTTGGGTATTTAGCTGAATGGGCCAAACGGATTAATGCACTTGACAAAACTCACTTTTGCTTTGTGAACTTGATCTCAAGTATCAACACCTCAAAGTCGGAAGCGCTGGGAACACCTACCTATGCCGAATATGTCAGGACTTTTGCTACTGAAGTCCCAACACGACTGCTCTCATTCGATTTCTATCCTATTCTCACTCAAGGTATTCATGAGAGTTGGTACGACGGATTAGAAATATTCTCTGTCGAAGCTAAGAAATTAGGAATGCCTTTTTGGGCTTTTGCATTGGCTAGCTCATACAATACACTTCATCCAATTCCAACTATTGCAGCTCTTCGACTTCAACTTTATAGTAATTTGGCCTATGGCGCTCAAGGTTTAGAATATTGGTCTTATTGGATGTCTCAAGGGCTGCGTTCAGCACCAATTGGGTTAGATGGCAAACGGACAGTTGTCTATGATCGCATTAAATTGGTGAACAACGAGATTCAGAACTTGGCTGGTGTTTTTGTAGGGGCTAAAATGATATCTGTTAATCATACTGGTGTGGTAATACCCAAGGGTACTACGCAGTTGATGTCTTTACCTTCTGCGATTAAAGTCTTTGAAGCTGAAGGAGGGGCTGTTGTCTCACAATTAGAAAATGGGGCAAACACCTTCTTTGTAGTAATCAATCGCGACTTAGTCACAAGTCTGCCAATTACTATTTTAGGTGATAAATCGTTGAAAAGAGTACTTAAGGATGGCACTGTTGTTCCTGCCACTACCTATGGTGCCACAACAGAGATTGAGCCTGGCGATATTGCTATTTATATGTTCCCTACTAAAAAATAATCCACAATGAAAAATATATTAAAGGTAAGTCTAGTCTTGATTTTAATTGGAAGTCAAGCATTTGCTCAAGAAAAACTGAAATCTACTGGCGTTGTTCCAATCATGTCTTGGGGCGGAATTACGCAGAAAGAAGTCTCTGTAGAAAATTATAAAAAGCTTAAAAGTGTTGGTGTTAATATTGATATTGCATTTTTTAGTAGTGCAGATGCCATTGCTTTAGCACTTGATGCGGCCAATAAAGCAGGTGTTAAATTGATGATCTCTTGTCCCGAGCTTAAAGCCGATCCAGAGAAGATCGCTAATCGATTTAAGAACCATCCTGCTCTTGAAGGTTATTACCTTTCTGATGAACCGGACATGCCGCAATTTCAAGGACTAGCCGATTGGACAAAACGATTGAAAGTTGTAGATCCAAAACATTATGGATTCGTAAATCTTTATCCGAATATTAACTCTAACCAATCAAAGTTTGGCACAAAAGACTATGCCGAATATATTAACTCATTTGATAAAATCTTCCCAGCACCCTATATTTCCTTCGATTTCTATCCGCTCGTCGATGGTGGGGTTCATAATAGATGGTATGAGAATATGGAGTTCTTTGCCAATAAATACAAAACTGAAGGTCGTCCATATTGGGCTTTCGTTCTTACAACATCGTATCTTGCGTATTCAGGCGACGCTGTGCAACCTTCATTGAATGATTTTTACCAACTGTACAAAACCTATAATCCAGAAAAAACTTTTGTTCATGGGATTCCAACACTATCGGAATTGCGACTTCAAGCTTTTGTTGATTTGGCTTATGGTGCTCAAGGTATTGAGTATTGGAGTTTCATAGGATTCGGCTCTCCACTTGATGCGCAAGGTAAACGAACAATTGTTTTCGATAGATTGCAGAAGGTTAGCAATGAAATACAGCAGTTATCTGGCGTGTTTTTAGGCGCTAAGCTAATCTCCGTGGCTCACACTGGGTTAAATATTCCGAATGAGACCAAAGCACTCGTTCAGCTTCCTGCACCTATTCATTTATTGGAAACTGTTGGTGATGGTGCTGTCGTTTCGGTGCTTGAAAATGGAAAGAATACCTTTGTGGTAATTGTCAATCGTGACTTTAAAAATGCGATGAAACTGATTATATCAACTGATGAGACGGTTAAAAAAGTATTGAAAGATGGCACACTGATTCCTGCTAGTGACTATGCGAATGCAACAGAAATTGAAGCTGGAGATATGGCTATTTATACATTCCCAACACTAGATTCATCGAAAAAATAAGAGATAAATACTAAAAACATATAAATTACGTCGAATGAAAATAGAACAACTTCAAAAGATCTTAGGGGATCTTAGCAATGTAAAGATTGCTGTTATTGGTGATTTCTGCCTCGATGCCTATTGGTTTATCGATGAGGCCATGAGCGAGATCTCTGTCGAGACCAACCAGGCGACTCGTCCAGTACGCGAACAGCGCTATTCATTGGGTGGTGCAGGTAATGTGACCAATAACCTTGCCGCAATGAAGATCAAGGATATTCGTGCCTTTGGTGTGATTGGGACTGACCCATTTGGAGCAGAGATGGTGCGTGTGATGAAAGCAACAGGTATTGAACCTCGTAACTTGTTGATTCAAGAAGAGGCTTGGTATACTCATGCTTATGCAAAACCATACCTAAACGATAACGAATTAAATCGTGTCGATTTTGGAAACTACAACGTACTATCTAAAGAGACAGCTGATCGTTTGATCGCAAACCTAATCAAAGAGATTCCGGAAGTTGATGTGGTGATCATCAACCAACAAGTTCCATCTGGAATCCATATCGACTACTTTAAAAAGCGATTAGTTGAGGTGATCGCGCAGTTTCCAAAGAAAACCTTTATCGTTGACAGTCGTAATTTCAACGATTTCTACACAGGCGCTATTCGTAAGATGAACGATACTGAGGCAGCTAATCTTTGTGGAATGAAGAAAAAACCGGACGAGGTCGTTCTTTATTCTGAAGTTGTAACAGCAGCTAATGAGTTATATAAACGTTATAAGAAACCGCTGTTTATTACTCGTGGCAGCAAAGGATCTTTAACTATCGATGAGAATGGTATTTCTGAGACTCCAGGCTTAATGATTCTTTCTAAAGTCGATACCGTTGGTGCTGGGGATAGCTATTTAGCTGGAGCCGCTTCATCGTTAGCGGCAGGCTACGATATGAATGTCGCTGCTCAGATTGGCTCATTTGTTGCTGGCGTTACAGTTCAAAAACTATTCCAGTGCGGCACGGCTACCCCAGAAGAAATTTTGACTGTCGGCGTAGACCCAGATTATATCTTTGCTTCAGAATTGGCTGATGATAGCCGTCATGCAAAATATCTCCCTGGCACAGAGATTGAAATCGTGAACAAATGGGATGGCAATCTAAATATCGAACATGCCATCTTTGACCACGATGGAACTATTTCAACCTTACGCGAAGGTTGGGAATTGATCATGGCTCCAATGATGATTAAGGCCATCTTAGGTGATAAATACCTTGAGGCTGACGAAGCTTTATATCAGCGCGTAAAAGAGCGTTCTGATGAATTTATTGACAAGACAACGGGTATTCAGACTTTAGTTCAGATGAAGGGGTTGATTGACC
Organism: uncultured Bacteroidia bacterium; assembly: GCA_903905505.1. GTDB lineage: Bacteria > Bacteroidota > Bacteroidia > Bacteroidales > Prolixibacteraceae > JAAFHB01. The sequence goes on along the minus strand of CAIVGL010000097.1, from coordinate 57,270 downwards.
TTATTCGTGAATTTGGATGTGTGCCAGAAGATCAAATACTAGATGAGTTTGGATACAAACAAATCTACAACGACGAACTTCTAATTATGGTTAAAGTTCGTGAGGAGAAATTTGCGAAAGGCGAACTCTCGCTTGAAGATTTTACCCTTAAAAATGCGGTGACATTCCTTCAGAAATTGCATGATGCTGGCGTTAAACTATATCTTGCAAGTGGTACTGATGAAGTGGATGTGAAAAGTGAGGCTCGTGTTTTGGGCTACGATCATCTCTTTGAAGGACGCATTTATGGTGCGGTAGGTGATGTGACTAAAGAGGCTAAGAAAATTGTTCTCGATCGTATCTTGAATTCAATTGGTGATTCGGCACACGGCAAGGTGGTTACCTTTGGTGATGGACCAGTAGAGATGCGTGAGACCAATAAACGAGGTGGAATTTCTATCGGTATTGCAAGTAACGAATTGCGTCGCTACGGATTAAACGAGCAGAAACGTACTCGTTTAATTAAAGCTGGCGCCGATGTAATCATATCTGATTTCTCACAATTGTCGCAACTATTGAAACTGTTAAATATTTAAATTTATCCTTATGCCTTATCCCAAATTGGACCGTGACAGACTAGATATTAAGAAACTAGCCGATCGGAAAAACAAGGTTTATATAGAAAAAGATCACGTACCAGTAATTCAAAAACCGGCACACCTCTCCTCGTTAGGGGTGCAGCTGATTGAGAAGACTGCAGAACGCATTAAGTCTGCTCGCGAAGGTGGACGTTCACGAATGTTAACTTTTGGTGCTCATACGATTAAAAATGGGATGGCACCAACCCTTATCGCTTTGATGGAAGAGGGATGGGTCACCCATCTTTCGACCAATGGTGCGGGTATTATCCACGACTGGGAATTTGCCTTTCAGGGAAAATCGAGTGAAGATGTTCGCGAGAATGTTGAGCTCGGTCAGTTCGGCATCTGGGATCATACTGGGTTCAACATCAATTTAGCCCTAATCGTAGGCGCTTATGAAGGGCTTGGTTATGGCGAGTCGGTAGGTAAGATGATCTCCTTGGAAGGATTAGAGATTCCTGAAATCTCAACCTTACATCAGGAAGTAATTAATCTTCTTGCTACGAATCCAGAGCAAGCTGCTGCAGCTGCTGACTTTGCAGGAGTGATTCAGAAATTCAAGCTTAAGTCTGGATTCATGAGCATCCCTCACCCTTATAAACGGTATTCCGTTCAGGCACGGGCTTTTGAACTGGGGATTCCATTTACTGGTCATCCTATGTTTGGCTGTGATATCATTTACAACCATCCAATGAACTATGGAGCCGCTATAGGCCGAGTCGCACAAAACGACTTTCTTAGCTTTGCCAAGAGCGTTAGCAATCTCGACTATGGTGTATACATGTCTATCGGATCAGCGGTGATGTCCCCAATGATCTTCGAAAAAGCACTCTCAATGTCACAAAACCTGATCATCCAACAAAAAGGTCATATCGATAATCATTATATGCTTATCGTAGATCTGGCAAAATCGGATTGGGATTGGCAATCGAAGGGTGAACCACCAATGGATAACCCAGCTTATTATTTGCGTTACTGCAAGACATTCCAACGCATGGGAGGCGAGATGCATTATTTAACGGCTGACAATAGAGACTTTCTGCTCGCTATCCATCAGAAATTATCGGAATAAAATAGGCCACTGAAACACAAATACGTTAATTCTATTTGGTGAATTTTGGTGCCTTGGAGCCTTGGTGGCGACATTATTATTTAAGTATGTTTAGTTCAAAAGTTAAGACTTATACGAATGAATAAAGAAGAAATTATCAACCTGAAAAACGAAGCCGAAAATCATTTAGTTAACGAGCTTCTTCCATTCTGGACCTCTCGAATGATCGATACCGTCAATGGGGGTTTTCTCACTCATTTTGATGAAAATGGAAACGATACAGGTGAAGATGAGAAATCATTGATAGCTCAAACTCGTTGCCTATTTACCATCGCTTCAGCACATCGGGCGGGATATGGAAACGGAGCTTATGCGGCTATGGCTAAGCATGGTGCCGACTTCTTGATTAACAAGATGTGGGATGAGAAGCATGGTGGTTTCTTCTGGATGATGAATCGTAAAGGGGAGGTAAAGATTGATCAGAAGATCATCTATGGTCATAGTTTTGCAATCTATTCATTAAGCGAATATACCTTAGCGACAGGTGATCAGCGTGGTGTTGAATATGCAGAAAAGGTATTCGATCTCTTGCAGAAATATTGCGCGGATACCAGATATGGTGGTTATTGGGAGATGTTTCACCGCGATTGGACCATGTGTGGACCAGGCAGCCAAGGAGGCGATCGTAAAACATTGGATGTCCATATGCATCTTATGGAAGCATTTACAACCCTTTACGAGTGTACAGGAAAAGAAGTTCATCGTCGAAAATTAACCGAGAATATAGATCTGCTGCTAAATAAGATCATTCATCCTCAATATAAAACGGGTATTCCTCAGTTTTACAAAGACTGGACAGTTGCTCCTCAGATTAAGTTTGACATCATCTGGGGTTGGGATCGTTTCTCTCCAGATGGCGAGAAAGGAAATGCAACCGATAATACTTGCTATGGCCATAATGCTGAATTTGCACATCTTTTGATCCATGCCTATCGGATTATGAAGATCGATCCAAATTCGGATAAAGATTTATTCCGTATTATTTTCGATCATACGGTAGATAATGGTATCGACTGGGAATTTGGTGGAGTATATGTCGAAGGACCTCATTCGGGTGGCGTTTACGATAAAGAGAAAGAGTTCTGGCAACAGGCTGAAGCGCTTATCGGACTCCTTGATGGCGTGCTTATGTTTAACGATGAGAAATACTGGAATGCTTACGTTAATGTGCATCGTTTTGTCATCGATAAGGTGGTGAATAAAGGGGTAGGAGAGTGGTATCCACTACTCACCCGCACGGGAGTTCCAATTTGGACCCATATGAGTCATTCGTGGAAAATTAACTACCATACGGTGCGGGCGATGATTCAAAGTGTGGTGCGACTGGAGAAACTAAGCGCCTCGCTGAAATAACTAAAACTAAAACAACTAAACTAAACAAACACATTATGAGTTTAACTTTAACAATGCTAGATTATATTGTTCTTGCGTTAGTCATGGGTGGTAGTCTCTCTTTTGGACTCTACATGGCTTATCGTCACAAGGCAGGACAAGATAGCTCTAGCTTCTTTTTAGGAGGTCGGTCTATGAAGTGGCCTATCGTCGGAGCCTCTATGTTTGCAACAAATATTGGAGCGGAACATTTGGTGGGACTCTCTGGTGATTCTTATCGCTATGGTCTCTCTGCAGGATCGGTGGAACTAACTTGCGCGATAACACTTGGGTTTGCTTGTGCAATCTTGTTTCCCTATTACATAAAAAATAAGGTGTTTACAATTCCTGAGTTTCTTGAGATGCGCTATAACCGACGTGCACGGACATTTTTTTCAGGCTTAATGTTGATTATTAGTATCATGACCAAATTGGCATTTACACTATTTGCAGGAGCCTTGGTACTAAATAGTATCCTTGGATGGAATGTAATGACAACCGTATTCTACATTGGTATGGCGGTCGCCATATTTACGATGATTGGGGGATTTACAGCTGTCGCTTATTCCGATGTCATTCAAGTTGTCATAATGATTGGAGGTTCGGCGATAATGCTCTTTATCGGATTGGATAAAGTGGGAGGCTGGCATGGCTTGATGACTAAGGTGCCCGAAATGATGACAATCTCAAAGCCCTATGACGATCCCGTTTATCCATTTTGGGGAATTCTGGCCACGGCCTTTTATGCTGGAATCTTCTATTGGGGTATCGATCAGGTTAATGTGCAACGAGTCTTAGCAGCTTCCGATCTTAAACAGGCCCGTTGGGGTGCTATGTTTGCTGTTTTTCTAAAGCTCTTACCCATATTTATCTTTGCTCTACCAGGAGTTATTGCTTTTGCTTTATTCCCGAATGAATTACAAGGTGAAGCCACTAAGCAAACGTTTGTTTTGCTGCTAAACAAGCTTCTTCCAACTGGATTTAGAGGATTGTTATTAGCATCGCTGATGGCTGCACTGGTAACTTCTTTAATCGCTGTTCTAAACTCTGTTTCTACCCTTGTAGTTCGTGACTTTATTGTTGAGTTCCGTCCAGATATACCTGAGAAAAAGCAAGTTAAATTAGGTCGATTAGTAATACTTATTGTTGCAATCTTAGGCATTGGCGCAGCTTACCTGGTTTATAAAAACGAGGAAGGTCTCTATAAATATTTGCAAACCATTACAGCTTATCTTATCCTGCCAGTATTCCCAGCGATCTTCTTTGGTATTGTAAGTAAAAAAGTCACTCTTAAAGGTGCTGGAGTGTCTGTGATAGTAGGTATAATATTTGCTACAATTTTTGTGATTGACCAACTTCTTGCCCCAGCAACGGCATCGGAGGTCTTCCCATGGCTTCATGCAAAATTAACGACTAACTTCGGCTATCGTGGTCTATGGGCTGAGATGATCATCACTGGTGTGCTTTTCGCAGTCTCCGCTTTTACTGAAAAAACTGCTCCGGAGAAATTGGAAACTACCACGATAAATTATTCTAATGGAGTGGCGAAATTTGAAGGCATTACCGATTGGCGTTTACATTGGAGCATCTTGGCAAGCATTACATTATTTTTATATATCTGGCTCAGCTAAATTTAAACAAAATCCTAAATCTTAAATTATGAAAAAAATCTCAATCGTATTATTCATCATTTTGATGATCGGCGTTAACCTTTTGGTTGAAGCTAAGCCTAAGTGGGTTTCTCTGTTTAATGGCAAAGACCTTACTGGCTGGACCATTCGCGGAAAAGCTGCCTGGAGTGTTAAAGATGGCGTATTGGTAGGTGAGGGTGGTATGGGTCATATCTATACCGATGCCGCTTGTACTGACTTCGAGGCAAAAGGTGAATTTCGCCTTTCTGAAGTTGGAAGCAAGGCAAATAGTGGGTTCTATTTTAGAGCGAATCCCCCCGAAGATAACCTAGATGGTTATCCACGCGGCTACGAAGCTCAGATCTGTAACAGTCAAGATGCCTATACCGGATGGCTTTGGAAACCAGGTACGCCAACTGGAAAAGCAACTGAACTGTTAACTAAAAATGGAGAGTGGTTTACTTACCAAATCAAGGCTGTCGGTACTCATATTCAGTTTTGGATCAATAATAAATTGGTGATGACGTATGATGATAGCGACTTTAAAACTGGTCATTTTGCCATTCAAGGTCATAATCCAGGGATGAAAATTGAGGCTAAAAACCTATTCTATCATAGTCTGGATAAGAAATAATTCTTCATTGTTGAAATAGCTAGCCCGAATTAGCTTTTCAAGAACATTAAATCATCAGATAGCATAGTTGGGTTTAACGATCCTTCGTGCTATTTGATGATTTTTTTTGCGCCAATTTTAAGTTTAAATTTACTGAAGTTATAGTTATTTTATTCGTTTTCGATGTAGGTGAATAAACTATGTGATTTGACTAATTAAATAGAAGTTTTACTTTTCAAGATCACGTTTCTTTGTTAGGTGTCAAAATATAAATTAATACCATGAACAATCGTCTAGTTTTGTATTTCTGCTTAAGTTTAGTTCTGCTGTCTAATATCGCAGGCAAAGCTGAATCGGCTAATCCGATCAGCAATAAAAAAGGACAATCGGTCTATCAGGATGTCCCTTATCCTCAAGAAAAAAGTGTCAAGTATTACTATGATTCCGCCTGGCCTTCATCTAAATTGGTGGGTATTTCTGCCAATCGCGATGGACAAATTCGGATCCTTTCCGATAGCGGTGTTGTCGTGCCTGATAATGGATCACTGTTCTATGCTGGATCTTTCACTAAAGATATTTCCTATTCTCAGTTGCTGCCTAAAAAGATAAAATCTCTTGATACATATCGGAATCAAACCATATACCTCGATAACAAACAGATCTATAGCAATGCTTGGGCTGGTACCCTGCAAATCGATCATGGAATGCCTAACGCTTCTGTATTCGCAGGAGGTGAAGATTTTCATTTTTTAGTTTCAGATGGTGATCAACTTGCTTACCTCGATCAATCAAATCATAAGCTTTGGAGCGGTAATCTAAAGAATGTGCTGAAAATTATATTTGATGCCGAAGCGAAACGGTTTATTCTGGTCACTCCTACGCAAGTGGCCGAATTTAGTCCAGCTCAATCTCAATTAAAGGTCTTGTATACTGGATCTGGAATAACCAGTGCGGCCGTTTTATCGCATAGTTCCGATGTTGTCATTGGAACTCAACAAGGTTATCTGAAACTTTCGGATCATAAATTAATTACAGCTCTTCCTTGCGCCGAAATCACGGTGGTTAAGCAATTGAATAACCAACTTTGGTTTGGTTCTGCAAAGGGTGCTTTTTGCTTAAACGAGAAGGGGAAATATAGCTACTTCGCTGGCGAGAGATGGCTTCCAGGCAATCGAATCTTAGACCTTGTTTCGGGTCCGGAAAATAGCATTCTGGCTTTAACAGATAAAGGGCTTGGTCAGCTTTCATTTAATCCGATGACTCTTGAAGAGAAGGCGCTGTTTTATGAAAAACAAGTCCGCGAGAAGAATATCCGATATGGGATTAACTGTAGCGGCGTAAGTATGCCTAATGGCTATTCTTCAGGTCAGACAGGCAATCAGCCAAGCGATAACCTATGGACGGGGATGTATTTAGCGGCTGAGCTTTTCCGTTTTAAAGTTACCGGTTCTCTCGATGCCAAAGAGAATGCGTTTGAAGCCTTTGAGGCGATGGAACGTTTTCATACCGTCACCAATATCCCTGGCCTCTTTGCTCGTAGTTTTGAACGTGATTATAAAACAGAAAATACCAAAGGTGCCGATTGGAAAAAGAAGGAGCTGCTTTCAGGCAGTCCTGCTAGCATATGGCTTCCTGCCGCAGATCATCGCAATTGGACTTGGCGCTCAACGGCCAGCAGTGATCAGACCGTGGCACAAGTCTTTGCCATGACGATGATTTTAGAGCTTTCCGATGATGCTGCTTGGAAAGTACGAGCCTTGAAATGTCTAGATAATCTAATGACCTTTATTGTAAAGAATGATCTTTACATCATCGATGTGGATGGCGAGCCTACGATGTGGGGAAAATGGAATCCCGATTATGTGAATAAATTTCCAACGAACGTGGGAGATCGTAAAATTACCTCTTCAAATATCATTGCCTTTCTTCAGACAGCCTACCATTATACCCATAAGCAGTTGTTTAAGGATAAGGCTTTTGAGCTCATGACAAAATACGGCTATCTCGATAATTTAACCCGTCCATTTGCTCAGATTGGACCGAATCATGCTGATGAATTAAGCAAGGTCCTTTCTGAAGAGTGGAACCATTCGGATGATGAGATGTATTTTTTGGCTTATTGGGGCTTGTATCCCTTTGCATTTTCGGGTGAGCTAAAAGAACAATTTGGACAGGCGATTAAAGATCATTGGTCTGTTGAACTGCCGGAGCATAATGCGCTCTGGAATTTTACCTATGCCATGACCGGTGCTAAAGATTTTGATTTGGATGCTTCAATCGATTTCCTGAAAGATTATCCTATCGACATGCGCAACTGGGCTGTTAGCAACTCTGAACGAAAAGATATTGAGCTAATACCTGCTAATTTTAGAGGTCAGACAACCAAAGAGCGTCTTTCACTTCGGGAAGCTCCACTGTTTCGGCATAATGGTCAGATCTTTCGATTGGATAATGCTGGCGATGGCTCAACTCTGACTAGTGCCGGCGACACCTGGCTCTTGCCATATTGGATGGGCCGATATCTAGGGGTTATTTCAGCACCAATAATGAAAAAATAAATGATTAAATTGTATAATCATAACACCCCAGCATAATATCACCCCAGCATCATATCACCCCTCTGGGGTTTTTGGGTTGTTTTATATACGTTGTTTAGTATCATATCAGCCCTATGGGCTTTCTGATTAGTCTCATAACCATTGTGTAGCATCATATCACCCATTGGGGTTTTGAATAGCTAACTCTGGAGGGATGAAATTATTTTCGCTAGATATTATTTGTAATTTTTTTAACTCCGTAGTTTAGTATCATATCAGCCCTCTGGGCTTTTCAATAGCCTTGGATAATTTCACCCTAAGGGGAATTGTTTGGTCTAATGGCATTATTTAGAATAATATCCGCTGGGGTTTTAAATGAATAACTCCGGAGGAGTGAAATTATTATAGGAGTGAAATCATTATAGGAGTGTCATTATTTAAAACCCCAGAGGGGTGATATGATGATGACATAGGATGTTTTATTAAAAACATTAATCATGGCAAATACATTTTCACAGATCTATATTCAAGTTGTTTTTGCTGTAAGAGGAAGAGCTAATCTGCTTCAACAACCATGGAGAAACGAGGTTTTTAAATATATGGCTGGGATAATTACTGCGAAGGGTCAAAAGTCAATCATAGTAAATGGCGTTGCTAATCATGTTCATGTATTGATTGGTTTAAGTCCTTCCATTGTTTTATCTGACTTAGTAAGAGATATCAAAAACAATAGCAGTAGATTTATTAATGAGCAAAACTTTCTAAAAAGCAAATTTTCATGGCAAGAAGGATTTGGATCATTTTCCTATGGATATTCTCAAATTGAAAGTGTTTATAATTACATTTTAAATCAAGAAACTCATCATAGCAGTAGCTCTTTTCAAGAGGAATATCTTGAATTCCTACATAATTTTAAGGTCGATTATGACGAAAAGTATTTGTTCGATTGGAATGAGGAATGATGCTTAAATAAAATCATATCACCCCTCTGGGGTTTCGGTCGATTTTAAATATATTGTCGAGCATCATATCAGTTCTATGGGCTTTTCATTAGTCTTGGATGATATCATCCTAAGCTACCCCTCATTGCAAAAGAGGGGTAGGTGGTTTTTTTTGGAATATTAACTTTTTTAAGAGGTCTAGAGTATTTCGTATCAGTTTCTATCAATAAAAAAAAGCTGCCCTTGTGGACAGCTTTTTTTATTGATATGAAATAGTTTATTTCATCGTATAAGTTGTTGTGCTCATTGTGTAATCAGGACCCCAATACGCATTGCCTGATACGGTCCATCTAATAGATATCTTCTTGTTTGTAGCGTCTATCGTTCCAGAATATGCTTTCAACGACATCGGACCCATCTCTTCAGGATCGATAAAACTATCTGTCCAAAGTTGTTTCGTAGACGTAACCGCAAAGGTGGTAGGATTATACGTAATCGTTATTGGATGAGCTCCAAAATACTTAGTACCCCATCCTGCCGATACCATACCGTCAGCCAATGGCAAGTATAGTGTGATGGTAGAGGTGGTGGTATTTATCTGAACATATACGTCTTTCTTTGCTGTTGCAGAGAAAGTTGGACAAAGCTCAGAGGCTACACCGTTGAATACCGAGAAGTCAGGACGGAATATGTCAGTTGTAAATGACCTAACTGCACTTTCCGACTTTGCTCCGTGTACATCTGTGGCCACAACTTTCCAATAATAAGTGGTATTATTATCCAATGCAGGAGTATACGTTGCAGCGGTTAGACCAGCAGCGGCTATACCAGGTGTAGCGGTTTTACCTAAATACAAGTCATATGTCAATGCATCACCCTCAGCATCAGTCGCACTCCAAGTTATAGCCCCTTTAACACTAACTGCAGTTGCACTAGCTGCAGGAGCCGTCAATGATGGTACTGTTGGAGCACTGTTAATATAGAAATTCCATAAAGTACTCTTTGAAGTTACTTTATTAGCATCTACAGTTTTAACGTACCAAAAGAACTCACCACCCACAGCTGTTGTGAACGTATAAGAATTACCAATTGCACCAGCCTTTACCAAGCTAGGTTTGGACGTAGTGCCTAGGTAGATATCCCAGGCTGAAGCAGTTCCTGCCCATTTTATTGTATAGGTCGTACCTGCTAGTGCAACTACAGCATCTACTGCAGGAGTTGGATTCTCAGGAACAGCAGCTACAAAAACTGTAGGCGTTGCCGCATCATCTTTTTTGCAACTCTGAACTGTTATTAGCATTGTCATAATCGACATAAATGCTAAGATTATATTCTTTCTTTTCATGTTTTCTTTCTTTTGAATGAATGTATAATCAACAATAACTACTGTTTAACCAGAACTTCGTACATGATACGATCACCCGCACTACTACTATAGTAGCAGTTTAATACGAATGTCTTTGTAACTGGATTGTAGTAGTTAATGGTTAAGTCTGCAGGTTTTTTAGACGCATCACCCGTCCAGACAGGCCACATGCCACCAGTTGCAACCCCTGTTGCAGGATCAATAGGTGTTGCATTTACCTTGTAGCAGGTTGTTCCACCAACAACTACTGGAGTTGTAGTGATTTCGATGTAAATATCAAAGGCAGTGTAATTACCAAATCCATTTTTCTGAACCACATTTTGCTTCGTACAGTCAACAGTATTAAAAGTTTCTACCATACTTACTGGTTCTGTCGGATTGCCAGGACGGATACGATAACCATCACACTGGTATTTACCTGCATAAGCATTTGAAATTAGAAGTTCCAAAAGATATGATTTCATATTCGATGCAATAGCAACATCTTTACCTGAAGCTGTTTTAGCAGAGGTTATTGAAATTGCTGCAAGGTATTTATCACACGCATTAACGGCATTTGCTCCAAAAACTTTACCAGTTACTGTTCCAGTTCTAGTCCCTTTAGCAATAACAACTGTTGCCGTTGTAACCATAATATTCGGATAAGGCTTGTAAGTTGTGCTATGATCCGTGTTATACTGGGTTACAGATGCTGCATCTGCTGCAATTGTTAGCGTTATATCCTCTGTAGGAGGAGCATCCGTAGCAATGTTTACCGCAAATGTAAACGGCACATCACCAGCAGCTGCTTGTAGACCTTGTTTCTGTAAGGTATAAGAAGGAATCTGTGCATACATCTTACCAGCTACACCATCTGGCCAGTAATCGCCAACGTTGTCTTTTAAGCACGCACCAAACAATAGCACTGCCGCAAGAAACGAGACATATAGAGTTATTTTATTTTTCATATTTTATTTTTTTTAATGATAATGAATAGTTCATTAGCGATTTTGCCAGAATATCTTCGATGTAAAGGCGTTAATTGTACCAACTGCAGTTACGTTATCGTTGTTAACGGATATCTCACGTTGTGGATAAAGCAGACGTACAGGTGGAGTTGGATTAGCCTTGTTCGCATCTTCACTAAAGGTGATAAACGTTGGTCGTCCAGATCTTCTGTAGTCAGTCCAAATTTCTAACGGAGCAACACCATTTAGCGAAACATACTTCTGATCAAGGATCAAGTTGATTTTGTTTGGTGCTAAATCATAGTTTACAGTAGATAAAGAGCCTGTGTAGAAATTTGTAGCATCTGTTGCAGTTAATCCCATATAAATATATGATTGAGTGATACCTGCCTGATATAGATCTTTACCAGTACCCGTGATATAACCTCTTTCAGCTGCTTCAGCCTGAATTAATAGACTTTCAAAGTCTGTTAGAATTGGTGCTGACTTGTCGTAAGTTCCGATCATATAACCCACACCAGTACTACCACTTAGGTAACCTAATTTACTGGTTGCTGTTGCAGCTAAAGGAGCTGGAGTTGTTACACCTAGCACATTGCCTGCAAAAGTTGTTCCAGTAACTGGAAGAAAGAAACGTCCAATCCGTAAATCTGAAGTGGAAATCATAAAGTCAGTCGCATTCTTTCCAGCAAAATAGTACGATACTCCATCGCTTTGTGAACTACCTGATACCGTATAGAATGTCTCGTAAAATGGATTCATCTTACCAGATGAATTCGAATAACCAGGGTTTACCATAGCTCCTTCACCAGCACCAAGATAACCGGTAGATGCAGTTGTGGCAATAGCAGTTTTGATGTAGGCATCACGACCGGCCATACCTGATTGGTGAACCAACATTCGCAATTTTAATGTGTTTGCGAATTTCGCCCAAAGACTCATATCTCCACCAAACATGATATCACTCGATGCAGGGATCTCTGTTGCTGTAGCTGGTAATGCCTTAATCATTTTAATGGCAGCATCTAGCTTTAGAACCAAATCTTCATAAATCACTTTTTGATCATCGTATTTTGGTTTTAAGATCCCTTCATTCGCTTTGAACGCTTCTGAATATGGAGCATTCCCCCACATGTCTACAATATTTGCAAGAAGATATGCTTTCATGATCATTGCAATTGCAACGTATCCAGCATCTTTTGGATCGGTAGTTGCTTTTTCAATTTCAACTAAATTCTGACCGAAGGTATAGCTAGAAGAGAACAAACCGGAGTAACTGCTATTCAATAGTCGATATTGAACTAAGCTTGACGGTTGTGAATAGCCAGTGCTGATAGACCAAAGTCCATGCCATAGGTATACGAAATCAAAGTTTCGTGGATTGTTCATGCTGACAGCAATGTTGTTTAATACAGCCGGCAACAGCAGTTTAGCAGGCACTTGAGAAGCGCTATTTGGGTTTACCTCATTTACAGAGAGAAACTTTGAGCAAGAACTTCCTAAAAGTGCGAATGAAATTAACAGCGTAAATATTATCTTATTCATCGTATTTGAATTTTAATTTTTTAGAAAGTAAGTTTTACACTAAAACCATAAAGTCTGGTAGGAGGTGTCTGGTCTTCAGTTGTGTAACCAACCGCATTGGTTGTTACACCAGAGTTGTTAAACTCAGGATCTGTCCAAATATTAGTTTTGGGTCGTAACATAATCAAGTTGCGGCCAACAAGACTAACAGATGCACTCTTGATGGCATTGCCACCAAACAATTGCTTAACTGGTAGATTATAACTTAAGGCGACCTCACGAAGCTTCCAGAAGGCTGCACTAGTTGTATAGGCTTTTGCTGTAGTATGATAGTCTGATAGTACCCAGAAATTACGACCAGCATCTGCAATTACAGAAGTGGTATTTGGGGTATAGACACCTGGAGAGGTTTCAATGACCGATCCTGGAATAACAAACGATTGACGACCATTCAACGCTGAGTTTTGTGAAACTCCCGTAAAGTCAAGTGCCTCACCAATATGATTGTTGATGACGTTGCCTCCACGATATTCAGCTACTGCAGCCAAACGGAATCCTTTGTAGTTAATGTCTGTATTGATACCCAAGATATGATTTGGATTACCATGGCCATATTGAACAAGTTGTGTGTTCTTAGATGGTAAACCAGTTAGCTTATTAACAATGATGTTTCCTTTAGGATCTCTTAACACATCTGTTACTTTGATAGCAGGGAATTGCTCTCCAACAGTAATGAAAGAAGATTCCGCAATTGGGATCTCATCAAGCCCTGGGAGGATGGATAAAACCTTTGATTCAGTATAAGAATAGTTAAATCCTCCGTTCCATTTTACATCTCCAATCTTTAGAATTGGGGTAAACTTCATGTCGATCTCTAAACCTTTATTTTGAAGCTCTCCAGCGTTAATCAAAGCACTGTAGAATCCAGTTGATCCTGAAATGCTTGCAGGAATAGTCTGGTCCTTGGTGTTTGTTTGATATACGTTGGTTTCAAGATGAATCCTATTGTGCAAGAAGCTCATCTCAGCTCCAAATTCAAGTTCGGTGGTTAACTCTGGTTTTAATTTTGAGTTACTCAAGGTGGTGCTTAATGCAAATCCTGAATTACTGCCATATGGGAACCCATAAGCAGCAGGATAGGATGGTAAAGTACCATACCAGTCAGTCATCGCAATTTGTCCAGTTTTAGACCAGCCTCCTCTGACTTTCAAGAATGAAAGAGGAGAATTTTCAATGATAGAAGGTAACATCTCTGAAACAATTAAACTACCATCCGCTGATGGATAGAAGAACGAGCGATTGGCTGCAGTTAAACGAGAATCTAAGTCGTTACGACCAGTCACATGCAAGAAAGCAAAGTCTTTATATCCTAACGTGACATCACCAAAGACCCCAATTGAACTACGTTGTTGACTTGCCTGCGATACGATTGGCTCACCCACACGATTGCTAATGTTGTAAAGATTTGGAATAACCAATGCACCGGCCATATTATAAGAATACTCATATCTCTGCATGTAGATCGAATTTCCAAGAATACCTTTCAATGTAAAGTCTCCAAATTTTTGATCTACCGTTGCCATGAAGTCATTGGTAAGAATCATTGTTTGCCGCATCATATCGCTTGAGTATCCTGAATAAGGTGATAATTGGCCCATGTGGCCTTGGCTCCAAGGGTCATTGTGAGAATAGCTGTTATAGATGGCCTCATCTTGATGGTTGTGATTGTTTATCGTATTGAATACTAATCCTGAACGGTTAAAAAGAACAAGCCATTTAACTGGTTTAAACGATAGACTTACTGATCCTAGAACGTCATCACGCATTTGTTTGTTACGTGCATGTTTAATTTGCCAGTATGGGTTAGGATAATAAGCATTGAAATAACCATCTAATGTTGCAAATGGATTGTTTTCAATGTCTTTATAAGAGGTAAGTGGCACCTGAGGTGGAGTGTTTAATACATTCCAGTATACCCCTCTGCCTTGATTCATATCACCACCCGATACATCCGTAGCGGTTTGCGTAAAGCTAATGGTGTAGTCAGCGCTAAATTTGCCATACGTTCTGCCAGCAGATAAACGAGCTCCAGTCCGTTGGTTTTTATCACCAGGGATTGTACCTGTTGTTCTAACATCTTGAGCCGATAAGTAGAAGTGACTGTTCTCATCAGAACTGCTGATTGAGATGTCGTTCTGCATAGAGATGCCTGTATTGAAGAAGTTCTTCTTTTGGTTTTTTACATTGCTGTAAGGAACCATTTGGTAAGAACCATCTACAAGTTTACCTCCTAAGATTACCATTTGGCCATTAAACTCTGGGCCGAAAGTTTGGTTCTCATAAGAAGTATAAGGATCTGTATTGCGATCTGGACCGATCCACATCGTATAGTTCGGATCAGAGTTGGTTAGCGTTTCACCTGAACCACCACCAAAACGTGTTTGTAATTCTGGTAAATAAGAGATTTGTTCGAAATTGGTAACATTACTAATCTTAACAGTCATTTTCCCTTTTTCACCTCTTTTGGTTGTTACGATTACAACACCATTCGATGCATCGTTACCGTATAGTGCGGCTGCCGATGCTCCTTTTAAGATGTTTACATTTTCAATGTCATTTGGGTTAACAGAGTTAAGGTATGTTGCACTTACTGGAACCCCATCCAAGACAATTAATGCCTGGTTGCTGGCCAAGAAGTGACGGTTGCCACGAAGAGTCAGTTTTGTTTCAGGGTTAACACCATTGTTAATAGTGTTAATCTGTAAGCCAGAAACTTTTCCAGATAAACCATTCATCACATTGGATGCTCCAGCTTGTGTTAAGTCTGCGTTCTCTACCTTAGCAGTAGCAACTCCCATCTCTTTAGGTTTTCTTTTAATACCTAAAGCGGTAACAATTACCTGATCAACAGCAAAACTTTCAGCTTGCAGCTTTACCGTGTAATTATTCGAGCCGGTTAATTGCACATCAGCAGTAGCCATCCCAACGAAGGATATGGTTATTGCTTTTGCATTTTGCGGAACTGTTAAGCTAAACTGCCCATTTATATTGGTGACAGTTCCAATGGTTGTTCCTTTCACGACGACCGAAGCTCCTGGGATAGAACTTCCATCTTCGCCTGAAGTCACAACACCCGAGAGATCTCTGGTCTGTGCAAAAACCACTTGAAATCCTATGAAACCTAGGAAAGCAAGCAATAGCGAAATTTTCTTCATAGACTAAAATTTAATGGTTAGCAATTATCAATTAAAAAAAAAACTCTCGCACTTAGTCGATGCTTCCATCTTCGAAGTGCTTGGATAAAATTAAATTCATGTTGTGTTGGGCGGGTTACTGCTGATTTATGTATTCCACCCATTGTCGCATCGTTATGCTACCTGTAAAACCTAAATAAACTGCAAACCAAATTAAAATCTAATGCTTTAATACTTATTGCATCTGAACCATGCAATAAGTAAACATTGAGCTTATCTATGATTTGCCACTAAAAGATAGATGCTGATTAAGTCGTATCTCTAATGCCTTGTCGTTACCTGTAAATTATTTACATATTGCAACTAAAATAATACCTGTACGAATCAACTGTAAAAAAATATTACATATCCAATACGCAAGTGTTAAATTTTGTTACGAAATACAAATATATTAAAAGAATTGATCTGCACAATACGCAAGAATTTAAAACAATAATTATTAACGCAGGAGTTATATTAATTCAACCTAGAATAGGGTTCGTTTTCGTTGTTATATGGTTAATTGTCAATTGCTTGATTTTGAAATCCTATGGCCTTTGTTGCTAAATAGAATCAGTAAAAATTATTCTATAATTCTATTAATAATTGATCTAAATGGGTAATATAGGTAGTTGATGTCTTAGGTGAAGGTGTTTGTAATGAAGTAGATGTGATATTCAAACTTGTTTTTTGGAGGTTCTTTTTGCCATTTTTGCTCATTGTGGTTGTGTAGATTTTGGTCTTTAGAAGCATTTCAATTTGGGGATTGAAATAAATTTGGTCGATGCCAAACTTTATGGCTCCAACGATATCGGTGTCCCAGTTATCGCCAACCATCAGGGTGCTTTTCTTGGGTGCATTCATAGACTTTAGGGCATGCTCGAAAATCTTACTTCCTGGTTTTGAAGTGCCGACCTCTTCCGAGATAAATACTTTTCGGAAGTATTGCGAGATGTTTGATTTTGTTAGTTTGTCATACTGCACCTCTGTAAATCCGTTGGTGATAATAGCTAGCTCATATCTTCCGTGCAGATGGTCTAGTAATTGCTGCGCTCCATCTACAAGCTTCGTTTGATTAAGCATTTCGTTAAAATAGGTCTCGTTTAGTATGGTTCCATTAACCTTTGGATCAATACCAATACGTTCAAAGGCTGATTCAAAACGCTGGGTGCGCAACTCTTGTTTTGTCCGTTTTCGATTCCGATAGAGTTCCCATAGCCGGTCATTCTCTTCGCTGTATATCTTAAAAAATAGGTCATAAGACCCTATCTGATCCAGGAGCTTTAGACTTACCAAAGTCGCGAGTAGGGCCTGGTATGAATTGGAGGTGAAATCCCAAAGCGTATTGTCTAAATCGAAAAATAGGTGGGTGTATTTTTTAGAGCTCATCTAGAAATTGCAAATCTTTAAACCTATGGTGTCTACTGTGTTTTTCCTACTGTGCCTATTGTGTTTATCTTTTTTCTTTCACCACATTAGGCACATAGTTCACATTAGAAAGCACATTAGAAACTAGTGTGTCTACTGTGTCTTTCCTATTGTGCTCTACTGTGTTTCTTTTTTCTTTCACCACATTAGGCACATAGTTCACATTAGAAAGCACATTAGAATCTATTTTGTCTACTATGTCTTTCCTATTGTGCTCTACTGTGTTTCTGTTTTTTCACCACAATAGGCACATAGTTCACATTAGAAAGCACATTAGAATCTATTGTGTCTGCTGTGTTTTAGCTACTGTTCCTATTGTGCTTTTCCTATTGTGACCTACTGTGTTCATTTTCTTTTACTTCTGTTTTTTACCACACTAGGCACATAGATCACATAGAAGGCACATTAGAATCTACTGTGTCTTTCCTATTGTGACCTACTGTGTTTCTGTTTTCACCACATTAGAACCTATTCATCATCCTCATCCCGCTCACTCGATTTCAGGCTTGGCTTCCCTTCCAAGACAATGACAATCTCGCCTTTGACAGTTTTCGATTTGAAATGGGCTAGCACTTCAGTTATCGTACCTTTGTAGTTCTCTTCAAAAAGTTTTGACAACTCTCTGGAGACCGAGACTTTTCGGTCGGCTCCGAAATATTCACTAAACTGTTCAAGAGCTTTCACTAAACGATAAGGAGACTCATAAAATATCATAGTACGTGTTTCGTCGACCAGCTCTTTTAGCTTCTTTTGACGTCCTTTCTTCTGTGGTAGAAAACCTTCAAAGCAGAAACGATCACTCGGAAATCCTGAATTTACTAAGGCAGGGACGAATGCCGTGGCACCTGGTAGACACTCTACTTCAACACCCATGTCGAGGCAGGTTCTGGTTAATAAAAAGCCCGGATCAGAGATCGAAGGTGTGCCTGCATCTGAGATCAATGCAATATTTTCTCCGGCAAGAATCCGTTCTGCGAGATGAGTAACCGTCTTGTGTTCATTGAATTTATGATGCGACGAAAGTCGTGTCTCAATCTGGTAATGCTTCAATAAAACCGAAGAGGTTCGCGTATCTTCAGCTAAGATCAGGTCTACTTCTTTAAGCATCCGAATCGCTCGAAGCGTCATATCTTCTAGATTCCCTATCGGCGTTGGTACAATATATAGTTTTCCCATCGTTAGTTTGAAAAGCGACGTTTGACAAGGATCAGAAATTTCTGACTCGCCTCATTTTTAGTCCATTTAAAATTCTTTTTTAGAAAGTTTACGGCCTGCTCAATTGAATCGAATTGATCAAGATCTGCTATCGCTTGATCGAAGGCGTCGCTGTTATTTGCAAATAACTCACGAACAAATAAAAACCGGTCGTTTATCCCTATCGAACCAGCTATTTTATCAAGTGGCATCAGCGTATAACCGAGGTCAATTTTTTCTTGATCAAGAAACTCTTCGACTATTAATGGAGTTGTTTCTGGATCTTGAATGGCAGATGCCGTTGCTTTTGGAACTGATTCTTTAATCTGTTCTTGGATACTTAATAATTCTGTCTCAGCCGGAGGTGTGGCAGGCGTGATTACAGTGGCTTCTATTTCTTGCTCTGGGGTTGGATTTGCTTTAGCATTACTCTTAGGTACAGCTTCTTGCAATGGCTCAGCAATAGCTTTTTGCAATAATTCCAACTGTTTTGTTAAGGCATTTGCCCTGACCAAAGCTAACTCAACTTCCTCTTTTGTTGGCCTTGGACTAAGCCTAAACTCATGTGCAATGCCATCAAGATGTGAGATATCATCCTTGATAAGTTTTAACAGTGTTTTGATCTCCATAGCTGTTATTTTTTCGAAAGTAAAAATACAAAAAATCCAGTTGATTAAATTTCGCTATTTTTGTTCTGTGATTGAGCTATAAACCAATAGAACACTTTTGTATAGAATGTGTCTTTTGGTTGATGGTCAGCACGATCTTATTCGTTTAAAGGTATGTTCCCATATACATTAAAAGATATTTTTGAAGTTATTGGAGGCCGAATGGTTGGTGCTAAAGACGTGCCTAATACTATCATTCGGTTTTTATCATTCGATAGTCGCACAATACTTGCTGGGAAAGAGACCCTATTCTTTGCCTTGAAGAGCAATCGAAATAATGGGCATCGTTTTATTCAAGATGCAATTGGCCGTGAAGTCACGATGTTTGTGGTGGAGGAACTTCCTGAGAATTTACAATCAGATAAACATATTCAATTTATTGTCGTTGGTGATGCATTAGTTGCACTGCAGAAACTAGCCGCATTTCATCGTGCTCGTTTCGATTATCCTGTCGTTGGAATCACAGGCAGCAATGGGAAGACGATCGTAAAAGAGTGGCTAAGTGAGATCCTTAGTCCGGAGAATAAAATAGTCCGCAGTCCGAGAAGCTATAATTCTCAGATTGGAAATCCGCTGTCAGTTTGGCTGATGGACGATAGATTTGATTTGGCCATTTTTGAAGCAGGGATTAGTCTTCCAGGAGAGATGGAGCGATTAGAAGCTATTATTTGCCCCAGTCACGGAATTTTTACTCACCTAGGCAAGGCCCATCTTGAGAATTTTAGCTCTGTTCAAGAGTTAGTTCAAGAGAAGATTAAGCTATTTAAAAATAGCACTTTGATCGTTTATTGCTGCGATTTTGAAATACTAGATACTGCCTTAAGAACTGCTGAATTTACAACTAATCCCAGATTTTTCAGATGGTCGGAATCCGATTCTACGGCCAATTTGCAGATCATTTCAAAGCTGAAGCATGCCGATTTTACAGAGATTATAGGAACGTTCGATTCGAATGAACTTCGTATTGAGATCCCATTTTTCGATGACGCAAGTATCGAAAATGCGATACATTGCTGGGCCTATGCCTTAGCTATTGGTCGGTCAACGAATTTGCTTGCCGATCGTTTTCGGAAAATTACCCCTATTGCAATGCGTCTTGAGTTGAAGAAGGGGATCAATGGCTGCATGATCATTAACGATTCCTACAATTCAGATACAGCATCTTTGGTCAATGCGCTTGACTTTATTGTTCAGCAGTCGGATAGCAAAAACAAAAAGTGCACTGTAATAATTTCAGATATTCTTCAGTCTGGCGAAAATTCATCGTCACTTTATCGTGAAATAGCCGATTATATCGAGATGCGAAAGATTCATCGCATGATCGGTATCGGACCTGAGATTAGTCAGTACAGTAACATCTTTAATGTGCCCGAAAAAGTCTTCTATTCATCTGCGGATGAATTTATTCTTCATTTTCAAGAGGGTGATTTTAATCACGAGGTTATCTTGCTAAAGGGTGCTCGCGCTTATCGTTTTGATCGGATCTCCTCTCTGCTTCAAGAGAAGGCTCATCAAACGGTTATGGAGATCGACCTTGACGCCATGGTTTTTAACCTAAATTATTACCGTTCTAAACTGACTTCAGGAACAAAAATAATGGCCATGGTGAAGGCTTTTTCGTATGGTACTGGTTCGATTGAAGTGGCTAAAGTTTTGCAATATCAGAAGATCGATTTCCTTGCTGTTGCGATTGCTGATGAGGGTATCGAACTTCGTAATAATGGCATTGATGTCCCTATCGTGGTGATGAATCCGGAAGAGCATAGTTTTGATGCGATGATTGAAAATCGTCTTGAGCCTAATATTTATCGCTTCGAACTGCTCGAGAAATTCGATGCTGCTTTAAGTCGAAATGCGGTAAATAATTTTCCTATTCATCTGAAGATGGATACTGGCATGAAACGGTTAGGTTTTGATAATGCGTCTGAAGTAGATAAAGTAGCTCGCTATATTCTTGCTCGAGATACGATGTATATCAGATCGGTATTCTCGCATCTTGCTGTTAGTGACGATCCTACAAATGATCTATTTACAAGATCGCAGTTTACTCATTTTCTGAGTTATTGTGATCTTGTTACCAATTTATTTGACTATAAAATTCTAAGACATATTTCAAACTCTTCGGGAATTGAACGTTTTCCAGATCTTGAATTAGATATGGTTCGACTGGGAATCGGATTATATGGCGCAAGTTCAAATTTACAGGGTCTCTTGCATAATGTGGCCACGTTAAAAACGACTATTTCGCAGATTCGAACGGTGGAAGCTGGTGAGACGGTCGGCTATGGTCGTAGAGGGGTCTCCGATCAGCCAACAACGATTGCAGTCCTCCCAATTGGTTATGCCGATGGATTAAATAGACGGCTTAGCAATGGGGTTGGGAAAGTTGTGATTGGTGGAGTTAAAGTGCCTATCGTCGGCACCATCTGCATGGATATGTGTATGGTGGATATTACGGGTGTTGAGGCCCAAGAGGGTGATCGTGCAATTATCTTTGGCGAGGAGCTTCCTGTAACTGAAGTTGCTGCCAACCTTGGCACGATCTCATATGAAATCCTGACCTCAATAGGTCAACGTGTTAAGCGGATTTATTTTAAGGAATAGCGACCAACTAAAAAGGCTGGCCTTCAGTTAGGTTATCTCCAGGTGCACCAAACCCTGATGGAGCAAAATCGTTTAAGCCAGTACTTGTTGGCTCATAATTCATCTTTGAACGATAAATTGACTCTTTCTTCCCCTCGCTAAAATCTTCAGGCATTGTTCCCATGGAGACTTCCTCTAGATTGGAGAATTTAGCTAAAGATGCCTTAAAGGCAAGTTGAACATCTCCTACTGATCCATTTCTATGTTTCGCAATAATTATTTCGGCTACTCCTAATAATGAATTGCCGTCTGCATCTTGCGTGATACCATAATATTCAGGACGGTGAATAAACATAACCATGTCGGCATCCTGCTCGATAGCCCCAGACTCTCGAAGATCTGAAAGTTGTGGTCTCTTGCCGTCGCGCGATTCAACTGAACGATTTAGCTGAGAAAGGGCAATTATTGGAACATTAATCTCTTTGGCAATTGCTTTTAAATTTCGTGAAATCGTACTTACTTCTTGCTCTCTATTGCCTTTGACATCGTTGCCTGCAGTCATAAGCTGCAAGTAATCGACAATAACTATTCCGATATCGTGCTGCATTTTTAATCTTCGGCATTTTGCTCTAAACTCGAAGATAGAGAGTGCTGGAGTGTCGTCGATATAAAGAGGTGCATTCTCTAGATTTTTAATTCGGCGATTAAATAGCTCCCATTCCCATTCCTCTAGCTTGCCACTTTTGATTTTTTCAGATCCGAGCTCTGTCTCGGCCGCTATTAACCTTAGCACGAGTTGCATCGAGGACATTTCCAGTGAGAAAACGGCAACCGGCACTTGTTTTAAGACAGCCATATTGCGGGCCATCGAGAGCACGAATGCCGTCTTTCCCATTGCAGGACGGGCGGCAACGATCATTAAATCGGTGTTTTGCCATCCTGAGGTAATCTTGTCAAGTTTGTGGAATCCTGAGGCAATTCCAGATAAGCCATCTGGTTTCTTTGAATTTTCCTCGATCCGCTCAATAGCTTCACGGAGCAGCGGTTTGATCGGTTGTGATTCTTTGGAGATATTCCCTTCTGTAACTTTAAAAAGGGAGGCTTCCGCATAGTCAATTAAATCGTCAAGATCCATTGAGTCGTCAAACGATTTAACCTGAATCTCGGAGGAGATGCGAATTAATTCGCGCTGGATAAATTTCTGAGCGATGATTCGAGCATGAAACTCAAGATGTGCCGCTGAAGCTACTCTACTAGTCAGTTGGGTGATATAGATCGGCCCACCGACTTCGTCAAGTTCTTGTCTATTCTTTAGCTCTTGGGTTACCATTAGCAAATCGATAGGCTTTTCGTTGGCCACTAAATGCTGGATAACCTTAAATATTTTCTGGTGCTCTTCCTTGTAAAAGCTCTCAACTTTTAAAATTGCAGCAATCCCTGTAAACGCATCCTTTTCAAGCATTAAAGCTCCTAAGACTGCCTCTTCAACTTCAGGTGCCTGAGGCGGAATCTTCCCATATTGAGCATTAAGCTGTTCAACGGTCATTTTTGGCTTCGGCCGATTTCTGTAGTTGTTTGATTCAGTAGGCATGGGTAGAGATTACACTAGGTGATATATAATGTATTGTGATTTAGGTTTTTAGGTTTAATTCGATGTCGTTAATTAGCCCTTGTCAACACCCTTTTTTTGTTGACGGAAAATACATTATTTCCATTTATAAATAGAAGTCTGATGGCCCAAGAGGGGCACTTCCTTATATTATTTGTGGAGCATTTCGTCCTGATTCAATTAATTGGCGAGCTGAATTAATTTATCAACATCTTATTAACTGCGTTATGCACAAATTGAGTATAACTTTTAGGATGATCCTATTTCGCTTACTGTCAATTTGTTAAATTCCGTCGTTGATGATCTCGGAGAGTAAGTCTGTAAGGCTTAATCCCATGGCGGCAATCTGTTGGGGTATAAAGCTGGTTGCTGTCATTCCTGGAACCGTGTTTACCTCGAGGAAGTAAAAGGTGCCATCTTTTAGGATGTAATCAACACGCACGATTCCACGGCAATGACAAAGGTCGTAGATTTGAGCCGTACGAGATTGTATTTTAAGTGTTAGCTCCTCTGATATCCGAGCAGGGGTAATCTCTTCAGCCATACCTGGCTTGTACTTTGCTTCGTAATCGAAGAATTCGTTCTTGGGAATAACTTCAGTAACAGGAAAGACTAATTTGCGCTCGCCCACTTTAACCACTCCACAGGTAAATTCTTGTCCTTCGATGAACTGTTCAATGATTACTTCGGGACTCTCTTCTAGTGCTTTGTTGACGGCTTCTACAAGTTCATCTCCCTTTTTAACTTTTGAAATTCCAAAACTTGAGCCTCCTGCGCTAGGTTTAACAAATAACGGGAGTCCTAAGGTCTCCACGATTTGAGCTGCGCTATATTGTTCCCCAGCAATCAGTCTAACCGATTGTGCCATGGGTATATCGAAGCTTCTGAGGTAGTTATTGCAGAAAAATTTATTAAAGGTAAGCGCCGCTGCTTGAACATCGCATGATGAATAGGGGATCTTAAGCATTTCGAAATAGCCTTGCAGTATCCCATCTTCCCCAGGTGTCCCATGGATGATGATATAGGCATATTCGAATTGATGCTTTTTCCCCGCTAGAGTAAATGAGAAGTCTGATTTGTCAATTGTGGCGATCTGATCGTCTCCATCCAAGACAATCCACTCCGTTCCTTTTATTCGAACTAGCCAAGGGGTGAAGAGCGATCTGTCGATGGCTTTTAATACGTTTGCTCCACTTTTTACGGAAACTATATATTCAGAGGAATCTCCTCCTGCTACTACTGCGATAGTTTTTATGCTCATGGGTAAGTCTGTTAGTCTAACTCTCTATTTGATATATAGGTGCGCCATTTATTAACTAGTTCCTCCAGTTTAGGAGGTAATTCAGAATCAAAGATAAGTTCGTTTTTTGTAACTGGATGCTCAAAGCCAAGAATTTTAGCGTGGAGAGCCTGTCCAGGGATCAGTTTAAAGCAATTCTCGACAAACTGCCTATATTTTGCAAATGTGGTCCCTTTTAAGATTTGGTCTCCACCGTAAACGTCGTCATTAAAGAGGGGATGACCAATGTATTTCATATGCACTCTGATCTGATGGGTCCGGCCGGTTTCAAGAATACATTCAACGAGGTTGACATACCCGAGTCTTTCTAAGACCCGATAATGGGTTACGGCTGGCTTGCCGCTTTCGCCTTCAGGAAAGACCGTAAAGACTTGTCTGTTCTTTGCACTTCGGCCAATATTTCCAACGATTGTACCTTCGTCTTGGGCAAGATTGCCCCAGACCAAGGCAACATACCTCCGTTTTGTTGTTTTATTGAAAAATTGAAGCGCAAGATTTATTTTTGCTAATTCAGTTTTTGCAATGACTAATAATCCAGAGGTGTTTTTATCGATTCGGTGCACAAGACCAGGTCGTGGATCATTACCGCCGTATAGTTCAAGATTCTGGTATCTGTAGACTAATGCGTTGACAAGCGTGCCACTGTAATTGCCATGTCCGGGATGGACAACGAGTCCAACAGGCTTATTGATAACCATAAGTTGGTCGTCTTCATAGACTACATCCAATGGGATATCCTCTGGAATAATTCGCAATTCTCTTCTGGGATAGTCGAGCATTACGGTAACTTCGTCGCCTGGCTTAATCCGGTAGTTGGATTTTACCACATTGTCATTGACAAAGATGCTTCCGCCATCCGCTGCCGCCTGAATTCTATTTCGAGAAGTTCCGAGCATTCGATTGGCAAGAAACTTATCAATCCTTAAAAGTCCTTGTCCTGGATCAGCGGTGAAACGGTAGTGTTCAAACTGAGTTATCTCTTCGCCAGAATCATCTAGTTCATCTGTATCTTCGTTGTAATTGTCTTCGATCATTAATGAACGGGTGTTTTTATTGCGGTTGAATCAGTTGCAGTTGGCCTTAGTTTAAGCCATAAATCGACTGATGTGCCTGACATAACTCGTGTTAAGGAGTCGTGTTGCGGCAATTGTTTCCAAATGATAGCATTTAAGGTGTCTGCTAAGGTCACAACTGTTGGATCAAAGATTGCTGATCCAACCGATAATGAGCTGCTCTTTAAAATAGACTCAGCTAAGGTTAGGCTGAGTGAGACAACATCAGGGACGGCAGATTCACCGCCACCCATTTTCCGACCAACAACAAGATCGATACTTGATCCATTTGCCAGTTTTGAGCCGGCGATAAGTTGCTGTCCATTGTATTTTTGTTCCAAGACCAGATCGTCAAACTCCGACGATTGCAAAAGAATGTTTCCGAGTGCAAAACCTTTAGACTCAAGTAGCTCTTTGGCGTGACGCATCGAGACATCTGTTAGTTTAGGAACCTCTACTTGTTCAGGCGAGTAGGAGGCAATGGTGATCGCGATAAGTCTGTTGGGTTTGATCTTATGCCCTGATGCCGGATTTTGAGCAACTACTGTTCCAGGTAATGTATTCTTTTTGTATATCGAATCTTGCACGATAAAACGAAAATTATTTTTATTTGCCTTCTCCTCTAATTGTTTTAGCGTTAGGTTTTTTAGATCTGGAGTTGGAAAACTCTCTGCGTGATTGGTATATAGTGAAAGTACTGACAGTGTTATCCAGATCAATGCAATCAAGAGTAAAACTGCAGCTCCTATATTTTTAAGAAAGATTTTGTTTGTGAACAATTCTTTTAATCGCATACTGATTTTTTAAAGTAGAATGAACGACAACAAAATTAAACAGAATATTCCAATAATGAGATAAAGCACTCTTCTGTTTTGATCGGTCTCTTGGAGGCTCGATAAATGGTCGCTGCTCGATGCCTATTGCCTTGCGAGCTAAACGAATTGAGCGTTTTTCCAGTAAATATAAACACAAAAGGTAAAGAACATCGTCCTTTACCTTTTGTGTGAAATTGCGAAAACAACAATCTTCCTATCTCTTGTGGCGAGCTTCGTCAGATACACTTAGCTTCTTGCGACCTTTTGCACGACGCGCCTTTAAAACCTTGCGGCCGTTAGCGGTAGACATTCTTTCGCGGAAACCATGTTTGTTTCTCCTTTTTCTGTTCGATGGATGAAATGTTCTTTTCATTTCGCAAAAATATTTTTATTAATTAAGATTACTTCTTTTCTAAATTGGACTGCAAAGTTAAGATTTTTTTCTTTTCCCGCAAAGCAAAATTCAGTTTAGCATTAAATTATTTCTTTCTCTTACCGATTTATAGGGAGATAGATCACTTTTTTGGTTTCAAAATAGGGCTCATGGAAGAAATTAGAGATCTCAGTGACCTCAATAGATGTTTTGAATTTCTGTATTTCTTCTTGAAAATCACCGCCTTTAAGATAGATGATCCCATTAGGCCGCGAATTGAGAGGCTGTCGTGCAATATTCTTTCTGACCATTGCTACGAAATCGGGAAATGCGGTTACAGCCCTTGAGACTACAAAGTCAAATTCTTCTTTAACATCTTGGACTCTAGTATGTATTGCCGTAATATTTTTTAGGTTTAAACTCTCACTGATCGATTGAACAACGGCTATTTTTTTCCCTATTGAATCGATTAGGGTAAATTGAGTCTCCGGAAATAAAATGGCCAGAGGTATCCCTGGGAAACCGCCACCAGTGCCAACGTCAAGAATTTTTGTACCTGGTCTAAAGGAGATAATCTTTGCAATAGCTAATGCATGGAGGACATGCTTTTCATAGATTGAATCAATATCCTTCCGCGAAATGACATTGATTTTCTCATTCCATTCGTGGTAGAGTGGTGAAAGCATCTCCAAGCAGTGAATTTGTTCTGGAGTGAGAAGGGGAAAATAGTGTAAGATTCTTTGCATGCTTCTGAAACCTTACCACTTGCGTTTTCTACGCGTGAGCAGGAAGTTTATTGATAACACAATATTGAAAATTAAAACGGTTGATCTTAACGCTAGAAGACCAGGAAAAAGTTTTTTCTCGCCCAGCTGTTTCATGCCAACAACTCCCCAGATCAGCTCCATGAGATTTTTAAAAAACCAAACTCCAGCTATCCACCATCTCCATGGTGAGAGGATTAAGAGTGCAAGCATGGAGGCATCAAAAATCGCACGACTATAGGTGTTAATCCATAAGAAAAACCGCTGTCCAATTGTGAATTTTCGCTTTAGAAGTAACTGCTTCTGTTTGAAGTTTAACTCATCGTCCCAATCGGTCTCCCCTAAATATTGAATTGCAGATCCCTGATCCATAAGAAAGGTGGTATTTTTTCGATTCGAAATCTTGTTGATAAACAATTCATTCTCGCTGAATCGAGCGTCTAGAACTGCTGCAAAGCCCCTTAGTCCGAGGAAATGCTCCCGTTTATAGGCGATATTCAGATCACTTATCGGCATAGGTAAGCCTAATAATCTGGCTGAACCGTAAAGCATATAGGAATCAAAAGTCTCATACTTAAAGAATTTCTGCATCGAGCCTTCGGTATTGGCGTGCTTGATAAATCCAAATACAGCTTCAGTGTTGGGATTCATCCCTGCAGCGAACGATTTTAACCAATCTTTTCCGCTTACTCGACACAGGGGGTTTAGGAAGATCATCCACTCTTTTGTGGCCGCCCGGACTCCGATGGTAATCACTAAGGCATTCGGAAAATCGGTCTCTTGAATAATCCGGCTGGTCTTAAGCTTATTGGATTGAAGCTTAAGTTCTGAAAGGTACCATTCCGTGCCATCAGCAGAGCAGTCATCAACCACTACCACCTCAAAGTCAGGATAATCCTGGCTTAGTAGCGAAGGGATTAGCTCTTTTAGATGCTCTTCGTAATTGCGCGAAGGGATAATAATCGAGATCGAAGGGTAGTTTTCTTGGTTTTTCTTCTTTCTTTTCCGCAGCGTATTTATAGCCGTTAGCAGCTGATAGAACAACTGTATTAAAAAAGTTAACCCAAAACTTAGCAAGAGAACTAGTTCTGCCGTCCCAAATGTAAAGCCGCTTATTTCAATCATAACCTAATTCAACGAAAGTTCTCAAAATTACAAATTGGCGGCCGAACATTTATCGTTTTCCTGATTTTTTTCACATTTCTACTTATTCTTCTTTAATAACTATCTTTGTGACGCGAATTTATTAAAATGAAATTTACACTTCAAAGTAATACGCCGGCATCAAAAGCACGGGCAGGGAGAATAGAAACCGATCATGGTTCTATTGAAACTCCAATATTTATGCCCGTGGGGACCATTGGCTCTGTAAAAGGTGTACTTTCTAAAGATCTTAAAGAGGATATTAAAGCACAGATTATTTTGGGCAATACCTATCATCTTTACCTTCGTCCAGGGATTGATATTATTGAAAAAGCTGGAGGGCTTCATCGTTTTATGGGGTGGGATAAGCCAATCTTGACAGATAGTGGCGGCTTTCAGGTTTTTTCACTTGGCGATATCCGAAAACTCACAGAAGATGGCGCTAAATTCCAGTCGCATATCGATGGCTCTAGGCACCTTTTTACCCCCGAGAATGTGATCGATACACAGCGTTCTATAGGAGCTGATATTATCATGGCATTTGATGAATGTACACCTGGAGATGCAGACTATTCCTATGCGAAGAAATCATTGGAGCTTACACAGCGTTGGCTGGAGCGGTGTATCACCCGTTTTAATGAAACAGAACCGAAATATGGCTACAGTCAATCTTTCTTTCCGATTGTACAAGGTTGTGTTTACCCGGAACTGCGCAAGATGGCCGCTGAACATGTTTCAACGTTTGATTCGGATGGCTATGCCATCGGAGGCTTATCGGTAGGGGAGAAAGAGGCAGACATGTACGAGATGATTGAGGTTGTCAATGAGATTTTGCCTGAAGAGAAGCCTCGCTATCTCATGGGTGTTGGCACACCAGTGAATATTCTCCAAGCTATTGATCGCGGTATCGACATGTTCGATTGTGTGATGCCTACCCGTAATGGTCGAAATGGAATGCTATTTACCCAAAAGGGAATTATAAATATTAAGAATAATAAATGGAAAGATGATTTCTCTCCAATCGATCCAGATGGTACATCGCATGTTGATCACCACTATTCAAAGGCTTATTTAAGGCATCTATTTAATGCAAAAGAGATGCTGGCTCCCCAGATTGGAAGTATCCATAATTTAGCCTTTTATCTTTGGCTCGTTGGTGAAGCTCGGAAACAAATTTTATCCGGAACCTTCAAAGATTGGAAGGAAGTAATGGTAAAGCAACTAGCTCACCGACTATAATTAAGCGTTATTTTAGTATACAATAATAAGGAAGGACGAATGGTCAAAAAATACATACAACGAATAGACCAGTATATCATTAAGAAGTACTTAGGGACCTTCTTTCTTGCTATTGCTTTGATCATTAGTATCTCCATCATCTTTGATATCTCTGAGAATATCGATGATTTCATTACTAAAAATGCTCCACTTAAGGCTATAGTTTTCGATTATTACCTCAACTTTATCCCCTATTATGCGAATCTTTTCAGTGCGTTATTTACCTTTATTGCGGTAATCTTCTTTACCAGCAAGATGGCTTATAACTCGGAGATCATTGCAATCTTGGCGAGTGGCGTTTCCTATAAAAGATTGATGCGTCCGTATATGGTTGCCTCTGGAGTGATTGCACTTATGTCGTGGATCTTAGGAAATTTTGTTATCCCGTCTGCTACCGAGGCACGGGTTAATTTTCGAAACAGATATATCGATAATGAGTTTGTCAATGTCGACAAGAATATCCATCGTCAATTAGAGCCTGGAATGTATGTGTATATGCAGAGCTATAACAATAAGTATGATGTAGGTTATAAATTCTCTATCGATAAATTTGATGGCAAGAAGCTGGTTAAAAAGCTTATGGCTGAGAGTATCAAGTGGGATAGAGATAAGAAAAAATGGACCATTCAGAATTACTATCTACGCGACATGACAGGTCCTCAGGAGATAGTCACAAGCGGTTTAGTTAAGGATACCACCTTGCGAATGCTCCCGTCTGATTTCGGACAACAGAATTGCAAAGAGGAGACAATGGGGTATTTTCAAATTAACAACTATATCGCCGATCTAAAACTGAGAGGTGTTGACAATGTGGCTCGTTACGAACAAGAGAAATATCGTCGTACCGCTGGTCCAATTAGTACTTTTATTTTATCTGTTATTGGGGTATCCTTAGCTTCTCGTCGAATGAGAGGTGGGTTGGGTGTTCAATTGGGCATAGGACTACTTTTAAGTTTCTCATACATAATGTTCATGCAGGTATCTACCATCTTTGCCGTTAAAGTAGGGTTTAATCCATTGCTTGCAGTTTGGCTTCCGAACTTTATTTATGCGGGAATTGCCATCGGTCTTTACCGTTGGGCTTCCAAGTAAATGGAATAGCTAACTCTTCAGTCTATTCTTTGATATAGAAATATTTTCTTTTATGTTAATTGCTGATTTCTGTCAGTTGAACAGTAAATAGTTGTACTTTTAAGGATTAGTACGACTCCGAAGTATACAGGGTATAGAACGATTCATATTCTTAATCTTATAAAATTTCTGTATGTCATTTAAGCGAAACATTCTAGAGTTGCGTAAGCGAAAAAAGGAGGCTCAGCAAGGAGGTGGTGAGAAGGCTATCGAGAAGCAAGTGGCAATGGGCAAGAAAACGGCTAGAGAGCGAATTAAAGCTATCCTAGATGAGAATTCATTCCATGAATACGATCTTTTTGTCGAGCACACTGGGCGAGATTTCGACATGGAAAAAAAAGTTTTGCACGGTGATGGTGTCATCATTGGTACCGGGACCATGTATGGCCAGCCTGTCGCTATTTATGCACAAGATTTTACCGTATTTGGCGGTTCCCTTGGGTTGATGCATGCTCGAAAAATTACCAAAATTATGGATCACGCTCTCAAGATGAGGGTGCCTCTGATTGGAATCAACGACTCAGGAGGAGCCCGGATTCAAGAAGGGGTTAATTCCTTGGCGGGCTATGGGGAGATCTTCTATCGAAATACCAACGCATCTGGCGTAATACCTCAGATATCTGTTATCCTCGGTCCGTGCGCAGGCGGTGCAGTCTATTCTCCTGCCTTAACAGACTTTGTTTTTGTTGTGGAGAATATCTCTAAGATGTTCATTACTGGTCCAAGTGTTATTAAATCAGTGCTTGGGGAGGAGATATCCATGGAAGAGCTTGGTGGCGCCATGGTGCATAGCGAAATTACTGGCAATGCCCATTTTTTTGCAAAGAGTGAAGATGAGTGTTTCGAGCAGATCAAAAAGCTGATCACCTTTATCCCTTGGAATAATGCTCAAAAAGCACTTCGATTTCCTGTCGCTGAACCATTAGCTGCTGCAAATATCGAAGAGATCGTTCCCATTGATCCACACCTTCCTTATGATATTCGAGATGTTATTCGTGCAGTGACAGATAAGTCCGATTTCTTTGAGATCATGGAGTACTTTGCACGTAATATCGTGATCGGTTTCGGTCGTATCGATGGGAATACTGTCGGCTTTGTTGCAAACCAACCCATGTACCTAGCTGGTGTGCTAGATTGCGACAGCTCTGATAAGGCCGCTCGATTTATTCGCTATTGCGATGCTTTTAATATTCCAATTGTGACACTTGAGGATATGCCAGGCTATCTGCCTGGTGTCGATCAAGAGCATGCCGGAGTTATTCGCCATGGGGCCAAACTTTTATACGCCTATAGTGAGGCAACTGTTCCAAGGGTAACTGTTATTATTCGAAAGGCCTATGGGGGTGGCTATATTGCGATGAATTCGCGCCACTTGGGTGCCGACTTTGTCTTTGCCTGGCCAACAGCTGAAATCGCGGTTATGGGGCCCGAGGGTGCCGCAAATATCATCTTTAAGAAAGAGATTGAGGAGTCTGAAAACCCTGAAGAGATGCGCAAACAGAAGATCCAGGAATACAAAGATAAGTTTGCAAACCCATTTGTCGCAGCCTCAAAAGGGTATATCGACGAGGTTATTGAGCCGCTGGAAACTAGAGCCCGACTCATCCATTCACTGGAAGTGTCTGCGAGTAAAGTCGACACTCGTCCAATTCGGAAACATGG
Organism: uncultured Bacteroidia bacterium; assembly: GCA_903905505.1. Taxonomy (GTDB): domain Bacteria; phylum Bacteroidota; class Bacteroidia; order Bacteroidales; family Prolixibacteraceae; genus JAAFHB01. Next base: position 24,376 of record CAIVGL010000097.1, on the reverse strand, counting down.
TATTCCACCATTCTGATTCACTCATTCAACTAACTTAATTCCATGGAAGAGAATGTAAAGGAATATCGCCCATTTCTTGTTGATCAAGTCCCATATTTGACTTTGACGACAAAGAAATTTGAAAACCGAAAAAAATGGCAGCAATCCAATCCGAAGGAGATCTGCTCGATCATCCCAGGTTCTGTAATCGAAGTCTTTGTGAAACCAGATCAACAGGTTAAAGCTGGAGCAGTGCTGTTGATACTCGACTCAATGAAGATGCATACGAAGATCGAGATGCCTTATGATGGAGTCATTAAAGAGGTAAACCTGGCAAAAGGCGATCGCATACCCAAGAATGCCATAATGATAACGATCAAATAGGGTTAGTTCTTGCACTTTAACCTAAAAGAAAAGGGTTTCTCAATGTCGAGAAACCCTTTTCTTTTAATGTTATTTTTTGAGTCGAAAATTATCTTTTTAATAGCTTGTAGTTAAGGATTCTCCATTTGTGCAGCCTATATCGAATCGATACATTTAAAACACCAAGGCCATATTTAACGCTCCTTAGAAAACTAATCGACGAGGCTTCTTCAAAATACTTTGTTGGACAAGTGATCTCGGCAATCTCGTAGCCCGCACTGAAGATTTGAGCGATAAACTCGTTATCGAAAATAAAATCGTCAGAATTATTTTGATAATCAATACTGCGTAACACATCGGTGCTGAAAGCCCGATAGCCTGTGTGATATTCTGATAATTTTTTCCATAAGACGATGTTTTGGAATAGCGTTAGAAAACGATTGGCTACATATTTGTAAATTGGCATTCCACCTTTCACGGCGCCAACACCTAATATACGACTTCCAAAGACGACAGGATAAACCTCATTAGCAATGAGGTAACACATCGAATGAATAAGTTTTGGCGTGTATTGATAATCCGGATGGAGCATCACCACGATATCAGCGTTGATCTCTAATGCTTTGTTGTAACAAGTTTTCTGATTCCCGCCATAGCCTTTGTTTACATCGTGTTTAATGACATACTGAATGTTGAGGTTGGAGGCCACTTTAGATGTTTCATCTTTGCTGTTGTCATCCACCAAGATAATGTAATCAACGATGTCTCTCGGCACTTCATTCAGTGTTCTCTCGAGTGTCTCAGCGGCATTATAGGCCGGCATCACAACAGCAATTGTCTTGTTTAATATCATGTTTAATTATTTTATTATTTTCTCTAATAGCACAAAACCACCTTTTCTCTCCTTAACCTCTAACTGAGGGTGCTGAATTAGGAGCTCTTTTTCTTGAGTTGATTTCGCTACGAAATATACGGGTCGATCCGAATCTTTTAGAAGCAAAAACTCCTCCTCATCGCAATCTATGCAAGCCCTTTTTGACTTGTTCGTGTAAAATAAGTGAGCATAACTATAATAGCCTAACGGGGATATCCAGACTGGTTTGTCTTTAAATCGTTCCATAAAAGCAATGGCTGGAGCTTGTGAATACTTCTCGATTTTAGGGACTACAAAAATCATTAGTAGTAAAACAAACACCATCGTGCTGGCAAAAATAGCAATCATTTGCTTTATTGCGGTCCATCGTAAAATAGAAATGATTAGCATCACCCCTAATAAAATTCCAATTAAAAATTCGCCCCCATTCCAAGCTATCGAGCGATCAATGCAGGCCAGTGCAAAGTCGTCTTTGATAAATGTTTTTAAAGTGTCAATAGGTATGGTAGTTGCAATTAATTGGAGAAGTCCAGGGACAATTGCGTAGAATAATCCAATAACGAGGAGAAGTATTTTGGTTGATTTTGTTAAACGTTCCCCGTCAAAACATATTCGATAGGCCTGAAGAGCAGCTAGGTAGCTTATTGGGAAATAGCATAGTGAACTGTAGTGGACGATTTTGGTCTGAATAAGCGAGAAGATTGTCAAGACCACAAAAAACAATACAAGCATCAGTCTGCGAAAATCATTGTGTTCATCCTCAGTCCTCATAAAACCTCTTATGGCAAGTAGGGAGGCAGGAAAAACTCCAATAAAAAGAACAATAGGATGGTAGAAAATACTTCCGCCGTGACCTGCATCTTCAGTCTTCATGAGTCGGAGCTGGTATTTGAAAAAATCATAGACCAACTGTCCGTTGCCGATTAATACTTGATAAATGTGATAGGATCCTCCACAAAGCACTAGCACAAGGGTGAAAAGAGTGATATGCGAGATTTTAAGAAGGTGCCATTTTCGCTCGATGGTCAGGTAAAGAATGAGCGTAACTCCATACAGTAGGATCGCTGCTGGCCCTTTTGTTAAGACCGCTAATCCTAGGATTAGCGCAGAAATAAGCAAGGGTTTAATGTTTGGTATGCCCAGCGCTCTCTGTTTTAGGTAGAGGAAAACAAAATAGAGAGCTGAAAATATAAACAAGTTAAACCAGGGGTCTATGATGCCCGACTTGAAATATAAAAATGGTAAAAGTGAAGCGCCATAGGCTGCTGCCCAAACAAGTCCAAATTTGATTCCCTTTAGATCTTTTCCGATCTCAAATAGAATTAGTAAGGTTGCAATGCCACAGAGTGCATTTGGAAAACGAGCGGCAAATTCATTGATTCCAAAAACTTTCATGCTCAGTACTTGCATCCAGATAAACAGGGGTGGCTTCTCCCAAAAGGGGATAAAGTTAATGCTTACGGTATTGTAATTGCCAGTAACGATCATCTCACGTGCTGACTCCGCGAAATTTATCTCATCCCAATCGAATAAATGAATCATCCCATTGAAGGGGAGGAACAAGCAGAGCCCTAACAGGATAATCAATAGTCTAAACCTATTTTCAAGGGTCAAATTCTTTATCATGATTTCTGGCCCCGTGAGAAGAAATTCGGTTTGTACTGAATTTTTTTATCTCCCCAAGCTCCATATCGGTTTAGACTTAAGTAATAGCAAAGCAAAGTTATGATCACACCTAGTGTTGCTCCACCTACAACGTCTGCAGGGAAATGTGCCGACAGATACATTCGCGAGTATCCTACAAAAAATGCAACGATAAATAGAATATATTTTGTTAAGTTCTGTTTCGAAAGAATTGATAAATATAAACCTATGCTAAATGCCGTTGCTGTGTGGCCCGAGGGAAAAGTGCTTAATATTGGTGGTTTGTATCCTGCGACTAAATGTAAGTATTGGGTGGTGCCAAAGTAGGCGACAGGACGGTTTAATTCAGGGAAAACATGATCCTTAAGAATCATCACAATCAGAGTTATGAGTAAGGTAATAATGAAAAATGTTAGAGCGTCTCGGTATGAAACCCATAGCAATCCAATGACTAAAATAATGGCCAGAGCTCCGTCACCTAAATAGGTAAAATAGTAAAAAAGAGTATCTAGAATTTCTGAATTTAGACCGTTTACGAAAAGGAAGAAGGTCGAATTGCTATACTTTAAAATTATGGATAGGAAGAGCAAACAAAACAACACGTATGGAAGCAGAAAACTTCTATTCGCGGCTATCGTTTGTCCAATATGGGCTCTTTTGCTAGATTTTAAAATCATTACGCTAAATTATCTCGCAAATATAACACCCAATTATTTGACAATCGAATCAAGCCTTAATTTATTTTGATTTTCTCCTTGATAGCCGAATCGAAGTAGTGAAGGGGTTGCTGCTTCGTTTGTTCAAGGACTATTTGGCGATGTTATTTGTTCAGTGATTTGTAACGATCGTTCAGCCCTTGAGTAACATCTTTTGTGATGTTGTATTGTTCTGAGCCCTCAAGCATACTAGAGCTGTTAAGTATAATATCGTATTTTTTTAGCGCGTTATAGCTTTTTATATACGAAGATATACTATCAACAATCTGCTGATTAATTTGGTTTTGCATCTCTGATAATTTCTGAGTTAGCTCATAATCTAACTTCTGAATCTCTTGCTGAGCTCCAACTAATCGCTCTTGCTCTTGCTTGGCACGTTCTTCTGTTAAGAAACCACCACGCTGTACTTTTTCTTGAAAAGAAGCAGCATCACGCTCAAAGCGAATACGTTTGTCTGTGTATTCTTTCCGGAATACTTCTTTTTTATCTGTAAACTCAATATTTAATTTTTTGGCTAATTCATAGGTGTAAAGCATCGAATCCATCTTTACATACGCAATACTCAAAGAGGAATTGGAACCTTTGGCTTTCGTTGACTGTGCTGATTTATCTTTGTTCCCTCCAGTAAAATAAATTACATAAAGTCCGAATACAGCAAGCGCTAAAACGATATTTACAACAGTTGAGTTCTTCATAAAAAGCAGTTTTGGTTATTCTCCCTTGAGAATTTAGAGGTACAAATATAATTGAAATGTCGAAGTAGAAAAACGCTTTGGTTAATTTTGTTTTAAGAAGATTGATCTTAACTATTAGATTAGTGCTAAACTTGATAGCGCTTTGTTCGCATTTCCAGGTTCGGCAAATCAATACACTTATTTGGCTTTGTCGGCTGTTATTATGAAAACTCAATTTTAGCTTGGGGATTTGAGCTATTTTAATGGGCTATTTTCTGGTATTATTAGCAGATTCGGTTTTTGCTTGATTAGTGTATCAAAGTAAGATAACAACAAGGTGCTTTCGCTGTTAGAGATTAATTCTTTTGTGGTCTTGTCCGTGTAAATAATAGGCCCATCATAGATGACATTAAATGTCTTGTACCCAAGGGTGGAAATGCCCAGTGAATTTTCGGGTGTCACTAACATCCCCTTCCATTCGCTTCTTAGCTGATTTATTTTCATCATCTTTCGCGCATTCATCTCTGCATCATAGACTTGTGGAGACTTTGTTAGTCCTTCAATAACCGCTTTGTCTACATTGTTCTGAGCAAGTACAGTCGCTCGCTGATCTGATTGAACGGGTTTAATGATCATCGACGACGAGTTTTGCCTTTTTACAATGATGATCTCTGCCAGCTGAGTCGATTTTTCGTGCATAAACACCCCCATGACATATTCGTCTGAACTTAATGAATCTGGGATAATCACTTGGCATGGTTGGTAGCCAAGATAAGTAAATTCGATGGTGTCACGAGAGAATGCATAGAAAGAAAAACGGCCACTCTCGGATGTTGATGAAAATTTAGCGCGATTGATACTGAAATTAGCTAGAGCTAAGGGTTCCTTAGTCGTTCCATCGAATGTTACCCCAGTTATAAAAATCGATTTCCCTTTGGGTAAGGAAAGATTTTGTGCTCGTACCGATGCAGCCAAGAAAATCAAAATCACAGCTGATGAGACCAAGAAAGAGCTTTGATAACTTTTCATAACTGAATTGAGGTTCGATAGTTTCTTGTTAAAGGTACTAGATTTAATCTAGTTTAAAGCAACTTGGGATCGTTAAAATTACTTCGTTGACATTTGTATTGAGATATGTTTAATAACATCATTTTTTTTTATTCTTAGACTTAAATAAAACATTAAGTTTGCAGAACGGATCAGAACAGATCGTGTCGTCCTAATAAGTCGGAATGAAATTTAGTTTTAAGCCAAATCTTGACTCTCGCGTATCAAAGGTTCAACAACTTGTTGATTCCTTGTTGCGTTCCATAAATTTCAAGATGCTTCGCGAAGGAGATGCTCTGCCATCGGTTAACGATTTGATGAAAGAGTCTGGTTTGTCGCGTGACACTGTTTTTAAAAGTTATTCTGAGTTAAAACGCCGGGGAATCGTTGAAGCTATTCCGAACAAGGGATACTTTGTTACCCGTTCGCAGAAACAGGTATTTTTATTCCTTGATACCTTTAAGGCCTATAAAGAGGTGCTTTACAACTCTTTTAAGCAGAGTTTGCCTAAGAATGTCATGGTTGATATTAATTTTCACCATTACAATTACGAACTTTTTGAATCGATTATTCGCAATAGCATTGGGAAGTTTAATTCCTATATTATCATGAATTTCGACCATCCTAAAATCCCGGCAATCATCAATGAAATTAATCCAGATAAGCTTTTACTCATTGATTGGCCTATCAATTCTGGGCTAGGTCAAGCGAAGGTCTATCAAGACTTTGGCGAATCGGTCTATCGCTGTCTCGCTTCAGGATGGCACCTCTTGCGCAAATACACCGAGTTAGTTTGTGTCTATCCTGAATATACGTTTCATCCGGTTGAATCGGTTGAAAATGTGAGTCGCTTTTGTGAGGATAATAATTTAGATTGTAGTATCTTATACGATATTCAGGATCTCGATATTCAGATAGGTAAGGTTTATTTTGTTTTTGAAGATATCGATCTGGCAGCTGTTTTAGAACAAGCAAATCGGAAGAAATTCAAACTTCGTGAAGATTATGGCATTATCTCTTATAACGATACTCCGATGAAGAAATTTATCTCTGATGGAATTTCGGTGATCTCGACAGATTTTAAATTAATGGGCCAGAAAGCAGCGGAATTTGCAATCTCAAATACTAAGCTTGATTATCTCGTTCCTACTGAATTAATTATTCGGGAGTCGTTATAAATGGCATAATACAACAGAACAGATTATTTAATTTTTCAATCTTTTAAAGCTATGTTTCTATTAGGTATTGACATTGGAAGCTCTTCGGTAAAGGCTTCTATATTAAACGGAGAGAGCGGACAAATTTTGGGCTCTTCTTTTTTCCCGAAGAGTGAGATGACTATCGTAGCTTCTCAGTCCGGTTGGGCAGAACAACAGCCTGAGTTGTGGTGGGAAAATTTAAAGTTGGCCATCTTAGAGGCTAAAAAACTGGCTAATGTCTCCGGCGATGATATCGTTGCAATTGGTATCTCCTATCAGATGCATGGGCTTGTTCTCGTAGATAAAAATCAAAATGTGCTACGCCCGTCTATAATCTGGTGCGATAGTAGAGCCACTGAAATAGGAAATAAGGCATTTGAGCAAATAGGTGACCAAGCTTGTTTGCATTCGCTGCTTAACTCTCCAGGTAATTTTACCGCTTCGAAGTTGAGATGGGTGAAAGAAAATGAGCCATCACTATACGATAAGATCGATAAGATGATGCTGCCTGGCGATTATATTGCGATGCGATTAACTGGTGAGATCAAAACTACAGCATCGGGTTTGTCCGAAGGTATATTCTGGGATTTTAGAAAGAATGCTGTTTCAGACCTCGTTTTGGATTATTATGGTTTTAACAAGGATTTGATACCCGATCTGGTCGAAACTTTTGGTGTGCAGAGTGGTATAACCTCTGCTATTGCAGCTGAACTTGGATTAAAAGCAGGGACTCCAGTCTCTTATCGTGCGGGTGATCAGCCCAATAATGCTCTTTCGTTAAACGTATTAAATCCAGGGGAGATAGCTGCCACTGCTGGTACTTCTGGCGTTGTGTATGGGGTTAGCGGTGAAGTTAAATATGACCCGCAATCAAGGGTGAATACCTTTGCTCATGTGAATCATTCGGCTGCAGCAAATCGACTTGGTGTGCTGCTGTGTATCAACGGAACTGGAATTCTTAATTCGTGGATTAATAAAAATGTAGGCAATAAAAGTTTCAGCTATGAGCAGATGAATGCATTGGCTGCCACTGTCCCTGCTGGCTCAGAGGGATTATCTGTTTTGCCATTTGGAAATGGCGCCGAACGTGTATTGGGAAACAAAAACATTGGAGCTCAATTTTGCGGCCTTGATTTGAATCGACACAGTCAAGCTCATTTGTTTAGAGCGGCTCAGGAAGGTATTGTTTTCTCGTTTAAATATGGGATGGAAATCCTAAAAGGTATTGGTATTGAAGCAAAAGTTATTCGTGCTGGACGTGCAAATATGTTTCAAAGTGAAATCTTTCGGGAAACCTTGGCGACCGTTAGTAACGTGGCAATCGAACTTTACGATACCGATGGAGCTGCAGGTGCGGCACGTGGCGCTGGTGTTGGATCAGGTTACTATGCTTCCTTCACCGAGGCTTTTGCAGGGTTGAAAAAACTTGATCTAGTCGAGCCTAAAGCATCTGAGCAGGACCGAATCGGAGAGGCCTATCAAGTTTGGGAAAGTAACTTAAAGAAAATATTATAAGATCAGAATTGATCAAATATATCCTAAAATAACTAGTTAAAATTAAATTATTATGAGCGTATTTATTGGCAAAAAGGAGTATTTTCCAGGTATTGGAAAGATAAAATTTGAAGGCGTTGACTCAAGAAATCCATTGGCTTTCAAATGGTATGATGAAACCCGTGTGATCAACGGAAAGACCATGAAGGAGCATTTGCGTTTCGCAATCGCTTACTGGCATACTTTCTGTGGTGATGGTGGCGATCCATTTGGTCCAGGGACAAAGAGTTTTCCTTGGGTGGGTTCACCAGATCCATTGGAGGCTGCCTACAGTAAGCTAGATGCAGCTTTTGAATTCATCACTAAAATTGGAGCTTCCTATTACTGCTTCCACGATACTGATGTAGTTGGTGATGGCTCGGTTTTTCAAATCGAGAAACGGTTGAGTCAAGTAGTGCCTGTGATGCAGCAGATGCAGAAAGACTCTGGAGTCGAACTGCTTTGGGGTACCGCAAATGTATTCTCTAACCGCCGCTATATGAATGGTGCTTCTACAAATCCTGATTTTAAGGTTTTGGCGAATGCTGCTGTTCAAGTGAAAAATGCGATTGACGCTACCATCGCTCTTGGAGGAACAAACTACGTATTCTGGGGTGGACGCGAAGGTTATATGACTCTTCATAACACAAATACAAAAAGAGAACTTGAACACTTAGGCCGTTTCTTGCAGATGGCCCGCGATTATGGTCGTAAACAAGGTTTCAAAGGTTCATTCTTAATCGAACCAAAACCTATGGAGCCAACCAAGCATCAGTATGACTTTGATACGCAAACAGTGACTGGATTCTTGCGTCAATTTGGACTTGAGAAAGATTTCAAAATGAACATTGAAGTTAACCACGCTACGCTAGCTGGACATACTTTCACACATGAACTTCGTATGGCTGCTGATGCAGGACTATTTGGATCAATTGATGCCAATAAAGGGGACTACCAAAATGGATGGGATACTGATGAATTCCCGACCAACATCTACGAAGTAACAGAAGCCATGATTGAGATTATTCAGGCTGGTGGGTTTACAACTGGAGGAATTAATTTCGATGCTAAGACTCGTCGTTCATCTTCTGATCTTGAAGATATTTTTATTGCACACGTTTCAGGCATGGATGTTTTTGCCAGAGCATTAGTGGTAGCAGATAAATTATTAAAAGAATCAGATTACTTGAAATTAAAATCTGATCGCTATAGCTCTTATGACGCAGGTAAAGGTGCTGAATTCGAAGCTGGAAAACTGAAATTTGAAGACCTTCGCGAGATTGCTTCAGAAGTCGGAGAGCCACAACAAATAAGTGGCAAACAAGAAAAAATTGAACAACTAATCAATTTTTATATTTAGTCTCACTATTTTAGCAATTCATATAATCAACCGTAGAGTTAATGACTTATCTCTACGGTTGATTTTGTATTTTTACGAACTAACTAACTCTAAACTATGGCTTTTATTGACACCTCATCGAATAGTGCCACCTCCTCTTATACGAAAGGAAATTCTAGGTATATCGTTCTTCTGACCTTGGTGGCAACCCTTGGTGGACTGCTATTTGGCTACGATACCGCAGTGGTGAATGGAGCAGAAAAATCATTGGTCGAATTCTATATTGCGAAAATTACTAATCCGGCAAATTTCGATTATGCGGTGAAAATAATATCACAATATCGGTTAATGATGACCTTGGTACTTTTCCTTGTATTTGCCATTATCTCAGGGCAGTTTATAAAGTTATTGGGTAAAAAGAGGGGGTTTGTGGCAACGGGAATTATCCTAGGTCTATTGGCACTATGGATTACAAGTTTTTTATCCAAATCAATTCCGACTGACCCTGAAGCCTTAAAAGGGTCTGTCGATACCATAAAGGGTTTTGTGATTGCCAGTGCCTTGATTGGATGTGTGATCGGTGGGTCTATTGCTGGATTTGTCTCTCGCGCTTTAGGACGAAAAAATGGCCTATTTATTGCCGCTGTGGCCTTTTTTATATCTGCCATTGGCTCTTGGAGACCTGAGCTGTTTAATGTGTTTGGTACGCTAGATGTGTATTCGTTTGTTATTTATCGAATCATTGGTGGGATTGGGGTTGGACTAGCATCGATGATTTCACCGATGTATATTGCGGAGATCGCTCCGGCGAACATTAGAGGTAAGCTGGTCTCTTTTAATCAATTCGCCATTATTTTTGGGATGTTAGTGATCTATTTTGTCAATTATTTTATTGCCAAACAGGGGAATGAGCAATGGCTGATAACCGAGGGATGGCGATTGATGTTTCTATCAGGGGCTATTCCTGCTGGCTTGTTTGTTGGTCTGCTTTTCTTCGTGCCTGAGACGCCTCGATTCTTAGTGCTTAATGGCCAGGAAGATAAGGCTCTTAAGGTACTTCAGAAAATTGCTGGGGACGATCAAGCTGCGATAATTCTGGAAGAGATCAAAGGAAGTATCCATGAGGCTAATGCCCCTTGGTTGTCTTATGGTTTCATGGTTATTTTTGTCGGCATTATGCTTTCGGTTTTTCAGCAATTTGTGGGTATTAATGTGGTATTATATTATGCTGGTAATATCTTCAGAAACATGGGAGCCTCCACTGATAGCTCCTTGCTTCAGACTATAATCGTTGGGCTAGTAAACCTTGCTTTTACGGTGGTAGCTATTCTTACAGTTGATAAATTTGGTCGTAAACCTTTAATGATTATTGGTTCTTTAGGAATGGGGATAAGCATGCTGGCACTTGGATTTACCTTCTTCTTTGGTCAGTCTGGAGGGATTTTGACACCCTTGCAAGGCTATTCAGCATTGGCCTTTATGTTAATCTATACAGCCGGATTTGCCATGAGCTGGGGACCCGTATGCTGGGTTTTATTGGCCGAGATATTCCCGAACTCGATACGCGCGGCTATGTCAATTGCCGTTGCTGCTCAGTGGATTGCGAACTGGGTTGTCTCACTGACTTTCCCTATGATGAACGATAACGTTTGGTTGACTAGCCAGTTTAATCATGGATTCTCTTACTGGATCTATGGCATAATGGGATTCTTATCCGCGCTATTTGTCTGGAAGATGGTTCCTGAAACAAAGGGAAAATCGTTAGAGTCGATGGAAGATCTATGGTTGAAAAAGTAATCGCAGCCTAAGTCATTTTTAATTATTATCGTCCTAAAAATTTTAATTATAAATTTGCTCTTAAATAAATATCAAATCAATTGAAGGACGTTAGCATTGTCATCGTTAATTATAGAGGTTGGCCTAGTCTGGTAAAGTGCCTAAGCTCTTTGTCTGCAATTACGGATAACCGATTTTCATTGGAGGTTGTTGTTGTCGACAATAATTCGAATGATGGCATGTTTAATCAATTTTCAAGAAATTATCCTGACTTTATCTTCGTTGAAAACGAGGGTAATTTTGGCTTTGGTCATGGGTGCAATCTAGGAGCGTCAAAAAGCACAGGTCAATATCTGTTGTTCTTAAATCCCGATACCTTAGCTTCAGCAGAAGCGATTTTTGAGCTGTTATGTGAAGTCAAATCTCGCAAGCCCAATTCGATCATCTCTTGTTTACAACAAAATAAAAATGGCTCATTTGAGCGTCCTTACAAACGATTTTTATCCCCTGCTACGATAACTGGCTGGACGCGCGCAATCAATCGGTTAATTGTTGGCGATGAAGCTAAGCTGGTTCCACAAACCGATAAATACATTTATCCCGACTGGGTTTCTGGTTCGGTTTTTATGCTAAGCAGATCGGCTTATGATGATTTATCTGGTTGGGATGATGATTACTGGATGTATTTTGAGGATGTCGATTTGTGTTTTAGAGCAAGACAAAAAGGGGGTGAAATTGTGGTGCTTAAGAGCGTCGTTATTGAGCATCTGCATGGAGGTACTACTCGATTAAATAAAAAAGTTACTGCTTTAACAAAGACGTGTGTCAATATTTCGAGGCATGTATACATCTCAAAGCACGAGAAGGGAATCAGAGCTGGTTATATGCAAAGCTTCTTAGTGGTGAATAATTTGATCTTTGGCTTTTTTCCTGCAATTGCAGGAGTTCTACTCTGTTTTATTGGAAGTCTGAATGTGGCTTCTCGCACCTATGGACGCCTCGCTTATTACTATCTGAATGCTCTTAAGACAGGGACATGGATCAGTCCTCGCTCAGTTAATCAGAAGTCTAGTAAATCTTCTTTGTCCTCTACGGATTAAATATTAGTTTTCTTAAACAGAATCTCTCTTTCTGTATTTTTTTAACATAACTTGATTGAGTTATTGGTCAACTAATATCGTGTGTAATTGATCTTGTTGAAACTTTATTCCGATCCTCTTTTTATTCTGATGCGGATTCGGTTAATTTGTATTCAGATAAACCTTTGAATTGATTTTATCTGAATACTAAAAACTCTAGACGAAAGCATGAATCGACCAGTCATATTAAAAGCATTTTTAAAAACCATTAAGAACAAATATTTGTTTGCATTCTTGGTTTTTAGTGTGTGGATGATTTTTCTGGATGATAACAATATCCTGTTTCTTCGTCAGAACTTGAATAAGGTAAAGCGCTATAGGATAGAGAGTGTCTATTATAAGGATAAGATTCAGAAAGACATGGAGCGCCTAGGAGAACTAAAAACAAGTTCGAAGAACCTAGAGAAATTTGCTCGAGAACAGTTTTTGATGAAGAAAAAGAATGAAGATATTTTTGTTATTATCGAAAAGAAGTAATTTTTTGAGCGATGAAAATTGATTTTGATTTCTTTAAGATTAAACAGAAAATAGCTCCTCAGAAAGGTCGGATCATAATTTCAGAGCCTTTCCTTCATGGTGAATTATTTAGCCGTTCTGCGGTTTTATTAGTTGAATATTCTAGCACAGGTGCAGTAGGTTTTATCCTCAATAAACCTTTTGAATCTGATTTGAACGATTTGTTTAGCATGCCATTGGGCTATACCCCTGAGCTTTTTACCGGTGGACCAGTGAGTCCCGATAATCTTTTTTATGTCCATACCCTAGGAGCTCAGCTCGAAGGAAGTATCCAAATTAAGGATAATTTATCGTGGGGTGGTGATTTTGATGCCTTAAAGTTCGCCCTTGTCACGGGTACCGTAAAGCCTGAGCAAGTAAAGTTTTTCGTTGGTTATTCGGGCTGGAGCGCGGGTCAACTTGAACAGGAAATAGCGGAGAACTCATGGCTTGTGGTAGAGTCCGATACCTATCAAATTATGAATAGCAATCGTAACTTCTGGATTGAGAGTGTCAAGAGCGCCGGTGGTCATTACGAGACGTGGCAGAATTTCCCCGTCGATCCAAATGCCAATTGATCATCTAGGTGGAGGGGTGTTCGACTCTTGCGATCTCTTGGAGCTTGTGTGCGAGAGCCATGGTCTCGCTCTTGTAATATCTTCGGCTATTAAGTCCTAAAACGGAAAGAATTCCCAAACAATTATCAATTAGAAATAGCTCGTCGGCATTCATTAAGTCTTCTTTGCTAATCGATTCAATCTCCCTAGACATATACCCACATTTTTGAACACATCGCTTAATGCTGCTCAGTATGGGTGGGATATACCCATTGGCTCTTACGCTTGGGAAATAGACCGTTTTATTCGAGATGTATCCGAATGAACCACCGATTGACTCGCAAGCGGATTCCTGTTGATTTAATAGAATCAGGTTGTTTTTTCCTTGCGCCATGGCGGCATGTGTGGCTGACGTCCATAGTGCTCGACTTGAAAGCTCAAAAGCACTCTGTTTTGAAACTGATTTGGACCCTTCCGTGTAGAAATCAATTAATAGATTACTCTCCACGATGGGATAAAAACCATTGGATAACTCCTCGGCGCTCATCAAATATTCAGTTCCACTTGTGCTTGGAATCAGATGGATAGTGACTTTCGCGGCTAAGTAAAAATGGTTTTTATTTAATAACCTCGACACATCACTCTTGAATCGGCTAAGATTCCAGTCTTTGGGCACGGGCAAATGAATCGATGTAAGACCTCGAAGTAAATAATCGAAATTGTCTTCTGCGAATAAGATTAAATTATTCTCCGTTCTAAACGACTCTTTGATCCCTGAAGTTAGTCTGAAAAGGTCTAGCCCACTAAAAAGAAGGTCATTTTCTTTGTGAAATTTACCATTGTATAGTGTGAAGCCTCCTTTCATTCGTCTGGGTATAACTTTATATTTTACTACGTTTAATTCGCACTCTTAGTGTAACAATTGTTACATTCCTATCCTTCCAAGGAGTAGATCTAAGAACCCAATTAATAAAGCGGGCTTAAGAACAATTGGAAGTAAGAATCCGAATACGGCTCCTAAGAAATGGGCATCATGACCAATGTTGTCTGCCTTTTTTGTGCTCATGTAATACGAATAGTAGAGGTAAAGACCTCCGAAAATAATCCCTGGGATTGGTAAGATTCCAAAGAAATAGATGTTGTTCCACGGATCAAAAAATATAGCTGTAAAAAGAACTGCAGATACAGCTCCTGACGCTCCAACGGCATTGTAATATGGGTTTTTACGATTTTGATAAAGTGAATATAAGGTCGAGAAAATCACTGAGCCAAAGATTAAAAATAGGTAGTAGGAGCGACCTTGATCTCCGAAGGTAAGTCCAAAGAATTGCTCGACTGCTGTTCCAAAGGAGTAAAGCACAATCATATTTACAAGCAGATGTTCCCAGTTGGCATGCACAAAGGCGTGTGTGATCAATCGGTATAATTGCTTCCCTTGCACTATTTTATAGGCGTTAAATTGCAAATTATGCATGATTTGTTGCTGCGAGAAAGCGAGTGCAGAAACTACGGAGATGGCGGCAATTAAGAGTAAGGTCATGGTCTAAATTAATAATGAAGAATTTTAAAAGTAAGTTCGCGTAATAGCTCCCCAGATTTTAATGTGCCACCTCGTGCACCCTTTGAGCGCAGATCATATTCGCGCATCATGGAGATGATTTGGATCGATTTGTCTAAGGGGTAGTTCCGCGCTGCATCGATATAATCGTTGATAAAAAACGGACTGACACCAAGTTTTTGAGCCACTAAGTTACGATCTGATTTTATCTCTATGGTATTGTAGGTGAGTATTTTTCGGTAATATCCAATCAGCATGCCAATGATTGCAGGTAGAGGATTTGCCTTTTCGTTGTCAATGAAATAGTTAACGATTTGGTTTGTTTTAAGGATGTCTTTCTTGCCTAATGCTTTTTGTAATTCAAACATATTAAAATCCTTACTTATCCCAATGTTTTTCTCCACATCCTCTGGCATAATGCTCGTTCCAGGGACCATGCTAATGGTTACTTTATCTAATTCATTGACAATTCGTTGTAGATCACTCCCTACATGGTCGGTGATCATTTGGGCTGCTCGGGGATCGATACCCAGATTTATTTCTTTTAAATATTTGGTGATCCAGCCTGGGATATTATTGTCATAGAGCGGTTTTGCTTCAAAGTATACCCCACTTTTATTAACCGTCTTATATAGTTTTTTTCGTTTGTCAATGGTTTTGTATTTGTAGTTAATCACTAAGATTGTGGACTTAAGTGGGTTTTCTACATAGGTGGCAAGCTCCTCAATATCTCGGATGTTCTGGGCTTCCCGGATGACCACAACCTGTCGCTCTGACATCATGGGGTATCTCTTGGCGGCAGTCAAAATCGAATCAATCGTTAAGTCTTTCCCATATAAAATCGATTGGTTAAATCCCTTCTCTTCCTCGCTAAGGACATGCTCTAAGATGTAATCACTAATCTGATCCATAAAGTAAGGCTCTGCACCCTCCAGAAAGTATACTGGGGCATAGTTTTTACTCTTAAGATCAGCTATAATCTGGTTGAAATCCATTCTTTATTATGTTTCATTTTAATCGGTTAGAACTTTCACTAAGCTATAACTTTCATCTGATTATTCTACGTGTACAAAATTATCCGGATTTTGCAGATTCTTGGCTCAAATCAAAATAAAAATTAGCTTTGACGGTATAATTTTATTCGATGAACCTTAATCTTCCTTCCTACTCATTTCGTGTTAAAGAGCTAAACGGTCAGCGCTTGATTTTTGATGAATTTCGAAAGAGATGGGTAAAGTTAACGCCAGAGGAGTGGGTTCGTCAGAATTTTGCAAAATACCTTACCGAGGTTAAACATTTTCCAGCTTCCTTATTGTCTGTCGAGCGATCCTTGCGGATTAATCAGCACGATTTTCGCACCGATATCGTGCTGTTCTCGAAAACTGGTCAACCCTTAGTCGTGGTCGAATGCAAAGCTCCGGAGGTTAAGATATCACAACAAGTCTTTGATCAGATTGCCAGGTATAATCTAGCCCTTCGCGTCGACTACTTAGTCGTTACCAATGGAATGATGCATTACTGTTGTCATTTTGATCAACAGAATATGACCTATTCATTTCTTCCTGAAATACCCGACTATCTCGATTTAGTTGGGCGGGTCTGACCATGTTTGAGCCTCTTACTTCTCTTTTATCTTTTGATAGAATAGCTCATCTTTCCAACCCTGGCCATCACGAAGCCACTCTTTTTTTGTCCCGCTAAGGATAAAGCCGTGTTTCTCAAATAATGATATGCTGCTTAAATTATCGGGCTCAATATTGGCGTAAATCTGGTGTATGTTGAGTTTTTCAAAGCAATAGATGATTAGCAGTTCGATAGCTGATGATGCATATCCTTTTAATCTGTCGGCTTCCGAATGTATGAGTATGCCAATGCCAATCCTTGAGTGGTGTGGGTCGAATTCGAAAAGGTCTATGGCTCCAACGGTTTTGCCTTCCACCGTATCGATCATCAGTCGCAACTGTTTCGTTGCGTAAATATCTTGGTCTGAATTTTTGATGTAAAGTGCTAGGATATATTTTGAAAATGGAACTAGGGTATTGCTGATGTTCCATACCTCTTCGTTGTTCTCCCAAGCATAGATTAGCTCAAGATCTTCAGGCTCAAGAGCTCGTAAGCGAATTTTTTCAGAGAATAGGTGTAGTTTCATCTCGATGATTACATAAAGTTTTCAAATAACATTCTGTTGACGATCGAACGACCAAGGGTTATCTCATCGGTGTATTCAATCTCGTCGCCGATGGAGACTCCTCGAGCCAGCGTGGTAATCTTTATCTTATGATCCTTTAGTTTTTTAAATATATAGAAATTCGTGCTGTCTCCCTCCATGGTTGTGCTTAAGGCAAAAATAACCTCGTCAGCTTCACCTTTTGAAACTCGTTCTAAGAGCGAGTCAATCTCTAAATCGGCTGGTCCAATGCCATCCATTGGGGAGATAATTCCTCCAAGGACATGATAGACACCGCGATATTGCTGCGTGTTTTCAACCGACATCACATCTCTAATGTTTTCTACCACACACACTAGTCGATGATCGCGCGCCGGATTGCTGCAAATATTGCAAATGTCAGAATCGGAGATGTTGCGACAAATTCGACAGTGCTTAACCTCGTCGCGTAACTGGGTTATCGCTTTACTGAAGCGGGCAACCTCTTCGGGCTCTTTTTTTAAGAGGTGAAGGACTAAGCGTAAAGCTGTTTTTTTTCCGATTCCTGGAAGCTTAGAAAATTCATTCACTGCATTTTCTAGAAGTTTGGATGGGAAATGATCGAAGGTCATGCGCAAGTTTTGTTTCCCCAAAGTTAATAAGAGTGGTGAATTGCATTTCGTTTTTTGTAAATAAAACGATGGACGGTCTAAATTTTAGTTGTTTTCACCATAGTTAGGGTTGTTTCTAATGTTTAATTTTTCGTGTGCTAGCTTAAAATTGCTATTTTTGTATCGAAATAATAAAAGGGGTGCCTTAATAATTCGGGCTGAGATCAAACCCATCGAACCTGTTCAGGTAATGCTGAGAAGGGAAAATGAACCATCATTCCACTTTTAGATTTCTTTTTTATCAGAATTTATTGAGTCAGTACGCTTTTGTTTTGATTCAACTTTTTCGCAATGGGGTGCCTTACTAATTCGGGCTGAGATCATACCCACCGAACCTGATCCAGGTAATGCTGGTGTAGGAATGGCGATGATTTTCAATAGCCTCATTGTTTAACTTATTAAATTAGTTTCAATGAAGTGTTTTAATTTTCTTCTGTTTTTAATGTTGGTTCAAGCTGCCGTATTTGGGCAGTATTCACTCTCTGGAGTCGTTTCTGATCCTGCTGGTAAGCCCTTGTCTGGGGCACATGTTATTCTTCCTGGCCTATCGAAACAATTACTCACTGGAATCCATGGGGAGTTTAAGGCCTCTATCGCATCGAAAGAAGCTCAAACCGTTCAGGTTACCTATATCGGATTTCAGCGCATTAGTCAGGTTGTTCTCGCTGATCAGGCACAAAATTTAAAAATTATTTTGTCTCCACTTACTGTTATAACGGAAGAGGTGTTAGTCTCTAGTTCTCGTGCAGATGAGAAGTCCCCTTTGGCCTACACAAATGTTGGAAGCGATGAAATTAAAGCGATGAATCAAGGTCAAGATATTCCATATTTACTGAATTATACCCCATCATTTGTGGCAACATCTGATGCAGGTAATGGAATTGGGTATACTAATTTTCGTATTCGCGGCACTGATCCTACCCGGGTAAATGTTACGATTAATGGTGTTCCAATGTCGGATGCCGAATCGCAAATGACCTATTTTGTGAATATCCCAGATTTAGCTTCTTCGACAGATAATATTCAAGTTCAGCGTGGAGTGGGTAATTCGACCAATGGTGCCAGTGCTTTCGGTGCTAGTATCGATCTGCAAACCATCAAGCTTAACGCCGATCCCAAAGTTAACTATTCTTCTTCAGTGGGGTCATTTAGCACCTTTCGAAATACCTTAAGTGCCAGTAGCGGACTCTTAAAGAATAAGTTGGCATTTGATGTATCCATGTCGAAAATTAGCTCAGCTGGATTTATTGACAGGGCCTCTTCTGATTTGAAATCATTTTTTGTTTCAGCCGGTTATTTTACTGATAAAACAATTTTAAAGGCCACCGCTTTTTCGGGATTTGAGCAGACCTATCAGGCTTGGAATGGTGTTCCATCTGTGCGCCTGAATAACAATATCGAGGGTATGAATCAGTATGAATCGGATGGTCTGTATTCGCATCAGCAGACGCTCGAAATGCTGAATTCAAATAGCCGTACCTACAACCTTTATACCTATAAAAATCAAGTCGATCATTACCGGCAGGACAACACTCAATTGCACTTCTCTCATCAGCTTAATGAAGATTTAAATATTAAGGCATCTGCCTTTTATACGCATGGAAGAGGTTATTACGAACAAATGGTTCCCGGTCAGAGCTATGCTGATTATGGATTAACCTCGCCTTTGGTGAATGGATCGGCCGTTTCTAATTCAGATATGATAACCCGAAAGTGGCTAGACAATGGCTTTTATGGTACTATCTTCTCCATGAATTACCGCAAGGAGAGCAATATACTTACCATCGGTGGAGGGGCAACTGTTTACGATGGTCAGCATTTTGGACGAGTCCTTTGGTCTAAAGCTGTAGGTTATGCAAATCCGCAGTTGGAGTGGTATCGTGGTACTGGCCTTAAGAAAGATGCGAATCTCTATGGTCGTTATTCCGTCGAGCTTGCAAATCATTTAACAGGCTCTGTAGACCTTCAAATTCGGAAAGTTAAGTATCATATTGGTGGCTATGACGATAAACTCCGGGATAATACCCAGGATCACAACTATAGTTTTTTCAATCCGAAATTTGGTCTTTTCTATTCCCCAACCATCCGTCAGGAAGCTTACTTAAGCTTTAGTCGAGCGAACAGGGAGCCTAATCGTGGTAATTTTGTAGATGCTGATCCACTTGGTAAGCAGCCCACTTTTGAGACTTTAAATGATATTGAACTTGGCTATAAGTTTAAAGGTTCTAACTATGTTATAGGTGTTAATGTCTATGATATGATGTATGCGAATCAGTTAATTCTCACTGGTCAGATAAACTCCGTGGGATCGCCAATTATGACCAATGTGGCCGATAGTTACCGCAAAGGTGTTGAGTTAATGACGAGCGTTAAGTTTCTGAAAAATTTTCAATGGAATGTCAATACTACATTTAGTCAGAATAGGATCCAACAATTTGTTGAGTATGTTGAGGATTGGGACAATGGCGGATTGAAGGAAAATAAATTGGGCGCAACAGATATTGCTTTTTCACCAAATTTGACAGCCAATTCAACACTCTCATTTCGTGCTTGCAAATCAGTTGAGATTAGTTTACTTTCAAATTACGTGGGAAAGCAGTTCATAGATAATACCTCAAGCAACGACCGGATGTTAAAAGCTTATTTTGTCCAGAATCTGAGATTCGATTATCGTGTAACTCAGAAATTATTCAAAGATTTGAAGTTCAAATTGCTAATTAACAACTTCTTGGATAAGAAATATGAAAGTAATGCCTGGGTGTACTCGTATTTATATAATGGACAGCGCAACAAGATGGATGGATATTTCCCTCAGGCAGGAACCAATTTTATGTTTAGCGTAAGCGTGGGATTTTAGGTTCACTTAATTCTTTGGCATAGTCACTTAAGGCCTTGCCAAAGAATTAAGAATTGGGTTCCATATCTTTTAAAATCTTATCGATTTCTTTCTCTGTATGGTGTAGTTTGTCTTTGCATAAGGTTACCAATAGAGAGACTCGTTTTACTTTCTCGGATAGTTCGTCTACGTCTAACTCATTGTTTTCAAGTTGAGCAAGAATCTCTTCGATCTCTGTAATTGCCTCTTTGTAAGTTGTTTGTTGCTTGTTAGTGCTCATCTTATTTTCTTTTAGAAATTGTTTTTACTTCACTGATAATGGTGCCTTGCGCTAATCTAGTTTCAATAAGTTCGTGGTCTTTTAGATATTCAGTCGTTTTTAATGCCTTACCTTTATAGGTTGTTATAGAATAACCTCTTGAAAGTATTTTTGAAGGATCGATTAGGATGGCTTTCTGATTCGCAAGCTCTAAGAAATGAATCTGTTGGGCTAGGTTCTTTTTAATAAGTTGCTCCGACTGTTTGATTTTCCGACTAATTAGCTCTCTGTTATACAAGCTTATCCGTTGCACAGCGCTGGAGAGTGTTGATGTCGATCGTTCAAGAATGCGAAGCTGCTTCCGGGAGAAGTTTTTCGATTCTTGCAGGAAAGCCTCTTCTGTTCTCTCTAATTGATGGCTTTTGCTTTGAATAAATAGTCTAATCAGATGATCAACTTTGTAAATTGTTTGATCTAGTCGATTGTTTGTTTTTGTGATTTTCTCTTGGACAATTGGGGCGATGGCTCGTGTGTAAAAATCAATCTTGCCTTGTGCTGTGAGCAGCACCTCATTAACTTTCTGTGTGAAATGCCAGTTTAGCTCAGAAAGCGTAGCATCGAATTTTACAAGCGTATTCACTAAGAATTCGGCTACTGCGGTAGGTGTTTTTAGACGCGTATGTGCCACCATATCGACTATCGAATCATCTTTTTCATGACCAATACCTGTTAGGACAGGAATTGGAAATTGAGTGATGTAATAGGCTAGATTGTAATTGTCAAAGCAGCTAAGGTCGGCTTGCGAACCTCCGCCTCGGATAATGACGACCACATCAAAAAAATCTTCATGTTGATATATTTGCTCTAACGCTTCAATGATCGACGATTCGGCTTGATTGCCCTGCATCACTGCGGGGAAAAGCTTGGTGTGAAACTTATACTTACCGACGTTATTGGTCAAGTGATCCATGAAATCTTCATACCCCGCAGCCGTGGATGAGGATACTATGGCAATCTTCTGAGGAACAAGGGGAAGCTCAAGCTCTTTGTTCATCTCAAAGACTCCGTCTGCTTGAAGTCGTGTGATGATCTCTTTTCGCTTCCTCGCCATATCCCCTAAGGTATAGGTGGGGTCAATATCCCGGATATTTAAACTGTAGCCATATAATTCATGAAATTCAACTGATACACTGACCAAGACCTTGATCCCTTCAGTCAGTGGTTGGCCTGTAGTTGTTTCAAAGTAGGGTTGAAGCATTCTGAATGTGTAAGACCAGATGGTGGCTTTAGCTTGAGCTATTATGCCTTCGCCTAGCTCTTCCTTCTCAATCAAGACCAGATAACAATGCCCATTCCGATTGATCTTAAGCTCAGAAATCTCAGCAACAACCCAAAGAGGGGCTGTGAAAGACAATGCGACAGCTTGTTTAACCCGTCCATTTAATTCTGATAACTTTAGTTGCTCATTCATTAAGCCCAAAGTTAAACATTGGTAATCATTTTGTAGTTTTACGATGAATTATTTTAGTGTAATTCGAATCTTTTTATCCTAAATATGGTTTTGCGCGATCAGTTGTGATCGCTATTTCGAGAATACTGATCGACAACTGACTTTTTTACCCGGATGTAATGGTTGAATTGTTGGATGATTAAAAGTTGAAAATGCGTAAGTATTTAAAAGAAATCACTCGAGAACAGCTAGTTGCCTTCGCTTGGTCTATTTGGCCTTTCGTGGTGGCATGTCTTATTTTTCTTGGAGTTCAATTCGCTTCTTCACATGCTAGTCTGGTCGAATATTATTATTCAAATGGAATTTACCCAGTCCTTTCCAGTGTTTTTTCTTCTGTAAGTAGTCAGATGCCGTTGTCTTTGTGGGATCTATTTTGGGTAGCCGGGGTTTTTATGATTTTATATGGAATTTATTTCGTTTTATTTTCGTCGGCTAAATGGAGCTGGTTTCTACTTCGAATCTTCCAGATGGCTGCCTTGTTGTATGCATTCTTCTATTTAGTATGGGGTTTTAATTACTTTAGACCTAAGATAGAATCTCGTCTAGGCTGGGAAATCCTCAAATCCGATGAGCAAATTTTTCGGGTAACATTAGATTCATTAATAACCCAAACAAATAAATCGTATTGTCCGATATCTCCGGCTGATTACACTGCCGTTGATCAGCTTATCGAGGAGTCGTATGCAAATAACAAGGATGTTCTTGGGATCAATTATCCCAATGGAACAAGGCGCACCAAGACGATGTTGTTTAGTTCGTTGTTTGCCATGTCTGGCGTGAGTGGCTATTTTGGACCATTCTTCAATGAGGTTCATCTGAATAATTATCTTCTTCCGATTGAATACCCATATGTGCTGGCACATGAAAAAGCACATCAATTTGGGATAACGAATGAAGCTGAAGCAAATTTAGCCTCGTTCATTGTCTGCACCACATCATCCGATCAACGTTTGCAGTATTCCGGATATGTAAACCTATTGGTATACTTCTTGTCTGATGCATCAGCATTTAAAGATGTCAAAGAGTATGTGAAAAAGATAAAAAAACCAGTAATTCTTGACTTGAGATTCCAGCGGGCTCATTGGCAAGGACTACAGAATAAAACGCTTGATAAGATGCAGACAGCTGCAAATAATGCGTACCTTAAGACAAATCACATTGAGGCTGGCGTGATGAATTACAACCAAGTGGTGGATTTAGTTATAGGTTGGATTCATCAGCAGTCGTTGAACTTAAAACAGCAAAAGAAATGATTCAGATTAAAACTAAACATAAGGGACACATGATGAGGTTTAAAACATTGAAAATTTTGTTTTTGCTGTTTCTACTTGTTGGGTCAGCATCTGTCTCGGAGGCAGATGAGCCTTTGAGTAATGGTATTTATCGTAAGGCAATTCGCTCGGTTCAGATGTTCAGAAAAGGATGGGATTTTTCGATTCCTATCTTAGAGCAAGGTCAAGATCAGCATCTGATTTTGAAATTTGATGAGGTCTCAGACCATGTTTCAAGTTTCTATTATACCATAGCTCACTGTGATGCAAACTGGTATCCCTCTCGAATTCCACTTTCTGAGTATATGGAAGGGTTTAATGATAATCCCATTAATGATTATGCATCCTCAATAAATACAACCATTCGCTACACAAACTATCAGTTAGCGCTTCCAAATGAGCAAGTTCATTTCTTAGTGTCGGGCAATTATGTGCTCTCGGTTTTTGAAGATGGTAATCGCACAGAGCCTGTTCTCACCCGTCGTTTCTATGTTGTTGAGCCTATAGCCGAAGTTAATGGATTGGTGAAGAAATCGATTCTTGAAGGTTTTAATGGACGGGATCAAGAGGTTAATTTCTCGATTGATTATTCTCGGTTGAGTATTTCTGATCCACGAACCGATGTTAAGGTTGTCGTTTTGCAGAATGGAAGAGCCGATAATAGTCTGGTTAACTTAAAGCCTATGATTGTTCGCGACAATCTACTGATCTATGAACTTAGTCGGGAGAATAATTTTCCAGGAGGTAATGAGTTTCGCAATTTCGATTCGAAAGATCTTCGTATAAATGG